>CAYTZH010000059.1:0-22086 GCA_964442285.1 uncultured Spirochaetales bacterium | reverse complement strand
GGTCCTTGATGCACTCCTGGATGCTCCGGGTGCTGCGCATGACCTCGACCGCGGGCACCCGGTCCGTGCGCTTCTTGTTCACCAGCAGCCGCAGGGACACCACGGCCTTGAGGTTCTCCGCGAGGCGGTTGCGGACCTGCTGGTGCTCCTCGGTCGGGAAGAACGAGACCAGTCGGTTGATCGTCGATGCCACGTCGTTGGTGTGGATCGACGAGAACACCAGGTGGCCCGTCTCCGCCGCCTTGAGGGAAGTGTCCACGGTCTGGAGGTCCCGCATCTCGCCCACCATGATCACGTCCGGGTCCTGGCGCAGGGCTGCCCGGAGCGCGTCGGGGAAGCTCGCCGTGTCGGTACCGATCTCGCGCTGGGTGATGATGCTCTTGTCGTGGGTGAACACGAACTCGATCGGGTCCTCGACCGTGATGATCTTGGCCTTGCGGGTCTTGTTGACCGTGTCGATCGTGGTGGCCAGGGTGGTGGACTTGCCCATGCCCGTGGCCCCCGTGACCAGCACGTAGCCGCGTCGCAGGTTGGCGATGTCGCGCAGCGCGCCGGGCAGGTTGAGGTCTTCGAAGCTGCGGATCTGGAGCGGGATCACCCGCAGCACGATGTTGAAGAAGCGCCGCTGGCGGGAGATGTTGACCCGGAAGCGGCCCTCGCCGGGCAGCTCGAAGGCCAGGTCGCGCTCGTTGAACTCGAGGGAGTCGTCCTCCTCGCCCTCGAAGAGCAGGCGCGCGATGGTCTCGGTGTCCTTCGGGGTGAGGACCTTGTAGCGGAGCTCGACCAGGTCCCCGTGGAACCGGTAGAGCGGCAGGTACCCCACCTGGAAGTGGATGTCGGATGCGCCCTTCTCGATCCCCAGGCGCAGCAGGCGATAGAGCTTCTCGCGATCCATCGCGGCGTGCCCTCCCGGGCAGGGTCCGCCCTCGGACCCGTACCACCCGCTGCGTATCGGCGTTTCGGCGGGGGCCTTGACCCGCTTTGCGGGCCTCGGGCCACCCCGGGCCCTCGGCTATAGTCCTGAGGGGGCCCTCTCCGGGTCCGAAGTCAGCGATTCCATGCCCCGAAGGCCCCAACGTCACCGACGCCCGATGCGGCTCCCGATCGGCCCCCTGCTCGGCCTGGTCCTCATGCTGCCCGTGGGGGCGGAGGCGGAGGAAGGGGCGGCCGACCCCGCCGCCTCGCCCGAGGTGGAGCTCGAGCAGCTGCTGGTCCTGCCCGACTCCCTCGAGTACGGCGGGGTCGAGCGGAAGGGCGGGGCCACCCGGCAGGAGTGGAGGAGCCGGTTCGAGGGGGCCCGGCAGGAGGTGGTGGAGTCCCGCCAGGCCCTGGCGCGCGCCCAGCAGAAGCTGGCCCGGGCCGCGCAGGGCAGCTCCAACTGGAGCATCGCTCCCCCGGGGGTCGGGAACGTGGACGTGGAGACCAACAATCCCGGCCAGTTCCAGCTGCGCCAGGAGGTCAAGCGCCTTCGCGAGGACGTCAGCGCCGCCGAGCAGCGCCTGAGGGAGCTCCACGTGGAGGCCAGCCTGGCCGGGGTGCCCGCCGACTGGCGAGACCGAGTCGACGGCGCTCCGACCAGCCGCTAGCCTGCGCCCGCGTTCCAGAAGGAAACACGGAGGCGAAATGAGCGACCCGGACCAGAACCAGGAAGAAGAGCGCGGCGTGCTCGACGGCGTGTCGGTGCTCTACGTGGTCGGCGGCATCCCCGCCATGGCGCTCTTCTTCGTCGTCCTGTTCGCCTTCGCCAACGCCTGCGACATCCCCGCCTGATCCGCTGCGCGCCCACTGCGCGCGCGCCTCGCGCGCCTTCGCGCGCAGCTTGCGCCCCAGCCCGCCGTCGCCGATCGCGAAATCCTGAGCGCCGCCAGCGAGGCCCAAACCGCTCCTAAACTCGTCGGCGCGCTGGCCGAAGCGGGAGGAGATGGCTCGTCTCGCTCCCCTGTGCATCGCCGTCGGCGCCTGGTGCATCCTCGGATGCACGACGCCGATCTCCACCGTCGGCAGCGACGCCTTTGCCTACTTCGAGCAGCCCGACCACCGCGATCCGTGGTCGCCGAAGATCAGCGGCTGGCAGCACCGGGAGCGGAGGCTGCCCGAGACGGATCAGCTCGTCGGTCCCGCGTCCGTCTCCGGCGAGGGCAGCGGGGCCACGAAGGGACCCCGCGGCAAGGACCTGCGTCGCAAGTACGCCGAGTTCCGGCGCGAGCGCAAGCGGGAGATGGCGCGGGAGGTGGCGGGCTGGATCCAGAAACAGGCCCGGCGCCACTACGTGGAGGACGGGGCCATCGACCACTGGGCCACCCTCGAGGAGACCCTCGCCCACAACGGCGACGACTGCGACGGTCTCGAGCTGCTCGTCTACCACTTCCTGCGCGACCTCGGCTTCCGCGAGGACGAGGTCTACCGCGCCATCGTCTACCGTCCGAGCGACGGCCAGCACCACATGGTGACGCTCTGGTTCGAGGACCGGAACGATCCCTGGGTGATCGATCCCACCGGCGCCATGGTGCCCGGCATGCCCCGCATGTCCGACGTCCCCGGCTGGATCCCGCTCAAGGTCTTCTCCGAGGACGAGGAGTTCACGGTCCGCCCGGCCGGGGCCCGTCCCGCCGCGCTGGCCCGCGCCGACGAAGCGCAGCCCTAGGGCCGCCGTCCCCGCCGTTGACGCTCCCCGGCGGGCCACCCATACTCGGCGGCCGTGGGCCTCCGCACTTCCAGGGTCTCCCCGGGATCCGCCCAGGCGATCCGTCTCGCGGTGGCCGGCGTCGCCGGCGCCCTGCTCGCCGCGGCCTGCTCCGACGGCTCGCCCACCGACGCCACCGGGCCCGCGTTCCGGGTGGCGCTCCTGACCCCTGGCTCCATCGCCGACGGGGGCTGGAACGCCAGCGCCTACGAGGGGCTGGGCCGGATCCGCGACGAGCTCGGCGCCGAGATCTCCCACGTGGAGACCCGCACGCCCGCCGAGTTCGAGGAGGGCTTCCGCGACTACGCCGCCCGCGGCTACCAGCTGGTCTTCGGTCACGGCTTCGAGTATCAGGAGGCCGCCGCCCGGGTCGCGGCGGACCATCCCGACACGGTCTTCATCACCACGTCGGGCAACACCGTGCGGGCCAACGTGGCGCCCATGGTCTTCGAGCTGGAGCAGGCGACCTATCTCTGTGGCTGGCTCGCCGCGCGGATGAGCGGCTCCAAGGTCGTGGGGCTGGTGGGGGGACGCCGCATCCCGTCCATCGAGAGCACCTTCCTCGCCTTCCGGGGCGGCGTGGAGGCGGCGGACCCGGCCGTCGGCGTTCGAGAGGTGTACACCGGCAGCTTCGACGACGTCGCGAACGCGCGGGAGGCGGCCCTGGCGCTCATGGAGGAGGGGGCCGATCTGCTCCTCCACCAGGCGAACGACGCCGGCCGCGGGGTCTTCCAGGCCGCCCAGGAGCGCGCCGCCAGCGGCGCGCCCGTGTACGCCTTCGGAACCAACCGCGATCAGAACGGCATGGCACCCGACGTGGTGCTGGCGTCGGCCACCCTCGACGTTCCCCGGGCCTTCCTCGAGGTGGCCCGCCGCGTGCGCGACGGCAGCTTCCGCGCCGAGCCCGTACGGCTCGGGATGGCGGACGGCATCGTGGCGCTCGTGCTGAACCCGAAGCTGCGGGACCGGGTGCCGGCTCCGGTCCTCGCCGAGCTCGACCGGGTCGGGTCGGAGATCCGCGAGGGCCGTCGCACGGTCCCGCGAGGTGCCTTCTGAGCACGGCCGCCCACCTTCGCGGGGTGGTGGTGCGCTTCGGGCCGGGTCCGCCCGCCCTCGACGGGGTCGACCTGGCCCTCGAGGCCGGTGAGATCCACGCCCTGCTCGGCGAGAACGGCGCGGGCAAGTCCACCCTGATGAATGTGCTCACCGGCCTCGTGCGACCCGACGCGGGACGGCTGGAGATCGAGGGTCGCCCCGTGGAGCCGGCGCAGTGGTCGCCGGCGCGGGCCCTGCGGGCCGGCATCGGCATGGTCCACCAGCACTCGGCCCTGGTGCCGGCCATGAACGCGGTGGAGAACCTCTCCTTCGGCGGCGACGTGCTGGGATTCGCGTTCCAGCCGCGGCGCGCCCGGGCGCGGGTGGCGGCGCTGGCGGCGGACTACGGGCTCGACGTTCCCCTGGACCCGCCCGTGGAGTCGCTCTCGGCCGGTCAGCGCCAGCGTGTGGAGATCCTGCGCGCCCTGGCCCGGGGCGCGCGCCTGCTGGTGCTGGACGAGCCCACGGCCGCCCTCACCGAGGCCGAGACCCGGGCCCTGTTTCCGGCCCTGCGGGCGCTGGCGGACTCCGGTCGCGCGGTGGTGTTCATCTCCCACAAGCTGGCGGAGATCGAGGATCTGGCGGATCGCGTGACCGTGCTCCGACGGGGCCGCAACGTGGCCACCCGCGCGGCGGGCGATCTCGACGCGAGCGAGCTCGGACGTCTCATGCTGGGCCGGGACCTGCCGCCGCTGGCGCGTCCCGCGCCGGCTCCCGCGGCCCGCGGCGGCCCGCCGCGGCTCGCGATCCGGGGCCTCCAGGCCGACGGCGTGCGCGAGGCCAGTCGCCTGAAGGGCGTGGACCTGGACGTGGGCGCGGGCGAGATCCTCGGGCTGGCCGGGATCGACGGCAACGGGCAGCGGGAGCTCGAGGAGGTGCTCGTCGGCGTGCGTTCGCCGAGCACCGGGGGCGTCGAGGTGGACGGCCGCCCGGTGCGTCCCCACGCCCGCGCCCTGCACGAGGCGGGCGTGGCCCATCTCTCGGGCGAACGGGAGGCGGGCGGGCTGGTGGCGGGCATGAGCGTGGCCGAGAACCTGGTCCTGAAGGGCTCCTACACCGACGTGCGCTACTTCCGGGCGGGTCGCTTCCTGCGCGGGGCGGCGCGCGCGGCCGCCCGCGCCGCGGCCGCCGCCTACGACATCCGGCCGCCGGACCCGGACGCCGACATCGCGACCCTCTCCGGGGGCAATGCCCAGAAGGTGGCCGTGGCCCGCGAGCTCGAGGGTACGCCCCACGCGGTGGTGGCGGTGAACCCGACCCGCGGCCTCGACGTGGGCTCGGCCCGCTTCGTCCACGAGAAGCTCCTGGCGCTCCGCGAGGCCGGCGCCGCGGTCCTGCTGGTCTCCACCGACCTCGACGAGGTCCTGGCCCTGGCGGATCGGCGTCGGGCCCTGGTCTCGGGCCGGGTGGTGCCGATCCCGGACGGCGCCGACCGCGCCGCCATCGGGGCGATCCTGCTCGGCCGGGCGTCCCCGCGCGCGGCGTGATCGGGCAGCTGCTCCGGACGACGGCCCTGCCCGTCGCCACCGCGCTCCTGGGCCTGGGCTGCGTGGCGGCGGTGCTCGCCGCCTTCGGCTACGCGCCGGCCCCGGCGCTCGCCGCCCTGGCGACCGGCTCCGTCGGCAGCGGCGCGGCCTGGGTCGCGACCCTGCTGAAGACGGGACCGCTGCTCCTGACGGGCCTGGCGGTGGCCCTGTCCTTCCGCTGCGGGGTCTGGAACATCGGCGCGGAGGGACAGCTCTACGCCGGTGCCCTGCTCGCCACGGGGCTGGCCACCCGGGTCTTCGCCGAGGCCCCGGCGTTCGTCGCCCTGCCCGCGGTGGTGCTCGGCGGGTTCCTGGGCGGGGCCGCGTTCGGCGGGCTGGCCGGCGCGCTCCGCGCCGGACGCGGCGTCAACGAGGTGATCTCGACCCTGCTGCTCAACTTCGTGGCGATCCAGCTCGTGGCCCTCGCCGTGCAGGGCCCCCTGCAGGAGTCGGCCGGCGCCTATCCCCAGAGCGATGCCCTGGTCGCGGCCGCCCGGCTGCCGGCGTGGGGCCGGCTGCACGCCGGGATCGCGGTGGCACTCGTGCTGGCGTTGGCGGTGCACGCGCTCCTGTTCCACTCGCCCCTGGGCTTCCGACTGCGGGCCGTCGGGCTCTCGCCGCGCGCCGCCCGCTTCGCCGGGATCTCTCCCCAGCGCTACGGGAGCCTGACCCTGGCGCTGGCGGGGGGCCTCGCCGGCTGGGCGGGGGCGTTCGAGGTGGCGGGCGTGACCGGGCGTCTCTACGAGGGCCTCTCCCCGGGACACGGCTACACGGCCATTGCGGTGGCCCTGCTCGCGCGGCTGCATCCGCTCGGCGTGGTGCCCTCCGCGCTCTTCTTCGGCGCCCTCGAGGCGGGCGCCGGCGCCATGCAGCGCCAGGCGGGGGTCCCGTCGGTGGCCACCGAGATCGCCGTGGGCGCGGTGGTGCTGCTGTCGGTGGGTCTCTCCCTGGGCGAGCGCACGCGGACGCGCCCGGCGGAGCCCGCCGCCGAGGCCGCTCCCTGATGGAGGCCCTGCTGCTGGCCTCCCTGCGCCTCGCGGCGCCCCTGCTGCTGGCGGCGGTCGGCGAGCTCGTGGTCGAGCGCGCCGGCGTGGTCAACATCGGGATCGAGGGCATGATGCTCACCGGCGCCTTCGTGGGCTTCGTCGTGGGCGTGGCCTCCGGCGAGCCGGCGCTCGGTGCGGCCGCGGCCCTGGGCGCCGGCGCGGCGGTCGGCCTCGGCTTCGGCTTCTTCGCCGTCGTGCGCCGGGCCGACCAGATCGTCGTGGGCCTCGCGGTCAACCTGCTGGCCCTGGGGGCGACGGGGCTCGGAACCCGCGCGCTGTACGCCGGGGCCCCGCCGTCGGTGGCGCGGCTCTCGGAGACCGCGTTCGCCGCGGGCGCCGCCCTGCTCTGCGCCGCGGTCGGGGTGGGCCTGGCGCGCACCCGGATCGGGCTGCGCCTGCGGGCGGCCGGGGAGTCGGCCCGGGCGGCCGACGCCGAGGGCGTGGACGTCACCGCCTACCGCGTGGGTGCGCTCGCCTTCGGCGGGGCCTGCGCGGGCCTGGGCGGTGCCGTGCTCTCCCTGGCCGAGACCAGCACGTTCAGCGAGGGCATGACGGCGGGTCGCGGCTTCATCGCGCTCGCCATCGTCATCTTCGGGCGCTGGAACGCCCTCGGCGTGCTGGGCGCCGCGCTCTTCTTCGGGGTCGCCAACGCCCTGCAGTTCCGGCTGCAGGCCCGCGGCATCGACGTCCCGTATCCGGCCTTCCTGATGCTTCCCTACGTCCTGACGCTGGGGGCCCTCGCCCTGGCCTCCGGGGGCGCCCGCGGACCGGGCGACCTGGGCCGGCCCTACCGACGCTGAGCGCCGCTCGCCGGGCCGAACACCTGCTGCCAGCCCGCGCGCAGCCGGCGCCGCGCGGCGTACACGCGCTCGGCCAGGGCGTCGACGTCGGGCACCCCCTCCAGGAGCGCCACCAGCGATGTCGACGGCGAGGCGCGATCCAGGGCGGACTCGGCGCGGCCCGTGGCCAGCCGCAGCCAGGCGGCGATGCGGTCCAGGCACCAGAAGGCCTCGAGCAGCGCCTCGGTGTCGGGCAGCAGGCCGACGCGCCCGGCGGCCTCCAGGACGGCCGCGGTGGCGCCGCGGCGCAGCTCGGGGCGCTCGGCGCCCCAGCGCAGCGCCAGGAACTGGGCCAGGAACTCGGCGTCGACGAGCCCGCCGGCCGCGTACTTGAGGTCGATTCGGGTCTTCTCGTCCTGGGCCATCTCGGTCTCGAGTCGTGTGCGCATTCGCAGGATCTCGCGTTCCAGGCCGGGCCGCACGGGGCGGTCGAAGAGGCTGTGCTCGATGAGGGAGGCGACCTCGCCGGCGAAGTCCGGATCGCCCGCGACCGGCCGCGCCCGCAGCAGCGACTGTGCCTCCCAGACCATGGCCTCCTTCTCGTGGTAGCGCCGGAAGGCGTCGGCGCTGACGACGAGGGTGCCCCCGTGGCCCGAGGGACGCAGCCGGGTGTCGATCGTGTAGACGCGACCGGCGCCGGTCGGGGTCACGAGGTACGAGATCAGGCGCTGGGCCAGCAGGGCGAAGTGCTCCTGGGCGCCCATGGGATCGCGGCCTCCCTCGGTGCGGCCCTCGGTGGCGTAGACGAAGACCAGATCCAGGTCCGACTGGTAGGTCATCTCCCGGGCGCCGAAGGAGCCGAGGCCCACCACGCACAGGGGGATGCGCGCGCCCTCCGCGAGCGGCGCGCCCGTGCGCTTCTCGACCTGGTGTCGGGCCAGCCCGAGGGCGCGCTCCAGCAGGGCCTCCGCGGTCTCGCTCAAGAGGCGCTCGGTGCCCGCGGTGTCCACCTGGCCGGCCAGATGGGCGGCGGCCACGCGGACGCTGGCGTCCTGACGCGCGAGGCGCAGCTCGTCGAGCGACGACTCCACGTCCTCGAGGCCGCCCCGGGCCAGGGTCTCCCGATCCACCCCGGGCGGCGGGGCGCCGGCCGCGAAGGCCGAGAGGAGCTGGGGCCGTCGCGCCAGGTGGGCCACCAGGGGCGGATCGCAGCACAGGAACCGCGCCAGCACGGCGGCGGCGCCGGGCGTCTGCCCGAGGGCGGTGATGGCGCCGCTGGCGCGCGGGAAGGCGGAGGCCACCACCCGCTCGATCGGCGGCCGCGCCCGCTCCCGCAGCGTCTCCGGCAGGGTGTGCAGCAGGGCGTCGGTGAAGCCCCGGGGCGAGCGGCAGGCCTCGGACCAGGCCGAGGGCGCCCGACCGGTGCCCCGGTCCGGCTCCGCCAGAAGTGACTCGAACGCGTGTCGGACACCGCCCCGCACGCGGTCCAGGTCGCGCAGCAGGTCGCTCGCCGCCCGTCGCGCATCGGGGCTCGCGTAGCCCATGCGGCGCGCGAGGCGTTCGAGCTCCCGCCCATCGGCGGGGATCTGCTGGGTCTGCCGGTCCTCTGCCATCTGCAGGCGGTGCTCCACCTGTCGCAGGAAGGCGTAGGACTCGACCAGGTCTCCGGCGAGGCTCTCGGGCAGCAGACCCTCCGCCGCCAGCGCCGCCAGGGCATCCGCCGTCCGCGTGACCCGGAGCGAGGTGCGGTGGCCGCCGTAGAGGCTCTGCAGGGCCTGCACGAAGAACTCGGTCTCGCGGATGCCGCCCGGGCCGCGCTTCACGTCGCGCGGGGCGTTGCGGGCCTCCTGCTCGATCCGCCCCTTCAGGTGATGGACCGACTGGATCACGTCGTAGGAGACGGCCCGCGGATACACGAACGGCCGCAGCTCCCGCAGCAGGCGCTTCACCAGCGCGCGATCGCCGGCGCAGCCCCGGGCGCGGATCCAGGCCAGGCGCTCCCACTCCTCCCCGAAGGTCTCGTACCAGGTGAGCAGGGAGGCCAGGGAATTGACCAGGGCGCCCGCGCGGCCTTCCGGACGCAGGTCCAGGTCGACTCGGAACGCGAAGCCGTCGGCGGTCGCGTCGTGGAGCAGGGCGCGGCTGCGCTTCACCACCCGCTCCATGGTCTGCACGGCGTGCTCGGCGAGCTCGTCGGGCGGCTCGTGCACGAAGATCAGATCGACGTCCGAGGAGTAGTTCAGCTCGCGGCCCCCGAGCTTGCCCATGGCCACGACGCCCGGCGCGCGCTCCGTCCCGAGCTCGGTCACGGCCGTGGCGACGGCGGCCTCGATGCAGGCATCGGCCAGGTCCGAGAGCTCGCTCGCGGTCTCCGACAGCGGCGCGCCCTCGAGGTCGCGGGCGGTGATCCGCAGCATCTCGGCGTAGCGGAGGCGCCGCAGCTCCCGGGCCGGATCACCCGCGAAGGCGCCCGCGGCCTCGGCCAGCGCCGCGGGGTCCCGCGGGGGGAGGGCGCCCGGCTCGGCGATGACGCGGGCGAGCTCCGGCTGCCGCGCCACCCGCCGCGCGAGGTAGTCGGCGTTTCCGAAGACCCGGAGCAGGCGGCCCGCCCGCGCCGGATCGAGCGCGAGCCCACGAGCGGCCTCGGTGTCGAGCCAGGTGGCCAGGTGCTCGACGGCCGCGTCCGGGCGCGCCGCGCCCAGGGCCTGGACCGCGGTGAACACCGCCGCGTCGTCGTGGAACCGGAGCGCCGCCAACAGGCGTCCGAGGGTGGACCCGAAGAGATCCGGCGCGTCGACACCGCAGCGCGCCAGGGCGTCGCCGTGCGCCTTTCCGCGCACCGACGCCTCGGCGAGGGGGAGCAGCGCTTCGGGATCGGTCATCGGGCGGGGGCCGGCTCGACGGCGCTCCCTGCCTCGTCCCCGGTTCGGGCCTCGGGCTCGAGCTCCAGCTCGCGGCGGCTCTGCTCCGCGCGCTCGGCGGCCGCGGCGCGCTCCCGCTCGATCTCGATGGCCAGCTCGCGGCGGGCGGCCTCCGCAGCCTCCAGCTCGACCTCGCGCCGGTCCTGGCGGATCTCCACCAGGCGCTGCTCGAGCAGGCGGTTGCGCCGGGGGACGAGCTCCGGGGGCACCGTGGGCTCGGCGCTCCCCGGCGCGTACTGCAGCGTGACGACCTCGCGACGCTCGCTGCCGTCGGTCGCTCGCACGACCACCTCGACCCGGTTCTTGCCCACCTCCAGGGGGACCAGGGCGTTCCAGGTGCCGTCCGGGTGGTGGTCCACGGCGTGGGCCGGGGTGTCGAGGGTGAGGTTGTGGACGGTGACCTCCTCGACGTTGGCGAAGTTCACCGAGTCGATGAGGTCCACCAGGTCGGCCGGGTGGCGGACCGGCGTGAAGGTGCCGTCGGTCAGGTTGGCCATCTCCACCGTGGCGACGGGCTCGGCCAGGGCTTCCGGACCGAGGGCGAAGGAGTGGATGCGGACGCCCGCCCCCTGGGCGCGGCGCGCCGCCCGCAGCACGGCGCGAACGTTGTCGGCGCTGAAGCGGGCGTCGTAGGGAAGGGTAGGCTGGCCGTCGGTCAGGAAGAGCACGATCCGCTCGGCCTCGGGGTCCTTCTCCGACGTGCGGAGGCCGAGCAGCTCGACGGTGGCCTGGTCGACGCCGGCGGCCATGTGGGTCATGCCGGCGGAGCCCCGCGCGAGGATCCGGTCCAGGCCCCGTTCGAGGCGGACGTAGTCCTGGGTGAGGGGCTCCTCGGTCACCGCGGGCGGCTGGGGTCGCCCCAGGGGCACCGAGAAGCCGCCGACCCCCAGGCCGCCGCGCGCGCCCTCCTCGCCGGCGAAGGTCACCAGCCCGACGCGGGTGCTGCGGGGGTCGAGCCCGCCCAGCAGCCGCCGCGCGGCCGCCACCTCGGCGGCGAGGATCGAGTCGCCCGGGTCGGTGCTGCCTCCCACGCCGACGGCCCGCCCGAAGCTGCCGAGGACGGGTCGGCCCACCACGCCGTTGCCGTTGACGTCCACGCCGGTGGCCTCCGCGGTCGATCCCGAGGTGTCCAGGACCAGGATCACGTCGAAGCGCCGCAGGTCGCCCCGGTGGGCCACCGCGCGACCGGCCAGGAAGCCCCCCGCGACGTTGCTCAGCACGGCGCCCTCGCCCGGGTACTCGATCTCCACCTCCAGATCGAGGGGCACGCCGGCCTGTTCGAGGGCGGGCTGGGGCGTGAGCGCCACCGGTCGCCGGCGCGCGCTCTGGCTCGGCGGGGCGGCCGTGCGCGAAGGCGTCGTGCGCGGCGCGGCGGCGCGGGCGCGGGCCACGTCGGCGAACGCCGAGAAGGGCCGGCCGCGACCGCCCTCGAGCGGCCGCCGCAGCGCGCCCACCACGCTCTCGATGGGCGACACGGTCACCCGCAGCCCGTCGCCCCCGGGCGACGCGGCCTGGAGCAGGCCGAGCACCCGGCCCGTCTGGGCCTCGACCACCGGCGCACCCCCCCAGCCCCGCAGGTTCAGCCGCTCGTCGAGCGACACCTCGATGTGCTCGAGACTGAGCCCATGGATGGTCCCGCCGGCGACCCGCTGCTGCTGGACGCCGAAGCGGGGAATGCCCAGGACGTTCACGCGGTCGCCCGGCCGGGGGAGCTCTTCGGCGGGCTCGAGCACCCGCACGCCGAACGGGGGCGTGTCGAGGGCGAACACCAGATGGTCGTCGCGGAGGGTGGCGCCCGGGGCGTTGAAGGGCCGTCCGGGCGTCACCAGGAAGCGGGTGGCGAGGGCGACCCGGTCGTCCCCGGCACCGGTGCGCAGCTCCAGGTCCCCCGCGCCGGCGAGCGCCGTCAGGTCGAAGGAGTGGGCCGCCCCCACGGCCGCCGCGCCGGCCGGGCCGGGCGCCCGCAGGAAGAAGACCAGGCCCGCCGCCTCTCCGCCGGGCGTCCCGCCGCCGGCGGCCGCGCCCCGCACGTAGGCGCGGGCCACGGACGGCGCCTCGGCGCCGGCGTCGCGCACGCCCAGGGCGACGTCGGCCGCTGCCGGCAGGGCGAGCCAGACCAGCAGCGCAAGGGACCGGGCCAGCCGCAGTCGGGTGGGGCGTCGGCCGGACGCGGCCGAGGAGACAAGAGGGATCGACGGACTCTTCGCCACCGCCGGCCGGCGCATGGGTCGAGGGTAGCGCGGTTGACCGCCGCGGCCCCGGACGTTGACCGCCGCGGCCCCGGACGCGTAGCATCCGGGGCACCCTCCCTGACCGGACTCGAACCCGATCGCCCGACGCGAACCCGATCGCCCGACGGAGCGGGGGGAGGGACGTGCGACATCGCGATCTGCTCGACGGCTACCGGCTCCGCGGCGAGCCGGTGCCCGTGGGCGTCCTGGCGGCGGGCCTGCTGGCCACGTCCGCACCCGTCGAGACGCTGCTCGCCCGGCGCGTCGTCGCCGCGGCCCTGGGTCGCGCGGCCGAAGCGCTGCCGGACCCGGTGCCGGCCGACGCGCTCGTCGCCGAGCCCGTCGCGGCGCAGGCTTCCACACCGCTCGCGGCCGCCGACTTCGCCGTCGTGGACCTCGAGACCACCGGGCTCTCGCCGCAGCGGGCAAAGATCCTGGAGATCGGCGCGGTCCGCGTCAGCGGGCTGAGGATCGCCGATCGCTTCGAGACCCTCGTCGACCCCGGCATGCCCGTGCCCCGCGGCGTGCGCGCCCTGACCGGGATCACCGACGCCATGGTGGTCGGCGCACCGCCGCCGGCGCGGGCGCTCGCCTGGCTCCGGGCCTGGCTCGACCTCACGCCTGACGCCGCCTTCGTGGCGCACAACGCGGCCTTCGACCACGGCTTCGTGCGCCGCGGCCTGGCGACCCACGGGCTCCCCGGCCTGGCGGGCCCGGTCCTCTGCACCCGCAAGCTCGCGCGCCGCCTGGCGCCCGAGCTCGGACGCTTCTCCCTCGATCGCCTGGCCGACGGCTTCGGCATCCGCAACCCGGCCCGCCACCGGGCCCTGGGAGACGCGGAGGCCACGGCCCGGGCGCTGCTGGAGCTGCTGCGACGGGCCCGCGAGCACCTGGGCGTGGGCAGCCTCGGCGAGCTGCTGGCGCTGCAGGCGGCGAAACCCCGGGTCCGGGCCGGTCGATGCCTGGAGCCCACCTCCGGTCTCCCCCCGATCGAGTAGCCCGCGCCGGAAACCGATACGCAGTCCGGACGCACGGCGGCGCGGGAAGCCGACGGGTGCCGTGCGGCCGCGCGCGCCGGCAGCGCACCGGGGTTCGGCAGCAGAGCCATGGACATCGCAACCCTCATCGGCCTCGTCGTGGGTCTCGGTCTGGTCGTCAGCGCGATGGCGATGGGCGGCTCCGTCCTGGCGTTCGTGAACGGGCCCGGCATCCTGATCGTGTTCGGCGGCACCTTCGCAGCGCTGTTCACCCACCAGAAGATGAAGCACGTGCTCGGCGCGTTCGCCGTGGCGGGCAATGCGTTCTTCGACCGCCTGCAGCCCGCCGAGGACCTGATCCCCCTGATCGTCCAGCTCTCCACCAAGGCCCGGAAGGAGGGCCTCGTGTCGCTGGAGGGCGAGCCGATCGACGATCCGTTCCTGGCCCGGGGCGTGCGCCTCGGGGTCGACGGACTCAGCCCGGAGACCATCAAGGCCACGCTCCTGGCGGAGCTCGCCGCCTTGAAGCAGCGCCATCAGCGCGGCCAGAAGATCTGGCGCTTCCTCGGCTCGACCGCCCCGGCCATGGGCATGATCGGAACCCTGGTCGGACTCGTGCAGATGCTGCGCGAGATGGACGACCCCGACGCCATCGGTCCCGCCATGGCGGTCGCCCTGCTCACCACGCTCTATGGCGCCATCTTCGCCTTCCTCGTCGCGAACCCCATCGCCGACAAGCTGGAAGCCCGCACCGCCGAGGAGGTGGCCCAGCGCAGCCTCGCCATGGTCGGGGTCGAGTCCATCCTGCGCGGCGACAACACCATCGTGATCCAGTCCAAGCTCGAATCGTTCCTGCCGCCCGCCTCGCGCGCCAAGGACGACGACAAGTGAGCGAAGAGACCGACGAGGTCCCGGAGGACGACGGGCCGGAGCCCGAAGCCGGCGCTCCGGCCTGGATGGCCACCTTCGGCGACCTCATGAGCCTGCTGCTGGTGTTCTTCGTCCTGCTGCTGAGCTTCGCCAACATGGACAAGATCAAGTTCGCCAAGCTTGCCGCCTCCATGGGCAAGGCCTTCGGCGCCCAGGACCGGCACCCGGGCTACCACGAGGTGGCCTCCACGAGCCCCGTCGAGATGTCCACCCGCGAGTCCAGCAATCAGCTCGATCTCCTCGACGTGCCCACGCGGCCCGCACCCCAGCGCCCCGAGGAGCGCGCCGTGCTGAAGAAGCTGAAGCAGGTGATCAGCGAGCGGAACCTGGAGAAGGTCGTCGAGGCCGAGGTGGGCGCCCGGGGCGTGACCGTTCGCGTGAAGGGCGAGCTCCTCTACGAGCCCGGCTCGGCGCAGCTGCGGCCGGAGTCCCACGTCTTCCTGGATGAGATCGCGCGGCTCACCCGTTCCTTCCCCTACAGCGTCACGGTCGAGGGACACACGGACGACCGCCCCATCCGCTCCGCGGCGCATCCCAACAACTGGCACCTGTCCGCCTCCCGCGCCATCGCTGCGCTCGAGTACCTGGTGGACGTGGGCGGCGTCGATCCCGCGCGGCTGGGCGCGGCCGGCTACGCGGACCAACGCCCGCTCGTGCCCAACACGGACGCCGAGAGCCGCGGCCTGAACCGCCGGGTGGAGTTCGTGTACCACCGCGAGGAGTGGAAGGGCGCCCGGGCCGAGTCGCTCTCCGCCGAGGTGGGCGGCCGCATCGCCGATCCGGGGGCGGATCCGGAATCCCCGATCGACCTCCCCCGGTAGAAGAACCCTCCGGTCTCCGGGTTTCGCCCTGCACGAGGCCCCCGCGCTTGCGCGACGCTCTCGGCATGGACGGCGAGATTCCGCTCGGCGCGATCGGGGCCTGGCCGGCGCCCGGGGAGGTCGCCCGGCGCGGCCGGGGGGAGGCCCGCGCGCCGCGGCCGCATCTGCTGATGCGCTGCGCCGGCGCGACCTATGCGGTGGAGCTCGGGGCGGTGCTGGAGGTGTTCCGGGGCGATGCGCGCGTCGAGGGCGAGCGGCCGCAGGTCCGGCGGGGAGACCGCTGGCTGCCGCTGCTCGAGCCTTCGGGGCGGCCGGCGCCGGCCGCGGGCGCGCTGTTCGTGGCGCTGCGGAGCGCGGTGGGCCGGTTCGCGATCGCGACCGAGGAGGTCTTCGTCGAGACCGCCGTCACCGCCTGTCCGCTGGCGGCGCCATGCCGTTCCCATCCGCTGGTGGCCGGCCTCGCCCTGCGCGCGGGCGGCGGTGCCTGCGCGCTCCTCGATCCCGATGGCCTCCGCGAGGGCCTCTCGGAGGAATCCGCCGACGCGGTTCGGACGTCCGCCGCCTCCGGGGCGACGGTCCTGGTGGTCGAGCTCGCCGAGGGCGAGCGGGTCGCGCTGCCGGCTGCGCAGGTCGAGCGGGTGGCGGCGGGAGCCTGCGGGTTCGAGGTGTACGGACCGGAGCCGTCCACGCGCCTGACGCCCCGCCGCGTGCTCGGCATCCGCGAGGACGTGCGCGTGCGGAGCGGCGGCACGCGTCCCGAGGCGGTCGGCCGGGTGCGCCTGGAGGAGGGCGAGCTGGACCTGCTCGATCTGCGGCGCCGGCTCGCGCCGGAAGGAGGGGTCCATGGCGGCTGACGCGCCGCGGGTCGACGTCCACGCCGTGGCCTCCCTGCTGGAGGGGCTCGATCGGGCGCGCTCGTCCCGGTGCAGCGTGAGCGCCGTCCTGGACACCTGTGTCGAGCACCTGGGCTGGGACTACGCCGTCTGGTGGGCGCGCGAGCCGGGGACCGCGCGGCTCTCGCCCGAGGCCGAGGCGGGCGAGGCCCCGGAGCCGGCGGGACCGACCGACCCGCGCGCCCAGGGCGAGGGCCCGGTCGACCGCGCCTGGACGAGCGGATCGCGGATTCCGCCCGTGGACCCGCGTGAGTGCGCGGGGGACGCGCGGATGCGCCACGCCGCGGCGTGCGGCTTCCGCCGGGTGCTGGCCCAGCCCGTGCAGTCCGGCGGCGAGCCGGTGGGCGTGATCGAGCTGTGGAGCCGCCGCCCGCGACGCCTCGGCGCGGCGGCGGGCGCGCTCCTGCAGCTGGCGGCCGATGCGCTGGGTCGGCGCCTGGAAGGGGCCGCGCCGGCGAGCGCCGCGGGGGCGGAGCCGTGTCGGCCCGAGATGGAGCACCGTCATGTGCCGGTGTCGGGTGCGGCTCGCACCCTCGCCGATCGGCTCTCGTTGCTGGCGTTGAACGCCACCCTGGAGAGCGCGCGCTCCCCGGGCTCCGAGGGGATCGCCGGTCTGGCCCGGGAGGCGCAGGCGCTGGCCGCCGTCGGTGCGGAGCTGGCGGACACCGATCCCGGCCTGAAGGACGCGCTCGCGGTCCCGGCGGTCGGCGAGCCTCGGGACGAGGGCGTCGGCGCGGATGCGCTCCTCACGGCGGCGCGCGACACCGCTCGTCGCGCCGGGGAGCTCGCCCGGTGCGCGGCCGCGCTCGAGGCGCTCTGCCGGGCGGGAGCGCCGCCGCCCGCGGCCGGGCCACCCGCCTTGCTTCCGTTCATTACGGAAGACTGAATAAATACTGCTAAAGCCTGCCACCTCCCTGCCGATTCGAAGTGCAAGTTTGCACTTCACTTTGAACGGATGGGGGGGACGAACATGCCGGGTACCGGCAGCGAGGTGGAGGCGACGCACGGCGCGCGCGACGCCGCGGTCCCGGCGACCCGGCTCGCGGTCCGCCCGCGCCCCGCGCCGGTCCGCGACCTCCACTTCCGGCTGCTCGAGGGCCTGAACCGTCAGTCGGAGCTGGTCGGCGTCCTCCGCGCCTCCGCCGCCGCCCTGGCCCGCGCGCTGCCGCTCAGCGAGCTGTGGTGGATCGACCCGGACCGGCGGGAGGCCCACGTCGCCCGGCCCGACGCCGCCGCCTGCGAGCGCCGGCCGCTGGCGGAGCGGCTCGCGGGCGGCGAGGCCCGACTCCGCGACGACGCCCCGGCGCTGCTGGCGCTGGAAGGGCAGGGCGGCACACCGGACGCGCTGCTGGCGCTGCCGCTCTCGCTCCGCGGGCGCCATCGGGGCTGGCTCGCGCTCCGCGCTCCCCGCTCGTCGAGCCTGCGCGCCTTCGCGGCGGATCGCTGGGCCGAGCTGGTTCCCCCGCTGGCGGCGGCGATCGATCGCTGCCTCGCGGG
The DNA here is from genome assembly GCA_964442285.1 of uncultured Spirochaetales bacterium. GTDB lineage: Bacteria > Myxococcota_A > UBA9160 > UBA9160 > JAFDET01 > CAYTZH01. The sequence goes on along the minus strand of CAYTZH010000059.1, from coordinate 4,687 downwards.
CCGGGCGCTCGAGCGCGAGCTGGCGCTGTGGTCCTCGTTCTTCGACGCCCTCGCCGACCCGGTCCTGCTCGTCGACACCGAGCACCGGATCACGCGGGCGAACCAGGCCGCGCTCGAGGCCGCCGGGGCGGGCGAGCTCGATCCGCGCGGCCTCGACTGCCGGAGCCTGGCGGCTCGCGGCGGGCAGACGGCGTCCGCGCCCTGCCCGGCCGCCGAGACCCTGGCCAGCGGAGCGCCCCGGGCCCGCCAGATCCGGGGCCTCTTCGGCGCGCCGCAGGGACACGTGGTCTCCACGTTCCCCCTGACCACGCGCGACGGCGCGCTGTGGGGCGCTGCGGAGATCTATCGCGAGCTCGCGGACCCGTCGGCGGACGCGGACGCCCGCCCGGGCTCGCTGCCCACGGTCCAGCTCGTCGCAGGCGTCGCCCACGAGGTCCGCAACCCGCTCGCGGCGATCACCAACGCCGTGAGCCTCCTGCGGGACGGCGCCGATCTGTGCGACGAGGACCGCGAGCTGATCGACATCGTCCTCCAGGAGAGCCGGCGGGTGAACCGGCTGATGGCGGACCTGCTCGCCTTCAGCCGCCCGGCCCCGCCGGCGCTCCAGCCCACGGACCTGCGCGCGCTGGTCGACTCGACGCTGCGCCTGGTGCGCAGCGATCCCCACGTGGTCGAGCGCGTCGCCCTCTCGGTGGACGTCGAGCCGTCGCTGCCCCGCGTCGCCGTGGATCCCGACCGGGTGCGGCAGGTGCTCTGGAACCTCCTGCTCAACGCGGCCCAGGCCATGCCCGGGGGCGGCCGGGTCTCCGTCGCGGCACGCCGGGCGGAGCGCGACGGTCGACCCGGCGTGGTGCTCGAGGTGGAGGACGAGGGCCCGGGCATCCCGCTGGAGGAGCGGGAGCGCGCCATGGCGCCCTTCGAGAGCCGCCGGGCGGGCGGGACGGGTCTGGGTCTGGCGCTCGCGGCGCAGACGGCGCGGGCGCACCGGGGTGGCCTGGACATCGGCGACGCGAGACTCGGCGGCGCGCGGATCTCGCTCTGGCTGCCGTTGGACTGAGAGAGGGGGCGATCGAAGTGGCGAAGGTCCTGGTGGTGGACGACGAGCGCAACGTGCGCGCCTCCGTGGCGATCGCGCTGCGCCGGGAAGGGCACGACGTCGAGACGGCGATGAGCGGGGAAGAGGCCCTCGGGATCGCCCGCGACGTCGACCCGGACGTGGTCCTGACGGATCTCCGGCTCTCGGGGATGGACGGTCTCGAGCTGATCCGCGGCCTGCGGCGGCAGTCTCCGGGGATCGGCGTGGTGGTCATGACGGCCTTCGGCTCCATCGAGAGCGCGGTGGAGGCCATGCAGGCGGGCGCCGGGGACTACCTGCGCAAGCCCTTCGAGGCCGGTGAGCTGGCGGCCGTGGTCGAGCGCGCGCTGCGGACGCATCCCGATGCGGCGGCAGGCCCGCCGGCCGAGCCCCGCGCCGAGTCGCGCACGCCCTTCGACGGGATCATCGGGCGCTCGCCCGCGCTGCGGGAGCTGCTCGGCCTCGTGTCGAAGGTGGCCGAGACCGACAGCACGGTGCTTATCACCGGCGAGACGGGCACGGGCAAGGAGCTCATCGGACGCGCCATCCACCGGGCGAGCCGACGCCGCGACCGCGTCTTCAGCGCCGTGAACTCGGCCGCCTTCCCGGAGACCCTGCTCGAGAGCGAGCTCTTCGGGCACCGTCGCGGTTCCTTCACGGGCGCGAGCAGCAACAAGAAGGGCCTCTTCGAGAGCGCCCACCAGGGCACCGTATTCCTCGACGAGGTGGCCGAGATGCCCCTGTCGATGCAGGCCAAGCTGCTGCGCTTCCTGCAGACCGGCGAGATCCGGCCGGTGGGCGGGGAGTCGACCCGGCTCGTGGACGTGCGCCTCGTGACCGCCACCAACAAGAGCCTGGAGGAGGAGGTGGCCGCCGGGCGCTTCCGCGAGGACCTCTACTACCGGCTCAACGTGATTCCGATCCACGTCCCGGCCCTGCGGGAGCGGATCGAGGACGTCCCGTTGCTGGCGGAGTACTTCCTGCGCCGCTTCGCGCGCCGCCTCGACAAGGCGGTGGACGGGATCGCGCCCGACGCCCTCGAGATCCTCACGGCCTACCCGTGGCCGGGAAACGTCCGCGAGCTCGAGAACTGCATCGAGCGCGGCGCTGCGCTGTGTCGCGGCCCGCGGATCGGCCCGGAGGATCTCCCGACGCGGCTGTGCGAGCAGCCGGAGCCGAGCCGGGTGGAGCCCATGCAGAGCCTCCAGAAGATGGAGCGCGCCCACATCCTGCGGACGCTCGAGCAGGTGGGGTGGAACCGGAAGCGGGCCGCCGAGGTGCTGCAGATCTCGACCACGACCCTCTGGCGTCGGCTGAAGGAGTTCGGCATCGAGGGCAGCCGGCCGCACGGCGAGGGCTTCCCGGCGGCCAGCCCGCGCAGCTTCTAGCAAGACGCATCGGACCGGGAGGGCGACGTGGCCGAAGAGAAGAACGAAGAAGCCGAGAAGGCCGGCGGACCCAGCTGGGTCATCCTGGGGGTGGCGGTGCTGGTGGCGCTGGTCGCGGGCGGCGCGGGTGCCTACTTCCTGCTCCCCTCCGCGCCGAGCGAGGCCGCGGAGGCCGAGGCGATGCCCGAGGCCTCGCCCGAGGAGAAGGCCGCCGCCTACCGGGAGCGCGTGCTCACCCTCGAGCCCTTCGTCGTGAACATCGCGGGAGACGACTACCCCCGCTACCTCAAGGTGAAGATCGACCTCGAGCTCGACGAGGCCACCGCCAGGGCCGAGGTGGACGCGCGCCTGGCCCAGGTGCGCGACGCGGTGATCGTGCTGCTGTCCAGCAAGCGGCTCACCGACGTGACGGACTTCGACGGCAAGGTGCTCCTCAAGGAGGACCTGCGCGAGCGGATCAACGGCCTGCTCGACGACGGCCAGGTCACCTCGGTGTTCTTCACGGAGTTCGTCGTCCAGTGAGCGAGCTGAAGGCCGAGGCGTCGATCCTCTCGCGCCAGGAGCTCCAGGCGCTGTTGGAGAGCCTGACGGCCGACGAGGATCGCGAGCGCAAGCCGTGGGACGCCGCCGCCCAGGAGACGCGGCGGCGGGGCAGCCGCCACAACCCGGGGCTGCGCCGCCTCCTCGAGCAGTTCGCCGAGGACCAGACCCGGATCGCCAGCAACGCCTACCAGGCCCCCATCGTGTACCGACTCGCGGGCTGGGAGGAGATGCGGCTGGGTGAGCTCGCGGACCTGCTCCAGAGCACGGACCGGGTGGCCATGCTCTCCCTCGCCCATCCCAACGCGACGGGCTTCATGGTCCTCAACCGGCCCTACCTCTTCGCCATGCTGGGCCTGGTCTTCGGCGCGCCGCCCGGGACCTCCCGCGGCGGCGTTCCCGCGCGGCGCTACACGCGGATCGAGGAGCGCCTCTTCGAGCGGATCTGCGAGGGACTGCTGGAGGACCTGCAGCGGACCTGGAAGGGCGTGGTTCCGGCGACCGTGCGGCTCGCCGGTCTCCACGAGCCCGACCAGCTCCGGGAGGAGGCCCGGAGTGCGAGCCTCGTGGCGACCTTCGAGGTGGGTGGCCTGGGCGAGGTGTGTCTGGTGCGGGTGGCGCTGCCCCCCGAGGCCTTCGAGAGCCTCGACGCCCAGCCCCGCAGCCACGACCCGAGCCAGGCTGCGGAGTCGGAGCAGGCGGTGCGGGGGATGCCGGTGGATCTCGCCGTGGAGCTGGGCACGGCCCGGCTTCCGCTGTCGCGGCTGGCCGACCTCCGGGTCGGCGCCGTGATTCCCGTGGATCCCTCGGACGAGCAGGGCCTCCTGGTGCGGGTCGAGGGACGTCCGAAATTTCGCGCCCAGCGGGGTCGGCTCGGCGATCGGCTGGCCGTGCAGGTGTTGGAGCGCCTCTAGGGCGTTCGGGAGAAGGCGATGGCAGACGAGACCCCGCCCGCCGCAGCCCCGGGCAGCGAGACGCCCGGCGCGGAGACCGCCCGCGACGCGGTTGCCTCTGCGGCCGGCTCCGCCCTGAGCATGGTGCTCGACGTCCCGCTCGAGGTGACCGTCGAGATCGGTCACGCGCGGATGCTGGTGCAGGAGGTGCTCCAGCTCTCGAAGGGCTCGGTGATCGAGCTGGATCGACTGGCGGGCGAGCCGGCCGACGTTCGCATCAACGGCCGGCTGGTGGCGCGTGGCGAGGTGACCGTCGTGGACGAGCGCGTCGCCGTACGGCTGGTGGAGATGGTGGGCTCGAACCCCGGCATGCCCTGACGCCGGGAGGAGCGCCGCGACACGGAGGAGGGACCGTGTTCGATGGGCTGAGTGCGGGCTTGGTGATGGTCGGTGGGCTGATCCTGCTGCGGGCGGGACTGGCCTGGACGGGCCTCGGCCGCGCGCTTCCCGGCCGGCGCCGCCTGCGGGTGCGCGAGACCTGTCCGCTGGGTTCCCGCCAGCGCCTGCACCTGGTGGTGGTCGACGGCGAGGAGCTGCTGATCGGCGCGACCGACGGCTCGCTGCGGCTGCTGCGCCGACTGGGGCCCGCCGCGGACGCCGAGGAGCCGGCTGCGTCGCCCGCGCCGCGGGCGCCGGCGGTGCTGCGGCTGCGCGCCTGGCGCCGGACTCTCGGCCTCGGCGCGCTGGCCGGGGTGGCCCTGCTGCTGGGCGCCGCCGACGCCGCCGCCCAG
>CAYTZH010000058.1:0-23285 GCA_964442285.1 uncultured Spirochaetales bacterium | reverse complement strand
CCCACCGACGAGCTTGGCGAGCCGCTCCTGCAGCTTCTCGCGGTCGTAGTCCGAGGTGGTCTCCTCGACCTGCTTCCGGATCTCGTTGCAGCGGCCCTCGATGTCCTTCCGGGTGCCGGCGCCGTCGATGATCGTGGTGTTGTCCTTGTCGATCACGACGCGCTTTGCGCGGCCGAGGTCCTTGACCGTCACGTTCTCGAGCTTGAGGCCCAGCTCCTCGGCGATGACCTGGCCACCCGTGAGGATCGCCATGTCCTGGAGCATCGCCTTGCGGCGATCGCCGAAGCCCGGGGCCTTCACCGCGGCCACGTTCAGGGTGCCGCGGATCTTGTTGACCACGAGGGTGGCCAGCGCCTCGCCCTCGATGTCCTCGGCCACGATCAGCAGCGGCTTGCCCTGGCGGGCCACCTGCTCGAGCACCGGCAGGAGGTCCTTCATGTTGCTGATCTTCTTCTCGTGGAGGAGGATCAGCGGCTCTTCGACCGAGGCCTCCATGCGCTCGGGATCGGTCACGAAGTAGGGCGAGAGGTAGCCGCGGTCGAACTGCATGCCCTCGACCACCTCGAGCACCGTCTCCATGCCCTTGGCCTCTTCGACGGTGATCACGCCCTCCTTGCCCACCTTCTCCATCGCCTCGGCGATGATCGTGCCGATCGTCGCGTCGGAGTTGGCGGAGATGGTGCCCACCTGGGCGATCTCCTCGGAGGTGCGCGTGGGCTTGGAGAGCTTCTCGAGCTCGCCCACCACCGCCTCGACGGCCTTGTCGACGCCGCGCTTCAGCTCCATGGGGTTCATGCCCGCCACCACGAGCTTCGCGCCCTCGCGGTAGATGGCCTGCGCGAGCACGGTCGCCGTGGTGGTGCCGTCGCCCGCGACGTCGGAGGTCTTGCTGGCGACCTCACGAACCATCTGGGCGCCCATGTTCTCGAACTTGTCCTCGAGCTCGATCTCCTTGGCGACGGTGACGCCGTCCTTGGTGACGGTCGGCGAGCCGAAGCTCTTCTCGATGACGACGTTGCGGCCCTTGGGCCCGAGGGTCACCGCGACGGCGTTCGCCAGCGTATCCACGCCGGCGAGCAGCTTCGCCCGGGCCTCCTGGTCGAATCGGATTTCCTTGGCCATATGGTCAGAGTCCTCTCTGGTGCGGTTCTACTCGAGGATCCCGAGGACGTCGTCCTCGCGGATGATGAGGTGCTCCTCGCCCTCGATGTTGATCTCCGTGCCGGCGTACTTGCTGAAGAGCACCTTGTCGCCCTTCTTCACCTCCATCGGGATCGTCTCGCCGTCGTCGTCCAGCTTGCCCTTGCCGACGGCGATGACCTTCCCCTCCTGGGGCTTCTCCTTGGCCGTGTCGGGAATGATGATCCCGCCCTTCGTCTTCTCCTCCTCGTCGACGCGCTTGACGATGAGGCGGTCCGCCAGGGGACGGATCTTCATGCGCTTCCTTCCTCCGCGGAGCCCCGTGGGGATCGTGCCCCGGGGCGCCGATTTCGCTCGATCTGGGAAATGAGCCCGCCCGGGTTTGGCACTCGGACGAGTCGACTGCTAAATCGCGCCGGATTCTAAGCAGGGCCCAGATGCTGTCAAGCCGGGGGGCCGCCGCTTCCTCGATTCGTGCCGGCGCCGACACCTTTTTCGCTTGACTTTCGTCACCGTTTGGTGGAAGGTCGGCGTTTCGGAGCGTGTGCCATGGCCCTCACCCGGCGACAGCGAGAGATCTACGACTTCATCCGCGCCTTCATCGCGGAGCACGGCTACTCCCCGAGCCTCGAGGAGATCGGTGGCCACTTCGGACTCTCGTCCGTGGCCACGGTGCACAAGCACGTCCAGCACCTCGTGGAGAAGGGACTGCTGCGCAAGGCCTGGAACCGCTCCCGCTCGGTCGAGCCGGCCCACGAGCAGGCCTCCTCGGTGACGCTGCCGCTGCTCGGGACCGTCGCGGCGGGCGCGCCCATCGAGGCCATCGAGGTCGACGAGCAGATCGCGGTGCCGTCGGAGCTCGTGGGTCGCGGCCCCTGCTTCGTGCTCCGCGTCCGGGGCGATTCGATGATCGAGGAGCACATCTGCGACGGCGACTACGTGGTGGTCGAGAGCCGCCCGGAGGCCCACGAGGGCGAGACGGTCGTCGCGCTGGTCCGTGGCGAGGAGGCCACCCTGAAGAAGTTCTATCGCCGCGGCCGTGCCGGAGTGCGGCTGATGCCGGCCAACGAGCGGCTGGCGCCGATCGAGCTTCCCGCCGCCGACGTCGAGATCCGCGGCGTGGTCCGCGGCATCGTGCGTCGCTACTAGCGAGGCGGCCGACGCCGCAGCGCGGCGGTCCGGTTGACGCCGGTCCGACCGCCGCTACGCTTCATTCCAGAGCAAAAACGAGGTGTTACGGATGGTGCGGATGACCCGTGCGATCGAATTCTCCGCGTCCGTGCGCTATGCGCACCCGGACCTCAGCGAAGCCGAAGCGCAGGCCCGCTTCGGGCGCCGCGCCGCGCAGCACGGGCACAACTACCGGCTCGAGGTCACCGTGGCGGGCGAGCCCGACCCCGAGACCGGGATGGTCATGGATCTGGTGGTGCTCAAGGAGATCCTCGAGCGCGAGATCATGGCCCGCTTCGACCATCGGGACCTGAACGCCGACACGCCCTATTTCGACAAGTGCGTGCCCACACCCGAGAACCTGGCGCGGGTGATCCGACAGCTGCTCCTCGAGGCGTTGCCCGCGGGCCTGCTGGACCGCGTGCGACTCGAGCCCGAGGAGGACTTCTGGGTGGAGATCGTCGAGGCGCGCCACGACGCATGATCTCGGTCACCCGTCGCTACCGCTTCCCGGCGGCTCACGTGCTCAGCCAGCCCCACCTCTCGCCCGCCGAGAACGAGCGGCTCTACGGCAAGTGCGCCAACCCCAACGGCCACGGCCACAACTACGGCGTGGAGATCACCGTGTCGGGAGAGGTGCACCCGAAGCTCGGCCACGTGGTCGACCGGGACCGCCTCGACCGGGTGGTGCAGACCCGGGTCCTCGACCGCTTCGCCCACCGCATGCTCAACGACGATCCCGCCTTCCAGGCCTACGTGCCTACCGCCGAGCACATTGCCTCCTTCCTGCACCGCGACCTCCGCGGACCGATCGCCGACGCCACCGGGGCGCGGCTGCTGCGGGTTCGCGTCCTCGAGACGCGGCGAAACGCATTCGAGTACGAGGAACGCCGATGAGCGCCGCCAACGATCCCATCGAGGGTCTGATCGCCAGCATGCTGAAGGAGCTCGGCCAGGACCCGGGCCGGAGCGGCCTGCAGCGCACGCCGCTACGGGTCGCCAAGGCCCTGCGCGTGCTCACGGCCGGCTACGCCCAGGATCCCGTCGCGATCCTCAACAACGCCCTCTTCGAAGAGTCGTACGACGAGATGGTGCTGGTGAAGGACATCGACTTCTACAGCCTGTGCGAGCACCACATGCTGCCCTTCTTCGGGCGCGCCCATGTGGCCTACATCCCCGACGGACGCATCGTCGGCCTCTCGAAGCTGCCCCGACTCGTCGAGATGTACGCGCGCCGCCTGCAGGTGCAGGAGCGGCTCACCACCCAGGTCGCCAGCACGATCGAGACGGTGCTGCGCCCGAAGGGCGTCGCCGTGGTGGTGGAGGCCATCCACCTCTGCATGATGATGCGGGGGGTGGAGCAGCAGAACGCCTCGGCCATCACCAGCTCCATCCGGGGCGAGTTCGAGAGCGACCCCAAGACCCGCGCGGAGTTCATGGAGCTGATCCGCAACCGCCGGGAAGCCTTCGCCTGATCGCGGACTTAGCCTCGAACGGCGTTTGATGACGCATCGCTTCAAAGGGTGAGACCCGAGGTCCGGGGCGTGGTCCGGGTCGGGGGAACGCCCGGGGTGTCACTCCGGCTACACCTGCCTGAAAACATTCGGAAAATCTCGTCTGGGCCGAGCTTTACCCGAGATTGACGTCCAACCCCGAGGAACATATGGTTCCTTTGTCGGTAATGCGGTGCGTCGGACACCGGGCGCCGGGCCGACCGAACACCCCTCCCGCGAAACCTCCCGAGGAGGAGCCAGCATGAGTCCCAAGCTCTCGACCGCCGCCGTCGCCGCGGAGAAGGCCGCCCGCGATGTCCGCGTGATGCGCGCATCGCGCGGCCCGCGCGCCGCGCGGGACGCCGACCGCGACCGCGAGCGCGACAGCCTGGTTTCGTACTTCGGGGAGATCGGGGACATCCGCACCCTGACCCGCGAGGAGGAGGCCGACCTCGCCAAGCGCCTGGAGGTCGCCACCCGCTCGTTCCACACGCTCGTGCTGTCGGTGCCCTTCACCGCGCGCCGGGTGGTGGAGCACTGGCACCGGATCCGGTCCGAGGGCCGGGTCACGGGCAAGATGTGCGAGGCGTTCGGCAGCGGCTCGCCCGCGGGCGAGGACCTGACGCTCAAGATCGACCGCCTGCTCTCGGCCGTGGAGAAGCTGCTCTCGAAGCGGGAGTCGCTCCGCGATCCCTCCGACCCCGCGCCCGCGGCGCGCATCGACCGCCAGATCCCCCGCAAGCTCGCCCAGGCGGAGCTGTCGGTGCAGCTCTTCGCGCGCCTGCGCACGGATCTCGCCGACGCCCGTCGGCGGCTCGCGAACGCGCAGCGCCGCCGGGACGACGGCGCCGCGGTGCGGATCGAGACGGAGGTGGGGCTTCCCGCCGCGGAGTTCGAGCAGCGCATGGCCGAGGTCGAGCTGGCCTTCGACGCCATGAGCGAGATCAAGAACGTATTCGTGCAGCACAACCTCAAGCTCGTGGTCGCGATCGCCAAGGACTACCGGAACATGGGCTTCCCCTTCCCGGATCTGATCCAGGAGGGCAACCTCGGGCTGCTGCGCGCCGTGGAGAAGTTCGACTACACGCGGGGCCACAAGTTCTCGACCTACGCGCTCTGGTGGATCCGTCAGGCGCTGATCCGCGCCATCCAGAACCACTCGCGGACGATCCGCATCCCGAGCCACATGCACGACACGCTGCTGCGGTTCTACCGGGTCTCGGGCGATCTCGAGAAGCAGCTCGGCCGCACGCCCAGCCACCGGGAGATCGCGGCGCGGATGGGCATCTCCGAGGAGGAGGCCGAGGACCTCGACCGCATGAGCCGCGATCCGATCAGCCTCGAGGCCGAGGTGCGGGGCTCCGAGGGTCGCGTGGTGATGGACCTGGTCAAGGACCCGGCGCTGCTCTCACCGAACCAGGCCCTCGATCACCGGCGCCTGGAGCAGGCCACCGAGTCCGCCATCTCGCAGCTCAACGAGCGGGAGCGCAACATCCTGCGCTGGCGCTTCGGGATGAAGGGCGAGGAGGACCACACCCTGGAGGAGATCGGTGCCAAGCTCGGTCTCTCCCGGGAGCGGGTGCGGCAGCTCGAGTCGCGGGCCCTGGCCAAGCTGCGCGCGGCGTCGGAGCGGAGCGCGCTCTCCTCCCACGCCCTGGGTCCCCAGGAGCCGGGCCGGGGCGTCAGCCGTCGACCGCTGCGAGGTTGACCCGGAGCTCGCCAGCGCCCTCCAGCGCCCGTCGGCGGACCTCGATCCAGTCCTGGACGAGCCGGTCGCGTTCCTCGGCGAGGAGCCGCTGGCGCTCGAGACGGGCCGTCTCGGTCAGGATGTCGGACTCCGGCAGCCGACGCTCCAGGAGTTGGAGCAGGACGAGCTTGCCCTCGGCCTCGAAGACGCGGTCGGCGTTGGGCCGCTCCGGGGTCAGCGCGAAGGCCGCGTCGAGGACCTCGGGAACGCTGCCCAGGCCCGGCACGAAGCCGTCCTGGCGCCGTCGCAGCCAGGCCGTGCGCTCGAGGGTCAGGCCCAGGCCCCGCGCGGCCTGCTCCAGGCTGGCGCCGCCCGCGATCTGCTCCCGCAGGCTCTCGGCGGTGGCCCGCGCGCCCTCGGAGCCCCGCTCCGCCGCGAGGCGTTCGCGGGCGAGCTCCTCGCGCACGTCCTCGAAGGGTCGCAGCCGGGCCTCCCGGCGCTCCTCCACCCGCAGCACGTGGAAGCCGAAGCTGCTGCGCACCACCTCGCCCAGCTCGCCGGGCTGCAGGGCGAAGACCGCCTCGTCGAGGGCCGGGTCGACCTCGCCCCGGGTCACGAAGCCCATGTCGCCCCCGCGCTCGCTGGAGGGATCCTCGGAGAACGACTCGGCCAGGGGCGCGAACGCCTCGCCCGCCCGCAGGCGCTCGAGCAGCTTCTGCGCCTCCTCGCGGCGCTCCTCGGCCCGCAGCTCCGGGTCGTCGGCGCCGATCCGGAGCAGGATGTGCCGGAAGCGGACCTGCTCCGGCTCCTCGAAGCGGGTCGGCTCGGCCTCGTAGCGCTCCCGCAGCGCCGGCTCCTGGGTGGAGGCGTAGAGCTCCACCTCGGCGGGATCCAGGCCCTCCGGGGCGGCGGACTCGGTCGGGTCGAGGGCGATCCAGGCCAGGCGGATCTCCTCGAGCTGGTAGCGCGCCGCGGCCTCGGCCTCCCGCTCGGAGACGTGGGCGGCCTCGCCGAGCAGGCCGGACACCTTGTTGGCCAGGAGCTCCTGGGAGAGGGTCTCCAGATAGTTGGCCTGGGTGCCGAACTCGTACTCGGCGTAGCTCTCGAACCGCTCGACGTCGAACTGGCCCTCCTCGTCCCGGAAGCCGGGCTGGGCCCGGACCGCCCGGCGCAGCTCCTCCCGGGTGATGGCGAGGCCGAGCCGCTCCGCCTCCCGGGTCAGGATGGCCCGGCTGATGAGCTGGTTGGCGGTGCTGGCCCGCAGGAAGTCCTCGGCGGCGGCCGCGTCGAAGGCATCGCCGAGGACCGATCGGTGATATTCCTCGAGGAAGGCGCGTGTGCGCAGGAAGTCGTAGCGGTCGTACTGGAGGTCCCCCACCGCGACGACGGCGTTCGGGGTGCCGGCGCACTGTAGGGGGGCCCCCGACGCCATGAAGAAGACGAAGACGCCGCCCACGACCACGACGACGGCCGCGGTGCCCCAGCGGCGGCCGCGGCGAAGTGCCTCGAGCATCGGTACACCCTCCGGCCCGGCGTCCGGGGGAACTCCGCCCGGACGCGAGGGGTCGCAAAGGTACGAGAGGGTGGATCGGGGGCAAATGCCGGGCGCGGTCGGAGGTTTGCCGCTTGCCCCGCCCGGGGGGGGTTGGTAGCATGGTTCCGAGTCGCCCGACTCGAGCAAACGCGTCCGAAAATCAGCTAGTTAGGACGGCTGACTGCGATCTGTGCAACGCCGTCTCGACGCGAGAGTTCCTGGGGGGAGCCGGCGCTTGCTGAATCGAATCCTCGGCATGTTCTCGAGCGATCTGGCCGTCGACCTGGGCACGGCCAACACCCTCGTGTACGCGCGCGGCAAGGGCATCGTGGTGTCGGAGCCGAGCGTCGTCGCCGTCGCCAAGGACGACCGTGGCGCCGACCGCGTGCGCGCCGTGGGTCGCGAGGCGAAGGAGATGCTCGGGCGCACGCCCGGCAACATCGTCGCCATCCGGCCGATGAAGGACGGCGTCATCGCCGACTTCGAGATCACCGAGGCGATGCTCCGCTACTTCATCCAGCGCGTGCACAACCGCTCGACGCTGGTGCGCCCGCGGATCGTGATCGCGGTGCCCTCGGGCATCACCTCCGTCGAGCAGCGCGCGGTGCGCGAGTCGGCGATGTCGGCCGGGGCGCGCGAGGTCTACCTGATCGAGGAGCCCATGGCGGCCGCCATCGGCGCCGGCCTCCCGGTGACCGAGCCGTCCGGCAACATGATCATCGACGTGGGTGGGGGCACCACCGAGGTCGCCGTCATCTCGCTCTCGGGAATCGTCTACTCGAACTCGGCGCGCGTCGGCGGCGACAAGATGGACGACGCGATCATCAACCACATCAAGCGCCGCTACAACCTGCTGATCGGCGAGCGCACGGCCGAGCTGATCAAGATCAACATCGGCACGGCCTATCCCACGGACTCGGTGCGGTCGATGGAGGTCAAGGGGCGCGACCTGGTCGCGGGCGTGCCCAAGACCCTGGAGATCAAGTCCGAGGAGGTGCGGGAGGCGTTGGCCGAGCCCGTGAACGCCATCGTCGAGAGCGTGAAGGTCGCTCTCGAGCGGACGCCGCCCGAGCTGGCCGCCGACATCGTGGACAAGGGCATCGTGCTCGTGGGCGGGGGCTCGCTCCTCGCCAACATCGACATCCTGCTGCGCGAGGAGACCGGTCTGCCCGTGATGCTCGCCGAGGACCCGCTCACCGCCGTGGCGCTCGGAACCGGACGCTGTCTCGACGAGCTCCGCCTGCTGCGGGACGTGACGATCCGCTCCTGAGCCGGGGCGATGGCGCGGGCTGGGGGGGCCGTGCGCGATCTCTTCGTACGCCTACGGGTGCTGCTGCTGCTCGCTGCGATCGTCGTCGCGGCGCTCACGACCATGGTGTCGGATCACCGCGCGAGCCGTCGGGGCGCCCGCGACCACGCCTTCCTGCCCGGTCTCGTGCTCGACCTGGCCGCTCCCGTCCAGAAGATGATGGCCACCCCGGCCGACGTCGCCCGCGAGGTCTGGAGCCGCTACGTGGCGCTCGTGGGGCTGAACACCGAGAACGAGCGGCTCCGGGCGCGGATCGTCGAGCTGGAGGAGGCCAACCTGCAGTACCGCGAGGCGCTGGTGGCCAGCGGCCACCTCCAGCGCATCGCCGAGATGCGTTCCGATCTCGAGATGCCCCTGCTCCCGACGGAGGTCGTCGGCCAGGACGTGTCGCCCTGGTTCCGCTCGGTGCTCCTGGACCGGGGCCGCGGCCACGGACTGGCGCCGGGGATGCCCGTGGTGACCGAGGAGGGGCTCGTGGGCCTGCTCACGGCCACGTCCCGGCGCGCCTCGAAGGCCATGCTCCTGCTCGACCCCCAGAGCGCCGTCGACGGGATCGTGCAGCGCAGTCGCGCGCGCGGGATCGTGCGCGGCCGCCGCGGCGACCGGGTGGAGTTCGAGTTCGTGGTGCGCGGCGCCGACGTGCAGGTGGGCGACGTGGTGATCACCTCGGGACTGGGCGGCCTGTACCCGAAGGGCGTGCGGATCGGCCGCGTGGTGGGCGTGGAGGAGGCCGGCGACCTGCTCCAGACCGCGCTGGTGGAGACCGCCGTCGACTTCGGTCGACTCGAGAACGTGTTCGTGATGCTGTGGCGCGCCCCGACCATGGATCTGCTGTACCCGGCCGAGGCGGGCGACGGCGCCCCGGCCGAGGCGGGCGACAGCGCCCCGGCCGAGGCCGGCGACGGCGCCCCGGCCCCGACCGCCCGGGACACGGCGGCGGCCGGGGAGGGGACGACGCCGTGAGGCAGGTCCCCGGACTCGTCGCCCTGGGCTGCATCGCACTCCTGGTCCAGGGCACCCTCGGGACCTTCGCGGCGGCCTGGCTGTTCCCGGACCTCGCCTTCCTGGTGGCGGTCGGGGCCGGCGTGTCCATCGCGCCGGGAGGGGCGTTGCTGGTGGCCGCCTTCCTGGGCTACGCGACCGATCTCCTCACCGGCGCCCTGCTCGGACAGCACGCCCTGCTGCTGGCCCTGGCGGTGGCCGCCACGCGCATCGCCAACCGCGCCCTGAACCTCCAGCGACCGCTGCCCCGCGCGGCGCTGGTCGCCGGGCTGGTGCTGGCCTACGGGCTCGGCACCGCCGGCCTCACCCGGCTGTTCGCCGGCGCCGCCGACCTCGGGCCGGCCTTCTTCCGCCAGCTTGCCTTCCACGCCTGCGTGAGCGCCCTGTGCGCCCCGGCCGCCATCGCGGCGGTGGGCCGCTTCGCCGCACTGCTGGCCGGCACCGACGAGGTGCCCCGGGCGGCGCTGCAGGTGGGCTCCCGGGCGCGGAGCGTCTAGGCGTGCGCAGCAGCCTCGGCTCCGGGAACGACCTTCCCGTCGACGGCGGACTCCGCATCTTGGCCGCCTTCCTGGTCCTCGTCTTCGGCGTCTTCGGACTGCGGCTGATCCAGCTCCAGGTGATCGAGGGGGAGGCCTTCCTCGACCGCTCCGAGCGCAACTCGGTGCGCACGCTGCGCGTCACCGCGCCCCGCGGCGACATCGTGGACCGCGAGGGCCGGGCCCTGGTGACGACCCGGCCGGCCTTCGGGGTGCAGGTGATCCCGAACGGGCTGGGGCGGCCCGAGGTCACGTTCTCGCTGCTGGCGCGGCTCCTCGAGGCCGACGCCGAGGCGCTGCGCGAGCGGGTGGGCGCCGTCCGCGGCCGCGCCCGCTACCAGCCGGTCCGCCTCGCGGGAGACCTCGCGTACGCCCAGCTCGCCCGGGTGGAGTCCCATCGCTACGCCCTGCCCGGCGTGGTGACCGATGTCCGGCCCCGTCGCGACTACGTGTATGGCGGCGCCGCTGCGCACCTGCTGGGGACGCTCGGCGAGGTCACCGCCGCTCAGCTCGCCCGGCGGGAGTACGCCAGCCACCGGGCGGGCGAGGTGGTGGGGCAGTCGGGCGTCGAGGCGCTGCTCGAGGAGAGCCTGCGGGGGCGCGACGGCGGTCGCAACGTGGTCGTCGACGCGGCGGGTCGCGAGGTGGAGCTCCTCGACGAGGTGGCCTCGGTGCGCGGCGGCACCGCCGTGCTGGCCCTGGACCTCGACCTGCAGCTCGAGGCCACCCGGGCCCTGGACGCGTCCGAGGGACCGGCGGGGGCCGTGGTGGCCCTCGACCCGCGCAACGGCGACGTCCTCGCCCTGGTCTCCCGGCCCGCCTTCGACCCCAACGACTTCGCCGCCGGCATCGACGCCGAGACCTGGCAGGCCCTCCGGGACGACGAGTGGAAGCCCCTCCAGAACCGCGCCCTGTCCGGGCAGTACCCGCCGGGCTCCACCTACAAGGCGATCGTCGCGGCGGCCGCGCTGGAGGAGGGCGTGGTGGAGCCGGAGGAGCGCTTCTTCTGCCCGGGACACTTCCGGCTCGGACGCCGGGTGTACCGCTGCTGGAAGCGTCCCGGTCACGGCTGGGTGGACCTGCACCAGGCCCTGGTCCACTCCTGCGACGTATTCTTCTACAACGTGGGTCTCGAGCTCGGGATCGACCGGCTGGCGTTCTTCGCCCGCGGCTTCGGCCTGGGCCGGACCACGGCGCTGCCGCTCCCGGGAGAGCGGGCCGGCCTGGTGCCGACCCGCGCCTGGAAGCAACGGCGCCTCGCCGAGCCCTGGGTCCGGGGCGAGACCGTCTCGGCCTCCATCGGCCAGGGCTTCAACCTCGTGACGCCCCTGCAGCTGGCGGTGGCGTTCGCCGCCCTGGCCAACGGCGGCCGCACGGTGGAGCCGCGCCTGGTGCTGCGGGTCTTCGACCGCGACGGCCAGCTCGTGCAGGCGCCGGCGCCGAGCGTGCGCCGCACGGTGCCCGTGGGCGACGTCCACCTCGCGCGGGTCCGACGGGCCCTGGAGGGCGTGGTGATGGAGCCGCGCGGGACCGGCGCTCGCGCCCGGGTTCCGGGTGTCCGGGTGGCGGGCAAGACCGGGACCGCCCAGGTGGTCTCGCTGGTGCACACCGAGGACGTCGACGAGGACGAGGTGCCGGTGCGCCATCGGGACCACGCCTGGTTCGCGGCCTTCGCGCCCGCCGACGCGCCGGAGATCGTCGTGGTGGTGCTGGTGGAGCACGGCGGGGGCGGGGGCGCGGTGGCTGCGCCGGTCGCCGGCCGCATCCTCACCCGCTACTTCGAGAAGCGGCAGCCGGAGGTTCCGGCGGAGATGGCCCGTGCTGCGGATTGACCGCCGCTCCGTCCAGCACTTCGACTGGGTCTTCGCCGTCCTGGTGGTGCTGCTCATCGGGATCGGTCTGGGCAACCTGTTCTCCGCCACGGCGTCGTCCGCCGGGCAGGGCCTCGCCCCGGAGATGCGGCGCCAGCTCGGTGTGCTGGCGGTCGCCGCGGGCGCGCTTCTGGTGGTGCTGGTGGTGGACTACCGCCGCTTGGAGCGCCTGGCGCTGCCCATCTACACCGCCGGCCTGGGCCTCCTGGCCCTCACGCTGTTCGTGGCTCCCGTGACCCGCGGCAGCCAGGCCTGGCTCGTCTACGGACCCTTCCGCCTCCAGCCGGCCGAGCTGGCGAAGATCGCCCTGGTGGTGGCCCTGGCGCGCTACTTCCAGCGGCGTCCCAACCGCCCGGGCAGTGCGGACCTGCGCGACGTGCTCATGCCCGCGGCGCTGGTGGCCCTGCCCGTGGGCCTGATCGTCCTCCAGCGCGACATGGGCGTGGCCCTCCTCACGCTGCTGGTGGCGTCCACCTACGCCCCCTTCCTCCGCATCCCGGCGCGCGCCTGGGGGGCGATCGCCGTGGTGGGTGCGGCGGCGGGCGCCGGCCTGTGGCGCTTCGGGCTGAAGGAGTACCAGCGCAGCCGGATCCTCGACTTCATCGACCCGGCCCGGGATCCCCTGGCGTCCGGCTACCAGGCCATCCAGTCCAAGATCGCCGTGGGCTCCGGGGGCCTGTTCGGCAAGGGCTGGCTCGAGGGCACCCAGACCCAGCTGCGCTTCCTCCCCACCCAGCACACGGACTTCGTCTTCTCGGTCTTCGCCGAGGAGTGGGGCCTCCTGGGCAGCTTCGTCGTCCTCGGGCTCTACCTGTCCATGCTGCTCTGGGGGCTGTGGATCGCCCGCAACGCCAAGGACACCTTCGGCGCCATGCTGGCGGTGGGGCTCGTGGGCTGCCTCTTCTGGCCGGCCGCCATCAACGTGGCCATGGTGCTCGGGCTGGCGCCGGTGATCGGCGTGCCCCTGCCCCTGTTCAGCTACGGCGGCTCGGCCCTGCTGGCGGCGCTGATCGCGATCGGCCTGCTGCTGAACGTGTCGATGCGGCGCTACGTCTTCTAGTAGACTCCCCGACATGGCCGCCCCCCGTCCCGCGCGCCGGCGCTCGAACTCCCGCGACGCGGCCCCGCGCGCGGGCGCCTTCTTCGACATGGACAAGACGCTCCTCGCCGAGAACTCCGGCACGCTCTACATGAAATACCGCTACGAGCGCGGCGAGGTGGGGACCTGGGACCTGGTGAAGGGCCTCGGCGCATACCTGCGCTACAAGGCCGGCGTCCTCGACATCAAGGCCTGGACCAAGAAGATGATGCTCGACTTCCGGGGACAGAGCGAGCGCGCGCTCGCCCGGGAGGCGAACCGCTGGTTCCGCGACATGGTCGTGGAGACGGTCTACCCCGAAGCCATCGATCTGGTCGAGCACCACAAGGCCCAGGGCCACGTGGTTGCCATCGTGTCGGGCGCGACCCGCTTCGTGGTGAAGCCGCTGGCGGAGTTCCTGAGCATCCGCCACTTCCTCTACACGCGGCTGGAGACGGAGAACGGACGCTTCACGGGCCGCGTGATCGAGCCGATCTGCTTCGAGGAAGGGAAGATCTACTGGCTGCAGCAGTTCATCGAGGAGCAGGGGATCGACCTGGCGAAGAGCTGGTTCTACACCGACTCGATCACCGACATGCCCCTGCTGGACCTGGTGGGACACCCGGTGGTCGTCAATCCCGATCCGTTCCTCTACCGGGCGGCGGTGCGCCGGCGCTGGCCCGTGCGTTTCTTCACGCCGCCGGCGGGCGACGCGCCCCGCCTCGGCGCCGGTGAGACCGGCGAGGCGGAGCCGCCGCTCCTCGACGCCCCCGAGGCCCCGACGAACGCCCCCGAGGCCCCGACGAGCGCCCCCGAGGCCTAGACGAGCTTCTTGAACATCTCGTCGAAGGCCGACCTGGGTCGGGCCCCGACGAGCTGCTCCACCACCTGTCCGCCGGAGATGGCGAGGACCGTCGGGATGGAGCGCACGCCGTACTTGCCGGCGGTGTTCGGGTTGGCGTCCACGTCGACCTTCACCACCTTCACCTTGCCGTCGTAGGTGGCCGCGAGCTCCTTGATGATCGGCGCGATCTGGCGGCAGGGCGCGCACCACTCGGCCCAGAAGTCGACGACGGCGGGTACGTCCGCCTGCAGCACCTCGGCCTCGAAGCTCTGGTCGGTCACATCGATCACGTCGGACATGGGTCGGGTCTCCTCTCGCTTTCTATCCGTCCAGGTCGTCGCGGGGGCTCTCGGCCGGCTCGGCCGCGAATCGGCTCGGACGCAGCCAGGCGTCCACGCCGCCTTCCACCACCGCGACCCCTTCGATGCCGGCGCGGGCCAGACGTGCCGCGAAGGCGTAGGCCGCGTTGCGGTCCGCGCTCACGACGACGATCTCGGTCGCCGACTCGAGCAACGACGCCGAGACCTCGCGGCCCGGGGGGAGCAGATGGGCGCCCGGCAGCACCTCCGCGAAGGGGCCCACCTGGATCAGGGTCGCGTCGTCCCGCTCCACCCGCAGGCGGGCCTGCGAGGCCGGGATCTCCCGGAAGCTCCTCACCCCGTGGGCCGAGAGCCAGGCGCGCGCCTGCCAACCGGCGCTGTCCCCGCGCCAGGCGGTCCAGCCCGCCCAGCCGGCGGCGACGAGCGCCCCTAGCAGGAGCCCCAGGCTCGAGGCCTTCCGCAACATCACCCGTCGATCCTAGCATGGGGGTCGCGGCGGCCGGGCGGCGGGGGCGCCCCGGCCGCCGGGTGGCGGTCGCTGGGTCGATCCCCTCGATTTTCCTGCCGTTTTTGCCATTCTGCAGCCATCCGCGGACCGCGACGCCGACGAGGGGAGCGCCATGGACCCGAACGCCAGCCCGGCCGATGCGCACGCGGCCCGGATCGCCGCCCTCCGCCGCAGCTTCGAGGAGAGCGCGGCCGTGAAGCAGGCCTTCTGCGCGGCCTCGGCGGAGGCGCTGGCCCGAGCGGTCGCCCTGGTGGTGGACTGCTTCCGGGCGGGGGGCAAGGTGCTGCTGTTCGGGAACGGAGGCTCTGCCGCAGATGCCCAGCACATCGCCGCGGAGTGGACGGGCCGCTATCGGCGCGAGCGCGCGGCCCTGCCCGCGATCGCCCTCACGGCCAACACCTCCGATCTGACCGCCATCGGCAACGACTACGGCTTCGAGCGGATCTTCGCGCGGGGCGTGGAGGCCCACGGCCGGGCCGGCGACGTGGTCATCGCCCTCTCCACCTCCGGCAACTCCCCGAACGTGCTCGAGGCGGTGGCGGTGGCGCGGGCCCGGGGGCTGCGCAGCGTGGGCCTCACGGGCCGCGACGGCGGCAAGCTGGCCAGCTGCGTCGACCTCGCGCTGGTGGTGCCGTCGGAGCGCACCGACCGGATCCAGGAGGTGCACATCACGCTCCTGCACGCGCTCTGCGACCGGGTGGACCACGAGCTCTTCCCGGAGACCCGGGCGCCGTGAGGCGCAAGCCGCCGCGCATCGACCGGACCCGGATCCGCACCGTCTCCGCCCGGCGGCGCCGGAGCAAGGTGCGCCGCAGCGACGAGGCGGTCCCCCACAAGCCCGGGGGCTCGCTCGTCGGCTTCCTCGACGGCCTGCCCGACCTGCTGGGCGCCCGGGACCTGCGCCAGGCGATCGAGGCGACCGTCCGGGCCTGCAGCCGGGGCCGGACGATCCTGTGGGGCTTCGGGGCGCACCTCATCAAGGTGGGCCTGGCCCCCGTGGTGGTGGACCTGATGGAGCGGGGCGCCGTGAGCGGCCTGCTCATGAACGGCGCCGGCTGCGTCCACGACCTGGAGCTGGCCCTGATGGGTCGCACCAGCGAGGACGTGGCCGAGGCCCTCGACGACGGCAGCTTCGGCATGGCTCGGGAGACCGCCGAGGCCCTGAACGGCGCCATCAACGCGGGCGCCGCGGCGGAGCTGGGCATGGGGCGGGCCATCGGCCAGGCGATCCTGGAGGGCGGCTATCCCCACAAGGAGCGCTCGGTGCTGGCCACGGCGACGCGCCTCGGCATCCCGGTGACCGTGCACGTCGCCGTCGGGACGGACATCCACCACATGCACCCCAGCGCCGACGGGGCCGCCCTCGGCGCCACCAGCTTCCGGGACTTCGAGACCCTGACCGGCCTGGTGGCTACGCTCGAGGGTGGCGTCCTGTTCAACGTGGGCTCGGCCGTGATCCTTCCCGAGGTCTTCCTCAAGGCGCTCTCCCTGGCGCGCAACCTGGGCCACAAGGTCGACCGCTTCACCGCGGTGAACCTGGACTTCATCCGCCAGTACCGGCCGGCGGTCAACGTGGTGGAGCGCCCGACGCGCAAGGGCGGTCGCGGGATCTCCCTGGTGGGGCACCACGAGATCCTGGTGCCGCTCCTGGCCGCGGGCATCATCGAGGGGCTGGAGGCCGGGCGGTGAGCGGTCGGATCACGCTGCTGGAGGGCGACATCACGGAGCAGGCGGTGGACGCCATCGTCAACGCGGCCAACAGCGCGCTGGTGCTGGGCGCCGGGGTGGCGGGCGCCATCCGGGCGCGCGGCGGCCCCGCGATCCAGGCCGAGTGCGACGCCCACGGCTCCGTCGAGGTCGGCGGCGCGGCCATCACCGGGGCCGGCGAGCTGTCGGCCCGCTTCGTGGTCCACGCCGCGAGCATGCCGCCCGGTGGCCAGGCCACGCCCGAGAGCGTGCGCGCGAGCCTGCGCCACAGCCTCGAGCTGGCGGCCGAGCAGGGCTGTCGCAGCGTCGCCGTGCCCGCCATCGGTGCCGGCATCGCCGGCGTCCCGGTGCAGGCGGCGGCGGAGGTCCTGCTGGAGGAGGCCCGGCGCCACCTGGAGGGCGAGACCTCCATCGAGGAGATCCGCTTCGTGCTCTTCGGCGAGCCGGTCTACCGGGTGTTCGAGAGCGTGAACGACGCCGCCAAGATCGCCGCGCAGATGGCGAAGCTGCGCGCTCGGCCCCGGGGATCGCCGGCGTGATCGCGCTGCTCCAGCTCAGTGCGGCGCTCTACCTGGCCGCCGGCATCGCCGGCGGGGTGGGGATCGCCCTGGCCGTCGGGAGCGGAACGCGTCTGGGTGTCATCCTCCTGGCCGGGGGCGTCGCGGCCCACGCGGCCGCCTTCGTGGCGCTCCACGGCGCCGATCCCGTGCCGCCCCTCACCGAGCTGCCCATGGCCGTCTCCCTCATGGCCTGGATGCTCGCCCTGGTCTTCCTCGTCCTCTCGCGCCGCGGCCGGCTGGCGGGGCTGGTGGTCGCCGTGGGTCCCCTGGCCTTCCTCGGGGCCTTCGGCTCGGCACTGCTCCTGCCCCACGAGCCCTCCCAGGACCTGATGGGCGCCGGCGGCTGGCCCCACGCCCACGTGCTGCTGGCGAGCGGGGGGCTGGCGCTGCTGGGTGTCGCCGCCGTGGCCGGCCTGGTGTTCCTGGCCGAGAACCGCCGGCTCAAGCGCAAGCGCATCGTGCCCGACGCGCGCCTGCCCTCGCTCGAGGCTCTCGATCGCGTGAACCGCCTGGCCCTGCTGGTGGGGTTTCCGCTCCTGACCCTCGGCGTGCTCACGGGCATGCTCTGGGTGCGCGGCATCGACGGGCGGCTCTGGACCGGCTCGGCCCACGAGACCTGGAACGTCCTGGCCTGGGGGATCTACGCCGTGCTCGTGGCGGCGCGCTTCGCGGCGCACCAGGGCGCCCGGGACGCCGCGGCCAGCGCCGTCGCCGGCTTCGTGTTCCTGCTCTTCGCCGTGGTGGGCGTGGGGATCATCGCATGAGGACCCTCGTCGTCGGCCTCAGCCACCACACGGCGTCGGTGGAGCTGCGCGAGCGCTGCGCCGTGGACGATCCCGCCCCGGTCCTCGCCAAGCTCGTGGCCTGCGACGAGGTCGACGAGGCCGTGCTCGTCTCCACCTGCAACCGGGTGGAGGTGATCGTCACCACCCGCCGGCTCGAGGCCGCCCGGCATCGGCTGCGGGGGCTCTTCTCCCGGGAGCTGGCGGACGGGGCCGACGTCGCTGCCGTGGGGGGCGCCCTCTACGAGCACGCGGACTCGCGGGCCCTGCAGCACGTGCTGCGGGTCGCCTCCTCGCTCGACTCGATGGTGGTGGGCGAGCCGCAGATCCTGGGCCAGGTGAAGGACGCCTACCACGCCGCCGTCGAGGCCGGCGCCTGCGGCGTGATCCTCAACCGGCTCTTCTCCCGGGCCTTCGCCTGCGCCAAGCGGGTGCGCAGCGAGACCCGCATCGGGGAGCGACCGCTCTCCGTCGCGCGCGTGGCCGTCGACCTGGCCCGGCAGATCTTCGAGTCCCTGGAGAGCAAGTCCGCGCTGATGATCGGCGCCGGCGACATGGGCGAGGTGGCCCTGGACGCCCTGCGCCGGGAGGGCCTGGCCCGGCTCGCGGTGGCCAACCGCACGCTCCCCCGGGCCCGCGACCTCGCCGCCCGCTTCGGTGCGACCGCCCACGGCCTGGATGACCTGGGATCGCTGCTCGCGGGCGCCGACGTGGTGCTCGTCTCCGTGGGCGGCGGCGAGCCGCTGCTGCGCCGCGAGACCCTGGAGGGGCCGATGCGCCACCGCGGCCACCGGCCCATGTTCGTGATCGACATCGGTGTGCCCCGCAACGTGGACCCCGCCCTGAACGAGCTCGAGGCGGTCTACCTCTACGACCTGGACGACCTGGAGGGCGTGGCCGCGAGCAACGCGGCCCAGCGGGAGCGCGAGGTGGATCGCGCGGAGCGGATCGTGGAGGAGGAGCAGCAGCGCTTCGATGGCTGGCTCACGGCCCTGAAGGCCGTGCCGACGATCCGCCACCTGCGCGACCGGGCCGAGTCCATGCGCCGAAGCGAGCTGGAGCGCTTCTTCCGGCGGCTTGACCTCGACCCGGCCCAACGCGAGGGCGTCGAGGTCCTCACCCGCGCCCTCGTGAACAAGCTGCTGCACGCGCCGGTGCAGCGGCTCCGCTCCGAGCGGGACAGCGAGGAGGGCATGGCCTACCTCGAGGCAGCCCGCTTCCTGTTCGGCCTCGACGAGCCCGACGCCGAGGAGGACGGCGTGGCCGACGGGGCAGGCCGCGACGAACCACTCGGGGAAGAAGAGCTCCCGTGAGCCTGCGGATCGCCACCCGGCGCAGCGAGCTGGCGCTGGTCCAGGCCCGGTTCGTGGCCGGGCTGCTCAGCCGCGCTCTCGGCGACGAGGCCACCCTGGTCCCCCTCGAGACCACGGGAGACCGCCTCGCCGAGGCCCGGCTGGCGGACGTGGGGGGCAAGGGCCTGTTCATCAAGGAGATCGAGCAGGCGCTCCTGGACGGACGCGCCGACGTGGCCGTCCACAGCGCCAAGGACCTGCCCGCGGAGCTGGCGCCGGGCCTGGTGCTGGCGGCCTTTCCCGCCCGGGCCGACTGCCGGGATGCCCTGGTGGTGCGGGAGGGCGGCGAGGCGCGCAGCCTGGAGGCGCTGCCGCCGGGCGCCCGGGTGGGCACGGGCAGCGTCCGGCGCACGGCGCTGCTGCGGGCGCTGCGACCGGACCTCGAGGTGGTCCCCCTGCGCGGCAACGTTCCGACCCGGCTCCGCAAGCTGGCGGAGCAGGATCTCGACGCCGTGATCCTGGCCTGCGCCGGGCTCGATCGGCTGGGGCTGGCCGACTGCGTGACGGCGCGGATCCCGCCCGAGACCATGCTGCCCGCCCCCACCCAGGGGATCCTCGCCCTCGAGACCCGCGCCGGGGACGGTCTGACAGAACGGGTGGCCTCCCTCTCCGAACCGGACGCCGTCCTGGCGGCGAGCGCCGAGCGAGGGCTGCTGGCGCGGCTGGGCGGCGACTGCGACGTCCCCCTCGGCGCCCTGGCGGAGCCCGACGCCGGGGGCGCGCGGCTGCGCGCCCTGGTCGCCAGCCCCGACGGCCGCCGCGTGCTGCGGGCCGACGTGCGGGCGTCGGCGCCGGAGGCGGCGGCCGCGGAGGCGGCGGAGCTGCTGCGGGCGCAGGGTGCCGACGCACTCCTCGCCGGCGCCAAGGGGGCCCCGTGACCCGCGCCGGCGTGGTCTTCCTGGTGGGCGCCGGTCCCGGCGATCCGGACCTGGTGACGCTGCGGGGCGCGGAGGCCCTGCGCCGGGCCGACGTGGTGGTCTACGACGCCCTCGCCCATCCGGGGCTCCTCGACCTGGCGCCGCCCGGCGCCGAGCGCATCGACGTGGGCAAGCGCGGTCACGCGCCGCCGACCCGCAGCCAGGAGGAGATCTGCGCCCTCCTCGTCGAGCGGGCCCGCGCCGGATACACGGTGGTGCGACTCAAGGGCGGCGATCCCTTCGTCTTCGGTCGCGGCGGTGAGGAGGCCGGCGCCTGCGCCGCGGCGGGTGTGCCGTGCGAGGTGGTGCCAGGGGTCAGTGCCGCCCTCGCGGCGCCGGCCCTGGCGGGCATCCCCGTCACCGACCGGCGTCACGCGGCGAGCTTCGCCGTGGTGACCGGGCACAAGGATCCCACCCAGGCCTCGCGAGCGCTGCGTTGGGACGCGCTGGCGGACGCCGTCGACACGCTCGTGATCCTGATGGGGATGCGGAGTCTCGAGGGCATCGTGGCCGAGGTGCTCCGCAGCCGGGACCCGGCGACGCCGGCGGCGGCGATCAGCTGGGCGGGCACGCCGCGCCAGCGGGTGGTGGAGGCGCCCCTGGGCGAGCTCGTGGCCCGGGTGCGGGCGGCCGGGATCGGCAACCCGGCGACCGTGGTGGTGGGCGACGTGGTGCGGCTGCGCTCGGAGGTCCCCTCCCGGGTGGAGCGTCCCCTGGCGGCGCGGCGCGTGCTGGTGACCCGCGGCGAGGAGCAGGCCGGTCCCCTGATCGAGGCCCTGGAGGCCCAGGGGGCCGAGGCCGTCCACGTGCCCCTGCTGCGCTTCGAGCCGGCGGAGGACCCGGGCCCGCTGGACGCGGCGCTGGACCGCTTGCCGGCCTACGACGCGCTGCTGCTCACCAGCGCCAACGCGGCCCGCTTCCTGGCCCGGCGGGCCGACGCGCGAGGGCGGTCGCTCTCGGCGCTGCGGGGCCTGGTGCTCTGCGTGGGCAACGCCACCGCGGCGGCGGCCCGCGCCGCCGGCCTGCGGGTCGACCGGGTGCCCGCCAGCAGCCAGCACGCCGAGGGTCTGCTGGCCGAGGTGGAGAAGCTCGTGGATCCGGCGGGCAAGCGCTTCCTCCTGCCGTGCTCCCAGCAGGCACGGCGGGTGCTGCCCGACGGGCTGCGGGCGTCGGGGGCCGAGGTGGACGCGCCGGTGGCCTACCGGACCCTGCCGCCCGGTCCCGCCGATCCGGCCGGCGAGGTCCTCCGCCGCCTGCTCGGCCGCGGCGAGCTGGACGTCCTGACTTTCACCAGTCCCAGCAGCGTGCGACACTTCGCCGGCCTCCTGGACGACGACGCCTGGCAGGGGGCGCGCCGCTGTACGGTGGTCGCCATGGGACCGGCGACGGCGGCGGCGCTCGAGGAGGCCGGCCTGGCGGCCGACTGCGTGCCGGCGGCACCCACGCCCGCGGACCTCGTGGACGCCCTGGTGGCGCGCGAGCGGCCCGGCGCGCCCCACGAGCCCGCCGGCGCGCCGGGCGGAGGAGCGAGATGAGCTTTCCCGGCGTGCGCATGCGGCGGCTGCGCCGCACCGAGACCCTGCGGCGCATGCGCCGCGAGACGCGGCTCTCGCGCGACGATCTGGTGCTGCCGCTGTTCGTCGTGGAGGGCCGGGGCGTGCGCGAGCCCGTGGCCTCGATGCCCGGGGTCTTCCGCTGGTCGGTCGACACGCTGGTGGGCGAGGCCAAGGTCGTGGCCGATCTGGGCATCCCGGCGGTGATCCTGTTCGGCATCCCGGCGGCCAAGGATGCCCGGGGCTCGGGCGCCGACGCGCCCGACGGGGTCGTGCAGCGGGCCGCGGAGGCCGTGAAGGCGGCGGTCCCGGCCCTCTGCGTGATCACCGACGTCTGCCTGTGCGAGTACACCGACCACGGACACTGCGGCCTCCTGGACGGCGAGGAGGTGGCCAACGATCCGAGCCTGGCGCGACTGGCCGCGACGGCGCTCTCCCACGCCCGCGCCGGGGCCGACATGGTGGCGCCGTCGGACATGATGGACGGCCGAGTGGCGGCCATCCGCGCCGCCCTCGACGCCGGCGGCTTCGAGCAGACCCCCATTCTCTCCTACGCGGCCAAGTTTGCGAGCGCCTACTACGGGCCGTTCCGGGATGCCGCCGAAAGCACCCCGGCCTTCGGCGATCGCCGCGCCTATCAGATGGATCCGCCCAACCGGCGCGAGGCGCTGCGCGAGATGCGTCTCGATCTGGACGAGGGCGCCGACGCCCTCATGGTGAAGCCGGCGCTGCCCTACCTGGACGTGCTCGCGGAGGCCCGCCGGGCGTTCGACGTGCCCCTGGCGGCCTACCACGTATCCGGGGAGTACGCGATGATCGAGGCGGCCGCCGCGCGCGGCTGGATCGACGGTCCCCGCGCGCTCCACGAGGCGCTGGTCGGCATCAAGCGGGCGGGCGCGGACTGGATCCTGACCTACGGAGCCAAGGCGGTGGCGGCGGACCTGTGAGCGCCCGCCTGCACGTCGTGGGAGGAGACACGCGCCCGGTGCCCACCGAGTACAAGGTGATCGAGACCAGCAGCGTCACGGATCAGCAGCTGGAAGACATCCTCAACGAGTGGACCCGGAAGGGCTGGCAGCTCGACAGCATCCAGTTCGCCATGCGCGAGTCGTCGAAGCGGCCGGCCATGGCGTTCGTGTTGTTCACGAGAGACGGATCGGAGCCTGGAGAATGAGCTGGAACTTCGGAGACCTGCTGGAGGGCTGCGAGGCGGTGTTGCCGCCCGAGGCGCCCGCCCTCGTGCACGGCAAGACGACGCTCGGCTGGGGCGACCTGGGTCGCCGCACCAACCGTCTGGCGCGGGCGCTGGCGGAGCGGGGCCTCGCGCCCGGCGACAAGGTCGGCTTCTACCTGCGCAACGACACCTCCTACATGGAGACCCTGGCGGCCTGCTTCAAGGGCCGCTTCGTCCACGTCAACGTCAACTTCCGCTACCTGGACGACGAGCTGGTCTACATCCTCGACAACAGCGACGCGCGGGCGGTGGTCTTCTCCGAGGAGTTCGCGCCGCGTGTAGCGGCGATCCGGCAGCGGCTCCCCGAGGTACGGGCCTGGATCCAGACCGGCGCCGCGCCGGCGGACTGGGCCAGCTCCTTCGAGGCGCTCGCGACCCGGGGCGACGCGTCGCGGCTGGACGTGCAGCGCTCCCCGGACGACATGCTCTTCATCTATACCGGCGGGACCACCGGGATGCCGAAGGGGGTGATGTGGACCCACGAGGCCCTCTGGGGCGCCCTCGGCTACGGCGCCAACACCCTCGCCAACCGGGGCGAGCGCCCCGCGACGCCGGCCGACCACATCGAGAACGTGAAGCGACACGGTCCGGGTCCCGTCCAGGTTCCCGCCTGCCCGCTGATGCACGGCACGGGCCTGTTCACGGCCATCGGCAATCTCACCGGCGGCGGCGCCATCGTCACCCTCGA
>CAYTZH010000057.1:9908-24120 GCA_964442285.1 uncultured Spirochaetales bacterium | reverse complement strand
CGACAAGTCCGGTCCTATGAGGGTGGCCAGCTCGAAGTCGCAGACGCGTTCGAAATCGCAAACGCAATCGGGCCCTTCGGGGCCCACGAGGCAACGGGAACGGAGGGACGAGAGGACGTCCCGAGGGGCACGCTTCGCTCCTCACGCAGGGACGCTCCTCACGCAGGGAAGCAGGGGGGCCGGCGACGGCGCGCAGGGGGGATGCGCAGCGCGCGAGCGCGACCGACGCCAGGCGATGGAAGAACTCGAGAGAAACCGGTGGGGGGCACGGTGAGCGAGAGCGGCGGGATCGATACGACGGTGGAGCGGGCGGACGACGGCCGCCATCTGCAGGTGGCGCAGGGGCGGTCCGAGAAGGGACGCGCGCGCAAGCGCACGCCGCGCGGCGTGGAGATCGAGCGCGCCTTCACCGAGGCGGGACGGAGCCCCTTCGACCAGGTCGAGTGGGAGCTGCGCTCGGCCCGCATCACCAACGAGAAGGGCGAGGTCGTCTTCGACCAGAACGACGTCGAGATCCCCACGAGCTGGTCCCAGCTCGCCGCCAACGTCGTGGTCTCCAAGTACTTCCGCGGTCACGTGGGGACCCCCGAGCGCGAGCACAGCGTGCGCCAGCTCGTCGGCCGCGTGGTCGACCGGATCCACGGCTGGGGCGCGGGCTCCGGCTACTTCCGCACCGAGGCGGACGGACAGGCCTTCGCCGACGAGCTCACGCACCTGCTGCTCCACCAGAAGATGGCCTTCAACAGCCCGGTCTGGTTCAACCTGGGCGTCAAGGACACGCCCCAGCAGGCCAGCGCCTGCTTCATCAACTCGGTCGACGACAGCATGGAGTCGATCATGGACCTGGCGAAGACCGAGGCCATGCTCTTCAAGGGCGGCTCCGGCACCGGCTCGAACCTCTCCGGCATCCGCTCGTCGCGGGAGAAGCTGGCCGGCGGCGGCACCGCCTCGGGTCCCGTTTCGTTCATGCGCGGCTACGACGCCTTCGCCGGCGTCGTGAAGAGTGGCGGCAAGACGCGCCGCGCGGCCAAGATGGTGATCCTCAACGTCGACCATCCGGACGTGCGCGAGTTCATCCACTGCAAGGCCAACGAGGAGAAGAAGGCCTGGGCCCTGATCGACGCGGGCTACGACGGCGGCTTCAACGTGGCCGGCGGCGCCTACGACTCGATCTACTACCAGAACGCCAACCACTCGGTGCGGGTCAGCGACGGCTTCATGCGCGCGGTCGACAACCGCGCCACCTGGCAGACCCGCGCGGTGACCACGGGCGAGGCGGTCGACACCTACGAGGCCGAGGCCCTGCTGCGCGAGATGGCCGAGGCGGCCCACGTCTGCGGCGACCCGGGCATCCAGTACGACAGCACCATCAACCGCTGGAACCCGTGCAAGAGCTCCGGGCGCATCCACTCGAGCAATCCCTGCTCCGAGTACATGTTCCTGGACGACACGGCCTGCAATCTGGCCAGCCTCAACCTGATGGCGTTCCTCGACGAGAACGGCGAGCTCGACGTGGCCTCCTTCCGCCACGCGGTGGCGGTGACGATCCTCGCCATGGAGATCGTCGTCGACCACGCCGACTACCCCACCGCCAGGATCGGCAAGAACAGCCACCTGTTCCGGCCGCTGGGGCTCGGCTACGCCAACCTGGGGGCCGCGCTGATGGCGCGCGGGCTGCCCTACGACAGCGACGAGGGGCGGAACTTCGCGGCGGCGGTGACCTCGTTGATGTGCGGCCAGGCCTACCTCACCAGCGCCCGGGTCTCCGAGGCGATGGGGCCGTTCCCGCGCTACCGCATGAACCGCAAGCCCTTCCTCGAGGTGATCGGGATGCACAAGGCGGCGGCCGAGGCGGTCCCGAGCGAGGGCGTCCCGGGCGATCTCCACGCGGCGGCGCGCGAGGCGTGGGCCAGCGCGCTCGAGGCCGGGGAGAAGTGGGGCTACAAGAACGCCCAGGTCACCGTGCTGGCGCCCACCGGCACCATCGCCTTCATGATGGACTGCGACACCACCGGCGTGGAGCCGGACATCGCCCTCGTGAAGTACAAGAAGCTCGTGGGCGGCGGGCTGCTGAAGATCGTGAATCGCACGGTCCCGATGGCGCTGCGGCGCCTGGGCTACGACGACGCGCAGATCGAGGCGGTGGTCGCCCACGTGGACGAGCGCGAGACGATCGAGGGCGCGCCGCACCTCCGCGAAGAGCACCTCGCGGTCTTCGACTGCGCGTTCCGGGCCGCGGGCGGCCAGCGCTCCATCCACTGGATGGGCCACGTGCGGATGATGGGCGCGGTGCAGCCCTTCCTCTCCGGAGCCATCAGCAAGACGGTGAACCTGCCCAGCGACGCCAGCGTGGAAGACGTGATGCGCGCCTACACCGAGGGCTGGCGCCTCGGGCTCAAGGCCCTCGCCGTCTACCGGGATGGCTGCAAGCGCTCGCAGCCCCTCAACACGAGCAGGGAGGAGGAGGCCCCGGCGGCGGAGGTGCGGCCGGTCCGGCGGAAGCTCTCGGACGAGCGCCAGGCGCTGACCCACAAGTTCTCCATCGCGGGCCACGAGGGCTACCTGACCGTCGGGCTCTACGACGACGGCCAGCCCGGGGAGATCTTCCTGAAGATGGCCAAGGAGGGCAGCACGGTCTCCGGCCTCATGGATACGATCGCGACCATGACGTCGATCGCACTCCAGTACGGCGTGCCGCTGAAGGCCCTGGTGGACAAGTTCAGCCACACCCGGTTCGAGCCCTCGGGCTTCACCAACAACCGGGAGATCCCGATCGCGAAGTCGGTCACCGACTACGTCTTCCGGTACCTCGGCAACCGCTACATGGAGGGCGAGGCGGAGGTCCCCGACGAGCAGGAGGCCGACGCCGAGGCGACGGGCCTGGCCGGGCCGCGCGTGGCGGTGGCCGGCGGCGCCGTCTCCGGGGCCTCGGCGCCGGGCTACGCGGCCATGGTGAACCAGGCCGACGCCCCGTCCTGCATGGACTGTGGAACGATCATGATCCGCAACGGGGCCTGCTACAAGTGCCCCAACTGCGGATCGACGAGCGGCTGCAGCTAGCCGCCGGCCCCGGGGCCGGCGGGCCGGTCAATGGTGGCGCGTAGGGGGGTGCGCCGCCGTTGGGGAGCGCGGAGCTCCTCGCCTCCGGGCGAGGGCTCCGCGCTCTTTGCATTTGAAGGCTCCTCCGGAGCCGGTTACGGTTCGGCTCCCGAGGAGGAGGAGACCCCATGATTCGGCCCGTCCGCCGGCCGCTGCGCCGGAGCCCCGTGAAGGCGACCGCCGCCGCAGCCGTCCTGTCCGCGCTCGTGACGCTGCCCGGCTGCATCACCGTGAACACGCTCGGCGGAGCCCGCCAGCCCCTGATGGAGACGGTCGTCCACGGCACGAGCGGCCCCAAGGTGCTCCTGCTCGACGTGGACGGGGTGATCTCCGACCGCGACTCCACCGGCCCGTTCGGGATCGGCGGTAGCGAGAGCACCGTGGCCCGCGTCCGGGAGCAGCTCGACAAGGCGGCCAAGGACGGTCAGGTCGAGGGGCTCCTGCTCCGGGTCAACAGTCCGGGCGGCACGGTGACCGCCAGCGACGTGGTGTATCGGGACATCAAGGCCTTCAAGACCGCGAAGGACGTGCCGGTGGTGGTCCAGATGATGGGCGTCGCCGCCTCGGGCGGGTACTACATCGCCATGGCCGGAGACGTGGTGATGGCCCATCCCACGACGGTCACCGGCTCGATCGGCGTGATCTCGAGCGGCATCAACTTCGCCGGCCTGATGGAGCGCTACGGGGTGGCCGACCAGACCATCACCGCGGGGGAGCTGAAGGACGCCGGCTCGCCGCTGCGGCCGATGACCGCCGAGGAGCGCGCCTACCTGCAGGCGGTGATCGACGACCTCCACGACCGCTTCCGCGAGGTCGTCGACGAGGGACGTCCGGCGCTCTCCGCGGAGCGGGTAGAGACGCTCGCCGACGGGCGCGTCTTCACCGCCAACCAGGCGGAGGCGGACGGCCTGATCGACGGGATCGGCTACCTGCCCGACGCCGTCCGGGAGATGGAGCGCCGGCTCGACGTGAGCTCGCTGCGGCTGGTCTCCTACCATCGCGAGCGGGAGTACCGCGCGAACTACTACTCGACCTCCCCCGCGCCGACGAGCCAGGGCCAGCTGGCCCAGGCGCTCGGCCTCGGCCAGGGTCCGTCCTTCCTCTACCTCTGGTGGCCGGCCCTCACCGGCAGCCCCGCCACCTGGCCGGGCGTGCCGAGCGGAGGTGCGGGCCTGCCGATCGGGCCCGGGCTTCTCCGAGGAGCCCCCTAGCCGCGCGACGGGTGCGGGTGGATCGCCCCGGGTGCTAGGCTCGTCCGGCATGCTCGAGCCCTCCCCCCGCGAGTTCGTGGAGGCCATGCTCCCGGCGGTCCGCCAGGCCGCCGCCATCGCCCGGGCGCTCGAGGGTCGCGTGGCGAACCGCCCCAAGCCCGGCGAGAGCCGCCCCGCCAAGGCCGCCCTCACCATCGCGGACACTGCCGCGCAGGAAGCCCTGCTCGTCCCCCTCTGGGAGCGCTTCCCCAAGGTGGGCCTGGAGGCCGAAGAGGACACCGAGAGCGCCGCCTACTTTCCGGCGCACGCCGCCCAGCGCGTCGTCGTCGACCCGATCGACGGCACCCTCCACTCCTACCTGGAGGGAGGCGGCCCCTACGCGGTGATGCTCGGCCTCGCGCGACGGGACGAGGACGGCCTCGAGCGCTACCGGGCGGCGCTGGTGGCGCTGCCCCGGGAGGAGCTCCTGCTGGACGCCACCGTGGAGGGCGGGGTCGGGGTCAGCCACGGGTCCGCGCCCCGGCTCCCGGCACAGCCGAGCGCCGACGGCCGCCGCCTGTACGTGTCCCACTTCCTCCCCTCGCGGGTCCGCGCGGCCCTCGAGGACGCCGGCTACGAGACGGCGCCGGCCTGCGGCGGTGCGATCGCGGTGGCGCCCCTGTTGGCCGGCGTGTGCGGGGGTGTGCGCCTGGCGCAGCCCGGCGACTCCATCAGTGTCCGGGGGCGGATCGGCGCGTTCCTGTCCCGGCGGGCGGGCGCGAAGCTGGCAGGGCGGGTCGGCGCATTCGCCGACGACCTGGCGTCGCCGGCCGACGCGCTGCTGGTGGCGGCCGATGATGCGATCCTGGCGGATCTGCAGCGCGCCCTCGCCCGCGCCGCCTGACTACATCTGGGTGTAGTCCGGACCTTCACCCCCCTCGGGCGGCGTCCACGTGATGACCTGGTACGGGTCGGCGATGTCGCAGGTCTTGCAGTGGACGCAGTTCTCGTGGTGGATGAACAGCTTCTTCTTCCCCGGGTTGTCCGGATCCGGGACCATCTCGTAGACGGCGGCCGGGCAGAAGCTCTCGCAGGGGTTCCCGTACTCCTCGGCGCAGACGTCGCGGCAGAGGTCGGTGTCGGCCACCACCAGGTGGGAGGGCTGGTCGACCTCGTGCTGGGTGCCGCTGAACTGCACCAGGTGCTCCTTCGAGAAGGTCAGCTTGCCGTCGAACTCGAAGGCCTCCTTCTCGCGCTCGTCCCGCGGCAGCTCCGAGATCTTCTTCATGTGGGTGTGGCCGGCCTCGGCCCGCAGCTCGTCGATGATGCCGCGGCCTCCGGTGACCAGGGTGGCGGGCACGTTGTTCACGAAGAAGAAGAAGCCCTTCTCCCACGCCCCGTGGAAGTTGCGGTCCTTCCAGTGCTCCTGGAACGACCAGCTCTTGCGCCAGCGCTCGGCGTAGCCGCCCAGGGTGACCGTGGAGAAGTCCTTGTTCACGATGCCGTCGAGGATGGTCTCGGCCGCCAGCATGCCGGACTTCATGGCGTGGTGGATGCCCGAGACCCGGGCCGCGTTGCACATGGAGGCGGCGTCGCCGATGAGCAGCAGGCCGTCGTGGTACAGCTTGGGCATGGCGTAGTAGCCGCCCGTGGGCAGGCACTTCGCGCCGTACCGGACCAGCTCCCCACCCTCGAGCAGGTCGCGCATCCACGGATGGGTCTTGAACTTCTGGGCCTCCAGGTGCGGATCCGTGTGCGGGCTCTCGCCGTCCAGGCCGGTGATGTATCCGAACGACACCAGGTTGTCCTGCATGTCGTAGAGCCACATGCCGGAGAAGTTGTGCTTCATCAGCTCCGGAACGTTCATGCCGTGGATGACCCGGCCCGGCTTGTGCTTCTCGGGCCGAACCCGCCAGATCTCCTTGATGCCGGTCTCGAAGGTCTGGGGATTGCTTCCCTCGAGGCCGAAGCGCGCGATGGCCTCCTTGGCCAGGGTGCCGCGCACGCCTTCGCCGAGGACCACCACCTTGGCGTAGATGTCCATGCCCGGCTGGAAGGTGCCCTTGGCCTTGCCGTCCTTGTCGACGCCCATGTCGCCGGTGCGCACGCCCACCACACGATTGCCGTCGACGAGCAGCTTGTCGCCGGCGAAGCCCGGGTAGATCTCGACGCCGGCCGCCTCGCAGCGCTCGGCCATCCACTGGGCCACCTTGTTGAGGGAGACGACGTGGTAGCCCTTCTTGTGGAAGTGGGGGATCAGCGTAGCCAGTACCGGCGAGGGCACCGGAACCGCGCGCTTCTGGGTGAACAGATAGAGCCAGTCGTTGGTGCACACGTGCTCGGTCGGGAAGCCCTGGCTCTCGAAGTCGGGCACGAGCTCTCGCATGGCCTTGGGGTTCATGACGCCCCCCGAGAGCATGTGGTCGCCAATGCTCGCACTCTTCTCGAGCACGAGGACCGTCGGCGGCTCCACCTCGTGCCCCGGATGGGCGTCGTTGTGGGCCTGGACCTGATTCATCAGGTGAAGCGACGACGCCAGCGCGCCGGGGCCGGCGCCGACGAAAAGGACGTCGACCTCCATGCTCTCGCGCTCGATCTCCTGGCTCATCGGATTCTCCCTTCGGGGCAGCTCTGGGGGTGTCGGGGAATGGTTCGGCCGGCTGCCCTAGGCCTCCAGACATTCGAAGCATAGGAGACCCGATCCGCGGGTCAACCGGCGAGAACCGGCAAAGGTCCCGACGAACAAGGGGAAATTGGCACCGAGCCCGACTCCGAGTCAGTCGCAGGCCGCGGTCCCGGAACGGCTTCGGAGCTAGACTGATGGCACCGTGGAGAACCCCGAGTCCGGGCTGGTCGACATCGTCAGAGACTTCCTGGAGGCCTACGTCCTGGCCGGGCGGATCGCCGCCGGCTACCGCGCGAACGAGCTCGCGTTCGAGGACGTCCAGCGCCTGGTCGGGGACGACGAGGACGCCGCCCTCTTCCGGCTGAAAGAGCAATGCCACCAGCTCTTCCGGCGCGGCGCCACGGGACGCTTCTGGCGCGAGGGCCTGTTCGACCTGACGGTGGGCGCCCTGTTCCACGAGGCCATGAAGTTCCGGGAGAACTACTACCAGGAGTCCGTCTACGGACCGAAGGTGAAGGCCCTGCGCCGACAGGCCGACGAGGCCGACGCCGGCCTGTTCCTGGAGTTCGAGAAGCTGCTGGCCGCAGCCTCCGTGCGCCTGGAAGAGACCCTGCTGGAGACCGAGACCATCCTGCAGCAGGCGCTCACCCAGTTCCGGCTGCTGCTCGCCGTCCACCGGGAGAACGGCCTGGTCACTCGCTACCTCATGGAGCATCCGGATCAGGCCCAGGCCGTCTTCGGTGCGCCCCTGGAAGACGTCTTCGTGGAGCTGTACGGAAGCGCGGCGGCCGGCTGGGCCCAGGCGGCGCACTCCTACCTGGACAGCGGCTACTTCGATGAGGCCCGGGAGGCCCTGACCCGCGCGGGGGAGGTCCCCGGCCGGGATGCGCTGCTCGCCTACATCGGCGCCATGGGAGCCTACGTGGAAGGGCGACACGACGAGAGCCTGACGTCCCTCGGCCGCTGGCTGGACGCCTCGCCGGAGCCGGTCTCCGGGTCCCTGCGGACGCTGGCCCGGACCGCCGCGCAGCGGATGGCGGCCCGCGAGAGCCAGGACGGCAATCCGGGCCTGGCACGGGCCGCGGAGGATCTCTGCGCCCGGCTCGAGACCGGCTAGCGCGCGGGCGGCGCGGGTCGCGCCAGCGCCCTCATTCCTTCCCGCGCCCGGCGAGCACCCCCTCGAAGAGCAGGCGCTTCACCTCGCTGCGGCGCCAGGCCACGGCGTCGGGCTCGAAGCTGTCCTTCACGCCGGTGATCGCGGCGCCGAACTCGGGGGCCGCGTAGTGGAAGATGCTCATCCCCAACAGGCTCAGGAAGAAGTGACGGGAGGAGCGGCGCGTGAAGGCCCCGGCGTCCATGCCCTCGCGGAAGAAGCTGAGCACCCGACCGATGGCGCGGCGGATGATCGCGCCGACGGCCTGGTAGTCGGCGCCGCCGGCGTCGACGAAGATGCGGGTCAGGATGCGGGCGTAGTGGGGGTTGGCCGCCAGGACGTCGTTGAAGCCGTCCACCAGGTGGCCCAGGCGCTCGGGATAGGTGCCCGGTGCCTCGACCGCGCGGGCCAGGGCCTCGTCGAAGGCCTCCACCATGGCGGAGATCACGGCGGTGTAGAGGGCTGCCTTGCCCTCGAAGTAGTAGTAGAGGGCCGTCTTCTGGACGCCCACCTGCTCGGCGATGCTCTGGAGGTGGGCGCCCGCGTAGCCGTAGCGCGCGAACTCCACGGCGGCCGCTTCGAGCAGCCGCTGGCGGGTCTCGGCCCCGCGCCCTTCGCTCACGCGGCGGCTTCCGCGGGGCGTCGGCGGAAGTAGAGCCAGCCCGCGGTGCCGAGGAGCATGAGACCGATGCCGATCCACTGGGGCTCCGTGAGCCCCAGCGCCACCTGGGGGTTGACCCGCCAGCTCTCGATCACGAGCCGGCCGAGCCCGTTGGCCGCGATGTACTCGCCGAACAGGAAGGGGCTCGTCTTGCGGCGACGCCAGAGCACCGCCGCCACGGGCAGGAGCCAGAGGATCTCGTAGATCTGGGTGGGATGGACCGTCTCGAGGGTGGGCGGCGCGCCCTCGGGAAACGAGACGCCCCACGGCAGGGTGGTGGGCTCGCCGTAGTCGTCGCCGACCAGGAAGCAGCCCACGCGTCCCAGGGACTGGCCCACGGCGCCGGCCACCGCGGTGCAGTTGGCGAAGGTGACGATGGAGATCCCGTGGAGCCGACAGCCCAGGGCGCCGATCACCGTCGCCAGGATCAGCCCGCCGTACCAGGTGATCCCGTCGCGGGAGAAGAAGAGGTCGCTGAAGGGGGCGCCGGTGCGCAGGGAGACGTCGACGGCGAAGTAGAGCTTGCTGCCGAGGATGCCCCCGAACATCACGTACAGGAGCATCGTGGGCCCGAGCTCCGGGTCGAGGCCCTCTTCCTTCATGCGGATCTGGGTGAGCTTCGTCCCGACCAGGAACGCGATCGCCAGCATCACGCCGAAGCTGCTGATGGGATAGCCGAAGATCCGGAACAGTTCGGGATACATGCGGGTGTGCCCGGCGGCAGGCTACGCGATGGGCCGCAGCCGGGCAAACGGGCTCAGTCGCGGGGGAAGGCCACCTGGAAGCGCGCGCCCTCGCCGGGGCGGCTCTCCACCCAGACCCGGCCCCCGTGGCTCTCGGCGATCTTCTTCACGATCGCGAGGCCGATCCCGGTGCCCTTGCGGCCCGCACGACGCCCGGCGGTCTGAAAGATCTCGAAGATGCGGTCGTGGTGCTCGGGGGCGATCCCGGTCCCGTTGTCCTCGACGCCCAGGACGAGGGCGTCGAGCTCCTCGCGCACGAAGATCCGGACGCTGGGCGAGCGGGGCTCCCCCATGTGCTCGAGGGCGTTGCCG
Organism: uncultured Spirochaetales bacterium; assembly: GCA_964442285.1. Lineage (GTDB taxonomy): Bacteria > Myxococcota_A > UBA9160 > UBA9160 > JAFDET01 > CAYTZH01. The sequence continues at coordinate 14,336 of CAYTZH010000057.1, read as the reverse complement.
ATCAGGTTCGCCGCCACCTGGTAGAGCTGGGTCCGGACGCAGAAGATCGCGGGCGGCGACTCCGGAAGCTCGAGCGACACGCCGCGCTCCTCGAGCCGAGGCTTGAGATCGGCGGTGATCTGCTTGAGGACCGCCAGGGGGTCGACCCAGCCCCGCTGGCCGTTGGGCTCGCCGATCCGGGAGAGCTCGAGCAGATCGTTGATCAGGTCCTCCATGTTGCGGCTGGCCTGCTCGATCCGCTCCAGGAAGTGGCGACCCGTGTCGCTCAGGACGTCGCCGTAGTCCTGGGCCAGGAGGCGCGAGAAACCGAGCAGCGACACGAGCGGCGTCCGCAGGTCGTGGGACACCGTGTGGACGTAGTGCTCGAGCTCCGCGTTCTTGCGCGCGAGCTTCTGCTCGAACCGACGCGCCTCGGTGACGTCGCGCAGGAACGCGACGGTGCCGGCGCGCGTCCCGTCGGCGAGGCGCAGCGGGCTGGTCGAAACGGACAGGCGCCGCCCGCCGGAGGCGAGCCCGATCTCCCGCGTGCCGCCTCCGCTCCCGGGATCGAGGACCGCGGCGATCTCGCACAGGGCCTCCGGCTCCGCGAAGAGCGCGGCCAACGGCTGGCCGCCCAGGCTCTCGAGCGGGCAGCCCAGCACGTCGGCGAGCGCGGGATTGGCGTAGGTGACGAAGCCCTGACGGTCGACGGCCAGGACGGGCTCGGGCGAGCTGTCGAGGATCGCCCGGAACGGGGCCTCGTGGGGGGCGAGCCCGCGATCGCGGCGCAGTCGCTCCTGCTCGGGACAGACGACTACCAGCGAGGCCGCACAGCGCTCGCTCTGCAGCGCGATCACCGAGGCGTGCACCGGGACCTCGCCGCCGTCGGCGCGCACCAGGCAGTCGCCCCGGAGCAGCTCCCGCAGGCTGGAGCCGACCGGGGACGAGCCGAGCAGGTCTCCGAGGGCGTCGCTGGCCCAGACCACACGCTCCGCGGCGTCGCAGGCCAGGAGCAGCGGGTGGAGCTTGGCCAGCTCGAGCAAGACACCGACACCGGAAAGCGGCGGATCCGGCGGCCGGGGAAGTTGGTCTTGCATGCGGTTCGCGGACTCCATGGCTCGCGTTGGGAACCGACGGCGTGCCTCGGGGATCAGCGGGAGCGCAAGGCACAGCGGGCGGAAGTCGGTTCGCACGGTTCGGCGAGGCGAAGTGCAATCTACCAGAGCGCCGAAGTGACGGTCAAACGAAACTCCGGTTGCGGACGCGCGACGACAGGCGCGCGCGCCCGCAGCGCGCGCGCATAGCACCCCGACAACCCGTCCGATAGCCTGCATCGGTCTGCGGGCCGCCCGTCTCCGCTCGTGAACATGCGGCGTCCATCCGATGGAGGTCCGACGCCGGGGGACGCGGGTCGGATCGGATGCTGTGACGGATTCGCAAAGGAACGGAGACGGAACGAGGCGGCAGCCGCCTCCGGGAACCGTCACCAGGGAGCGGTCCACAGTGCAACTCCCCTCGCAAGTACCGGATTCGAAAGAGGCCACGCCGCCGGAAGCCGCGCCGACGAAGAGCCTTCCGCGCCTGCGCATGCTCCTGCTGCTCGGCTGCGCCTCGCTGCTCGTCCTGGACGGACCGACGCGGCGCGGCACGAGCGCGCCCCCGCCGGGGACGGAAGGCCGCGCCGCGCAGGTGGCGTGCGCGGTTTCGAAGCGGAGCGCGTCGCTCTCCCCGGCCGAGCAGGCGCGTCTGGTGGCCGCCGTCATCCGCTATGGCGAGAAGTACGACGTGGCCCCGGATCTGCTGTTGGCGCTCCTGGACGTCGAGAGCTCCTGGCGACCCTGGGTCCGGAGCCCGAAGGGGGCCCTGGGGCTGATGCAGATCATGCCGCACATGGCCGCGCAGCTCGGTCTCGCCGGCAATCCCACCACCCTCGAGACGAACGTCGAGGCCGGCGCCCTGATCCTCTCCGACAACATCCGGCGCCTCGGCGAGGACGACGGCATCTCGGCCTACTTCTGGGGGTCGGACATTCGCGGGGTCGCCTACCGCAACCGCGTCGCCGCGGCGCGCACGCGCCTGCGGGCACTGCTGGAGGCGTGCCAGCGCACGCGTTGACGGCCGCCGCGGCGGCTCGTTACGCTCCCCAGGTGGAAACGGCGCGAACCCTCGAGTCCCCCTCGGTGCGACGCGCCGAGTCACGCTTCGACGCGGCCGGGAAGTCGCTCTTCCGCCGCTCCTGGCTGCCCACCGACGGCCCCGGCGAGCGGACCGTCATCCTCGTTCATGGCTTCGCGGAGCACAGCGGGCGCTACGACGCCATGGGCGCCTGGCTGGCCGAGCGCGGCGCCGCGGTGCACGCCTACGACCAGCGCGGCCACGGCCGCTCCGGGGGCCCCCGCGGCTACGTGCGCGGCTTCGAAGAGCTCCTCGACGACCTGGAGAGCTTCCTCGAGGCCGTCCGCGCGGAGTCGGGAGGCCGGCCGATCCATCTGGTCGGGCACAGCATGGGCGGCCTCGTGGTCGCCGCGCTCCTGTGCCAGCGGAATCCGACCCTGACCTCGGCGGCCCTCTCGGGGGCGGCCCTCGCGGCGGCGGACGCCGTCCCGAGGGCCAAGCGCACGGCGACGCAGATGCTGCGCCGCGTCGCGCCGCGACTGAGCCTTCCCGCCGGGCTGCCGCTCGACGGGCTCTCCCGCGACCCGGCGGTCGTGCAGCGCTACGTCGACGATCCCCTGGTGTTCCGGCGGATCACGGCCGGTCTTGCGGGAGCCCTGTTCGAGGCGGCGCGGCGCACCGCGGGGCAGGGCGGCGGCGTCTCGGTTCCGCTGCTCGTCCTCCACGGCGAGGCGGATCCCATCTGCCCCCCGGAGGGCAGCCGGGACTTCCACGCGACCCTGCCTCCCGGGGAGCACGGGCTGCGAATCTATCCGGGGCTCCGGCACGAGATCTTCAACGAGCCGGAGTCCGAGCAGGTGTTCGAGGAGCTGCTGGACTGGCTGCGGGCCCGCGAGCGGGACGACTGAGGACCGGTCCTCCGCGAACCGCGTACCGATGGATGGTGTCCCTCGGACGTGACAGAGAGTCTCTCGATGGAGCTTGCGAAGAGCGGTGCGTCGGCGCGCGCCCTGGCGCGGTCGCTGCACGTGGATCCCGATGCGGAGCTGGTCGCCCGCTGGCGCGACGGGGACGACCGGGCCTTCGAGACGCTGATCCGGCGCCACGAGACCCGCATCTACCGCTTCCTGCTGCGCATGCTGGGGAGTCCGGCCGAGGCCGAGGACGTGACCCAGGAGACCTTCCTGAATCTGCATCGGCGCGGTCGGCGCTTCCGCGGCGAGTCCCTCTTCTCGACCTTCGTGTACCGGGTGGCGGCCAACGCCGCGCTGAACTCCCGGCGCAGCCAGGGTCGCCACGGCGCCCGGGTGCGCCGGCTGGCCGAGCGCCACGCCGCGGGGGACGACCTGCCGAGCTCGCCGCGGGATCCGGAGTCGGCGGCCAGCGGCGCCGAGTCCGAGCGTCTGGTGCAGCAGGCGCTGCTGGAGCTGCCCGAGGCCCTGCGCATGCCGGTGGTCCTCTACGACATCGAAGGCATTCCGTATGCGGAGATCGCCGAGGTGCTCGGCCTCGCCGAGGGCACGGTGAAGTCCCGGATCCACCGGGCCCGGCGCGCCCTGCGCCAACGGCTCGAGCCCCTGCTTCGACTCGACGAGAAGGAGACCCCCCCGTGATGCACCGTCGCGTCCAGGCGCGGCTCGGCCGCTACCTCGAAGGAGAGCTCCCCCGGCGACAGCGCGCCCGGGTAGAGGCCCACCTGGAGGCATGCGCCGATTGCCGCCGGGAGTCCGTGGCCCTGAGAAGGGTCGTGGACCAGCTGCGCAACCTGCCGGATCCCACCCCGTCGCCCTGGCTGACCACCCGGGTGGTGGCCCGGATCCGCGACGGCGAAGGCCGCACGCGCTGGCAGGACGGGATGCCCTTCCGCTTATCCCCCCGCGCCCTGCGCCGGGGGTTCGTCACGATCGGGATCGTCGCGGTCTCGCTGCTCATCTCCCGGGATCTCGCGCCGCCGGAGCGCGTCGCCGAGCCGGGCGGCGGTCCCGTCGCCGCGGTGCCGACGGTGGTGCTGCGCGGTCCTTTCGGCGCGCCCGCGGACGCGTGGCCGGCGAGCCCGACGGAGACCGTGGAGCTGCTTTCCCTGCTCCGCAGCATGCAGCAGGTGCCCGCCCCCGTGCTGCCGCGCTCGGGGATCGCCCTCAGCCCCGGCGTGAACCGCGGCCCGGGCCTGGCCGCTCCGGTGGGACCGGCCCTCCAGGCGGTGCCCGCCAACGCGGTGGGGCCGTCCCGCCGCTAGGGGGGCAAGCCGCTGCTGGGGGGCGAGCCGCTGCTGGGGGGCGAGCCGCTGCTGGGGGGCGACCCGCCGAGTCCCGACGACGTCGGCGTGGTAGCGTA
>CAYTZH010000057.1:0-9808 GCA_964442285.1 uncultured Spirochaetales bacterium | reverse complement strand
AGCCGCTGCTGGGGGGCGACCCGCCGAGTCCCGACGACGTCGGCGTGGTAGCGTACGTCCGGTGCGGGGCGGGACCGGAGGAAGCGTGGCCAAGCTCGTGGCCGTCTGCGGTCTGCTCCTGATCGCGAGGCCGGCGGCGGGAGCCGAGACCGTCCACCTCACGCCGGACAGCTCGGCGAGCTGGAGCCTGCGCAACCTCGCGGCCCCCGTCAGCTCGCTGTTCCTGGGTCCCGGCTTCTACTACGGGGAGCGCAAGCTCCAGGTGGAGACGACACCGCCGAATGCGTCGGTCGACCTGTTCTACGTGCGAGCCGGGTTCCAGAAGCGCTACGAGCAGGCCGAGGCGCCGGTGACGGTCCTGCTGCCGAAGCGCATCGACGCCAATCCCAAGGACGTGGTGATCGTGCGCGCCTTCCTGGACGGCTTCCGCTACCGCGAGCAGACGGTCAAGGTGACCTCTCGAACCAGGTCGGTGCTGATCGAGCTCGAGCCGCTGCCCAACGTTCTCCGGGCCGTGTCCCACAAGGCGTTCGGGGGGCGCGAGACCCTGGCGTTTCTGACCCAGGAGCCGCTCACCCTGCGGCTGACCGAGCGGAAGCGCGGCTTCCAGGTGGCCCTCAACGAGACCGCGCAGGGCGAGGGGGTGGCCGAGACCCTGGCGCAGCTGCGCAGTCCCCTGATCGCGGGCCTGGAAGCGCACCAGCTCGGCGACGATCTGCTGGTGCAGGTGCGCTTCGCCGGGGGGGAGGCGGCGGCTCCCGAGGTCCGCTCGCGGGCGAGACACGATCCGATCCGCGAGCTCCACATCACCATGCTCGACCTGGTGACCCCCGATGCGGGCGCCGAGGCGGTGGCCCGCACCCGCGCGGCCCTGGCCGCCATCACCCCGGCGGACGTCACGGGCTGCGCGGCCGTCTTCGACGAGACCCTGCGCGAGGCGCTCGATCCCGAGCGGCTGAGCCGCGCGCTGGCGCCGCGGGGCGAGTTCACCGATCCCTACCTGCGGGCCGCCATGCGCCGCCTCGGGGAGATCTCGCCCGGGGGCCTCGTGACCTTGCGCGACGGCACCCAGCTCGACGTCCGTTCCGCCATGCAGCTCTCGGCCGCGTCGAACGAGGGGGCCCAGGCGCGGGGCTTCCTGGCGCTGCTGCGGCGGCTGGTCGCGCACATGCAGGCCGAGCCCGATCGGGCGGCGGTCCTCCGCAGCCTGATCGCGCCCGAGGCAGATCCCGGACGCTTCGCCGAGCACCTGGCGGCGGCCGAGCGCGCCGAGGCGGAGTGTCGCGCGCGCTAGGCTGACAATCTCTTCCCCGGTCCCGGGGAGCGGCTCCTTGGCCCAGCTCCGATCCCGATCCGATCGACCGCGCGAGCGCCTCTGGGAGCTCGGCCCCGAGGCCCTGTCCGATGCGGAGCTCCTGGCGTTGGTGCTCCGCACCGGAGGGCCCGGGGGCGACGCGCTCGACTTGGCGCGTCGCCTGCTGGAGGCCCACGGCGACCCGCGGGGGCTCGCCACCGTCACCTCCCCCGAGCTGGTCGCCACCCGGGGCATGGGACGCGCCAAGGCGGCCAGCGTGGTGGGCGCCCTGGAGCTCGGCCGCCGGCTGGTGGGCCGGACCCTGGAGCCCGGCAGCCCGCTGCGAAGTCCGGCCGACGTACACCGTCACTTCCACCCGCTGCTGCGGGACGCCCGCACCGAGCGGTTCCTGGTGGTGCTGCTGGACGGCCGCCACCGGGTGCTGCGAGCGGCGACCATCTCCGAGGGCACCCTGACGGCCAGCCTGGTGCACCCCCGAGAGGTCTTCCGACCCGCCCTGCGGGAGGCCGCTGCGGCCGTGGTGCTGGTCCACAACCACCCGAGCGGCGATCCGACGCCGAGCGCCGAGGACCGGGAGATCACCGAGCGCCTGGGCAGAGCCGGCGAGATCCTGGGGATCCGGGTGCTGGACCACGTGGTGGTCGCCGAGCGGGGCTTCGCGAGCCTCCGCGAGGAGGGGCTGCTGTGAGGCCGTCGGCACCGGCGACCCCGCGGGGGCCCCTTCAGCGCCAGCCGCAGGTGGTCGAAGAGCAGGGGGTCGGAGATCCCCTCCGGGAGATTGCCCATGGGTCGCGCGGCCGCACGCAAGGCAGCCTCGATCGACAAACGCCGCTCCGAACGCGCTCCGGTCGTGGTCCGGGTCGACTACTCGACCGTGGACGCGTTCTTCTCCGATTTCACCCGGGACATCAACGAGGGCGGCATGTTCATCGAGACCGACGAGCCCCACGCGCCGGACTCGGTGGTCACGCTGCAGTTCAAGCTGCCCGGCGGCGACGAGCCCCTGCGGGTCCGGGGCCGCGTGGTCTGGGTCTCGGAAGGCGAGCGGGCTGGCATGGGGATCGAGTTCGAGGGCCTGGACTCCGCCGAGCGCGCGCGCATCAACCAGGTGGTGCGCTCGCTCCGCTGCGACGGTTTGCCCCCGGAGTAGCGCCGGGTCCGCTCCCGCTCAGAACGGGATGTCGTCTTCGGGCGGCGGACCGCTGCCGCCGCCACCGCCACCGCCACCGCCACCGCCACCGCCGGAGAAGCCGCGCTCGGGCTCGCCCGCGCCGCCGGAGGGCCGCTCTCCACCGCCGGAACCCCGCGGACCGCCGAGGAACTGCACGGTGTTGGCGGTGATCTCCGTCGTCCGCCGCTTCTGGCCCTCCTTGTCCTCCCACTCCCGGGTCTGGATCCGGCCCTCGATGTAGACCGTGCGACCCTTGGAGAGGTACTGGGCGCAGAGCTCCGCGGTGCGGCCCCACGCGACGATGCGATGCCACTCGGTGCGCTCCTCGCGGTTGCCGTCCCGATTCCAGGTCTCGGTGGTGGCCAGGGTGAAGTTCGCCACGGCCTGCCCGTTCTGCGTGTAACGCAGCTCGGGGTCGCGACCGAGGTTGCCGATGAGGATCGCCTTGTTGACGCCGGCCATGCTGCTGCCCCCCTTGTTCGTCGGATGCAGTATCGCCGGCGGCCGGGTGGGCTGCCAACCGGAATCCGGGGGAACGGCTGCGCGAACGCGGCGCCCGCCTCCGCGTTGACAGCGGTTCCCGCCCGCGTAGCATTCGGCGGGCTCCGAGGCGGGAGGAGAACGCGGTTTGATCTACTTCTTCCGCTACACGCTCGTCGTGCTCTACACGATCATCTGGGGCGTCCCGGCGACCCTGCTGGCCTTCGTCGACCGCTCGGGAGAGTCGGTCCAGTGGATCGGGCGGGTCTGGGTGCGCTGGATCTTCGCCAGCTGCGGGCTCCGGGTCGAGGCCTGTGGGCTGGAGAACGTCGACCGCGTCGGGCCCCAGATCTTCATGTGCAACCACCAGAGCGTGCTCGACATCGGGGCGATGATCCGGACGCTGCCGGTGCGCTGGCGCTTCCTGGCGAAGCGGGAGCTGGGCTACATCCCCCTGTTCGGCTGGGCGCTGGCCTCGAGCGGCCACATCATGATCGACCGGGGAAACCGTCACCGGGCGATCGCCAGCCTCGAGCGCGCGGCGGAGCGGATCCGCCGGGGCACCAACGTGATCGTGTTCCCGGAAGGCACGCGCAGCCCGGCCGGGACCCTGCAGGGCTTCAAGAAGGGCGGCTTCCACCTGGCCATCAAGGCCGGGGTCCCGGTGGTCCCGGTGACGGTCTCCGGGAGCCAGCACCTGACGCCGAAGAGATCGCTCCGCCTCGAGAGCGGGACGATGAAGATCGTCTACGGCAAGCCCATTCCCACCGAGGGCCTGAGTCCGGAAGACCGCTTCGCCCTGATGGACGAGGTGCGCCGGGCGATCCTCGCCGGCTACGACCCCGCCTACCAGCAGCCCGCCGCCTAGGGTACCCTCGTGCCGTCTTGATCCCGGGGGGGTGAGAGACGTTGTCCTACCCGACCTGCGTCTCGGCTCAGACAGTCCCGAAGCGAAGCGTCCCGACGGCGGCGGGGCGGGGCGGAGAGCACCGTGCCTAGCGCGGCGCGGAACCGCAAGCAGGGCCGCAGCAAGGACCGGGAGGCGCGGCGGCCGCTGCTCCCGCTCGCGGCCGAGGCCTGCGGGCTGCTGCTCCTGGGCACGGCGGCGCTGGCCGCCCTGGCCCTGCTGACCTACTCGCCGCAGGACCCGGTCCTCCGCCTGGTCCCCGTCGCCAATCGGGCGGGCGCCGTCGGCGCCAGCCTGGCGGGACTGCTCCACGGCGCCGTCGGCTGGGGCAGCGGCGTGGTGGTGCTCGCCCTCGCCGTCCTCGGGATCGGCCTGGTGCGCGGCGCGGGCCTGCCCGCCCTGGCCAGCCGCTTCTGGCTGGGCGCGGCGCTGCTGCTGCTGGCCCTCGCGCCCGCCGCCGACGTCCTCCATACGCTCGCCCCCCTGCGCTTCGGCCCCGACGGCAGCGGCCGCCTCGGAGACTGGCTCGCGCGCGGGGAGATGGCGCTGTTCAGCGCCTGGGGCGCGCTGCTGGTGAACCTCCTGCTCTGCGTCGTCGGCGGGCTGAGCCTGCTGGGCGTGCCGAGCCGGACGGCGGCCGAGGCCGTCTATACGGCCGGCGCCGTGGGCGGCGGCGCCGCCGCGCGCGCCGGCCGCGCCCTCGCCGGAAGCGGCGGCCAGGTCCTCCTCCGCTGCGGCGAGGCCGTCGCCCACGCCGCGCGGAGCGCCGGGGAGAGCGCCCGCTCCTTCGCGGTCTGGCGGGAGCGCCGCGCCCGGCGCGCCCGGGTGGCCGCCGCCCGCGACGAGATCCTGGAGGCCGAGGCTCCCCTCGAGGCCGAGGAAGCGGTCGAGGCGGCGTCCGACGGCGAGGCCGAGAGCGAGGTCGCCGCGCGGGCGCCGCGCCGCCGGGGGGCGGCGCCCACCATCGTCGACCACGCGGCGGAGCGGAAGGCCGCCCACAAGCCCCAGCAGGAGACCTTTGCCTTCTCGGAGAGCGGACCCGGCGGACCCTACACCCATCCGGACATCGCAATCTTCCACGAGCCGCCCGAGGGCGGCCAGCGCTTCGACCGCGACAGCCTGGTGATGAAGTCGCGCATCCTGGAGAAGAAGCTGAGCGACTTCGGCGTCCACGGCTCGGTGGTGCGGGTGCACCCGGGCCCGGTGATCACCATGTACGAGTACGCGCCGGCCTCGGGGATCAAGGTCAACCGCATCGTGAGCCTGGCGGACGACCTGGCCCTGGCGCTGCGGGCGCTGTCGGTGCGGATCATCGCCCCGCTGCCCGGCAAGGCCGTGGTGGGGATCGAGGTGCCCAACCCGGAGCGCGAGACGGTCTACATCCGGGAGCTGCTCGAGTCCGAGAGCTTCCGGGGCAGCCGCTCCCGGCTCACGGTCGCGCTCGGCAAGGACATCTTCGGCAACCCGGTCGAGGCCGACCTCGCCCGCATGCCCCACCTGCTGGTGGCTGGCGCCACCGGCACCGGCAAGAGCGTCTTCCTGAACTCGCTCCTGTGCTCGATCCTGTTCCGCGCCACGCCCGACGAGCTGCGCCTGCTGCTGATCGACCCCAAGCTCCTCGAGCTCTCCGTGTACGAGGGCATCCCGCACCTGATCGCCGACGTGGTGACCAATCCCAAGCGGGCCGCCGCCGCCCTGAACGGCATCGTCCAGAAGATGGAGGAGCGCTACCGGCTGATGCAGGCGCTCACGGTGCGCAGCATCGACCAGTACAACCAGAAGGTCGAGGAGCTGCTGGCGGCGGGCGAGGAGACGGTGACCCTGCGCAAGCGTCCGGGCGAGGAGGAGGCCCAGGAGCTGCCGCTGCGCCGCCTGCCCTACATCCTGGTGGTGATCGACGAGCTGGCGGACCTCATGGTCGTGTCGGCCCGGGACGTGGAGGAGGCGCTCCAGCGCCTGGCCCAGATGGCGCGGGCCGCCGGCATCCACCTGGTGCTCGCGACCCAGCGGCCCAGCGTGGACGTGCTCACGGGCGTGATCAAGGCCAACTTTCCCGCGCGCATCTCCTTCCAGGTGTCGTCCCGAACCGACTCGCGCACCGTGCTCGACCAGAACGGCGCCGAGCACCTGCTCGGACAGGGCGACATGCTGTTCCTGCCGCCGGGGACCTCCAAGCTGCAGCGGCTCCACGGCTCCTTCGTGTCGGAGAAGGAGGTGACGGAGCTGGCGCGTTTCCTGCGCGAGCAGGGTGAACCCGAGTTCGACGAGACCCTCACCCGCCTCCGGGAGGAGAGCGAGGAGAAGGAGGCCCGCGGCGAGGAGGTCGACGACCTCTACGACCGCGCCATCGCCATCGTGGCGGAGACGCGCAACGCCTCGATCTCGTACCTGCAGCGCCGGCTCAAGGTCGGCTACAACCGCGCGGCGCGGATGATCGAGCAGATGGAAGAGGACGGCATCGTGGGGCCCGCGGACGGCCCCAAGGGCCGTGAGGTCTTCGCCCGTGCTCCCGAGGACGGCTACGAATAGCGCCCGGCCCAGCTGCGTCCGACGCGACATGGGCACACCGCGGATCGGCGGGCTCGGCCCCCGCCGCGGGCGGCGCGGACTCCGACGCCTCCTGCTGGTGGGCTGTGGATGGCTCGCGTCGGGGGCGACGGCGCTGGCCGGCGGCGACGCCGGCGACCCGGCCGCCGCGGCGACGGCGTCCTGCGCCGAGCAGCTCGCCCTGCGCGTCCAGCAGCGCTACGACGCGGTCCGGGATCTCACGGCCCGCTTCGAGCAGACGAGCTGGGTGGCGGGCCTGGGACGCGACGCGGGCGCGACCCAGACCGCCTCCGGCAAGGTGGTCTTCGCCAAGCCGGGCCGGATGCGCTGGTCCTACGAGACGCCGGCGCCCAGCCTGGTGGTGACCGACGGCGAGATCCTCTGGACCTACGACGCCACCCTCAAGGAGGCCCAGAAGGTGGCCGTCGGCCCGGGCTTCCTGTCCGGCGCGGCCATCCAGTTCCTGCTGGGCGAGGGACGCCTGCTCTCGTCGTTCCGGGTGGAGGCCGCCGACTGCGCGGCGGATCCGGTCCAGCTCGAGCTCGTGCCCCGGGAGCCGGCCACCTACGAGCGGCTCTCGCTCGAAGTCCGGCGCGAGAGCGCCGACGTGACCGGGACCCGGGTGCTCGACCTGTTCGGCAACGTCACCGAGGTGAAGCTGCGCGACCTGCGCACGAACTCCGAGCCGGACGCCTCGCTGTTCCGCTTCGAGCCGCCCGAGGGGACGCGCGTGCTCGAGATGCGACCGCCCTCGGCGTCTCCGCCCGCGCCGGCGACGCCCTGACGCCGACCGCCCGCGGCGCCCGGCGCGCGAGCAGCCGAGCGCGCGTTCCCTGGGCAGGCGTCGGCCGCATGTCCCTGTCGATCCGCCGCCCGGTGGCGGTCGCCTACCGTCCGAGGGCATTCGGCTTCCACTGGGAACGGAGTGCCGCAAAGTTCGGCGCAGGGCGCAGACGCGTTCGGAGAGCGGCAGAGTCCCGACGGTTGCCGTCAAACTTCACCGCAGCTCGCGCGCAACGAAGCAACACGAGGCGGCAGGGCGCGCGCACCCTCTCCGCAGGCTCTCGCTGCGTCCCGTGCCGGCGTCGGGCGCCCCGCTCCCGCGGCCTCCGCGGGGGTCGCGGTGGGGCCGTCGGACCCTGGCCGGCTCCCGCCCGCGACGCCGGGAACCGTTGCAGGACGCCGGCTTGGACCCGCTCCTGCACGCCGCGTCGCCTTGCACCGGGGGGATCGGCCTCCTACAATTCGAGAGTGATTTCGCGCGCAATTCCGAGGGCTTCTGCGACCCTGAGGCAGCGCTCGAGAGGTGGGTGGGCCGGCGCGCGAATCCCCGTGGTTCCCGGTGATCGGGGCTTCGTCCGGTTCGGGTGGCACCCGGGTCCGGCGGAGGGCCGAAAGCCCCTTGTCGAGGGCGGTGACGGCGTGCGGAGTCGCTTCTCGGGCCCGATCGATCCCGACGGACGCGCTCCTGCTGGCACGCGCAGCTTCGCGAGTCACCCTCTCTTTGCCGCGCGGCTTCCGCTGCCCGTGGGGATCCGAGGGCGCGGCATGCGCCTTGCAGTGATTCCAGGCACGGCAAAGGCCCCCCGTAGTGGCGAACCTCGTTAGCGAGGAGAGAGAGCGATGAGCGAGTTCGATTCAGGTTCCGGTTCGGGTTCGGGTTCGGGTTCGGGCTCCGGCTCCGGAAGAAAGGGCTTCGTGCGAGACGTGATGCGGCGGATCTCCGCCTCCACGCCGCGCCCGGGCTCCGACCCCGATGATCGCGATCGCTTCGGGGGAAACACCCAGGAAGAGATCGACAACCTGCGGGACGCAGCGCGCTTCTTCGGAAGCGACTCGTCGGAGTTCCGTCGGCGTCTCGATCGCATCCTCGCGGAGTTCGAGGCGCTGCGCCGCCGCTACGACCTGACGCGCGAGCAGCTCTACGACGCCGAGCGCCAGAACGAGAAGCTGGTCAACACGCTCCAGGAGGCCAAGCAGCAGATCGAGCTCCTCAAGGAGGAGGTCGAGAAGCTGTGCGCGCCGCCGAACTCCTACGGCACCTTCCTGCGGGCCAACAAGGACGGCACCGTCGAGATCCTCGTGGAGGGCAAGGCCATGCGGGTGAACGCGCACCCGAACCTGGACCCCTTCCAGGTGGACGAGGGCCAGCTGGTCGTGCTGAACGAGGCGTTCAACGTGGTGGAGGCCGCCGGCTTCACGACCCGCGGCGAGATCGCCCAGGTCGTGGACGTGCTCGAGGACCAGCGCGTCATCGTGCTCGGCCACACCGACGACCAGCGCGTGGTGAGCCTCGCGACGCCGCTGCGGCGGGAGCGCATCAAGGTCGGCGACAGCATCATGATCGACCCGCGGACCCAGTACGCGTTCGAGAAGATGCCGAAGAGCGCGGTGGAAGAGGTGGTGCTCGAGGAGATCCCCGACGTCACCTACGAGCGCATCGGGGGCCTCGGCGAGCAGATCGGGATCCTCAAGGACTCGATCGAGCTGCCCTACACGCACCCGGAGGTCTTCGCCGAGCACCAGCTCTCGCCGCCGAAGGGCATCCTGCTCTACGGACCGCCGGGCTGCGGCAAGACCCTCATCGCCAAGGCGGTGGCCAACAGCCTCGCCAAGAGCATCGAGGCCCGCACCGGCAAGGCGACCACGGCGTACTTCCTCAACGTGAAGGGGCCCGAGCTCCTGAACAAGTACGTCGGCGAGACGGAGCACAAGATCCGCGAGGTCTTCAAGAAGGCCCGGGAGAAGGCCAGCGAGGACGTCCCCGTCGTGATCTTCTTCGACGAGATGGACTCGCTGTTCCGCATGCGCGGGTCGGGGATCTCCTCGGACATGGAGGCCACCGTGGTGGCCCAGTTCCTGTCGGAGATCGACGGCGTCGAGTCGCTCAAGAACGTGATCGTGATCGGCGCGAGCAACCGCCAGGACCTGATCGACCCGGCGGTGCTGCGGCCCGGCCGCCTCGACCTCAAGGTCAAGGTGAACCGGCCCGACGCCCAGGCGGCGCGCGAGATCTTCACCAAGTACCTGACGGCGGAGCTCCCGTTCCACACCGCGGCCCAGGAGCGGTACGGCGCGGATCCGGCGAAGATCATCGAGGGCATGGTGGGCGACACCATCGAGCAGATGTACTCGACGGGCGAGGAGAACAAGTTCCTCGAGGTCACCTATGCCAAGGGCGAGCGGGAGATCTTCTACTTCAAGGACTTCTCCAGCGGCGCGATGATCGAGAACATCGTGGCCCGCGCCAAGAAGAAGGCCGTGAAGCGGATGATCGACCACGGCGAGCGGGGGATCCAGCTCGAGGACCTGCTCGAGGCGGTGCGGGAGGAGTTCAAGGAGAACGAGGATCTCCCGAACACCACCAACCCCGACGACTGGGCGCGAA
>CAYTZH010000056.1:0-24705 GCA_964442285.1 uncultured Spirochaetales bacterium | reverse complement strand
CGGTCATGATGGTCGCCGGATTCGAGTTGACGAGGACGACCCGGTAGCCCTCCTCCCGGAGGGCCTTGCAGGCCTGGGTGCCGGAGTAGTCGAACTCGCAGGCCTGGCCGATCACGATGGGACCGGAGCCCACCACCATGATCGTGTGGATGTCGGATCGGCGCGGCATCAGCCTCCTCGGGCGACGGCGAGACCGCTCACGGTCTCGCCCGCGCGATGGCGCTCGACCATCGCGCGGAAGCGGCGGAAGAAGTACTCGGCGTCGTGGGGCCCCGGCGACGCCTCCGGGTGGTACTGCACCGAGAACAGCGGTCTCTCGGCATGGGCCAGGCCTTCGACCGTACCGTCGTTGAGGTTCACGTGGGTGACCTCGACGGCCTCGCCGGCCTCGCGCAGGGAGTCGGCCTCCACGGCGTAGCCGTGGTTCTCGGCGCAGATGGCGACCTTGCGCGTGTGCACATCCTGCCCGGGCTGGTTGCCGCCATGGTGCCCGAAGCGGAGCTTGCGCGTGCGACCGCCCAGGGCGAGACCGAGGATCTGGTGACCCAGGCAGATGCCGAACAGGGGAAGCCGCTCCGCGAGCTCCCGGACGATGGGCTGGACGCCCTGCACCGCCGCCGGGTCTCCCGGGCCGTTGGAGAGGAACGCCGCGTCGGGCCCGAGGCGAAGCGCCTCGGAGACGGACGTCGTGGCGGGCACCACCGTGACCTCGAAGCCCTGCTCGACCAGCAGGCGCAGGATGTTGCGCTTGACACCGAAGTCGTAGGCCACGAGGCGCAGCGCGGGCGTCGGCCGCGCGGCCGCCGGCAGCGCACCGGCCACCCCCGGCCAGCGGCCCTCCTGCCAGCGGTAGGGCTCGCGACAAGTGACCTCCGCCACCAGGTCGCGTTCCTCCAGACCGGGCGCCCGGCGCGCTTCGTCGACCAGCGCCTCGGGGTCCTGCCGGGCCGGATCGGTGCTGATCACCCCGTTCTGGAAGCCGCCGTCCCGGATGCGCCGCACGAGGGCCCGGGTATCGATACCGCCGATGCCGGGCGTTCCGTGGCGCCGGAGGAAGGCGTCCAGGTCCTCCTGGGAGCGCCAGCTGCTCGGCGTGAAGGGCTCCTTCACGATGAACCCCTGCAGGAACACGCCGCGCGACTCGTCGTCGTCGGGATTGGCTCCGACGTTCCCGATCTGGGTGTAGGTCATCGCCACGAGCTGACCGGCGTAGGAGGGGTCGGTCAGGATCTCCTGGTAGCCGGACATGCTGGTGTTGAAGCAGACCTCTCCCGTACCGACCGCCTCGGCGCCGAAGGCCTGGCCGCGGTAGACCGTGCCATCGGCCAGGGCCAGGCACGCGGGTTTCGCGCGGATCCAGCTCATGGAACCAGTACTCCCCGATCCACGTGGTAGACGAGGCTGCCGCCGACCACCGTCGCGGTCACCCGTCCCACGAGCTCCTGGCCGGCCCAGGGCGAGTTGCGACTCTTCGAATAGCCCTTGGCCGGGTCGTAGACCCAGCGCCGCTCGGGATCCACCAGGGCGAGGTCCGCAGGAGCCCCCACGGCAAGGGTGCCGACGTCGAGCCTCAGCACCCGGGCGGGACCCTCCGTCAGGCGTCGCACCAGCTCCAGGGCCGGGATCGCCGCGGTCCGCTCCAGCTCCATCACCACCGCCAGGGCGGTCTCGAAGCCCAGGATGCCGTTGGGCGCCTCCACGAAGTCCATCTCCTTCTCGTGGGTGGCATGGGGCGCGTGGTCGGTGGCGATGGCATCGAGCGTGCCGTCCGCCAGCGCCTCCTGGCAGGCCCGGCGGTCCTCGGCCGAGCGCAGGGGCGGTGCCATCTTGGTGTTGGTGTCGAAGCCCAGGGTGGCCTCGTCGGTGAGCACCAGGTGGTGGGGCGTGACCTCCGCCGTGACCTGGGCCCCGCGCTCGCGCGCCGCGCGGATCAGCGCCACGGCGCCGGCCGTGGACACGTGGGCCACGTGCAGGTGGGCACCGACGAGCTCTGCCAGCATGATGTCCCGCGCCACGTGGACCGTCTCCGCGGCGGCAGGATTGCCGGGAAGGCCCAGCCGGGTGGAGACGGCGCCCTCGTTCACCACGCCTCCGGCCACCAGGGTCCGGTCCTCGGCGTGGGTGATCACCGCCTTGTCCACCAGGCGCGAGTACTCCAGCACCCGGCGCATGACGCCGCTGTCCATGATCGTCTTGCCGTCGTCGCTGAATGCCACCGCGCCGGCGTCGACGAGCGCCGACATCTCCGTCATGACCTCGCCGGCGAGGCCCTTGGTCGCTGCGGCGATCGGCCGCACCCGGGCCGGGCAGTCCTGGCGGGCCCGGTCGAGGATGTAGTCGGTGAGCGAGGGATCGTCGTTCACCGGCGTGGTGTTCGCCATGCAGCAGATCGTCGTGAAGCCACCCGCCACGGCGGCCCGACCGCCCGAAGCGATGTCCTCCTTGTACTCCTGACCGGGCTCCCGGAGATGACAGTGCAGATCCACGAACCCCGGGGTGATCCAGCCGCCGTCGGCGTCGAGGATCTCGGCGCCCCGGGGGTCGAGCCCCGGCCCGACGGCCACGATGACGCCGTCCTCCGCGAGCAGGTCGCCGGGCTCGTCCCGGCCCGAGGCCGGGTCGAGCAGCCGGCCGCGTCGGATCAGCAGACGACTCACGCCGAAGCTCCCGGCCGCCGCTCGCCGCGCTCCCGGCCCGAGAGCAGGTAGAGCACGGCCATGCGCAGGGCCACGCCGTTGCGGACCTGGTCGAGGATCACGCCCGGCCGGTCGTCGGCGAGGTCGTGGTCCAGCTCGACCCCGCGGTTCACGGGGCCCGGATGCATCACGATGGCGTCGTCCTTGGCGTAGCGGAGGCTGGAGCGGTTGATGCCGAACGTGGCGGCGTACTCCCGGATGCTCGGGAAGAGCGAGCCGGCCAGCCGCTCGAGCTGGATGCGCAGGGCCATGACCACGTCGACGCCGTCGAGAGCCTCCCGCAGCGAGGTGAAGGCCTTCACGCCCAGGGTCTCCACGCCGACCGGGAGCATGGTGGGCGGCCCCACCACGCGGACCTCGGCCCCCATCTTCAGGAAGCCGTAGATGTTGGAGCGCGCGACCCGCGAGTGCACGATGTCTCCGACGATGGCGACCGTGAGCCCGTCGATGCGGCCCTTGTCCTGGTACACGGTGAGCAGGTCGAGCAGCGCCTGGGTGGGATGCTCGTGGGCCCCGTCCCCCGCGTTGATGACCGGGGAGTCCAGGGCGTCGGCGATCCGCTTCGGCACCCCGGCCACCTTGTGGCGCACCACGACCGCGTCCGGGGTCATGGCATCGAGGGTGCGCGCCGTGTCCAGGATGCTCTCGGCCTTGGAGAGACTCGAGCTGGACGTGGAGAAGTTCACCACGTCGGCAGAGAGGCGCTTGCCGGCGATCTCGAAGCTCGTGCGGGTGCGCGTCGAGGGCTCGAAGAACAGGTTCACGATCGTGCGGCCCCGCAGCGACGGCACCTTCTTCACGGAGCGCGTGCCCACCTCCTGCATCCGCTCCGCCGTCTCCAGGATGAGCTCGATGTCCGACCGCTCGAGATCCTCCACGCCCAGCAGGTCCGTTGCGATCATGCGGAACCCTCCTCGGTCCCGGGGATCAGCACCACCTCGAGCGGACCCTCCAGGTCGCCCCCGTGCCCGCGCATCTCCACCCGATCCCCCTTCCGGGTGGGGACGTTCTTGCCCACGTAGTCGATCTTGATGGGCAGCTCGCGATGTCCGCGGTCCACCAGCGCCACCACCTGCACCGAGCTCGGGCGCCCGAAGTCCATCAGCGCGTCCATGGCGGCGCGAATCGTCCGGCCGGTGTTGGCGACGTCGTCCACCAGCACCACCGCCCGGTCGTCCACGACCGACGGCATCTCCGTGCGCCGCAGCCGCGGACGCGAGCCGCGGGTGATCAGGTCGTCCCGGTAGAGGGTCGTATCGAGGATGCCGACGGTGACCTCGAGGTCGGCCACCTGCCGCAGGTTCTCGGCGAGCTGGCGGGCGAGGGGCACGCCGCCGTTGGGGATCGCGACGAGGTAGAGCCGGGAGAGATCCTCGTTGCGCTCGATGAGCTCGTGGGCGATCCGCATGAGGGCGCGGCGGATGACCCGGTCGTCCAGAACGACGTTTGCCGTGGGCTCGAGGCCGGGAGGGGGCGCGGCCTGGGTCTCGCGCGTGGGACTGGGAGGATTCTCGCCGGTCACCTGCTCGCCTTTTTCCGCCTCACGGGACGGATTTAAAAGGGACGGGTCGAAGCGGAGGGTAGGGAGCGGCCCCGGCGGCGTCAATCGCAGCCGACGCCGTCGCCGATGCGCCCCCAGCGGGTCCGGTGGGCGAGCAGGTCCCACCAGTTGACCGGGTTCAGGAGGGAGCCCCAGCTCCCGTTGAAGTCCCACGACCAGTACAGGACGAAGGCCGGCCCCTTGACCTCCTCGAGACGCACCGTGCCCCAGGCGCGGCTGTCGTTGGAGTGGTCGCGGTTGTCGCCCATCACGAAGTAGCGCCCGGGCTCGACGGTGAAGCGGCTCTGGCGCAGGCCGGCGAGCTGGGTGTCGTCGAGCACCCGGAACCCGCAGTCGCCCACGGTCTGCTGCTTCACCCGCAGCTGGCGTCCGGCCTCGTCGGCGAAGGTCTCGCCCGTGTCCTCCGCCGCCACCTCCCGCCCGTTGAGCACGATGCGTCCGCGATCCACCTCGATGGTGTCGCCCGGCAGGCCGACGATCCGCTTCACGAACTCCTCCCGCGGCAGATCCGGGCGGCGGTCGGCAGGATGGATCGCCTGCCCCTGTCGCGCCACGGTAAAGACCACGACATCCCCACGCTCGGGCTCGCGGAGTCCCGGGAGTCGCAGCTCGGTGAACGGGATCCTGACTCCGTAGACGAACTTGTTGACGAAGAGGTGGTCGCCGATCAGCAGCGTGTCGAGCATCGAGCCCGAAGGAATCCGGAACGGCTCGATCACGAAGGCACGGATCGCCAGGGCGATCACGACGGCGACCAGCAGCGTGTTGAGCCCCTCGGCCTGGCGGCGGAGCCAGGATCGGGGCGGCGCCGGAGCGCTCTCGTACTCCAGGCGCTGCTCGACGCGGTCGCTCGTGTCGCCCCCGGTGCTCATTGGTCGTCGATGCGGAGGGCCGCCAGGAATGCCTCCTGCGGGATCTCCACGGATCCGACCCGCTTCATGCGCTTCTTGCCCTCCTTCTGCCTCTCGAGGAGCTTGCGTTTCCGGGTGATGTCGCCACCGTAGCACTTCGCCGTGACGTTCTTCCGCAGGGCCTTCACGTTGGTGCGGGCGATGACCCGCGAGCCGATCGCCGCCTGGATCGCCACCTCGTACATCTGGCGCGGGATGAACTCCTTGAGCTTGCGCGCGAGCTCGCCCCCGCGCGTCTGGGCCTTGTCGCGGTGGACGATGAGCGAGAGGGCATCCACCGACTGGCCGTTCACGAGGATGTCGAGCTTCACCAGGTCGGCCGGCTCGTAGCCCTCCAGCTCGTAGTCGAAGGAGCCGTAGCCGCGCGTGCAGCTCTTCAGACGGTCGTGGAAGTCGACGACGATCTCCGCGAGGGGCAGGTCGTAGCGGATCTGGACCCGGCTGCCGTGCACCCGCATGTCCCGCTGGCGACCGCGCCGGTCCTGGCAGAGCGACAGCACCGGTCCGACGAACTCCGAGGGCACGTGGATGGTCGCGGTCACCATGGGCTCCTCGACGCGGTCGAGGTCGCCGGTCTCGGGAAGCGCCGCGGGGCTCTCGATCTCGAACTCCTCGCCGGCCTTGGTGACGACCCGATAGCGCACCGTGGGCGCCGTGGTGATGAGCCGCAGCTCGTACTCGCGCTCGAGGCGCTCCTGGATGATCTCGCCGTGGAGGAAGCCCAGGAAGCCGCAGCGGAAGCCGAAGCCGAGGGCGGCGCTGGTCTCGGGCTCGTAGGAGAAGGAGGCGTCGTTGAGCCGGAGCTTCTCGAGGGCCGCCTTCAGCGGCTCGTAGTCCTCGGCATCCACGGGGTAGAGGCCGCTGAAGACCATGGGCTTCACGAGCTTGAAGCCCGGCAGCGGCTCCTCGGCCGGGTCCGCCAGGGAGGTGAGCGTGTCGCCGATGCGCACCTCGTCCAGGCTCTTCAGGCCGGCGATCACCACGCCCACCTCACCCGCCGCCAGCGTGTCCACCGGGCGCGGGTTGGGATCCACCACGTGGAGCTGCTGCACCTCGTGCTCCGTGCGCCGGGCCATGAGCCGGATCTTCTGGCGCTTCTGCAGCTCGCCGTCCATCACGCGCACGAGCATGGCCACACCCACGTAGGGATCGAACCAGGCGTCGAATAACAGCGCCCGCAGGGGGGCGGCCGGGTCCCCGCTCGGCGGGGGCACGTCGGAGACGATCCGCTCCAGGAGCGCCTCGACGCCCTGCCCCGTCTTCGCGGAGATCGCCAGCACCGAGTCGGCCTCGAGGCCGATGACGTCCTCCACCTCTTCGGCCGCCCGGCGCGCATCGGCCGCCGGAAGGTCGATCTTGTTGGCGACGGGCACGAGCTCGAGACCCGCGTCGACGGCCAGGTAGGCGTTGGCCAGGGTCTGTGCCTCCACCCCCTGAGAGGCGTCCACCACGAGGACGGCGCCCTCGCAGGCCTGCAGGGCCCGGGAGACCTCGTAGGAGAAGTCCACGTGGCCGGGCGTGTCGATCAGGTTGAGCAGGTAGTCGTGACCGTCCTGCGCCCGATAGCGCATGCGCACCGTCTGGGCCTTGATCGTGATTCCGCGCTCGCGCTCGAGCTCCATCTTGTCGAGGAACTGTTCGCGCTTCTCGCGCTGGGTGAGGGTATGCGTCGCATCGAGCAGTCGATCGGCGAGCGTGCTCTTGCCGTGGTCGACGTGGGCGATGATGCAGAAATTGCGGATGCGTTCCCGGGGAATCACGAGCCGAGGGTCCCTCGCTTCTTCAGCTCCTCGACGAAGTAGTCGCGCGTGCGGGCCAGGCCGTCGTCGACGGAGACCCGGGCCTCCCAGCCGTCGAGCACCCGCCGCGCCAGGGAGGTGTCGGGATGGCGCACCTTGGGGTCGTCGGGGGGAAGCGGGCGCTCGACCACGCGGCTGCGGCTGCCGGTCACGGCCACGATCTTCTCGGCGAGCTCGCGGATGGTGATCTCGTCGTGGCTGCCGATGTTGACCGGGCCCACGTAGTCCGAGCCGAGCAGCCGGTAGATCCCCTCGATGAGGTCGTCCACGTAGGTGACCGACCGCGTCTGGGAGCCGTCGCCGTAGACGGTCAGGTCCTCCCCGGCCAGGGACTGGGTCATGAAGTTGGGAATCGCGCGGCCGTCGTCCACCTGCATGCGCGGGCCGTAGGTGTTGAAGATGCGTACGATCCGGACGTCCACCCCGTGGTGCCGGTGATAGGCCATGGTCATGGCCTCGGCGAAGCGCTTGGCCTCGTCGTAGACGCCGCGCACGCCCACCGGGTTCACGTTGCCCCAGTAGGTCTCGGGCTGCGGGTTGACCTCCGGGTCGCCGTAGCACTCCGACGTGCTCGCCAGCAGCAGGCGCGCGTTCTTGGCCTTCGCCAGGCCGAGGGCCTTGTGGGTGCCGAGGGAGCCCACCTTGAGGATCTGGATGGGCAGGCGCTCGAAGTCGGCCGGGCTCGCCGGCGAGGCGAAGTGGAGGATCGCGTGGAGGGGCCCGGCGACGTAGAGATAGTTGGTGACGTCGTAGTGCTCGAAGTCGAAGGCCGGATGACCCAGCAGGTGCTCGATGTTCTGCATGCGGCCCGTGAGGAGGTTGTCGTAGCCGAGCACCTCCCAGCCCTCGGCGATCAGCCGGTCGCAGAGGTGGGAGCCGAGGAAGCCGGCCGCCCCGGTCACCAGCGCCCGCCTGGCGCGTGCCTCAGCCATCGTGGGTCACCACCCAGGTGGGCAGGCGCTCGTTGCGCTTCAGCCGATCGGCCATGGCGTCCGCCTGGTCGCGGGTCGCCACCGGGCCGACCCGGACCCGCCAGCGGTGGGCGCCCTCGGGCGATCCGACCGCCACGTAGGCCGGGAAGCCGCGCTCGGAGAGGCGACCCACCAGGGTGTCCGCCGCCTCCCGCTCCCGGAAGGCGCCGACCTGGACGGAGAAGCCGTCGGGAATCGACCCCTCCGCGGGCACCGGGACCGGCGGCGCCGCGGCCACCGGCGGCGCCACCGACACGGCGGGCTCGCTCCCCACGGGTGCCGCCGACACAGCGGGCTCGGCCCCCACGGGTGCCGCCGACACGCTCCCCGCCTCCGCGGACTCGGCCTCCCCGCGAAGCTGGGCCAGCAGGACCTCGGTCGTCTCCCCCTCCAGGTGGTCCATGAGCAGGTCCGGCTCCTCCCACGAGGCCCCCGCCACGAGACCCAGCGCGAAGCCGACGACCACCAGCAGGGAGGCCCCGAACAGGCTGATCAGGGCGGTCCACCATCCGCTCCGGCGCCCGCGCTCCACCGACTCGGTCACACCACCGCTCCTACATCCGCTCGGGGGACGAGAGGCCCAGGAGGTCCAGGCCGGCGCCCAGCACGGATCGCACCGCCAGGGTGAGCCCGAGCCGCGCGGCGGTCAGGCCCGCGTCGTCGGAGAGCACCCGGTGTCGGCTGCCGTCCTGGACGTACGGATTCCACAGACCGGCCAGCTCCCGCAGATAGTAGGCCACGTGGTGGGGCTCGCGGGCCTCCGCAGCCCGCTGCACCAGGTCGGGATACTCGCCGAGCTTCTTGAGCAGCTCGATCTCCTCGGGAAGCGCGAGCCGCGAGGCATCCACGTCGTCCGCGCCCGGCATCGCGGCGCCCCACTCGGCCGCCTTGCGCTCGATGCCGTGGGTCCGCGCGTAGGCGTACTGGATGGTATAGGCGGGGTTCTTCTTCCAGTCGGTGGACTCCGCCACGTCGAGGTCGAAATCCAGGTGGCCGTCGGCCTTGCGCTGCACCATGAAGAAGCGGAAGACGTCGGGGCCGACGGCGGCGAGGAGCTCGTCCACCGTGACGTAGGTGGCGCGCCGGGTGCTCTGCTTCACCTGCTCGCCGCTCCGGGTCAGGGTCACGAACTGGTGCATCACCAGCTCGATGGCCTCGCCGGGACAACCGAGGGCCGCGGCCGCCTCGCGGACGAACGGAAACTGCGCGTAGTGGTCGGCGCCCTGGACGTCGATCACCCGCTCGAAGCCCCGGCGGAACTTCTCCCGGTGGTAGGCGACGTCCGGCAGCAGGTAGGTGGGCTCTCCCGTGCTCTTCACGAGCACCCGATCGCGGTCGAGGCCCAGGGCCGTGGCGCGCAGCCAGACGGCGCCGTCCTCGTCGAACACCAGGCCCCGCGCCCGGAGCGCCTCGACGACCTCCTCGAGCTTCCCCTCCTGGTAGAGGGTCTTCTCGTTGAAGAACACGTCGAAGTGGATGCCGATCTCCTCCAGGGTGCGGCGGATCCCGGCGAAGATCTCCATCTCGGCGACCTCCCGGAAGCGTCCGTCCCCGGGCTCCCCGAGCAGGCCCTCGCCGTGGGCCGCGTGCAGGTCGCCGGCGATGTCGGCGATGTACTCCCCCTGGTAGCCGTCCTTCGGGAACACCACGGGGAGACCGTCGATCGTCTCGGGCCAGTCGGCGCCCTCCCCGAAGGCCTCCGCCGGCGGCGCGGCGGCACGCCCGAGGCGCTCCAGGTAGCGGGCCCGCACCGACTCCCCCAGGACCCGCATCTGGCGGCCGCCGTCGTTGAAGTAGTACTCACGGGTGACCCGGGCGCCGGCGGCCTCGAGTAGGCGCGCGACGCAGTCGCCGAGGACGCCCTGGCGCCCATGACCCAGGGTGAGGGGGCCGGTGGGATTCGCCGACACGAACTCCACCTGGACCTCCGGGCCCGTGCCGGCCTCCCGGCGGCCATAGGCGCGGCCCGCCGCCAGCACCTCGCGCAGCAGGCCCTGCCA
The DNA here is from genome assembly GCA_964442285.1 of uncultured Spirochaetales bacterium. Classification (GTDB taxonomy): domain Bacteria; phylum Myxococcota_A; class UBA9160; order UBA9160; family JAFDET01; genus CAYTZH01. The sequence goes on along the minus strand of CAYTZH010000056.1, from coordinate 14,767 downwards.
GCGGGAGTCGGCGAGCCGGACGTTGAGGAAGCCCGGGCCGGCCACCTCCACCGCCTCGACCAGCCCCCCGGCATCGCCCAGGGTCTCGGCCAGCCGCGCCGCCAGGTCCCGGGGCCGCGCGCCCAGGCGCCTGGCCAGCAGCATGGCGACGTTGCAGGCGAAGTCCCCGTGCTCGGGGTTGCGGGGCACCTCGAGGGTGAAATCGGGCAGCTCCCCGCCGTCCCCGGCATCGTCGAGCAGGTGGCGGACGGCGCTGCGCAGGGCTTCGAGGAGACGGTCCTTCACGACCCCGGGAGAGTGCCCCTCCGACGCCATTTCGTCAAGGAAATCGGGGGGTTTGGGACCCCGGAAAGCGCACGACCACCTCCCCGGGGCGGGCCCGCTCCAGGTCCTCCCGGATCGCCCGTTCCTGGGCGCACGGGTCGTGCTCGAGGGCCTCGGCCTCGGTCCGCCGGGCGTCGATCCCGGCCTGCAGGGTGGCGATGCGCAGGTCGGCCGCGGCCACCTCGCGCCGGAGCGTGAGCCAGGCCGTCAGGCCGGACTCCCGGTCGAGCGCGATGGAGGCGGCCGCTCCGAGCAGCAGGAGCGCGACCACCAGGAATGCTCTCACCTTTCCCCCAGGAAGGCCGGCTCAAGGTACGGGATCGGCCCCCGCCGTGACAAGGCGCCGGATGCGGTTCGCGTACTCGGGCCCGGACCAGTCCCGAGGACCGACGTAGCGCTGGATCACCCGGCCTTCGGCGTCGATGAGGAAGGTCTCCGGGAAGCGGAAGGTCTGGTAGGCATCGGCGGCGGCCCGGGCGGGGTCGAGCAGGATCGGGAAGCTGAGGCCGTGGCGGCTGCGGAACGCGCGCACCAGCTCGACGTCGTCGTCCACCGACACCGCGACGAGCTCGAAGGCCTGCCCGGCGAGGCTCCGGTACAGGGCCTCCATGCTCGGCATCTCGTCCTCGCACGGCTTGCACCAGGTGGCCCAGAAGTTGAGGAGGACGACGCGGCCCCGATACGACGACAGGGGCACCGGCTCGCCGCTCTCGAGGTCCGCCAGGCGGAACTCGGGGGCGACCGTGCCGGCCTCCACGTAGGGAGCCGGGGTATCCGTGGAGAGCAGGACCAGGGCGGCCCCCAGGATCACGAGAGCCGCCACCACCGCCACGCCGGCGCGCGACGGCACGCTAGCCCTTCTTCTGGCGCTTCTTCGGCTCTTCGCTGGCGGGCGCGGTGCCCTCCACCAGCTCGACGATCGAGAGCGGCGCGTTGTCGCCGACCCGCCGCCGCACCTTGAGGACCCGGGTGTATCCACCCGGCCGCTCGCGGAAGCGCTGTGCCAGGTCGTCGAAGACCTTCGCCGTCACGTCGCGGCTCTTGATCACCCGGAGCGCGCTGCGGCGGGCGTGCAGCGTGCCGCGCTTGCCCAGGGTGATCATGCGATCCGCGAGCCGACGCACCTCCTTCGCCTTCACGTCGGTCGTCTCGATCCGCTCGTGCTCGAGGAGCGACGTCACCAGGTTCCGGTAGAGCGCCTTGCGATGGGCGCTCGTCCGGCCGAGCCTGACGCCTCCCTTGCGGTGTCTCATGGCTAGGACTCTCTCTCCCGCATCCGTTCGATGTCCTTGCGCTGCGGATAGCCGTCGAGCGACATCCCCAGCGAGAGGCCCATCGACGTGAGCATCTCCTTGATCTCGTTCAGCGACTTGCGGCCGAAGTTCTTGGTCTTGAGCATCTCCGCCTCGGTCTTCTGCACCAGCTCGCCGATGTAGCGGATGTTGGCGTTCTGGAGACAATTGGCCGAGCGGACGGAGAGCTCCAGCTCGTCCACCGACTTGAAGAGGTTGGGGTTGAGGGGCGCCGGCTCGTCGATCGCCGGTGCCGCCACCTCCTCGGGCTCTTCGAAGTTGATGAAGATGGAGAGCTGGTCCTTGAGGATCTTGGCCGCGTAGGCCACGGCATCGGCGGGCTGGAGCGCGCCGTCCGTCCACACCTCGAGGTTGAGCCGGTCGAAGTCGGTCTCGCGGCCGACGCGGGCCGGCGTGACGGTGTAGTTCACGCGCCGGATCGGCGAGAAGACCGAATCGATCGGGATCGTGCCGATCGGCATCTCCTCGGTCTTGTTCTTCTCGGCGAGGACGTAGCCCTTGCCCAGGCCCACCGTGACCTCCATCTCCATATCCGCCTCCGGCGCGAGGGTGGCGATCACGTGATCCGGGTTCAGGATGTCGATGGTCTGGTCGTCGCTCGAGAAATCCCCGGCCCGGAGCGTGCCCTCCCCCTTCTTGTGGAGGCGGAGCACCTTCGGACCCTCGGCGTGCATCCGCATCCTGACCTCCTTGAGATTCAGGATGATGTCGCCCACGTCCTCCTCGACCCCGGGGATCGTGGAGAACTCGTGCAGGACGCCGTTGATCTTCACGCTGGTGATCGCGGCGCCCTGCAGCGACGAGAGCAGGATCCGGCGCAGCGCGTTGCCCAGGGTCAGGCCGTAGCCGCGCTCGAGCGGCTCGCACCAGAACCGACCGTAGGTCGACGTGAGCTCGGGCTCTTCCACCTCGAGGCGACGCGGCCGGATCAGCTCGCGCCAGTTGCGGGTGAACAGTTCCTGAGACGTCATGAATCCCCCCTTCGAGTCTTCTCGAAGCTCGAGCTACCCAGGCCTAGCGGCTGTAGAGCTCGACGATGAGCTGCTCCTGCACCGGCAGCGTGATGTCGTCGCGGGCCGGCAGCGTCTTCACCGTGCCCTCGAAGCTGTCCTTGTCCAGCTCCAGCCACTGGGGAACGCTGCGGTGCTCCACGGCGTCCAGCGCGCCCACGATCCGCGCGACCTCACGGGACCCTTCGATCAGGGTCACCGTCCAGCCCTCCCGCACGGACATGGAGGGCGTCATGGCCTTGCGCCCGTTCACCAGGAAGTGGCCGTGGCGCACGAGCTGGCGCGCCTCGGATCGCGAGGTGGCGAAGCCGAGCCGGAACACCACGTTGTCGAGCCGCCGCTCCAGCAGCGAGAGCAGGTTGTCGCCCGCCCGGCCCTTCATGCGGCTGGCCCTGGCCATGGTGCGCGCGAACTGCTTCTCCTGCACGCCGTACATCCGGCGCACCTTCTGCTTCTCCCGGAGCTGCACGCCGTAGTCGGAGAAGCGGGTCCGCCCCTGTCCGTGCTGGCCCGGGGGGTAGTTGCGCCGATCGATCGCGCACTTCTCGCTGAAGCAGCGGTCGCCCTTCAGGAAGAGCTTGCTCCCTTCCCGGCGACACAGCCGACACGCGGGTCCTCGATATCTCGCCATCCTGCTCTACACCCTCCGCCGCTTGGGCGGCCGACAGCCGTTGTGGGGGATGGGCGTGACGTCCTTGATCAGCGTCACCTTGATCCCCGCGGTCTGCATGGCGCGCAGCGCCGACTCGCGGCCGCCACCCGGACCGTTGACGTAGACCGCCACGCTCCGGACGCCGTGCTCCATGGCCTTCTTGGCACACTCCTCGGCGGCGATCTGGGCCGCGTAGGGCGTGGACTTGCGCGAGCCCTTGAAGCCCTGCTGACCGGCGCTCGACCACGCCAGGGCGTTCCCGCCCACGTCCGTGATCGTGATGATCGTGTTGTTGAACGTGGACTGGACGTGGGCGATCCCACTCTGCACGTTCTTCTTGACCTTCTTCTTGCTGCCCTTCTTCACCATGCTCGTCTACTTCTTGGTCGGGGCCTTCTTCTTGCCCGCGACGGTCTTGCGCGGACCCTTGCGGGTGCGCGCGTTGGTGTGGGTGCGCTGGCCTCGCACCGGAAGCCCACGGCGGTGGCGCAGGCCCCGGTAGCAGCCCATGTCCATGAGCATCTTGACCTGCTGGTTCACCTCGCGGCGCAGGTCGCCTTCCACCTGGTAGTCCCGCTCGATGATCTCGCGCAGCCGGATCACCTCGCCCTCGCCGAGCTGGTCGGTCTTGGTGCCGACGTCCACGCCCGCCGTCTCGCAGATCTTCGCGGCCGACGTGCGACCCACGCCGAAGATGTACGTGAGGGCGATCTCGATCCGCTTGTTCCGGGGCAGGTCGACACCTGCAATGCGTGCCATCGCGACCTCCTAGCCCTGTCGCTGCTTGTGCTTGGGGTTCTCACAGATCACCCGGACGACGCCGCGCCGCCGGATGATCCGGCACTTCGCGCACATCTTCCGGACCGAAGCCCGCACCTTCATGTCCACCTCCCGCCCCCCTAGTGGGAGCCGGCCACCTTCGTGAGCACCTCGGGACCGTCCTCGGTCACGAGGATCGTGTGCTCGAAATGCGCCGAGAGCCGGCCGTCCGCGGTGACGGCCGTCCAGCGGTCCTCGAGCATCTCGATCTCGGCCGTCCCGGCGCACAGCATGGGCTCCACCGCGAAGACCATGCCGGCCTGCAGCTGCGGGCCGCGCCCCGGATCCCCGAAGTTCGGAATCTGGGGCGGCTCGTGCAGGCGCTGGCCGATGCCGTGCCCCACGAATTGCCGCACCACCCTGTAGCCCGCCCCCTCCGCCCGCTTCTCCACCGCGTGCCCGATGTCCGAGAGCCGCGCGCCCGGCCGCATCTGCTCGATGCCGCAGTACAGCGAGGCGCGGGTGGCCTCGATCAGCCGCCGGGCCTCCGGCGGAGCGTCGCCGATCGGGACCGTGACCGCGGAGTCCCCGTGGTAGCCGTCCACCGAGACGCCGAAGTCGAGGCTGAGGAGGTCGCCCTCGGAGAGCTCCCGCGGGCCGGGAATCCCGTGGACGATCTCCTCGTTCACCGAGATGCAGACGGCCGCCGGGAACGGGGGCAGACCGTGGGGATCGTAGCCCTTGAAGGACGAGGCCACACCCCGCCGGGCGATCGAGCGCTCGGCCGCCGCGTTCAGCTCTCCCGTGGTCACCCCGGGCTTGGCGAGATCGCGCAGCTCGAGCAGGATCTCCGCGACGTGGCGGGCCGCCTCGCGCATGCTGGCCAGCTCCTGCCGGGTCTTCACGGGGATCGCCGTCGCCATCATCGACCGATCGCCTCGGCGATGCGCCGGGACACCGCGTCCACGGCGCCCACGCCATCCACCTCGCGCACGAGGCCGCGCCGGGCGTAGTAGTCCACCAGGGGGTGCGTCTGCTCCCGGTAGACGCGCATGCGGGTGCGGATGGCCTCCTCGGTGTCGTCCGAGCGGCCCTCGATCTCGGCGCGCTTGAGCAGCCGCGCCACCAGCTCGTCCTCGGCCACCTTCATCACCACGCAGCGCTCCAGCGGCCGGGCCAGGCGCTCGAGCAGGTCGTCCAGGGCCTCGGCCTGGGCCACGGTGCGGGGGAAGCCGTCCAGCACGAAGCCCTCGGCGTCCGGCTGGCGCAGCCGGTCCTCGGCGACGCCGATCACCACCGAGTCCGGCACCAGCTCGCCCCGGTCCATGTAGCCCTTCGCCTCGCGACCCACCGCGGACTCCGCCGCGACCGCCGCGCGCAGCATGTCGCCGGTCGAGATCTGGGGAATCCCGAAGGCCTCCACCAGGAGCTTGGCCTGGGTGCCCTTCCCCGCCCCCGGCGGGCCGATCAGCAGCATGCGCGGACGACTCATCGGCCCAGCTTCCCGCGACCGCCGCCGCCACCGCCCATCATGTCGCCGTAGTGGTGGGACACCAGGTGGGCCTCGATCTGTCCGATCACGTCGAGCGCGACGCCCACCACGATCAGCAGCGCCGTCCCGCCGAAGAAGAAGGGCACGCCGACCCGGTTGGACAGCAGCACCGGGATCACACAGACGACGGATACGTAGACCGCACCGATGAGGGTCAGGCGCCCCAGGATCCGGTCGATGTACTCGGCGGTCCGACGACCCGGGCGGATGCCCGGGATGAAGCCGCCGAAGCGCTTGATGTTCTCGGACACGTCCACCGGGTTGATCACGATCGCCGTGTAGAAGAAGGCGAAGAAGACGATCAGGCCCACGTAGATCACGTTGTAGCCGAGGCTTCCGAAGCCGAGATAGTCCTGGGTGATGCGGGCGATCAGCGGCGAGTCCGTGAACTGTCCCACGGTGAGGGGCAGCATCAGGATCGACGACGCGAAGATCGGCGGAATCACGCCGGCCGTGTTGACCTTCAGGGGGAAATAGCTCATGCCCCCCTGGGTGACCTTGCGGCCCACGACCCGCTTGGCGTGCTGGATCGGGATGCGACGCTGGCCCCGCTCGAAGTAGACCACCGCGCCGGTCACCACGACGATGAAGCCGAGCAGGAAGAGCGTTCCGATCAGCGTGAACTGGTCCGTGCGGATGAGCTCGACGATGGCGCCCATGCCGGAGGGGATGCTGACGATGATGCTCGAGAAGATCACCAGCGAGATGCCATTGCCGATGCCGCGCTCCGTCACCTGCTCGCCCAGCCACATGATGAAGGCCGTGCCCGAGGTGAGGGTGATCATCGTCATCAGCCGGAAGCTCCAGCCGGGCTCCATGACGGCGCCGCTTCCGAACTGGCCGCTCTCCAGCGCGAAGGAGAGCAGCAGGCTCTGGAACAGGGCGAGCACGATGGTGGCGTAGCGGGTCCACTGGGTGATCTTCTTGCGGCCCTGCTCGCCTTCCTTCTGGAGCGCCTCGAGCTGGGGTACGACCACCGTGAGCAGCTGGAAGAAGATCGACGCACTGATGTAGGGCATGATGCCCAGCGCGAAGATCGAGAGCTGCTCCAGCGCTCCTCCCGAGAAGAGATTGAAGAGCCCGAACACGGTGTCCGCCGCGTTCTCGAAGAACTGGCGGATGACGTTCGGGTCGATTCCAGGAGTCGCGATGTGCGCTCCCACGCGGTAGACGGCGAGCATCCCGAACGTGAAGAGGATCCGGTTCCGGAGCTCCTTGATCCTCCCGATGTTCTGGACGCCGCCGATCACGAGAGCGTCTCCACCTTTCCGCCGGCCGCCTCGACCTTCTCGCGCGCGGAGGCGCTCACCCGGTGCACCCGGACGGTCAGGTTCTTCGGCGCATCGCCCTCCCCGAGCAGCTTCACCGGCGCGCCCGAGCCGCGGATGAGGCCGCGCGTTGCGAGCACCTCGGGGTCGACGGTCGCACCGTCGCCGAAGGCCGCGAGGCCCCCGACGTTGACGATCTCGCACGCGGTGCGGGTGCGGTTGTGGAAGCCCCGCTTGGGCAGTCGGCGCGCCATGGGCATCTGACCACCCTCGAACCAGAGCGGGGTCTCCCGCCCGGGCGAGCGCTTGCCCTGCCCCTTCACGCCGCGGCCCGACGTCTTGCCGACGCCCGAGCCGGGCCCGCGCCCGACGCGCTTGCGCCGGGTGCGCGCCCCGGGGTTCGGCGAGAGCCGATCCAGCATCCTCAACCCTCCACCACGACGAGGTGCTTGACCTTGTCGATCATTCCGCGCACGGACGGGTTGTCCTCCAGCTCCACCGTCTGGTGGAGACGCCGGAGTCCCAGGCCGCGCACGCTCTTGCGCTGGCGCCGGTCGTAGCCGATCGGGCTCCGCACCAGCTTCACCTTGACGCGTCCCGGCTGGCTCATGCCGCACCCTGAAGCTCGGCCAGGCGGGCCTCCGGATCGCGGAGAGAGGAGAGCCCGGCCATGGTGGCATTGACCACGTTGTGGGGATTGTTGGTGCCGAGGGTCTTGGTGAGGATGTCGGCGACCCCGGCCGACTCCACCACCGCGCGCACGGGACCGCCCGCGATCACGCCGGTCCCCGGCGAGGCGGGCTTCAGCAGCACCTTCCCCGCGCCGAAGCGTCCGAGAATCTCGTGGGGCAGCGTGCCGTTCACCAGGGGCACCCGGACCAGATGCTTGCGGGCCCGCTCGACCCCCTTGCGGATGGCCTCCGGCACCTCGTGGGCCTTGCCGAGGCCCACGCCCACGATGCCGGCGCCGTCGCCCACCACCACCAGGGCGCTGAAGCTGAAGCGGCGCCCGCCCTTCACCACCTTGGCGACGCGGTTGATGTGGATCACCCGGTCGGTCAGCTCGTAGTCGTTCGCGTTGAGTCGCTCGCGCATCGCCTTCCCCGATCTCAGAAGCGGAGGCCGCCCTTGCGGGCAGCGTCCGCCAGGGCCTTCACCCGGCCGTGGTACAAGAATCCGTTGCGGTTGAAGACCACCTCGTCGATCTGTCTCTCCCGGGCGAGGTTGGCAATGGCGGTCCCCACCTTCTCGGCCAGGGCGACCTTGCCCGTGGCCTCGCTCTCCACCTCGGGGAGGATCTTGGAGAGGCTCGATACGCTCGCCAGCGTGCGACCGGTCAGCGGATCCACGAGCAGAGCGTAGATGTGCTTGTTGCTCCGGTAGACGGTCAGCCGGGGCCGCTGGGAGCGCGCGCGACCCAGCCGCTTCACGACGCGGACCTGACGGGCGACGCGCATGCGCTGCTTCGAGTCGCGGATCTTCGCCTGCATCATCAGCCTCCCGTGGCGCCGGCCTTGCCGACCTTGCGCCGCACGTGCTCGTCCGCGTAGCGGATGCCCTTGCCCTTGTACGGCTCGGGCGGGCGTACGGCCCGGACGTCGGCGGCGAACTGGCCCACCGCCTGCTTGTCGATGCCCGCGATGGCGATCTCGGTGTTCTTGTCCACCGCCACCTCGAGTCCTTCGGGGATCGCCATCTCCACCGGGTGCGAGTAGCCCACCGAGAGCTTGAGGGTCCTGCCCGAGACCTCCGCGCGATACCCGACGCCCACCACCGCGAGCTCCCGCTTGAAGCCGTCGGTGACGCCCCTCACCATGTTGTTGACCAGGGCCCGCGCCAGCCCGTGGAGGGCCCGGGTCGGCTTGCGGTCGTCGGGACGCTGGAGGCGCAGCGTGCCGTCGGCCTGCTCGAGCTGGATCACCTCCGGGAGCACCTGGGAGAGCGCGCCCTTCGGGCCCTTCACGTGGACCTCGCGGCCCTTCTGCTCCACCGACACCCCGCTCGGGATGGCGATCGGCGCGCGTCCGATCCGGGACATCGCTACCAGACCTCACACAGGACTTCGCCGCCCACGTTCTGCTCGCGGGCGGAGCGGTCCGACATCACGCCCCGCGACGTGGTCAGCACGGCCATGCCCAGGCCGTTGCGCACGCGCGGGACCTCGTCCGCGTTCACGTAGACGCGGCGCCCGGGCCTGCTCACCCGGCGCAGCCCGTCGATCATGGGATTGCCCTCGTCGTTGTAGCGGATGGCCGCCACGATGAACGCGTGGCCCTCGCGCGCCTCCACGCGCAGCTCACCCAGGTATCCACCCTCGCGAAGCACCTCGGCGAGGGCGCGCTTCAGCTTCGAAGCCGGGATCGCGACTTCGTTATGGCTCGCCGTGCCCGCATTGCGAATCCGGGCCAGCATGTCTGCGATCGGGTCGGTCATCATGGCTCGAATCCCCTACGCCCGGAACGGCACGCCGAGGTGGCGGAGCAGGGCCTTGGCCTCGGCGTCGCTCTCGGCGGTCGTGCACATGGTCACGTTGAGTCCGGTGATCCGCTCGACCTTGTCGTAGTCGATCTCCGGGAAGATGATCTGCTCCCGAATGCCCAGGGTGTAGTTGCCGCGGCCGTCGAAGGCCTTCGGGCTCACGCCCTTGAAGTCGCGCACGCGGGGGAGCGCCACGTTCACCAGGCGGTCGAAGAAGTCCCACATCCGGGTTCCGCGCAGGGTCACCTTGCAGCCGATGGGCTGTCCCGCCCGCAGCTTGAAGTTGGCCACGGACTTGCGCGCGCGTCGCACCGTCGGGGCCTGGCCGCTGATGAGCGCCAGCTCCTGGGTGGCGTTCTCCAGCAGCTTCGGGTTCTGGGTCGCCTCGCCCAGGCCCACGTTGAGCACGATCTTCGTCATGCGGGGAACCTGGTGGACGTTCTTGTAGCCGAACTCCTCGGAGAGCTTCGGCATGACGTCGCTGCGGTAGCGATCGATGGCCCGGGAGACCATGGCTAGAGCACCTCCGGCGCCAGGGAGATGATCTTCATGAACCGGCGCGCGCGCAGCTCGCGAGCCACCGGACCGAAGATGCGGGTGCCGATCGGCTCCCCCTGGTTGTCGATCAGCACGGCGGCGTTCTCGTCGAAACGGATGAAGGTGCCGTCGCGACGCCCGATGCCCTTGGCGGTGCGCACCACCACGGCCTTGCGGACGTCGCCCTTCTTCACCCGGGCGTTGGGGATGGCCTCCTTCACCGCCACCACGATCACGTCGCCGATGGACGCGTACTTGCGCTTCGAGCCCCCGAGGACCTTGATGCAGGACACCCGGCGCGCGCCCGAGTTGTCGGCCACCTGCAGCGTCGACTCGGTCTGGATCACGTCGCGGCCCTCGCGAGGGTTTCCTGGACCTTCCAGCGCTTGTGCTTCGACAGCGGCCGATGCTCGATGATGCGCACGCGGTCACCCACGGCGCACGCGTTGGTCTCGTCGTGCGCCATGAAGCGGGTGTGCCGACGCACGTACTTCTTGTACTTGGCGTCCTGGACCTGTCGCTCCACGCGGACCACGACCGTCTTGTCCATGCGGTCGCTCACGACCGTGCCCACCAGGGTTCGCCGATTGCCTCGTTCCTTCACGCCTGCGCCTCGCGCTTCTCGCGGAGAACCGTCTCCGCGCGGGCCACCTCACGACGGAGTCGACCCAGCTTCGCCTTGTCCTCGAGCTGCCCGGTGGAGTCGCGCACCCGGGCGGTGAAGAGCTCGTCGCGGAGCTCCCGGGCCTTGGTCTGGAGCTCGTCCAGGGACAGATCTCGCAGCTCGGAGGCCTTCACGCCGCCACCTCGTCTCGCAGGACGATCCTGCAGGACACGGGCAGCTTGTGGGCCGCCAGCCGCAGGGCTTCCTTGGCGATCCTGGGGTTCACCCCCTCCATCTCGTAGAGCACGCGACCGGGCTTCACCACGGCCACCCACTCCTCCGGATTGCCCTTGCCCTTGCCCATGCGGGTCTCCGCGGGCTTCTTGGTGATGGGCTTGTCCGGGAAGATCCGGATCCAGACCTTTCCACCGCGCTTCACGTGGCGGGTCATGGCGATTCGGGCGGCCTCGATCTGGCGCGCCGTGATCCGGCCGCAGCTCGTCGTCTGCAGCCCGAAGTCGCCGAACGCAAGGGTGCAGCCGCGATAGGCCTTCCCGCGCATGCGACCCTTGTGGACCTTCCGATGCTTGACCTTCTTCGGCTGGAGCACGTCCTACCTCGCTGCGTCGTCGGCGAATTGCTGGGACAGGACACCCTTCCGGATCTCCTTGTCCGTCATGTCGCCCTTGAAGATCCAGCACTTCACCCCGATCACGCCGTACGTGGTCTTGGCCTCGGCGAGGCCGTAGTCCACGTCCGCCCGCAGGGTGTGCAGGGGCACGCGGCCCTCGCGGTACCACTCGCGTCGTCCCATCTCGGCGCCGCCGAGACGGCCGGCGCACTGGATGCGGATCCCGCCCGCGCCGAACTTCATGGTGGACGTGACGGCCTTCTTCATCGCGCGCCGGAAGGCCACCCGCCGCTCGAGCTGCAGGGCCACGTTCTCCGCCACGAGCTGGGCGTCCAGCTCGGCCTTCCGGATCTCCTTGATGTTGATGAAGATCTCCTTGGACGAGAACCGGGCCAGCTCCTTGCGCAGGTTGTCCACCTCGGCGCCGCGCTTCCCGATCAGGATTCCGGGCCGAGCCGTGTGGATGTTCACCACGAGCTTCTCGCCGGTCCGGTCGATCACCACCTTCGAGATGCCCGCGTGGAAGAGCTTCTTCTTGATGTAGTTCCGGATCCGGATGTCCTCGTGGAGCTGCTCGCCGTAGTGGCGCTCCGCGAACCAGTTGGACTGCCACCCATAGAGGGTGCCCAGCCGGAATCCGTAGGGATGAACCTTCTGTCCCATGCTTCAGCGCTCCGCCAGGACGACGGTGATATGGGCCGTCCGCTTGTTGATCCAGGCCGCGCGACCGTGGGCGCGGGCACGGATCCGCCACATGCTGGGGCCTTCGTCCACCAGCACGGTCTGGACGTAGAGGTTGTCCACGTCGATCCCCGCCTTGTCGCGGTTGTTCTTGTCCTCGGCATTGGCCACCGCCGAGCGCACCAGCTTCGCCATGGGCCGGGCCACGCGCTTCTCCTCGAGGTCGAGCAGGCTCAGGGCGTCCTCGACGTTCCGGCCGCGGATCTGGTCGGCCACCAGCCGCGCCTTCTGGGCGCTGACCCGGTAGTTGTTGAGCTTCGCCCGGACTGCCATGGCTACCTCTTCACCTTCTTGTCCGAGGCGTGCCCCGTGAACTTCCGCGTGGGCGCGAACTCCCCGAGGCGATGCCCCACCATGTTCTCGGTCACGAACACGGGCATGAAGAGCTTGCCGTTGTGCACCTGAAAGGTGAGGCCCACGAACTCCGGCGTGATCATCGAGCGACGCGACCAGGTGCGGATGACCTGCTTCGAGCCGGAGCGCAGCAGGGTATCCACCTTGCGCTGAAGGCTCGGGTCGACGAACGGGCCCTTGCGGAGCGACCGCGCCATCTACTTCTTCCTCCGGCGCTTGACGATGTACCTGTTCGACACGTGGTTCTTCTTCCGGGTCTTGTGGCCCTTGGTCGGCTTGCCCCAGGGCGTGCAGGGATGGCGACCGCCGGAAGAGCGACCCTCGCCGCCGCCCATGGGGTGGTCGACCGGGTTCATGGCGACGCCGCGGACGTGCCCGCGGCGACCCAGCCAGCGCGTGCGACCCGCCTTGCCGATGCTCTGGTTCTCGTGGTCGAGATTGCCCACCTGGCCGATGGTGGCCATGCAGTCCACGTGGATCATCCGCATCTCGCCGCTGGGCAGGCGCAGCGTGGCGTAGCGGCCCTCCCGCGCCATCAGCTGCGCACCGGCGCCGGCCGAACGGACGAGCTGGGCCCCCTTGCCCGGCTTCATCTCGATGGCGTGGATCACCGTGCCCAGGGGGATGCGCGCCAGGGGCAGCGCATTGCCCACCCGCATGTCGGCCTCGGGTCCGGATCTGACCACGTCGCCCACCTTGAGCTGGTCCGGCGCGAGCACGTAGCGTTTCTCGCCGTCCCGGTAGTGGAGCAGCGCGATGTGCGCGGAGCGGTTCGGGTCGTACTCCACCGACGCCACCTTGGCCGGCACGCCGAGCTTCTCGCGCCGGAAGTCGACCTTGCGGTAGCGGCGCTTGTGACCCCCGCCGCGGCTCCAGACGCTGATGCGGCCGTGGTTGTTGCGGCCGCCGGACTTCGAGACCCGGCCCTCCACCAGGCTCCGCTCCGGCTTGGCGCCGGTGAGGGTGTGGTAGGTGTTGACGCTCATGCCGCGTCGGCCGGGGGAGGTGGGGCGATAGTTCTTGATCGGCATGGCGCTCTCACACTCCCTCGAAGAACTCGATCGACTGGCCCTCGGCGAGCTCCACCAGGGCCTTCTTCCACTCGGGGCGTCGCCCCACGAACTTGCCCACCCGCCGGCTCTTGCGGGGCTGACGCAGGGTCCGGACGCTCAGCACCTTCACGTCGAAGAGGGTCTCGACGGCGCGCTGGATCTGGTGCTTGTTCGCGTCGGGATCGACGGCGAACGTCACCACGTTGTTCTCCTCGCGGCCGATCGTGCTCTTCTCCGTGATGAGCGGCCGTCGGATGACCTGATGCACGTTCACGCGTCCGCCTCCTCACCGGCCGGCGCCTCGGGCGCGGCAGCAGCCGCGGCTTCCGGCGCGCCCTCCTCGCGGTCGCCGAGGCGCGCCTCGACGGCGCCGACCGCATCCCGGGTCATCACCACCCGCGACGCCCAGAGCACGTCGTAGACGTTCAGACCTTCGGCGCGCACGGTGCGCACCCGCGGCAGGTTCCGCGAGGCGCGCTCCACCACGTCGTCCCGCGCGGGCAGCACCAGCAGCACCCGCTCGTCGACCAGGCCGAGCTGCCGGAGCACCTCCGCCACGTGCCGGGTGCGGCCCTCAGGCAGGGACAGCGCATCCAGGATCACGAGCTCCTGCTCCTGGAGCCGCTGGCTCAGGGCCGACCGGAGCGCGGCGCGCCGCATCTTCTTGGGCAGCTTGTGCTCGTAGCCCCGGGGTACCGGTCCGAACACCGCGCCGCCGCCCGCCCACTGCGGCGAGCGCGTGGAGCCCTGTCGGGCGCGGCCGGTTCCCTTCTGCCGCCAGGGCTTCGAGCCGCCCCCCGACACCGCCGAGCGGTTGCGCGTGCTGTGGGTGCCGGCGCGGCGCGCGGCGAGCTGCCGGCGGACCTCCGCGTGGTGCAGGTGCGGGCGCACGGGAGCCTCGAACACCACCGCGTCGAGGTCGATGCTCCCCGCTTTCTGGTTGGTCGTGGTCACCATCTCGACCTGGGCCATTCCCGTCACCTACAGCTTGATCTCGACGTCCACCCCGGCGGCGAGCTCGAGCTTCATGAGCGCGTCCACCGTCTGGGGCGTCGGGTCGAGGATGTCGATCAGCCGCTTGTGGGTCCGGGTCTCGAACTGCTCCCGCGACTTCTTGTCGATGTGGGGGCCCCGGAGCACCGTGTACTTGTTGATGCTCGTGGGCAGGGGGATGGGACCCGCGACCCGAGCGCCCGTCCGGACGGCCGTGTCCACGATCTCCCCGGCGCTCTGGTCGAGGAGCTTGTGGTCGTAGGCCTTCATCCGGATCCGGATCTTCTGCGCGTTGACGTCCGCCATGGGTTTAGGTCCTGTCTCGCCTCCGGCCCCATCCTTGCGGGGGCCCGCACTTCGTTCGCCTGCGGCTCACTGCGCGCGGCGCTTCGCGCCGCTTGCTACTCGATGATCTCGGCGACGACGCCGGCGCCGACGGTGCGTCCGCCCTCGCGGATGGCGAAGCGCAGCTCCTTGTCCATCGCGATCGGCGTGATCA
>CAYTZH010000055.1:0-24836 GCA_964442285.1 uncultured Spirochaetales bacterium | reverse complement strand
GCCCCCGCCCCGTGTCAACCACGGTCACAGGCTGAGGCAATCGGATAGGCAAGACCGAGGGTTACCGGACCTCGAAAGACCGCTTCTTTCGCCTATCCGCAGGAGCTGCCCGGGAACACTGGCGAGCGCAATGCGAACGTAGTACGTTCCTGGCCATGCCCCGAAGCACGACGAGCATCCGCCTCCCGGAAGAGCTCATCGAAGCCCTGGACGAGCGCGCCGCGGCGCTCGGCGTCACCCGCAGCCAGCTCATCATCCAGGCGATCGAGCAGGCGCTCGAGGATCGCTCCGCGTGGTCGCCGGGCTTCTTGAAGGCGATCGGAACGCCGCGTCCCGAGCTGGAGGAGGCCGTGGACGAGATGATGGAGGTCATCCGGGAGCACCGATCCCGGAGCGAGGCGCCCGAGCTCTGAGTTACCTGCTCGACACCAACACGGTGTCCGCCCTGATGCGCGGCGAGCCGGGCGTGGCCACGCGGGTGGCGGGGACGCCGCGCGAGGACGTCGCGATCTGCCAGGTGACGGCAGCGGAGATCGAGTTCGGCCTGCGCTATCTGCCGTCCTCCAAGCGACGCAGGACGCTCGAGGCGCAGTGGTCCGTGATCGGGTCGGAGCTGCTCCGGCTGCCCTGGAGCGACGAAGTCAGCCGGCGCTTCGGAGAGCGGAAGGCCCGGCTCGAGAAGGCGGGGCGGCGGATGAGCGACTTCGACCTGGCGATTGCGGTGCACGCGCTGGCCTACGGGCTGACGCTCATCACCGCGGATCGGGCCTTCGAGCGGCTTCGGCTCCCTCGGGAGAACTGGCTGGAATGACGAAAGATGGAGGGGCCGCTTAGGGGCCGTCGGCCGTCCCCGGTGTGCCCCTGCTTGCCGCCCCCTGCCGACCCTCTCGACGCACCCGACGCAAGCTCCGTCACTTCTTGCGCCGCCGGCCCAGGTGCATGATCGGGGGCCTCGGGCCGGTGCGGGGGGAGGAGCTGCGGGAAGTGGGCGAGGGGTAGGGGCTTTCGGGAGCTAGGCCAGCTCGGCGAGCAGCTGTCCGGCCTCCTCCAGGTCCCGCGTCGCGAATCCCTCGCCGAACCCGGCCCGCAGCGGAGCAAGGAGGGCGCGGGCGTCGGCGACCCGGCCCTGGCTCCGCCAGAGCCGCGCCAGGGACGTGGCCGCGCGCAGCTCGGGGCTCCGGGCCCGTTGCCGGCGGGCCACCTCGAGCGCCTCCCGGAACCAGGGCTCGGCATCCCCCGACGAGGCACCGGCAGCCAGCAGGAGCTGCCCCTTGCGGCGCCGCAGCTCCGCGTCCCAGTAGCGGCAACCCGTGCTCTCGGCCAGGCCGAGCGCCATCTCGACGGCGCCCAGGGCGTCGTCCCGGCGCCCGGCCAGCTCCTGGGCCTCGCTGAGCATGCCGACGAAGAAGGGGCTGCCCGCCACCGTCCCGGTCGCCGCCACGTCCGCCAGACCCGTCTGGATCGTCTCGACGCACCCGTCGAGCTCGCCCAGCTCGGCGCGGGCGCGGGCGGCCGCGACGGTGCCGAAGCCCCGCCAGAGCGGGAACGCCTGCTCCGTCGCGATCGCCACCGTCTCCTGGGCGAGCTCGAACGCGCGGGGCGTGTCGCGCAGCATCAGCAGGTTGAGGAGCGCGGCGTAGGCGTGGGCCAGGGCGGTGGTGTAGGGATGCCCGACCGTCTGCGCCCGCTCCAGGGACTCCTGCGAGAGTGCCAGCGCCCGCTCGGGGCGTCCCAGGAACCAGTGGCAGTAGGAAGCGAACGGCAGGGCCATCACCCCGGGATCCTGGCCGTAGCGGTAGGCTCCGCGCCCGTCGCGGGCGAAGTCGTAGAGGGCCAGCGAGCGTTCGAGATGTGCGAGCGCCTCCTCGAAGCGACCGCAGAAGAAGACTGGAACGCCCAGGGCCAGATGGGCCAGGTTCTCGAGCGAGCCGTCGCCCTCGCGCTCGGCCACGGCCAGCAGCTCGCCGGCCAGCTCCGAGGCCACGTCCAGATCGCTGCCCACCAGATGGAACGAGTAGAGGCCCCAGAGCGCCTCGGAGAGATGCGCTGTGCCCCCGGTCTCCCGCCACAGCTCGAGGGCCCGGTTGTAGGCGCGCTCCGTCGCGGGCGTCCGGTAGCCGTGGACGAGCTGCAGCGGCGCGCCGATGCCCACCTGAAGGGCCAGCTCCCAGCGCTTTCGCTCCGGGGTCTCGCCCAAACGCTCGACCAGCTCGAGCGCCTTCGCGAAATGGCGCACCGACTCGACGTTGGCGGAGCGCGCGGCCGCTTCCTCCGCGGCCCGCTGGAGGTACGGCAGCGCCTCCTCCACGTCCTCGGCCTGGGCGAAGTGATGCGCCACCAGGCCGGGCTGCTCGCGAGCGATCTCGGGCACGCGCTCCACCAGCGCCTCGGCGACGCGCCGGTGGGTGCGGCGACGCACCTGGCGGAGCAGGGACTGGTAGGCGGCGTCGCGCAGCAGGGCGTGCTTGAAGAGGTAGCCCGACCGGGGTGGAGTCCCCCGGCGGTAGAAGAGCTCCTCCTGCTCCGCCCGCTCCAGGCTCCGGCGCAGCTCGTCCTCCCGCATGGGCGAAACGGCCAGGAGCAGCTCGTAGCTGAACTCGCGACCCAGCACCGCAGCGAGCTGGGCCAGGTCCCGCACGGAACCCAGGGCGTCGAGCCGCGACATCAGGGAGTCGCGCAGCGTCGAGGGGATCTCGAGCTCCGGACTGTCCCCGCGCGCGCCGTCCGGCGCGCGGGACTCGAGGGCGGCCCGGGTCAGCTCCTCGGCGAACAGGGGCACGCCGTCGCTGCGCCGCGCGATCTCGTCCAGCCAGGCGTCGGGGACGGCGCGGTCCCGGGCGGCCTTGCGGATCAGGTCGCCAAGCTGGGCGCGCGTGAGACGCGACAGGAGCATCGGCGTCAGGTTGCTGCGCGCCCCCCACGGAGGCTCGAAGTCGGGCCGGTACGTGAGGAGCAGGAGCACGCGCTCGGCGGGCGTCTCCTCGATCTCGCGCCCCAGCAGCTCGAGGGACGAGGGGTCGAGCCAGTGCAGGTCCTCCACCAGCAGCAGCACCGGCTGCTGCCGGCTGAGGCACAGCAGCCATTCGCTCAGCAGCTCGAGCGTCCTGGCGCGCAGACCTTCCGGACTCAGACCCGGCGTCGCGTAGCCCGCGGACGTGGGAAGGCCATGGAACTCGGCGAGCACGGGCACGGCCTTGGCGAGGTCCAATCCCGCGAGCTCGAGCCCGGACCGGAGCCGCTCGAGCTTCCGCTCCGGTGTGTCGGCGGCTTGGAATCCCAGCACGGCGCGCTGCAGCTCGAGCACCGGATACAGGGCGTTGTCCTGGGTATACGGGCTGGCCCGGCATTCGAGCCAGGTGTGTGGCCGATCCAGGAAGCGCTCCCGGAGTGCGTGCACCAGACGCGACTTCCCGATCCCCGCCTCCCCACAGACGAGCACCACTTGGCCACGACCCTCGACCACCTGCGCCCAGCGGTCCTCCAGCAGACCCAGTTCCTGCTCGCGACCCACCAGGGGTGTCAGGCCGCGGGCGGCTGCCACGTCGAGCCGGCTGCGCACGCCGCTGGGCTGGATCGCCTGGTAGGCGCGCATCGGCCCCAGCCCCTTGAGCTCGCGCTCGCCCAGATCGCGGATGCGGAAGATGCCGGGCACCAGCCGCAGCGTATCCGCGCTCATCACGACGCTGTCGGGATCCGCGACCCCCTCGAGGCGCGCCGCCAGGTGAGTGGCATCGCCCACGGCCAGGATCTCGCGGCTGGCACCGCTTCCCATTTCGCCCACCACGACCGGACCGGTGTGGATGCCGATTCGCACCGCCAGCTCGAGGCCGTGTTGCCGCGCCAGCGCCGGGTTGCCCTGCGACACGGTGCCCACGATGGCGAGCCCGGCGCGCACCGCACGCTCCGCGTCGTCCTCGTGGGCCGCCGGGTACCCGAAGTAGACCAGCAGCCCGTCGCCCAGGTACTGCGCCACATGGCCGTCGAAACGCTGCACCGCCCGGACACAGGCATCCTGGTAGCCGCGCACCACCTCGCGCCAGTCCTCGGGATCGAGGCCGCTCGCGAGCCGCGTGGAGTCCACCAGATCGCAGAAGAGGACGGTCAGTTGACGCCGCTCGGCCGTCGCGGGTCCGGCCTGCCGGCCCTCCCCGGCTTGCCGCTCGCGAGCCGCCGCGCCGATCCACGACACGACCTTGCCCTCGCGGGCCGCCACCTGCTGCACGTCGACGAGCTCTTCGACCAGCTCGTCCAGGCGCTCGTCATCGAGCCCGAACTCGCGCTTCAGGACACGGACCGAAACCCGGCCCTGCTCTTCCAGGTAGGTCTTCGCGCGTCGGACGGTCTCGAGAAAGCTCATCGCCGAGGCCACCGCGGGGTGCAGGCAGTCTGAACCCACCGCCGCGCGCGGTCAACTCATCCCTGTGGCGGTTTCGGGCGCCCGCGGCGGGTTCGGGCGCCCGCGCGCGCCCCTCAGGCGAGATTGCGTCGGGCGAACCAGAGGCAGAACGGCAGAGCGGTGGCGGCCATGAGCAGCACCGCGGCCGACTCCCGAGGCCGCCTACGGGTCGTTCTAGCCTGACCTCCCCCGGGGACTGGTCACAGTGTGGAGAACTGCCTTCCGCCTGCTGGGGCGGCCCCCACGGCGTCTCGAAACCGGGTGCGACGCCGCTCCCTTGTCCGCGCTGCGGCAGAGCAGCATCAGCTACGGCCCCTCCCGCGCGAGCGCGAGGGCCGCGGCCCGTCCGATCCCGCTCGTCGCCCCCGTGACGAGCACCGTCCTGCCCTCGAGCCAGCCCGCTCCGCTACTCGCTCTCAACGGCTCCGCGGGGTTCGCCAGCGAGCGGCGCTCGGGGAAGGCGGCGTCTCCTCAGGAGAACACCCCCAGCAGCGACCGTGCAGCCACGACGTCCGGAACGTCGTGGCCCTCGGCGATGCGATCGAGCGGCCGGGACGACGGACGTGCATGTATCAGCAGATCCCGGCAGCGTTCGTGCCCCGGGGCGTCGCGATCGGCGGCGTACACCAGGACGTTGGTGTCCACGACGAACACTAGCGGCCTTCCATCGCCTCATAGAGCGCCCAGCGGTCCGCGACGTCCACGAGGGCGCCGCCGCTCTCGAATCTGGGCAGCGGAGGCAGCTCCGGACGCTGCCTCCGCATCTGGAAGAGCAGCCGGAGCGCCGACTCGACCAGCTCCGACATCGTGCGCCCCTGCCGTGCCGCCTCGCGCTTGAGCCGCTCCATCACGGAGTCGTCGATATTCAACGCGGTCTTCATGATGCGTATTTCCATATTGCTGATACGGGAATATGGCAACCTGGATGCCCTCGAGCCGCGGCCGATCGAGGACGAGGGCGTGCCCGGCAGCCGGGAGGAGGCCCTGGGGTCCGAGGTCGACGAGCCGGGGCGTCCGGGCCGGCCCCCGCTTGCCCCGGCGGCCACGGGGCGCTACTCACCAGCCAACGCCGGGTCTCCCGGCAGCGGCGCTCAACAGGGTCCCATCCCCAGGGACCGCGACGCCTGAACCCTTCGAACCCTCTCCTGTTGTGCGGGTCGGAACGACCCCGCCGGACGCGCGTGCGCGCGCGGCGGGGCCAGGAACGGAATCCCACCTTGTCCTCTGCTCACCTCGATACGCTCCCCTCCTCCCCGGCGCCCGGCGGGTTCGCCGACCTCGGCCTCGATCCCGCCCTGCTGCGCGCCGTGGACGCCGCCGGCTTCGACCGCCCGCGGCCCATCCAGCGCGAGACCATCCCCGCCGCGTGCGCGGGTCGCGACGTGCTGGGTCTCGCCCAGACGGGCACCGGCAAGACCGCCGCGTTCGTCCTGCCGCTGCTCCAGCGGCTCACGCGCGGGCCGCGGCCGGGCCGGGCCCGCGGGCCGCGCGGCCTGGTGCTGGCCCCCACGCGCGAGCTCGCCACCCAGATCGACGCCGAGCTGCGCCGGCTCGCGCGCTTCACCCGCATCGGCAGCGTCACGGTGTTCGGGGGCACCTCGGCTCGGGCCCAGGTGTTGGCGCTGCGCCGCGGCGCCGACGTGGTGGTCGCCTGCCCGGGCCGCCTCCTCGACCTGCACGGCCAGGGCGCCGTGCGCCTCGACGCCGTCGAGACGCTCGTGCTCGACGAGGCGGACCACATGTTCGACATGGGCTTCCTGCCGGACATCCGACGCATCCTGGCGGCGCTGCCGCCGCGGCGTCAGAACCTGCTCTTCTCGGCCACCATGCCGCCGGCGATCCGCCGGCTGGCCGACGAGCTGCTCCACCGGCCCCACGTGGTCGAGCTCGCCCCCTCGAAGCCGGCCGAGACCGTCGAGCACGGGCTCTACCCCGTGGCGGAGTCGGGCAAGGAGGCACTGCTGTGCGCCCTGCTGGCCGACCCGGCCCTGGCCTCGGCGATCGTCTTCACCCGCACCCGGCACCGCGCGAAGCGGCTGGCCCAGAAGCTCGACCGCGCCGGACACCGGGCGGTTTCGCTCCAGGGCAACATGTCCCAGGGCCAGCGCGATCGCGCCATGCGCGGCTTCCGGGAGCGGCGGTTCGACGTGCTGGTCGCCACCGACATCGCCGCGCGCGGCATCGACGTCTCGAAGGTCTCGCACGTGATCAACTACGACGTGCCGCCCACGTCCGACGCCTACACGCATCGGATCGGGCGCACCGGAAGGGCCGAGCACGCGGGCCACGCCTTCACCTTCGTCACGGCTGCGGACCGCGCGCTGGTGCGCGAGATCGAACGCACGGTCGGCGCGCCCATCGCGCGACGTGAGGTCCCGGGCTTCACCAGCGCCGACCGCGCGGACGCGCGTTCGTCGGGCGGAGCGGGACGACGGGCCGGACGCGCTGCGGGCCGCGGCTTTGGGCAACGCGGCGGCGCCGCGCGCGGTCGGGGTCGGAGCCGACGCGGAGGCCGGCGAGCCTAGCTCGTCTCCGCGCTTCCGACCGGGACCCGGAGGTCCGGCACGCGGCGGAGCTCGGCGAGGTCCGTGGCTCCCGCGGCCACCTTCGCGAGGCCGTCGTCGAGGAGCGAGGCGTGCGGACCGTCGCGGAGCACCTGGCGCAGGGTCTGCTCGTCGTCGCCCCGGTTGATCCGCTCGCGGAGTGCGGGCGGAACCTTCCAGACCTCGAACAGGCCCGTGCGGCCCCGGTAGCCGAGGCCGCGACAGCCATCGCAGCCCGGCGCCGCGAAGACCTGCGCGGGAGCGCTCGCCCCGAGCTCGCCCAGCCAGGCGCGGTCCCGCTCGCCGGGCCGCGCGAGGGGCGGGAGCCCGAGAGCTCGCCCCGGAACCGCATGCCGTGGGGGTCCTCGAAGAAGGGCCCTGGGCTTCCTATGCTTCCCACATCGAGTCCAACGGCCCCCTGCAATAGAGAGACCTCGAGGATGGACCGTGAGATCGTGCTCGGCCTGCGCCGGGAGATCCGGGCGGCCTTCGAGGCGGTCGATCACGCGTCGTGCAGCCGCCCCGCGTGACGTTCGACGGCGTCGAGTTCGCGTTGGCGGACCCGGCGCGGAGGCTGCAGCTGGAGGCGCACCTCTCGGAGCTCTTCGGCCCCCAGGTCTCCGTGCAGCGACTCATCGACACCTGCAGCGTGGGCGAGGTTCGCCTCGATGCGCTGCGGTTCTCGCGTCACGGCCTCGATCTCTTCGAGACGCGGGCGGTGTTCGGAACCCCGAGCCAGCGTGTGAGCGGCACCTTCGTCAACGTGTGGCAGCGCGGCGCTTCGGGGCGGCTCACCAGGACCCGCGAGGGGCACCTGTTCATCCGCGGATCCAGCTCCCGGCTGGCCCTGCAGCTCCACGCCAACCTGGTCGACTTCGCCCGGCAGACGGAGCGCGTCGACCGCATGGAGGTGGAGGCGCGCGAGATCGGTCGCTATGCCTACCGCTTCATGCACGGGGTGGAGATCGACGCAGCCACCCGCGCGGAGATCGGGCAGCGGCTGGTCGCCGCTCGGCCCATCCTCGGCGTCGGCTTCGACACCGAGCGCTTCGCCGCTCTTCGCAGCCCGCGGGAGATCGTCGACTTCCTCGTGCTCGCTCGCATCCGGGAACCCTGGATGGAGACCGTCGACCGGATCGTACAGGCCCAGGGCTATCGCTTCAGCGTGGACCAGGTGGTGGATGTGGCTCGCCGGCCCGGGCTCGCCTTCCTGCTCGACCGACCGGCCTACTGCATGAGTCTGCAGGCCACCGACGACCGCGCCTACGCCCGCTTCCTGGAGTCGGCGCGTCTCGGGCGCCGGCGCAAGTCGTTGCAGCGAATGCGCGGTGTCCTGGGCAACTCCTTTGCCCAGCTCCCCAAGAGGGTGCGCAGCGCGCTCCTCACCTACCGGCCCTATCTCTTCCCGCCACCGAGGGCGACGCCGGAGATCCCGGACCTCGGCTCCGTGGGGCAGCCGGAATCGCCGCATCGGGTGCTCGGCTTCCGCGCCTCGGACGGAACGCTGGTCCGCTCGGTGGCCGCCGATCCGCCGGGGTCGCGGCTCCGCGACTACCGCGCGGCGGAGGTCGACCAGGCGGCGGGCGCCATCCTGAGGGGGGCTCGGTTGGTCTCGATGACGGGGCTGTCGGGATCGGCCAAGACGGAGGTCGTGATCTGGAACCTGGAGGTCGCGCTGGGCACCCAGGGTCACCAGGTGGTCTCCCTGGATGCACAGCAGCTGATCAAGCGGAACGACGTCGCTGCGCTGCTGCGGGAGATCGACGACGTGGTGCGGCCCACTGTCGTGATCTTCGACGAGTCTCTGTACATCCGCGGCCCGCGCAGGGGCGCCTTCCTGGAGTTCGCCGACCGCTTTCTCGGCTGGACGGACCACCATCTCGTCTTCGTCGGCGGCGGAAGACAGTCCCCCGAAGAGCAGCGCGGGACCCTCGAGGGGGAGCTCGCCGCGCTCTTCGAGCGGTTCGAGAGCGCCCACGTCCCGGTGCTGCCGAAGCCCATCAACCTGCATCAGGCCTTTCGCTTCCTGGGCCTCGGCAGGCTCGCCTGGGCCGACGACGAGCAGAAGCGAGCGCTGCTGCGCTACACGCTCGAACGGATCCCCAACTACGTCGTTCCACTGGGGCCCGTGCGACTCCACCAGCACCCCGCCGTCCAGAGCATGGACGAGGCCCGCCGACTGATCGACGGCGAGGTGTCCCCGGAATACTGGCGCGACATGATCGAGATGGTCTTCGAAGGAGATTGCTAGCGGGCGCGCCGCCTGCGTCGGCCTCCAGCACGAGCGCTGTTGCATCTCCAGGTGGGACGGCGCCTTCCTCCGCCCGGGCGACCAGCGTATCCGACGTCATGAACCGGAACCCCATCGTCATCGAGGTGGGCACGAGCGTCGACGCGGCTGCGAAGCTGATGAGCGAGACGGGGGTCCACGAGATTCCGGTGCTGCAGCACGGAGTGCTGGTCGGCGTCGTGAGCGCCCTCGAGGTCCTGGCGCTCATTGGCGCGGACGAGAGGCCCGCGCTCCCCTAGGCATCCCCGGCATCGCCGACAGCTGGCCCGTGTCCCTCCGACGCCGGCGGCCCCGGCTCGCGTGGCCGTGTAGCATATGCGCCCATGGATCCCGCGGAGATCGACTGGTACACCGACGAGCTGCCCGGGCCGGCGTTCGGCGACGCCCTGGCGCGACTCCGCGAGCGGGGGGCGGTGGTCCCGGTGCGGGCCATGGGGGGCCGGCTTCCCGTCTTCTACATCGTGGGGCACGCGGCGCTGTCCGAGGCCTTCCGCGACGGCGAGCGCTTCCCGCCCGGCCACGCCTACCAGATCATCTCGCGCCCCTACATCGGCGAGACCTTCATGTCCATGGACGAGGACCGCCATCGGCTGTGGCGTCCGCCCATGACCCCGGCCTTCCGCCGCTCGGTGATCGATCGGCTGGAGGCGTCGGAGCTGCTGCCCATCGGTCACGCGCTGGTGGACGAGATCGAGGCGGACGGCGAGGCTGACCTCGTCGCGTCGTTCACCCATCGCTTCGCCTTCGCCATCATCTGCCGGCAGCTCGGCCTGCCCCGAGACCGGGAGCGCGAGTTCTACGACTGGTCGATGGACCTGATGTTCGGCGGCCTGGACCTGGAGAAGAGCCGCCGGGCCGACGCCCAGCTCACCGCCTACGTGGAGCCCGTGATCGAGGCCCGTCGCGCCGAGCCGCGCGACGACGTGATCAGCCACTGGCTGCGCACGGAGGTCGAGGGCGCGCCCGTGGGACCCGCGGAGATCCTGGCCCACGTCCGGCTCTTCTTCACCGCCGGCGCCACGACCACCTCCGACGCCCTGGGCAACCTGATCCACGCGCTCCTCACCCATCCCGAAGCGTGGGAGGCCTGCGTGGCCGATCCGGTCCGGCACGCCGACGCCGTGCAGGAGCTCCTGCGCTGGAACCCGCCGGTGGCGGCCCAGCCGCGCTTCAGCCGTCCCGACCGGGAGGTGACGTTCGAGGGCGTGCGCATGCCGCCCGGCTCGTCGGTGCTCTTCGGCATCGCCGCGGCCAACCGCGACCCGGCGGTCTACGACGATCCCGGGCGCTTCGATCTGGACCGCCGCCCCGGGGAGCTGCTCAGCTTCGGGCCGGGCCTGCGCACCTGTCCCGGCATGCACCTGGCCCAGAAGAACCTGCGGGTGGCCCTGGCCGTCCTGACCGAGCGGCTCCCGAAGCTCCGGCTGCGGGACGCCGAGCGGGCCGCGCCGCGGCGGATCCTGCTGCGGGGCCCGGCGGCCCTGCCCGTGCGCTGGTGAGAGGGCGCAGCGCCGCCGGGCTCGCTAGTCCTTCCAGGCCGGGCGGATGTGCAGCTCCGTGATCTC
The DNA here is from genome assembly GCA_964442285.1 of uncultured Spirochaetales bacterium. Classification (GTDB taxonomy): domain Bacteria; phylum Myxococcota_A; class UBA9160; order UBA9160; family JAFDET01; genus CAYTZH01. Next base: position 14,042 of record CAYTZH010000055.1, on the reverse strand, counting down.
GGCGCTCCGCGGCAGCGTCACGGCGTGGAGGATGGTGGCGGCCACGTCCTCGGGCTGGAGCAGCCGCGCGGGCCGGTAGTCGGCGCCGGCCTGCTCGTGGAGCGCCGCCTGGCGCGGCGTGGCCGTCCGGCCGGGGAACACCGAGAGCACCCGCACGCCCGCGTCGTTGAGCTCGGCCCGCAACGCGTCGGCCACGCCCACCAGCGCGTGCTGCGTGGCGGCGAAGGCCCCGGAGTGGGCGCGCGGGTGGCGCGTGACGCTCGAGTTCACGAAGACCACGTCCCCGCCGCCGCCCGCGCACAGCAGCGGCAGCAGGCTCCGGGTCAGCAGCCAGGGCGCGCGCAGGTTGGCGGCCCACTGCCGGTCCAGATCCTCCACCCGGGCCTCGGCGAGGGGCGCGTGGGCGATGACGCCGGCGCAGTGCACCAGGACGTCCAGGCGACCGGGGTCCGCTTCCAGCCGGCGGGCCAGGGTGGCGAGACCGGCGTCCTCGGTGAGGTCCAGCGGGTGGCTGCGAAGGCGGCCCGCCGGGTCCGCGTCGGCCAGGGCCTCGAGGGCCGCGGCGTCGCGGGCCAGGGCCTGGACCGCCGCGCCGGCGCCGGCCAGGGCGAGAGCCACCGCCCGCCCGATGCCCCGGCTGGCGCCCGTCACCAGGGCGGTCCGCCCGTCCAGGGAGCGGGCCCCGCTCATCGGCCGAAGCCCGCCTCGTAGCGCTCGACCCACCCGGACGGGATGGGCTCCAGGTCGATGACGCGCAGGTAGTCCGCCATCGTGGTGCCCGTGCAGCGGGAGTCCAGGTTGGGGGCGCCGCGGCCGGCCTCCACCTCGTCCAGGTGGACGGTGCGGAAATCGATGCTGAAGCGGGTGCGCCCGGTGTGGTTCTCCACCGAGGAGTGGAGCTGGGCGGCGCTGAAGAGCATCAGGCCCCCGGCGCGGGGCACCACCCGCAGCTCGTCCTCGAAGGCCAGGGGCTCCTCGGGCCGGGGCTGCACCCGCGTGTCCCGCCCGATGTGCTGGGCCGCGTTGAAGCGGCTCTTGCGGTTCCACTCGGCGTAGTCGTAGCCGGCCGAGCCGTTCTTCACCGGCAGGGACCAGTAGCGCGGGTGGAAGGCCATGCCGTTGCCGGGCTCGATCTCGTAGATGGGCAGCCACCAGTTGATCTGGCACAGGGGCGCCGAGTACCAGGTGTCGCGGTGCGGGTGGAAGGCGTAGGCGATGCCCGTGGTGAGGTAGCCGTCCGAGGTCGAGCTGCGCAGCCGGGGGACGTCGAAGTAGGTGCGCTCCGGATCGCAGCCGAAGTCGCGCAGGATCGCCTGGATGCAGCGCTTGGACTCCGGGTGGTGGATGAAGGCCGGCTTGAGCTCGGCCAGGATCTCCGCCGTGCGCTCGACCGGGAGCGCGTACTGGGCGCGCTCGGGCGCCAGGGGGTGGAAGGCCTCCTCCACCATGCCCCGGGCGAAGTCGCAGAGCGCCCGGGTGCTCTCCCGGGGCGCGTAGAGGTAGAGGTCGCCCTGGTAGAGGCCCCGGCGGCGGGCGTCGTCGTCGTGGCTCGAGTCGATCAGCAGGGCCGGAATCGCGGATCCTCCCGGGGCGGTGCGTTGCGGCTTCGGCTCGACGGAGCCCTACATCATCTCCGCGACCTGGTCCACGAGCTCCCGGAGCTGGAGCTCGAAGTACGCGACGCGGTCCGGATCCAGGGCGAGCGCCTCGACGCTCTGCTCGGCGGCGGGCCCGAGCACCTCGGAGGCCAGGGGCGTGACCCCGATCCTCGCGCACAGGCCGTCCGCCACGCGGATCGCGTGGAGCTCGACGTTGTCGGGCGTGAAGGGCAGCTCGGCGTCGTGGTGGCGGGTGACCACGTCGGTCACGAAGCCCGGCATACCGACCCGCTCCAGGTAGTCGGCACCGACCGGGACGTGGAGCGTCTGGAGCGCGGTGGCGAGCTCCTCGAGCTCCGGGCGCCGCTTGAGCCGTCCCACGACCAGGCCCCGCGAGACGAGCTTCAGCACGAGCAGGTTGCCCACGTGGCGGAACATGCCGCCCAGGAACACGCGCTCCGGATCGCCGAGCTTGATCTCGCGGGCGATCAGGCGCGCGCCGAAGGCGCAGACCAGCGAGTCGTGCCAGGCACCGCGCCAGAAGTCGGGGAAGATGTCGATCTCCACCTTGTCCCGGGGGTCGTAGAGCGTGCGGCAGGCGGCGGCGAGGGCGATCTGCAGGGTCTCGCGCAGGCCGAGGCGCATGGCGGCCCGCGAGACGCTCTCCGCGGGCATGGCGCCCCGGTACAGCACGGAGTTGGCCGCCTGGATGACGCGGGCGGCGATGGCCTGGTCCTGGGAGATGATGCCCTCGACCTCGGCCAGCTCGATCCGGGGATCCGACATCCGCTCCATCAGCCGACCCGCGACGGACGGCATCGCCGGGAGCTCTCCCGGGTGCTTCTGGGCGGTTTCCCGGATCCAGGCGATCCAGGCGAGCTCGCGTGCGGACACGGCGCACTCCCTCCCTTCGACTCCCCATCGGCGAACCCGGGCCCGATCTTGCCCCGCGCGGTCGAGCGGGGTTGGACGGGCGTCAGATTTCCCACCCAATCTTCACCCATGAGAAAGCCCCACGTCGCGCGGCGCGTAGTACGCTCGCGGCGTCCTGGGAGGGATCACGATGTCGCTGCTCCGCTCGCTCTCGCTCGCTCTCGCCGCCTCCGCCCTCGGCCTGGCGCTGCCCGATGCGGCCCTGGCCAACGGGGCGCCCGTCGGCCAGCTGGTGATCGACATCTTCGGAACCAACGGCAGTCAGAGCGGCAGCGATCAACAGGTCGCGACCATCAACCCCGACGGCAGCTTCAGCTTCGCCGGCAGCAGCACCACCGGGCTCTGGGACGTCACCTTCAACGACGTGAGCGGCAACGCCGACCCGGTGCTCGCCTTCGACCTCTCGGCCGACAACCCGAACGCCCTCGACCTCGACTTCACGATCACCTTCACGCTGCCCGTGAGCGTCAGCCTGCCCTCGACCCTGACCTCCGGCACGGTGGCCTACACGCTCACGGACAACACGCTGCCCAACGACGGCGCCACCCTCTCCACGCTCACCGGGATTCCCCTCTACCAGTCGCGGCTGGACGGCGTGGACCACGTGTCGCTCTTCGACGACCCCTTCTCCGATACCGCCTTCCCCGGCGGCTCGGCGGTGGGGAGCGCCTTCTTCGGCCTCCCGGGACAGACGACGCCGGGCGGCCCGCTCACGAGCACCCTGGCCGTGGAGCTCAACTTCACCCTGACCGGCGACGACGACGCCGTAAGCCTGACGGGCAACTTCATCGCCCTGCCCGAGCCGGGTACCGGGCTGCTGCTGGGCATGGCGACGCTCACGCTCGTCGTCCGCGCCCGCCGACGACGCGTCGCCGCCTAGCGTCGGCTAGGCCAGGGCGGGGGCGCCCTCGGAGCGGAGCTGCTCGTAGGCCGGCGGATCGCCCAGGCCGAGCTCACGACGGACCTCGGCGAGGGGACGCTCGAGCAGGGCCTCCCAGTCGGCGGCCGGCAGCCAGGCCGCCGCCCTGCCGCGGCGGTAGGCCGCGCGGATCAGCGCCCGGAAGGACCGCGCCTCGCGCCCCCGCGACTTCCAGAGCGCGACGAGCACGATGAAGCCGATGCCGCGGTTGCGGGTCTGGGCGTAGGTGAAGGACAGGAGCGCGGCCTCGCCGAGCAGGTCGCGGCCGTAGCCGCCGGCCACGTGCCAGAGGTCGTGCATGTCGCGCAGCCGCTCGCCCACCAGTGCGCGGTGCGGGTCCTGCATGCGCTCCTGGGTCCGGCCCTCGGCGCTGGCCTCGGCCAGGCCTCCGGCGCTGATCTGCTCACGCTCCATGAAGCGCGCGTACTGGTGGCCGAGGCTGTCGGACGGCAGGGCCAGCAGCGCCTCCCGGTCGCTCAGCCGCGCGATGAGCCGGCGCTCCTCCAGCAGGATCCGTCGACCCGTCTGGGTGCGGACGAAGCGCTGGAACAGGCGCTCGAACGAGCCCCCGGAGAGGGCCTCGATGATCTGGAAGACCTGGGCGGTGTCGTCGGGGTTCCGCAGCAGCGCCCGGACGGCGCGCCAGGCCTGGAGGGGGCGAAGCCGGGTGCGCGCCCGAGGCGGAGGGATGACGAGCTCGGCGGCTTTGGCGCTCGAAGCGGGCTGGCTCATGGGTCGGGGACTCCGGCTGCCGCTCCCGGAAGGGATCCCGGCGGAGCGGATGATTGGGGCGCGCTCGCTTACAATCCTGTAAATTACGGAGCGAGCCGCCCGAGGTCAACCCCGGACGGACGGAGGTGCCGTGATCGGATCCGACGCCCCGCCCCGCCGCCGGCGCAGCGCCGGGGAGGCCCGCAAGGCCATCCTCGAGGCCGCCCAGAAACGCCTGGTGGAGCAGGGGCCGGACGCCCTGCGCCTGCAGGACCTGGCTGCGGACCTGGGCATCTCCCACCCGGCGATCCTCCACCACTTCGGGAGCCGCGAGGGTCTCCTGCAGGCCCTGGCCCAGGCGGGGCTCTCGGCGCTCCAGGAGGACCTGCTGCAGGCCCTCGCGCGTCCGCCGCAGGAGGTGGGCGGGGCCGAGGCCATCCTCGACCGGGTCTTCGAGACCCTCGGCAATCGCGGGCATGCGCGGCTGCTGACCTGGCTGGCGCTCTCGGGACGCGCCGGCCCGGGCGACGACGAGCCGCCGGAGCCGATGATCCGGACGCTGGCCGACCGGGTGCACACCCAGCGCCTCGCCCTGGCGCGCGACGCGGGCGGCGCCGCCCCGGACCCCGAGGACACGGTCTTCTCCGTCGTGCTCGTGGCGGTGGCGCTCCTGGGCGATGCGGTCCTCGGCGACGGCGTTCGTCGGAGCGCGGGTCTGCCCGACGACGACGCCACCCGGCGTCGCTTCCGCGCCTTCCTCGGGCGTCTGGTCTCCGCCCACCTGACCGGCGACGACGGCGACCCGCGCTAGCCTCCGCGTCCGTGGGGGTGCGGCGCTTCGACCGCAAGTTCGGAGCCGACTTCGTCCGGGAGCTGCCCGAGTCGCCTGGGGTCTACCTGTTCAAGGACGCCGAGGGCACGGTGCTCTACGCGGGCAAGGCCGTGAACGTGCGCCGGCGCCTGGCCGGCTACCGCACCACCAGCCGTCGCAAGAAGCACCGCAAGATGCGCGACCTGGTCCGTGAGGCCCACGCCCTGGAGGTCCGCGTGCAGCCCTCGGAGCGCGCGGCACTGCTCCTCGAGAACGAGCTGATCCGGACCCTGCGCCCCCGCTACAACGTGGACGGCGCCTACGCCTTTCTCTATCCGGCGATCGGCACGGGCGCCGGCAACGGCCAGCTCCGCCTGGCCTTCACGAGCGATCCCGAGGCGTGGTCGGCCCTCGGCCTGCGCTGGCACGGTGCCTTCCGCCCCCGCCAACGCGCGCGGGAGGCCTTCGACGCCCTGGTGGCGCTGCTCGGCCGGATCGGGCACCTCGAGCCGCGCAGCCGGCTGCCCGCGGCCCCGCGGCGCCGCGGCACCCGCTGGGTGGGCGTGCGGCGCCTGCGCGACGACACCCTTCCGCCGCTGCGCGCCTTCCTGGATGGCGAGTCCGACGCCCTGCTCGGCCTGCTCTTCGCCCAGCTGCTCGAGCGCACCGGCGCACGCCGCGACGCGGCGGCGGTGCAGGAGGACCTCACCTGTCTGCGCGACTTCTACCGCCGCGACGTCCGCCGCCTGCGCGCGGCCCTCGCCGCCACCGGGCGGGCGCCCGGCTTCGTCCCTCAGGCCGAGCGCGACGCGCTCTTCATCGAGGCGGCAGCCAGGGCGGCGTCGCGCGCCTGAGACGCGAGCTCGGGAGGCGGCTGCCGGGCCGAGGCGATGCCGGCAAGCACCAGGGCGAGTCCCGCCAGGGCCAGGGTCTCCGCGCGCTCGCCGAAGACGACGACGCCGACGACCAGCGCCACCACCGGAATCGCGTAGCCCGCGAGGGCCGTGAAGCCCGCGCCCGCGCGAACGACGAGACGGTGGTGGAGCAGCGTGGCCAGACCCGTGGGCACGAGTCCCAGCCAGACCGCTGCGCCGAGCGCCCGGGGCCGGGCACCCAGGGCGGACGCGCCCTCCGACCCGGCCCACGGCAGCGCCAGGACCGCGCCCACGAGCATGACGCTCGAGGCGTACACGACGGGATGGATGGGCGGCAGGCGTCGCGTGAGCACGGTGTGGATCGCGTAGCAGACGGCGCCCGCGAGCACGGCCAGGGGCCGCGCAAGACTCTCGCCGTCGGCGAGCTGCAGCAGGCTCCCGGGGCCGAGCAGGAGCACGACGCCGGCCAGTCCGAGCAGCACCCCCAGGAGCTTGCGCTGCGTCAGGGGCTCGCCGGGCACGAAGCCATGCGCAAGCACCATCGCGGCCAGGGGCGTCGCCGCCATCAGCATGCCGGCCAGCCCGCTGGCCACGCGCTCCTGGCCCCAGCTCACGAGCAGGAACGGCGCCAGGGTGCCGAACACCGCCATCACCGCGAAGCGGCCCCAGAGCCGGGCGTCGCGCGGAAACGGCAGCCCGAGCACCGCGCGAACGCCCTGTAGCGCGGCCGCCGCCACCACCAGCCGGGTCGCCGTCAGCCCGACCGGCGGCAGGTCCTCCAACGCAACGCGGTTGAAGCCGAAGGCGGTGCCCCAGAGCGTCGCGAGTGCGGCCAGCAGCAGCACGTCTTCCCAGCCCCGCGGCCGTGTAGCCGAGCGATCCACGGGAGCTCTCAGCGCCCCGCTCGCACGCGGGACGCCTGGAGTCCCTTGCGCCACTGGCTGAACGAGCGCATCGGCCCGGCGTGGGGGCGGCGCAGCCACGGCCAGGGATGACACGCGACCACGTCGAGGCGGCGGGCGAGGGCCCGCCAGCCCGGCACCGGGGTGTAGGTGGCGGCCAGCCGCCGTCCGGCGAGGATCTGCTCCGGAGAGCCGCGCCAGAGCTCCAGGCGGCGCCGGGTGGCCAGGTCCGCCAGGCTCTCCGCGAGGAAGATCAGTCGCTTGGCGGAGAGCTGCCAGCGCGCGAGCCGCGGAGCGTCGAAGACGAACACGACGGGGAGCTCGGGGTGGGCCGCCAGGGCCGGATCGGCGTCGCCCAGCGACTCGGCGGTGAGCCAGACGGCCTCGGGCAAGCCGTGCCCCTCGACCGTCTCCGGACCCGCACCGGTCTCCGGCGGGGTCGTCGGTCCCAGCGCCGCCGGGTTCGACGCAGGCTCCGACGGCGCCGTCTCGGGCCACGCCTCGATGGGGCAGCGGTCGGCGAGCTGGCAGCGCGCACAGAACTCGGGGGCCCGGCGCTCCACCTGCCAGCGGCTGAACCCGTAGGGCTTGCCCGTGGCGGTGCCCACCGTCCACTGCCAGCCCAGGCGGTTGGCCGCGCGGGAGCCGTCGAGCAGGTTGCGGAAGAAGTGATCCTCGCCCTCGCGCCAGTCCGCGCCCGCCCGCACCGACCACTGGGAGGCCAGCCACATCCGCGTCTGGTTGACCAGCCATCCGTCGGACTCGAGCTCCTCGCGCACCCGCTCCATACAGGCCATCGCCTCGGGCCAGGGCGCGCCTTGCCAGGCCGCGGCCTTCGGCGGGGAGAAGCGGAAGGGCCGGCCGGTGGCGCGGCCCAGCCGGGCGTAGACGTGGCGGGCGTACTCCTGCCAGAGGAGCTCGTCGCGGAAACGCGCCACGTCCCGGGCCGGCCCCCCGGCCACGTGGGCCCAGACCCGGGGCAGCGGGAGCAGGCCGTGCCGGATGTAGGGGGAGAGGCCCGAGGCGCCGCGGCGGCTCGGAGGCCAGACGCCGCTGCGGCGGGCGGCGTAGCCCGTGGGCCGGAAGGCCGCGAGGGCGGCATCCGCCGCGGTCTGGCCGCCGCGAAATCGGGGCGAGGCCGGCGCCGCGTCGCCCGCCAGATCCGCGAGATGCTCGCGCACCCAGGCCTGGGCGTCGGAGGCCGGGTCCTCGCCGCGGCGGGGAGCGGGCAGCGTGGTGTCCATCGTTGAAATGATGTCTAGATCTTAACTAGACGTCAATTAGACATACTGAGCTGAAAACGGCGCAGTCGCTAGAGTCCCAGCAGGTCGCGGTCCTCGGCGACCTGGCGCCCCATCTCCTCGAGCCAGGCGGCGTACGCCTCGCCGGTCCAGACTCGGTGGTCGCCGCGCTCGTAGGCCTGCTTGTTCCGGTGGTACTGCCAGGCGTTGAGCCGATTGGCGCGGGCCATGTCGCGCTGGGCGATCTGCCGGGCGGGCACGCCCGCGATGATGGCGCCGGGCGGGAAGACGCTGCCCTCCTTCACCATGGCGCCGCCGGCCACGATCGAGCCGCGGCCGATCACCGCGCCGTCCATGATCACGGCGTTGATCCCGACGAGGCAGTGGTCCTCGATGGTGCAGCCGTGGATCGTGGTGTGGTGCGTGATGGAGCAGAACTCGCCGACGCGGGTGGGGACGTCGTAGCCGATGTGCACCATCACGAAGTCCTGCAGGTTCGAGTAGCGGCCGATGTGCACCTCGTTGGCCTCGGCCCGGATCACCACGTTCGGCCAGAGGGAGACCTCCTCGTCGATCCGGACGCGGCCGTAGATCTGGACACCGGGGGCACACCAGACGCTCGGGTGGATCTGCTGCAGGGGCTCGTCGGCAGGGGGCATCGGCTTCCTCTCGCTGGCTTGCGTCCGCGTCCGGGCCGGATGGTGCCACGGCGTCGGCTTGCTGCACGGGCTCTGCCGCCGTGCTGCGCACGCGGAGGCCGCCTGCCGTTCAGGCCCGCCTCCGGAAGGTCGATGCGTGGGTATCGACCTACGCCTCGAGGAGTCTCCATGGCCCTGCGACCCGCCCTCTCCATCGCGATCGCCCTGCTCCTGGGCGCGCCGTCGCTCGCCTCGGCCCTCACGTTCCAGGTCGACTTCCGCGCCTCCACCTACCAGGTCCAGGCCTCGGACGACTACGCGAGCCTCCTGGCCCAGCACCAGTCCGAGGCGCTGCTCGCGAGCCACTCGCTCAGCGCGCTCCAGGGCATCTCGGCGCCGGTCCACGCCGGCGGCATCAACGGCAACTACAGCCTGCTGATGACCACCACCGTCGAGGCCCTCGTGGCCGGCACCTACACCTTCCAGGTGGGAACCGACTGGGGCCGCGGCGGCGCGGCCGTGGTGATCGACAACGAGACGGGCACGCTGCTCGACGCGTTCGTGACCACCCAGGACATCTGGTGGGCCAACAACTGGAACCACCCCGACGTCTTCACCACCACGGCCACCCTGACGGCCGGCAGCTCCTACACCTTCGCCTGGATCGGCTTCGAGGGCTGCTGCGGCGGCTCGGCCACCGTGCGCTTCTCCCACGACGGCGGCCCCTACCAGGTCTTCGACTCGACCCACGGCGACCTGCACTTCGCCGCCAACCCGGAGCCGGGAACGGCGCTCTTGCTCGGCGTCGGCCTGGCGGTGCTCGCCGCACGCGCCCGACGTCGTCGCTAGCGCGCCGCCCGTCGCCACACGTTCCGCCCCCTTGTGAGAAGGCGCACGGCGAATCGGGATCTCCGCTCCTATGTTGCCGCCGTTCCGAGAACACGGGAGGCGCGAGCGCATCGGCGCTCGGCCTTCTCCACCAGACACCCGAGGAGGAAGCATTGGGCGCATTCGACGCGCAGGGTCCCCGCTACAGCAAGACGTGGGAGATGGCCGGCAACGGGGACTCGATCGCGAACCCGAACCTGGTCGTGCTGAACCGGACTCCCGAATGGAAGCCGCTCGACTACGTCAGCTACCTCTGGCTGCTGATGGACGGCAGCGAGCTGCGGGTGGGCATCGAGACCCAGGCCGCGGGCCGCGACACCCAGGGCAAGGCGTACGGCCATCCGACCCTCGCCCAGGGCACGGCCGGGCTGAAGGCGCTCTACGGCGGCGAGCTGCTGTACAAGCCCTCGAAGGGCGGCTGGATCATCAACGAGGCCTCCGGGCGCTACGGCCTCAACCGGCGCAACCCCAGCGACAACCGGCCCGCCTTCGCCCGCAGCGCCCTGCTCGAGCAGGTGCGCGGACTCTTCCGGAGCCTCGTGAGCCTCGACGTCACCATCAGCGACTACACGGTGGCCAGCGGCGGCTGACACTCACTCCTGTCATCCTCGCGCGCTGGTCGGCCGGCCGGGAGCGTGATACTCCTGGGTCGTGACCGAAGGGCTCTTCGGCCTGGGCAGCCTGGGGGCGTTCGCCCGACTGGTGGGCGTCGTCTACGCGGGCGCGTGGCTGCTCTACGCACTGCTCGGGCCGGGGCGGCTCCGCGAGCGCCTGCTCGCCTTCGCCACGACCCCGCGAGCGCGCTGGCCTGTCTGGTGCTGCTCGAGCTGCCGGCCTACGTGGGCTGGGTCGACTACCGCCTGCTCATCGGACCGCCGGCGCCCCTCGGCTACGACACGTCGAGCCCGCAGACCAATCCCACCTACGTCCTCGACGAAGAGCTGATCTACATCCGCAAGCCCCATACCCACATCCAGGTGGAGACGGTGGGCGATCTGGTGCACTGGCTCCGCCTGCCCGACGAGAACCGCTACGTGGCGGACGTGCGCTACGACGCCCGGGGCTTCCGCAACGAGGTCGCGCCGGAGCGGGCCGAGGTGGTGGCCATCGGCGACTCGATGCTCGAGGCGGCGCTCGTCCCCTACGAGGACCTGTTGACCACGCGCCTCTCCGAGCACCTCGGCACGCCCGTGGCCAATCTGGGCCAGACCGGGTACGGGCCCTACCAGGAGCTCGCGGTGCTGCGGCGCTACGCCCTTCCCCTGCAGCCGCGGGCCGTCGTCTGGCTCTTCTTCGAGGGCAACGACCTCCGCGACGTGGTCCGCTACGAGCGATTCCGGCAGGACTGGGAGCGCATGCAGGTCGACCAGGACCTGTTCCGCCGCCGCGCCTTCACGGTGAACCTCCGCGCGGCGCTCGCCTGGTGGCTGGGGGGCCGCTCGCGGCTCGAGGGCAGCGCGCGGGAGCGATCCTGCCGGGTGGAGGCCCGGGACGGACCGGCAGACCTCTGGTTCGCCTACGCCGGCAAGCCCCTCGACGCCGAGGCGGAGGCCGCCCTGCAGCGCGCCGAGTCGCTGCTCGGGGAAGCCCACGCGAGCGCGGCGGCGGCCGACGCCGCGCTCACGCTGGCCTTCGTGCCGACCAAGTTCCGGGTCTACCGGGAGCGCTGCACCTTCCCGCCCGGGGGCCTCGGCCACCGCTGGCAGCCCAACGACCTCCCCGATCGCCTCGGCGCCTGGGCCGACGGGGCGGGCGTGCGCTGGCTCGACCTCACCGGGCCCCTGCGCGCGGCGGCGGACCGGGGCGAGCTCGTCTACTTCCCCGACGACGGACACCTGAACGCCGCGGGCCACGCGGTGATCGCGGAGACCCTGGCCGAGGTGCTCGCGGGCTGCTGCCCCGACGCCCCCTGAGCCGAGGCGCTAGGGCGCGGGGTTGTGCTCGTTCCAGTTGTTGCGGGCGCGCCGCTCCACCCACTCGTCGTACTGGCCCGCGTGTCCCGGCTCGCCGCGGATCGCGTGGTGGATCAGCTCGTGGTAGAGGGTGACCGTGCCCTCGCGGTCGGCCCAGCGACCCAGGGTGTCACCGCGCATGCGCCCCACCTGGCGGGAGCGGTTCGTCCGGAAGTTCCAGCTGGCCTGGGCGCGCGGCGCGAGCGGGAACTGCGGGAAGCGCGTCACGTAGACGCAGGCATCGTCCACCTGGCGCCGGGTCGCCCGGTGCGTCCGGCCGGCGACCTCGTACCCGAGCCACTCCACCGGGAAGAAGCCGTAGCCGTTCAGGTTGATCACCATGGCGCTGCGGCTCGGGTTGTTGCGGGTGGCGATCCCCGTCAGCCAGGCCCGATCCGCCGGAAGCTCCCGGAACATCGAGATGGGCATGACGTGGAAGGTCCGGGTGACCGAGGCGGTGGCCCGCAGCAGGTGCCGGACGTGGTCGTGGACGCCCGAGGACCCCGGGTCGGCCTGGACCCGCGCGAGGGCATCCCGTCCCGCCTGGGTGAGCGCCAGCTGCAGCCGCGCGTCTTGCTGGTCGTCGCGCGCGAACCAGGTCCGCTCCTCGTCGCTGAGGCCGTCGCGGTAGTCGGACCAGGCCACGTCCGCGGCGACGTCGTTGTCGATGACCAGAGGAGCCGCCGCCGGGTTGGCGCGGTTGCGGATGGTGCCGCCGGTGAAGAGGATCACGGAGCGGAGGAAACCGCAGTCCCGGCGGATCCGCCGTGCGCTGGCGCACACCCACCGCTGGGCGGGCGGCCGGCCCTGCGGGGGCATCGGGCCGGGCGGCTGGTGTAGATTGGGGCCCGGCCGCCCAGAGGAGGACCCCCGATGCGCCACAGCGAGCCCCAGTACGCCGAGATCACCCCCGCGCTCGAGGAGCGCCTGCGCAAGTTCCGCGAGCAGCGCGAGGCCGCCGGCGACCCGATCACCAAGAACGTCGGCACCCAGGTCCTCTACGAGGACGACGACGTGCGCGTCTGGGAGATGACCCTCGAGCCCGGTGAGTGGACGGACCTCCACCAGCACGACCACGAGTACATCCTGGTCATCGACTCCGGCGACCTCGTAGCCGGCGTCATGCCCTCGAACAGCGGCATGCCCATGGACTGGTTCGTGGGCGTCGTCCCGCCCGGCGGCAACACGGTGCGGGTTCCCAAGGGCGGCATCGAGTGGGCCTACAACGTGGGCGAGCAGACCTACCACGAGGTCCTGATCGAGCTCAAGAAGACCTGAGTCGGCGACCGGGGGCGAAGAGGCCCCGGCCGAGTGCGACGCAGGGCCGTCTGGCTACGGGGGATCGGAGGCCGGGAGCCCGAGCCAGGAGCGGGCCGCGTCGACGCTGCGGAACACCTGGTGGGAGACCTTCGACGCCTCGGAGAACACCATGAACATCCGGCCGAGGCCGTAGCCGAAGTCGCAGTCGACCACGTAGGCGAGGCGGGAGTCGCCCACGCGGTCGGAGAGCTCCCGGTTGATGTCCCGCAGCTTGTAGAGCTCCGGCGTCGAGAGGTCGCCGGTGGCTCCGCGGAAGTCGGTGAGCTCGTTCAGGCCGGGCCGGTAGTCGGGATCCGCGACGACGCCGCGGCAGTAGCGCTCGAGATCGGCGAAGGTGACCTCGCCTTCCGCCCTCACGAAGACGGTCTCGAGATCCCGGTCGATGTGGTAGTGGACGGGCACGGTCCTCCCCCGGACGACCCCGATGGCACCCCTTCGAGCCCGGTCAGTCTATCGACCCCGGCGGCCCCATGCCCTCCCGAACAGCTCGCCGTGGACCAGGGAGCGGGCGAAGTACTCGTGGGAGTCGCCCTCGAGCAGCTCCTGGGCGGCCGAGGCCAGCCCGGCGTAGGCGGCCCAGGCCAGGGCGCTGCCGACGGAGATCCGCTGCACGCCCAGGCTCCGCAGCGTGTTCGCGCTGGGCCCGCCGGGAAGCAGCAACACGTTGAGGGGTCGATCGACCGAGCGGAGCACCTCCCGGATGGCGTCGAGCTCGACGAGTCCGGGCGCGTAGAGCACGTCGGCCCCGGCCTCCTGGTAGGACTGCAGTCGCCGGAGGGTGTCCGGGAGATCGGGGTTGCCGCGCAGGAAGTTCTCGCAGCGCGCGGTGAGGACGAAGCCGTCCTCGCCCCGGGGCACCGCCTCGACCGCGGCCCGGATGCGCTCCCGGGCGAGACCGGCCTCGTACAGGCCCGCGCCGGCCCCCCAGTCCTCGATGGAGCAGCCGGCGATCCCGGCGTCGGCGGCGGCCCGCGCCGTGCGCGCGGCGTCGTCGGCCGTGTCGCCGAAGCCGTTCTCCAGGTCCGCCGAGAGCGGCAGGGTGGTGGCGCCGTGCAGAACGCGCGCGTGCTCCACGGCCTCCTCCCGGGTGAGCTCGCCGTCGTCGCGGCCGAGCGAGGCCGCGGAGCCGTGACTGGTGGTCGCGAGCGCCTGGAATCCCGCGGCCTCGAGCAGGCGGGCGGAGCCCAGGTCCCAGGGGTTGGGCAGGACGAAGCCGCCCTCCTGCTCGTGCAGGGCGCGGAAGCGGCGGCGGCG
>CAYTZH010000054.1:0-25063 GCA_964442285.1 uncultured Spirochaetales bacterium | reverse complement strand
CTAGTCCCGCAGCTCCTGCACCGCGCGGTGGAGGGCTTCGAAGAGCTCCTCCACGTGCTCCGCGGGAAGGCAGGAGAAGGCGATCCGGATGTCCGTCGGGCTCGTGGCGATCACGCCGATGCCCGCCTGCTCGAGCAGGCGCACGCGGACCTTCTCGGCGTCGACGCCGCGGACCTTCACGCACATGAAGTAGCCGCTGTTGAAGGGGTAGACCTCCCAGCTCTCGCGGAAGCGGGGTGCGCCGGCCACCTCGAAGACCCGCGCGGCGCGTGCGCGCAACACCTCGCGCTTCTGCTCGCGCTCGACGTCCACCTCGGCCGAGGCGAGCGCCTTCTCCACCAGGCTCTGGGAGAGCATGGGGCTGTTGGAGACGCCCCCGCGGATGGCGCCGCGGACCTTGGCGTCGAGCACCTCGCATACCTCGTCGGCGGCCTCGGCGCGGCCCGGCCCGAAGGTGAGGAAGCCGCAGCGCAGGCCCCAGACGAAGAGCTCCTTGGTGGCCCCGTCGAGCTTGACGGCGAGCAGGTTCGGGTGCCGGCCGGCGAGTCGTCCGAAGAGCGACTCGGTCATCGACTCCCCGCCCAGATGGTAGAAGAGCCCGAAGTAGGCGTCGTCGCAGACGGCGACGATCCGCGTGCCCGCCTCGGCCTGGGCCGCGAGCGCCGCGGCGATGGCCTCGCCTTCGGCCTCGCTCGGCATGTAGCCCGTGGGGTTGTTCGGGAAGTTGAGCAGCACCACCAGCTTGTCCGCGCGGCTGCCCTGTGCCGCCAGGGCCTCGCGGAAGGCGTCCGTGGCGAAGCCCTCGCCGGCGAAGAACGGGAACGTCTCCACCCGGGCGCCGCGGTTCACCTCGAAGGTGAGCCGATAGTTGCCCCAGAGCTTGTCGGGCAGCAGCAGCACGTCGCCCGGATCGACGAAGAGCTCCGCCACCAGGGTCAGGCCGTGGGTGATGGCGCTCGTCACGATGGGCGTGCCGAAGGGCGCCCGCGCCATGGACGGGTTCTCCGCCAGGAGCTTCTCGCGCCAGCGCTGGCGCAGGCCCGCGCGTCCCGCCGGCGGGGCGTAGTCGTAGATCTCGGAGGGCGCGAGCCCCTCGAGGTGGCGATCCACCGACGGCAGGAACATGGGGGCGCCGTCCTCGGTGGCGATGCCGATGGTGGCGTTGAAGCGGTGGGCCTTCTGCTTGGCCTCGGCGCCCTGGGAGAGGATGCCGCGCGGGAAGTACAGGCGCCGGCCGTAGGCCGAGAGCGAGGCGAGCACCTCGGGCGCGGCCTTCGCCAGGCGCTGGTTCAACGCTTCTGCGAGCGGGTTGAGCTTGGTGTCGGACACGGGGGTTCTCCGGCGAGAGAACCTGCGGTTCTCCGGCAAGAGAACCTACAGCCGACGCTCGAGCACGTCCATGGAGGCCCCGAAGCCCAGGGCCCGCCAGAAGGCCTGGCCTTCGGGATTCCCGACGGCGACCCGAACCTCCACCCGCTCGACGCGGCGCTCCCGGATCCACGCCAGGGCACGGTCCACCAGCGCCCGGCCGATGCCGCGCCGCCGCTGGGCGGGCGCCACCCCGAGGTCCGTGATCTCGGCGCGGATCCGCTCCCGGGCGATGGGTGGCGCCCGGTCGATCCGGGCGATGCACAGCCCGACCACCCCCTCCCCGGCGACCGCGTCCTCGTAGAGCCAGGCGGCCACGTCGGGGTCGCGGAGCTGGGCGGCGAGCAGGCGGCGGATCTCCGGGCGCGCGTCGGCGCGGAGGGCGAACTGGGGGCCGAGCGCGGCGTGGTGGTCGCCGAGGGCGATCCAGTGGTCGACCACGCGATCCAGGTCGTCGGGTCGGGCGCGACGGATCGCGGAGGCGGCGCCCCCGCTCACCGCGCCGCCCGACGGGCCCTCACCGCAGGGGACCGCCGCGGGGCCGGATCTCGCCCTCCCGCAGCATGCGCTCGACCTGCGCCGGGGACTTGCCGGACTCCAGCTCGCGCACGATCTGGTCGGCGAGGTCGTTCAGCTCCGGCTGCAGGCGGCGGGGATCGTTGCCGGTCTCCCGCACCTGCTCCTCGAGCTGTGCCAGCACCTCGGCGCGCAGCTCGGCGCGCAGCGCGTCGGGAAGCCCGCTCTCGGGCGTCCGGCCGGCCAGCAGCTCGCCCATGCTCTCACCGAGGCCGAACTGGGAGGCGAGCATGTCCATGCTCCGCGCCTCCTGGTCCCGGCCGCTCCCCTTCACTTCGCCCACGCCGCCCGCGCGGGTCAGGCGGAAGGTCCCCACGCGCGCGCCATCGCGGTTGAAGCGGCCCCGGAGCACGTCGCCGCCGGGCTCGACGGCCTCGGTCTCGTACAGGGTGACGCCGTCGAGGGACTCGGCGGAAGCGCCGCCCAGGGACTCCTCGATCCGGAACACGGGCTTGCCGGCCGGGTCCTCGATGGACCAGGTCACGTCGTAGGTCAGGACCATGGCCGAGGTGGGACCCCGCGGCCTCCCGGAGCTCCAGCCCTGGAGCGCGCTCCCGCGGAGCGTCTTGGTCTTGGAGCCGCGGGTGTTGATCTCCAGGCCGCTCTGGATCTGGGCGAGCTGGGACTCGTTCGGCTCCCAGCGACCGATGACGCGGCTCTGGCGATTGGTGCCGAGCTTCTCGAAGCGGCCCGAGGCGTCCTCGAACACCACGATCGGGTACTCCCGCCAGCGCAGGCGCGAGCCCTCCATCTCGAACTCCCAGATGCGGTCGTCCCAGCGCCACCAGTCGGGGTGGTTCGTGCCGCGGTCCTGGTAGTGCACGAGCACGTGCCAGGTGCCGATGAGCTCGACGGGCTGGGCCGCGGCGGGCCCGGGCGGGCAGACCCCGACCGCGAGGGCCGCCGCGGCCAGCGCCAGGCGGGCCCGGCGCGCCATCTCAGTCGAGCTCCGGGGCCCAGGGCGGCGAGACGCCCAGCCGGATCAGCTTGGCCTCGAACTCGCCGCGCTCGCGGTTCTTGCGCGGACGGCCGTCGGCGCCCACCCAGCCGGCGTCGGCGGCGAGCTTGCCGGCCGTCTCGGCGTCGCCGCGCAGGAGCGCCGCCAGCACTTCGAGCTCGATGCGGGTGAAGCTCGCCGCCTGCACCCGGTAGTCGAGGAAGGCCTCCCAGGTGAGCGGGACCCAGCGCGCGACGATCTCCTCGCCGATCGTCGCGGCGTAGGCGCGGATCTCCTCCTGGGCGTGGGCCTCCATCCGCAGCGCCAGGAAGTGCAGCAGGTTGTGGAGGTCCACCTTCCAGTACGCCTCGGTGTAGGTGGACAGGGGCAGGTCCTTGCGCGCCTGCTCGCGGGCGACCCCCCGCTCGAGGCGCTCGCGGTAGACCGCCAGCGCCTCTTCCTGCAGCGCGCGCTCGCGCTCGGAGAGCGGCGCTCCGGTGTCGGCCGGGAGCATCCCCTGGCTTCCCTGGCGGTTGGCCGCCGACTGCAGGCGCCAGGCCTCGGCCGGCGTGCGCTGGGCGGAGTCGATGGCCACCGAGTAGCGCGTCGAGTACTCGTTCACGTTGGCCGTGCGGTGGCGGATCCACTGACGCCAGCAGTCCATGGGCACGCGCACGTGGAGCTTCAGCTCGCACATCTCGAAGGGTGTGGTGTGGCGGTGGCGGAGCAGGTAGCGGATGAGGCCCCGGTCCTCGTGCACCCGCTTGGTGCCGCTCCCGTAGGAGACCCGCGCCGCCTGCACCACCGCGCCGTCGTCGCCCAGGTAGTCGACGACGCGCACGAAGCCGTCGTCGAGAACCGGGAGTCGACGCCCCAGGATCTCGTCCAGGGCCTCCACCCGCGGTCGTTCGAGGGGACGCTCGATGGACTCGTCACTCGGCTCGATGGACTCGTCGCTCATGCTGCAGACTTTCCGGGGGGCTGCCAGTCTAGCAGGGCGGACCCCGTCGGGAGCATGGGTAGCTCTTTTCCTAGAATGTTTCGGCGGAGGGAGTCCGTTGCGCGTCGGGAGCCCGTCGGTGGGCGCCACCCGGCGACGGACTTTCCGCCTCGATCGCGGGTGTCTACGCGGTGGCCTGCGCGCCCGCGATCGGATCCGGGGCCTTGGCACGAGGCTTGCGTCTTCCGAGGACGGGAAGAACGGCGGGCCGTGCAAGCGCTGCCGGGGGATCCCCTGCGAGCCACCGGGGAGCCATGAGTACGGTCTGGATCGTCCACAAGGAGCCGGCGCAGCGCGCAGTCCTCGCGCGCTGGGCGGCGTCGGGGCCCGACAGCGTGCTCGGCGGGCCGGGCGATGCGCTCTTCGACGCAGCGCCCGCCCCCGACGCGGTGGTGCTGGGCCTGCAGGGCGACTTCGAGCAGGAGCTCGAGTTCGCGCACCGGGTCACCCGGCGGACCGGCGCCGCGCCGTGGATCCTCCTGGCCGACCGCGCAGACGTCGACGACGCCCGTCGGCTGTTCGACACGCTGCCGGTTCAGGTGCTGGCCTCCCCCGGCGAGGGGCCGCTGTTGCGCCGACACCTGCGGGCGGTCCACCGCCGCCGCGCGGAGGCGCTCTCGCGGCGCCGCGCCCGGGCCGCCGTCGCCGGTCGCTTCAGCCGCTGGTTCGCAGACCTCGACCTGCCCGACGCCCTGCGCGCCCTCGACCCCCGCCTCTCCGAGGTGCCGCTCCTGGTCCGCGGCGAGCCCGGCAGCGGACGCGGCCTGCTCGCGGCCTACGTGCACCACCACGGCGGCACGGGGGCCGGCCACCTGGAACGCATCGCCTGCGCCGGGCTCGACGCCGACGCCCTGCTCGCCGAGGTGGCGCGCGCCGTGGCGCTCCCGAGCGCGGCACGCGGGCTCACCCTCTGCCTCGAGGAGGTCGACCTCCTCCCCGGCTCCACCCAGCGCCGCCTGCGGAGCTGGATCGAGAGCGGGCTGCCCCCCGGCCTGCCCGCCCCGGCGCCCCTGCGCTGGGCGGCCACCGCCTCCGACGACGTCCTGGGCGCGGGCCCCCTCGAGGCCGGTCTGGCCCGGACCCTGGCGGGCCTGGAGGTGCGCATTCCGCCCCTGCGGGAGCGCCCCGACGCCATCGAGCCGCTGGTCGCGTCGACGGCGCGGGCCTGGTGTGCGTCGCACGGGGAGCGACCGCGCCGCTTCTCGGGCGACGCGGTCGCCCTGCTCCGGGAGCATCCCTGGCCGGGAAACCTGCGCGAGCTCGAGGCGGTGGTAGTGCGCACCCTGGCCGGCAGCGACGAGGTCACCGGCGGCAGCGACGAGGTCACCGCCGGCAGCGACGAGGTCACCGCCGGCGAACTGCGCTTCGAGGGCCTGCTTCCCGGCGCAGCGCCGGCGCCCTGGAGCGCGGTCCCGGGGCGCGAGGCGACGCCCGAGCGCCAGGCGCCGCGACTCGAAGCGCCACCCGAGCGCCAGGCGCCGCGACCCGAAGCGCTCCCCGTGGTCGAGGCCGAGCCCGAGCCGTTCGAGGAGGAGGGCACCGCGCCCGTCCCGTCGGCGCCGGGGCCGCCCGTCGCAGCCACGGAGGCCGCGGCGTCGCCGCCGCCCCTGGCCATGGCCGAGGAGTCCCTGCGCCGGCTGATCGGCGCCATCTCCCACGAGGTCCGCAATCCCCTCGTCGCGATCCGGACCTTCTCCCAGCTCCTGCCGGAGCGCTTCGACGACCCCGAGTTCCGGGACCGCTTCGCCGCCATCGTGAACGAGGACGTCCGCCGCATCGAGGAGGTGGTCAATCGTCTGGCCCACTTCGCCGCGCTGGACAGCCCCGAGCGCAAGCCCGTGGACGTGACGGCCCTGCTCGAGACGCTGCTCGAGTCGCGCCGGGAGGAGATCCAGGCGCGGCGGCTGGTGGTGCTCCGAGAGCTCGAGCGCGAGCATCCCGAGGCCCAGGGCGACGGGGGCCAGCTGCGCTTCGCCTTCGAGTCCCTGATCGGCAAGGCGCTCGAGCTGGTGCCCGAGCGGGGCGACGTCTACCTCGCCTCGCACTTCCACCCGGAGGGGCTCGAGGGCAAGCCCTCGCTCCGCATCCTGCTGCGCTTCGAGAGCCCCGACGAGATCGTCCCCACCGTGGACGTCGAGGGGATCTCCCTCGCCGAGACCGCCCTGGAGATCGTCGTGGCCGGCGCCATCGTGCGCGCCGGCGGCGGGCGGATGAGCGCCTCCCCCACGCCCGACCGCGAGACGGTGATCATCCTCGACCTGCCCGCCTAGTGGGCGCGCCGCGGCGCGGCGAGCCCGCCGCCCCGACAGCCCCTTCGCGCGAGCCGCCGGCAGCGTCCGGGGCGTTTTCGGGTAAGGTGTCGGCCATGCCGCGCGTCCTGGTGGTCGACGACGAGGTCGGGGTCCAGGAATCGCTTCGCATGCTCCTGAAGGAGGAGTGCGAGGTCGTGACCGCGGGCACCGTGGACGAGGCCCTCGACCGCGTCGACCTCCAGCTTCCGGACCTGGTGCTGCTCGACCTCGTGATGCCCGGCCGCAGCGGACTCGACCTGCTGACGGAGCTGCGGGAGCGCGACCTCGAGGTTCCGGTGGTCGTGCTCACGGCCACCAAGACCGTCTCCACCGCCGTCGAGGCCATGAAGCGCGGCGCCGAGGACTACGTCACCAAGCCCTTCGAGGTCGACGCCCTCCGCATCAAGATCCGCCGCCTGCTCGAGCGTCAGGAGCTCGAGCGCGAGGTGGTGCGCCTCCGCGAGGAGGTGAACCGGCGCACCCGGCTCGGGCCCCTCATCGGGCGCAGCGAGGGCATGCAGGAGGTCTTCCGCGCCATCGAGCGCGTGGCGCGCTCCCGGGCCAGCGTGCTGCTCCGGGGCGAGAGCGGGACCGGCAAGGAGCTGGTGGCGCGGGCCGTCCACGAGCTCGGCGACCGCGCCGAGGGGCCCTTCGTGCCCATCAACTGCGCCGCCATCCCGGATACGCTGCTCGAGAGCGAGCTGTTCGGCCACGAGCGCGGCGCCTTCACCGACGCCCGCGAGCGCCGCGTCGGGCGCTTCGAGATGGCCGAGGGCGGCACCCTCTTCCTGGACGAGATCGGGGAGCTCTCGCCCGCGGTCCAGGCCAAGCTGCTGCGGGTGCTCCAGGAGCGGACCGTGGAGCGGCTCGGGGGCGGCTCACCCATCGCCGTGGACGTGCGCATCGTCGCCGCCACCCACCGCGACCTCGAGCACGAGATCGCGAGCGGACGCTTCCGGGAGGACCTGTACTACCGCATCAACGTGGTCCCCATCCGGATCCCGCCGCTCCGGGAGCGACGGGAGGACGTCCGGCTGCTCTCGGACCACATCCTCGCGCGCCTCGGACGGGAGTCGGGGCGCGGGCCGCTCGCGCTCTCGGATCCGGCCCGGGCGCTGCTCGATCGCTACGCCTGGCCCGGCAACGTCCGGGAGCTCGAGAACGCCCTGGAGCGGGCGGTCACCCTGAGCGACGGACCGGTCGTCGACGCCGAGGACCTGCCGGAGTCGATCGTGGAGGCCGCCCGCTTCGAGGGCCTGCGCGAGGCGGTGCGCGACGGCCGCCTGGGGCTCGAGGAGGCCGTGGCCCGGATGGAGGCGGACCTGCTCAAGGAGGCGCTCGACCGCACGGCCTGGAACCAGACCCGGGCCGCCGAGCGCCTGGGGATCACCCGCCGTCTCCTCAAGCTGAAGATGGACCGCCACGGCCTGGTTCCGTCCCGAACGCCCTGAGCCGGGCGTTCCGATCCGAACACGACCGCCAAACCCCACCAGGGACGAGGGGTTGTCTCTCTCGATGCCCCGCGGGGGAACCAGACGGAACACCGCGGGCTCGCGGACTCGGCTTCTCGCGAGCTCGGAACCTCGGGTTTTCTCCAACGGGTCTGGAGCCTTACCAGGAATGCTGCCGATCGGGGTCGGACTGGCACGCCTCCTGCTTTAGCAGGAGTTCGGAGGGCGGGGAGGTATCGATGAGCCAGCCCAGACCCACCGTCCTCATCGTGGACGACGAGCGCGGTCCGCGGGAGTCCCTGCGGATCATCCTCAAGCCGAGCTACGAGGTCCTCACGGCGGACAGCGGCGCTGCGGCCCTCGAGCTGCTGCGCACCCACCCGGTCGACCTGATCAGCCTCGACCTGAACATGCCCGGCATCAAGGGCGACGAGCTGATGCGAACGGTGCGGCGGGAGTTCCCCGACACCGAGGTCGTGGTGATCACCGGCTACGGGAGCGTGGAATCGGCGGCCGAGGCCGTGCGCTACGGCATCGCCGACTACCTCCAGAAGCCCTTCGACGTGGTCCAGGTGAGCGCGGCGGTCACCCGAGCGCTGGCCCGCCAGCGGGGGCGCCGCCGGATGGTGGGCTTCCTGGACGACCTGGGGCAGGCCGTTGGCCGGGACCGCGACGTGCGGCGCATCCTGGAGGACATCGGTGCCAGCCCGGAGCTGCAGGAGCGGGTCGACGCGCTGATCGCGTCGGCCGCGGGCGGCGTCCGCCCCTCCGGCCCGACCGTCGACCCGGTGCGGACGGTGGAGCTGCTCGAGCTCCTGGCCGAGACCATCGAGGCCAAGGATTGCTTCATGCGCGGGCACGCGCGCCGGACGGCCTACTACGCGGGCCTCCTCGCCGACCGCCTCTGCCTGGGCACCACCGACCAGGAGCGGATCCGCCTGGCGGCGTTCCTCCACGACCTGGGCAAGGTCGGCCTGCCGGGCGAGGTGCTCCTGAAGCCCGGGCCGCTCGAGCCCCGCGAGCGCGAGACGGTGCGCACCCACCCGGGTCTGGGCGCCCGGCTGGTGGAGCCGCTCGGGCTGGCCAGCGACGTGGCCACGGCGATCCGACACCACCACGAGTGGTGGGACGGCAGCGGCTACCCCGACGGGCTGTGCGGCGACGACATCCCCCTGACCGCGCGGATCATCCACCTGGCCGACGCCTTCGACGCCATGACCTGCGACCGCCCGTATCGGCGGCGCCTGCCGCTGCAGCAGGCGGTGGAGGAGCTTCGCCGCTTCGCGGGGGTGCAGTTCGATCCGGAGCTGACCAAGGAGTTCCTCGTGATCCTCGAGAGCCGGTCTCGGGACGTCGACCTCGATTTCCTGGCCGAGGCCATGACCGCAGGTCCGACCCCGGGCCACACCGACCTCGACCCGGTGCTGGCCGAGCCGTCGATGCGCATGGGGGAGCGGTGACGACCGCGGCGCTGCGTCGTCTCCCGGTTCGTAGGGGGGCGAACGGGAGCGACGGAGCCCGCCCCGACCCCGTCCGCCGGGAGGCGGACGGGGTCGGCAGCCGCGTGGTGGAGTACTGCCCCTATCCCCGGACCCTGCCGGGCCAGGGATGGCGGGTGGGATTCACGCGCGAGCTGAGCGCGGCGGGAGCCGTCCTGGAAGTGGCGGCGGAGCTTCGGCTCGACGCCCTGCTGCGGGTCGTCCTGCGCGACATCGACGGCCGGCCGGCGCTCGACCTGCTGGCCCGGGTGGCCTGGTGCCGTCCCAGCGAGGGAGGCACGGTGCTGGCCGGCCTCGAGCTCCTGGGCCAGCGCGCGGAGCGGGCCGGAATCCGGCGGGTGCCGCCCCTGACCCTGGTGCGGAGCGCCTAGACCCTCCCCGAGCTAGATTGAGGGCTCGAAGGGGATCCCTCCTCATGTTCGGAATCGGGTTCCAGGAGCTGCTGGTGATCCTGGTGATCGCCCTGCTGGTGTTCGGGCCGCGCAAGCTGCCGGAGCTCGCGCGCTCCCTCGGCAAGGGCTTCGCCGAGTTCCGGCGCGCCTCCAACGAGCTGCGCCACCACCTGGACGTCACCGAGCCCCCCACACCGCCGAAGCCGGAGGCCGCCCCGGAGGAGAAGCCCCCCGAGGTCGCCGCCGGGAGCTCCGACGCCGCGCCCGCTGCCGACCCCGCCGAGGGCGAATCCGCAAGCAACGCCGCAAGCCTGCCGGAGGCCGGCGCGCAGCGAGCCAGCGCCGGGCGAAGCGAAGGCGCGGCCGGCGAGCGAAGCTCATAGGGGTGGTCCGTGGACCAGCCCCTCCCCCTCACCGACCACCTCGCCGAGCTCCGCGCGCGGATCGCCAAGATCCTCATCGCCTGGGGCGTGTGCGCCGTGGGCGCCTGGAGCTTCCGCGAGGAGATCTTCGGCTTCCTGCTGCTCCCGGCCCTCGAGGCGCTCGAGCCCCAAGGCGGCCAGCTCCAGGCCATCGCTCCGGCGGAGATCTTCTTCACCTACGTGAAGAGCGCCCTGCTGGCGGGCTTCGTGATCGCGGTGCCGGTCGTCTTCTGGCAGTGCTGGGCCTTCATCGCGCCGGGCCTCTACGACGCCGAGAAGCGCGTGGCGCTCCCCTTCGTGGTCACCTCCACGCTGCTGTTCCTCGTGGGCTGCGCCTTCGGACACCGGATCGTGTTTCCGGAGATGTTCGCCTTCTTCCAGCGCTTCGAGAGCGAGTTCGTGGTCTCCGCCTGGACCATGCGCGAGGTCTTCGCCCTCACCACGCGCCTCTTCCTGGCCTTCGGCGTCGCCTTCGAGCTGCCCGTGCTGATCGTGTTCCTCTCGCTGGCCGGGATCGTGACCGCCCGCCAGCTGCTGTCCTGGAGCGGCTACGCGGTCCTGCTCTGCTTCGTGGCGGGCGCGATCCTCACACCCGCCGACGTGGTGAGCCAGCTCTTCCTGGCCGGTCCCCTGGTCCTGCTCTACTTCGTGGGCGTGGGGGTCGCCTGGCTGTTCGGCGGCGCCCGCTCCCGGGCCGAGGGCGGCAGCGCCCTCGAGGAGAGCTAGCGGCGCACCAGGCGCTCGGTGATGGCGCTGGCCGCGGCGGCGGCATCGACGCCGGTCGCCACCCGCATCTCGGCGCCGATCCCGAGGCCCGGATCCACCTCCAGGGTGCGCAGCACGCCCGACTCGAGGGTGGGCACCACGCGCAGGGTCTCCCAGCACAGGGGCGACGGGTCGACGAGCGCCCAGACCGTCAGCGGATCGTGGAGGTAGGCCGCGTTCTCCTCGGCCACCTGGCCGCCGAGGCCCGTGAAGAGCTCCCGCTGGACCGGCTCCCAGATGCGGACCTGCTCCGCCAGGGAGCGTCCGAGCGGGCCCGCGGCCTCGAGGCGCGGCAGGTCGTCCCGGCGCAGCCAGGTCTGCAGGGTGACGTCGGCGGTGACCAGGGTGGTGCGGAAGCCGGCCCCGAGCACGCTGACGCTGGCCTCGGGATCCGAGCAGAGGTTGTAGTCGATCCCCGGAGCGCACACGAAGTCGCCGATCCGGACCTGGCGGATGTGGCCGCCCATGATCGTCACGCCCGCCACCCGCTGCGGGAGCTGTGGATCCAGCGCCAGGGCCCGGGCGAGGTTGGTCATGGGACCGATCATCACGAGCTCGAGCCCGGGCACCTCCCGGGCGGCGCGCACGATCCGCTCCGGCGCCGGCTCCTCCGAGACCGGCGCCTCGGGCCCCAGGGCCAGCATGGCCTCCTCGTGGCGGAACCAGCCGAAGCGCTCGGGACGCAGGAGAGCCTCGGCCTCGCCGGCGCACACGTCGACGCCGGAGCGGCCGGCCAGGCGCAGCAGTCCGGCCGCCAGGCGCGCCCGCAGGACCACGTCGCGCGCCACGGTGGTCACGGCGACCAGCTCGAGGCTCTCCGGGCAGGCCAGCACCAGGCCCAGGGCCAGGGCGTCGTCGACGTCGCTGCCGATGTCCGTGTCGAGCAGGATCGGGCGGCGCAAGGGCCTCAGACCTCGTCGGCGGCGGCGGTCTGGGCACCGCCCGTCGTGGCCTCGGCGGTCCGGTCCGGGCGCTGGCTCCGCTCGGCCTCCAGGTGGAAGAGCCGCCCCGCGACGAGCACGTCGAAGCCGTTCCCGCGCTTCTCGTCCACTGCGACCTCCCACTGGCGGCCCGCCTCGATGACGGAGTAGAGGGTACGCCCGCTCTCGACGGCGTCGAAGCGGACGGTCCAGCCGTCGCTGGTCACCTCGAAGAGGTGCTCGCCGACCTGCTGCAGGCCGACCACCCGCTTCTCGCCCTTCTTCTCGCCGACGAGGTAGTGGATCGCGGGCTGCCCCGCATCGGGCTGCGCCGACCGGCGGTTGCGGGCCTCGTCGCGCTTGCCGGCGGCGATGGCGGCCAGCGCCCACGCCACCCGCTGCTCCTCGCCGGGCGGCTCGGGCTCGCCCGGGCCGCCGCCCATGTAGTCGTCGACGAAGCCCGTATCGTACTGGCCCTTCAGGAACACCGGGTGCGCCATGACCTTGCGGTGGAAGGGGATCGAGGTCTTGATGCCCTTGACCACGAACTCCGCGAGCGCCCGGCGCATGCGGTCGATGGCCTCGGGCCGGTCGGCGCCCCAGGTGATGAGCTTCGCCACCATGGGGTCGTAGTGGGGCGTCACCGTGGCGCCCTGGTAGACGCCACTGTCGACGCGGACGCCGATGCCGCCGGCGGGCCGGTAGACCCGGATCTGCCCGGGCGAGGGCAGGAAGCGTTTCTCTGGATCCTCGGCGTAGATGCGCGCCTCGATGGCGTGGCCGCGCAGGGCCACGTCCGACTGCCGGAGGGGCAGCTCCTCACCCGCGGCCCCGCGGATCATCAGCTTCACGATGTCCACACCCGTGATGGCCTCGGTGATGGCGTGCTCCACCTGCACCCGGGTGTTCATCTCGAGGAAGTAGAACCGGCCGTCGGCTCCCATCAGGAACTCGACGGTGCCCGCGCCCCGGTAGCCGACGGCCCGGGCCGCGGCGACGGCCGCCGCGCCCATCTGCGCCCGCACCTCGGGGGTGATGCCGTTGCCCGGGGCCTCCTCGATCACCTTCTGGTGGCGGCGCTGCACCGAGCACTCGCGCTCGCCGAGGTGGATCACGTTGCCGTGTCCGTCGGCGAGCACCTGCACCTCGATGTGGCGCGGCTCCTCGACGAACTTCTCCACGTAGAGGCCCTCGTCGCCGAAGGCCGAGCTGGCCTCGCTGCGGGCCCGGGCCAGGGCCTGCTCGATGTCGCTCTCCCGACGCACCAGGCGCATGCCCTTGCCGCCACCGCCCGCGCTGGCCTTCACCATCACCGGCGGGCCGACGTCGCGGATCCAGGCCGCCGCCTCCTCGTCGGTCATGCGCTCGCTGGTGCCGGGCACGATCGGCACGCCCGCGCGTTCCATGGTCTGCCGGGCGGTGACCTTGTCGCCCATCTGGCGCATCACCTCGGCCCGGGGGCCGATGAAGACCACGCCCTCCCGCTCGCAGCGCTCGGCGAAGGCGCCGTTCTCCGACAGGAAGCCGTAGCCCGGGTGGATGGCCTCGGCGCCGCTCCGCCTGGCGATCTCCAGGATCCGCTCGCCGACGAGGTAGGACTCGCGGGCGGCGGCGCCTCCGCAGGGATAGGCCTCGTCCGCCATGCGCACGTGCAGCGCGCCGCGGTCGACGTCGGAGTAGACGGCCACAGCCTTGACGCCGAGCTCACGGCAGGCGCGGATGACCCGGACCGCGATCTCTCCCCGATTGGCGATCAGGACCTTCTCGAACAGGCTCACAGGGGGATGCTACCGCGCTTCCCGGTCGGGTTTCCGTTCCCGCTTGGCGGGCTCAGAGGTTGGCCAGGTCTCCGACCGTGTGCACGAGCCTGCGCCCGTACTCGGCCAGGTCCACCTGCTGGCGGGCAACGCCGCTCTCCATGGCGGCCGCGGCGACGGCAGGCGCCACGTAGAGCAACACCCGCGGGTCGAACGGCTTGGGAATGATGTAGTCGGGTCCGAAGTCGAAGCGGTCGTCCGGGTAGGCGTTGCGCACGACCTCGGGGATCGCCTCGCCGCGGCGGGCGAGCTCGGCGAGCGCCTGGGTGGCCGCCTTTTTCATGGCCTCGTCGATCTTGCGCGCGCGCACGTCGAGGGCGCCCCGGAAGATGAAGGGGAAGCCCAGGACGTTGTTCACCTGGTTCGGGTAGTCGGAGCGCCCGGTGGCCATGATGGCGTCGTCCCGCACCTGGGCCACCTCGTCGGGCGAGATCTCCGGATCCGGGTTGGCCATGGCGAAGATGATGGGCTTGGGCGCCATGGAGCGGACCATGTCCGCCGTCACGAGGCCCGCGGAGGAGACGCCCACGAAGACGTCGGCGCCGCGCAGGGCGTCGGCCAGGGTGCGCTCGCGGTGGGGCGTCGCGAACTCCGCCTTGTAGGGGTTCATGCCCTCCGGGCGGTCGCGGTGGATCACGCCGCGACTGTCGACCATCAGGATGTGCTCGGTCGGCACGCCGAGGTCGCGGTAGAAGCGCGCGCAGGCAATCCCCGAGGCGCCGGCGCCGGAGAACACGACGCGCACGTCGGCGATGTCGCGGCCGGTGATCTCCAGGGCGTTGAGCAGGGCGGCGCCGGAGATGATCGCGGTGCCGTGCTGATCGTCGTGGAAGATGGGGATGTCGAGCCGCTCCTGGAGCCGGCGCTCGATCTCGAAGCACTCCGGCGCGCGGATGTCTTCCAGGTTGATGCCGCCGAAGGTGGGCGCCATCAGCTCGCAGACCCGCACCACGTCGTCCGGGTCCTCGCTGTCGACCTCGATGTCGAACACGTCGATGTCGGCGAAGCGCTTGAAGAGCACGGCCTTGCCCTCCATCACGGGCTTGCCGGCGAGCGCGCCGATGTTGCCGAGGCCGAGCACCGCGGTGCCGTTGGTGACCACCGCCACCAGGTTGCCCCGGGCCGTGTAGCGGAAAGCCAGGTCGCGGTCGCGCGCGATCTCGCGACACGGCTCGGCGACCCCGGGGGAGTAGGCCAGGGAGAGGTCTTCCTGGGTGACGGTGGGCTTGGTCGGGACGACCTTCAGCTTTCCGGGTCGGCCGTCGGCGTGGTAGGCCAGGGCCTGTTCCCTCGTGATGTGCACAGCGGGCCTCTGCGGTGGTCTCTGCAGCTTCCGACGGTCCCTGAGCCCGGCTCCGGGGCTCTCCCGGGCGGTCGGAGGACCGGGCGCGGGCCGCGCCCGGTCGCCCCGCTACAGCGGTGGACGGCGGAGAGTATCAGATCGCCCCAGGGGCCGCCGAAGGCGATTCCCTTTGGGATTCCGCGCCGTTGAGGCCCAAGCGTCGCCCCTCCGGAGCCTGCGGACTACTCCTTCAGAAGCTCGCGAGCGATCACCAGACGCTGGATCTGGTTGGTCCCCTCGTAGATCTGCATCAGCTTGGCGTCCCGCATCAGCTTCTCGACCGGGTACTCCTTCGTGTAGCCGTTGCCCCCGAAGATCTGGACCGCGTCGGTGGCGACGCGCATGGCGGTGTCGGTGGCGAAGCACTTGGCGAACGACGAGAGCTTGGACGCCCGCAGCCCCTGGTCCACGGCCCAGGCGCTCTGGAGGGTAAGCAGGCGCCCCGCCTCCACGTCCTTGGCCATGTCCGCCAGCATGAACTGCACCGCCTGGAAGCCCGCGATGGGGAAGCCGAAGGCCTTGCGCTCCTTGGCGTAGGCGATCGATTCGTCCAGCGCGCGGCGGGCGATGCCGGTGGCCAGGGCCCCGATCGGCGGCCGCGACTTGTCCAGGGTCTTCATGGCGATCTTGAAGCCCTCGCCCTCCTTGCCCAGGCGCTGGGCGGCCGGGACCCGGACGTTGTCGAAGTGGATCACGCGGGTGTCGCTGGCCCGCTGACCCATTTTGTCCTCCTTCTTGCCCTGGGTGACGCCCGGCGCGTCGCTCGGGACGATGAAGGCGCAGATCCCCTTGTGGCGGCTGCTCGGATCGAGGGTGGCGAAGACCGTGTAGAGGTCGGCCACGCCGCCGTTGGTGATCCAGCACTTGGTGCCGTTCAGGACGTAGTCCTCGCCGTCCTTCTCGGCCTTGAGCTGGAGGCCCGCGACGTCGGAGCCGGCGGCGGGCTCGGAGAGGCAGAAGGAGACGAGCTTGAAGTCGGAGGCGCAGGCGCCGAGCCACTCCTTCTTCTGGGGGTCGCTGCCGGCGATCACGATGGGAAGCAGCCCCAGGTCGTTGCACATGATCGAAGTGCCGAAGCCCGAGCAGCCCCAGGCGAGCTCCTCGGTGAGCAGGCAGCTGTCGACGACCGAGAGCCCGACGCCGCCGTGCTCCGCCGGGATGCAGGTGCTGGAGAGGCCGAGCTCCCAGGCCTTCTTGATGATCTCGTAGGGGAACTCGCCGCTCTGGTCGTAGTCGGCGGCGACCGGCGCGATCTCCGCCTGGGCGAAGCGCCGCGCCGTCTCCTGGAGGGCGAGCTGCTCGTCGCTGAGCTGGAAGTCCATGGGGGCTCCGTCGATGTTCCGGCGCCCTGGGGCGTCCGGCCGGGGCGCGGAGCGCCCCGCGAGGTGACTCCCGGTCATTTTTTCAACGATTCCGGGACGTTACGAAGATAGCCCGGATGCCGGACTTCGCCGCGGCCCGGTAGGCTCCGCTCGCCGGCGGCTCGCTGCGCGCGGCGACGCGGGCGCGTCGCCGCTTTGCGCCAGGGGGCTAGGAGGATGCGGGGCGGTCGAAGCCGAGCTCGGCCGAGAGCCGCTCCGCCGAGGCCACGACCTCGGGCACCAGGCTCCGCGCCAGGTCGTCGCCGGGCATCCTCGCCTGGGGCGCAGAGACCGAGAGCGCGGCCACCAGCTCACCCCGGGCGTCGAAGACCGGCGCCGCCGCGCAGCAAAGCCCGCGCACGCACTCCTCGACGTCCAGGGCGTAGCCCTGCACACCCACTCCCTGGAGGTGCTCCACGAGCTTGTCCCGGTCGACGATCGTGGTGCGGGTCAGGCGCTCCAGGCCCCCGGCGCCGAGGGACCGCTCGTACTCCGCCCAGCGGACCTCGCCGCCACAACCGAGCAGCACCTTGCCCAGGGCGGTGCAGTGCAGCGGCAGCCGCTCGCCGACCCGACTGCTGACGACCAGCATCCCCTTCGGCTGGGAGCCGCACAGGTGGACCACCTCGAAGCTGCGCAACACGGCCAGGTGTGCCGTCTCATCGACGTCGCGGGCGAGATCCCCGACGACCTCCCGGCCGCGATCGAGCAGCCCACCGCCGGCCCGGTCGAAGGCACGCGCCAGCTCCAGGCAGCGGGTGTCGAGGGCATAGCGCCCGTTGTCCCCTTCCTGGCGCACGTAGCCGCGTTCCTCGAGGGTGGCCAACAAGCGGAACACGTTGTTCTTGTGGAGGTCGAGCGCGCGGGAGAGCTCGGTCACCCCGAGCGTTTCAGCGTCTCCAAACGCTTCGAGGAGGCGAAGCGCGTTGACGACGGTCTGGATCGAGTAATCACTCTTCGGCTTCTTCATCCCTTGCCGTTCCGGTACCGCGGACCGCGTCGACGAACGCGGGCCGAGGGGGGGATCGATACCGATCTGTTCTCCGGCGGGCCTGCGGATCGCACCGGCTCGCAACCGACGCTGGCGGCGGACCGCTTGCCGAAGGCAGAAGTTCTAAATGGCAGCTTGTAACCGGAGTGTCAAGAATCGACGGCGCGTTTTCTGGAGCCCGCCGGGGACAACACTAGACTGAGTATATCCGACGCTTCCGAATCCACCGACGGAGAACGCACTCTCCGACTTTCGCGCGGACTTCGACCACCGGGTGGTCGGGTGATCTTTTTTCAGGTTTCGCTCTCGGCCCGGGTGGAATCCAGCGGCTCGCCACCCTCGGTGGCGAGCAGCTCGAGCATGAGCAGACCCACACCGACGACGATGAAGGTGTCGGCGAGGTTGAAGTCCGGCCAGGCGTAGCCGCTCCAGAGGCGGAAGTGGAGGAAGTCCACGACCTCCCCGTGGACCAGGCGATCCACCAGGTTGCCGATGGCGCCGCCCAGGATGAGCCCGAGCGTCAGCGAGGCGTGCCGATCCCCGGGGGCGAGCCGACGGTAGAAGGAGGCGATGATCAGCACGGCGACCAGCGAGACGCCGATGAAGAACGGCAGCCGGATCTCCGCCGGACCGTCGTTGAACAGGCCGAAGGCGGCGCCCGGATTCCGGACGTGGGTGATGTAGAAGAAGTTCTCGATCACCTGCACCCGGTCGGCGAAGGTGAGCTGGGTGGCGACGAGCCACTTCGTGCCCTGGTCGAGCGGGATGGTGACCAGGAGCGCGGCGAGCATCGCCTTGGCCTTGGGCGCCATGCGCCGAAGCTATCACACGGCCTCGGGCCACGCCCCCGGGGCATCCCTCGAGAAGGGACCGGGCATCCCGGTCCTCTGCCCGCCGCTCAGCGAAGCTCTTCCGCCGACAGGCGGCCGTCGGTCCACACCTCGGGCGCGAGCGTGCGCGCTCGCTCGAGCAGCGCCTCGGCCTCGTCCGTCCGACCCGCGCCCCGCGCCGCGACGCCGCGCAGACCGACGAGGTGCGCCTCCACCCCAGGGGAGGCCTCGCCCTCGGCCCGGATCGACGCCTCGGCCTTGTCGAGGAACGGAAGCGCGCGGCCCGGCGCGCGGCTCTCCGCGTGGTGTCGGGCCAGGGCCAGGTAGGCCCAGGGGTTCGAGGGATCCACCTGCAGCGCGCGCTCGTAGGCCGAGCGCGCGAGACCGGAGCGACCGGCCGCATCCTCGTCGAGTCCGTCGAGCACCAGGCGCGTCGATGCCCGCCGCGCCGGATCACCGCGGTCCACGCGCTCGGACAGCCGCAGCGGCTCGACCCGCTCGGGTGTCGGACCGACGACGGGGGCGCACGCGGCCAGGCAGGCGACCGCGACCAGCAGCCCCGCCGCACCTAGAGGACGTCGCGCAGCCATTCCATGAACGTCTTGCGCCGCTGGTCACCGCGCCGCGGACGGCGCTGGGGGTGACGGTCGGCGATCCCGGTCGAGGGGCACGTGAGGGTGGGCTCCGTGCCGGCCAGGAAGAACTCCGCGCGCCGGTCGGGGCAGCCGTAGAGGGCGAGGGCGCCGGTGGCCGGCTCGACCTCCAGCTCGATGACGTCGGGCGGCCGGGGGAAGCGACCGCGGATCCAGCCGCCGGTGGCCTCCTGCACGAAGCGAGTCCAGATGGGAAGGGCGGCGCGGCTGGAGGGGACGCCCAGGCTCTTCGGCTCGTCGAAGCCCACCCAGACGACCACCACCAGCTCGGGCGTGAAGCCGACGAACCAGCCGTCGCGCTCGTCGTCGCTGGTGCCGGTCTTGCCGCCCACGGGCCCCACCAGGCCCTCCCGGCGCACCGACCAGGCCGTGCCGCGCTCCACCACCCCCTGCAGCAGCGAGACGGCGAGGAAGGCCGTCCCGGGATCCAGCACCCGCTCGAACTCGATGTCGCGCCGCGCCTGCACCCTCCCGCCCTCGCCCACCAGATCCTCGTAGGCGCGGATCTCGGGCCGCAGCCCTCCGTTGACGAGGCTGGCGTAGGCCCGGGCGATCTCGATCGGGGCCAGGTCCGCCACACCCAGGGCCAGGCTCGGAACCGAGGGCAGGGGACTGGTCACGCCCAGGCGCCGGGCCATGTCCGCCACCCGCTCGATGCCGACCTCCTGACCGAGTCGCGCGGTGGCCACGTTCAGGGAGCGCTCCAGGGCCTCTCGCACGGGGACCCGGCCGTTGTGCTCCTGGTCGAAGTTGCGGGGCTCCCAGAGGCCCGTGGGCGTCTCCACCTGCAGCGGGTCGTCGTCGAGGCTGCTCGCCAGGGTGATCACCGGAGGCGCGTCGCGGGCCTCGAGGGCGGCGACGTAGACGAAGGGCTTGAAGACGCTTCCCACGGGCCGGCGCGCCTGGGTGCAGCGATCGAACTGGCTCACGCTGTAGGAGCGCCCGCCCACCAGCGCCAGCACCTCCCCGGTCTGCGGACGCAGCGCCATCAGGCAGCCCTGGAGCCGGTCTCCGGCCGCCTCCTGGGCGAGGTTGGGGAAGTCGCGCTCGAGCGCCTCCAGGCCCTCGAGCAGGGTGCGCTCAGCCAGCGCCTGAAGCCGCACGTCGAGGGTGGAGTAGATGCGCAGCCCCTCGGAGGTGAGGATGTCCTTGTCGTAGACCTCCGGGAGCTGGCGGCGCAGGTAGTCGAGGAAGTAGCGGGCGCCGCGCAGCTCGTCGAAGCGGGGGGCGAGCTGGAGTCCCTCGTCGCGAGCGGCGCGGAGGCTCGCTGCGTCGATCCGGCCCTGCTTGTGCATGAGACCCAGCACCAGGTTGCGCCGCTTCAGGGCCTTCTCCGCGTGCCGGAAGGGCGAGATCCCGTTGGGGCTCTGGATGATCGCCGCGATCAGCGCGGACTCGGCCAGGCTGAGGTTGGCGACGCGCTTGCCGAAGTAGAGCCGGGCCGCCTCGCCAACCCCGTGGACGGCCGTGGTGCCGCGCTGACCCAGGTAGATCTCGTTGAGGTAGGCCTCGAGGATCTGCTCCTTGGTGTAGCGGGCCTCCAGGAGCAGGGCGATCCCCGCCTCCTCCACCTTGCGGCGCAGGGTCCGCTCGGGCGTCAGGAAGAAGTTCTTCGCCAGCTGCTGGGTGAGCGTGCTGCCGCCCTGGCGGATGCGCCCCGCCCGCAGGTTGGCGACGAGGGCCCCCACCACGCGGCGGGGATCGATGCCGTGGTGGGTCTCGAAGCGCTGGTCCTCGACGGCCATGATCGCGTCCACGAGATGGCGCGGCAGGGCGTCGAGGCGCACCAGCTCGCGCTGCTCCCGGCTGGCGCCGTAGTAGGCGCCCACGACCTCGGGCTCGAGCAGGACCGCGCCGAGTTCCCGGCCGGTCGCCACCGAGCGGATGCTGTCGACCGCGCCCGAGCGCAGCCGGATGGCGACGTCCCGCGAGCGCTCGGCCCGCCCGGGATGGTCGAAGCCCCGGAGGTGGACGCGGATGCGGCGCCCGTCGTAGACGGCCTCACCGGCCGCGAGACCGCCCGCTGCGGCCAGCTGGGCGGCGTTCCGCTCCCGGTAGCCGAGGCGGGTGAGGGTGCCGCGGAGGTCGGCGAGGTCGGCGTCGAGGCCCGGGTAGAGGATGGTGGGGGCCGAGAACACCCGGGACGGCACCTGGAAGAGGCGTCCGTCGAAGCGCTCCCGCACCCGGCGGTCGAGCCGGACCATCTGGGTGCCCACGAAGGCCCCGGCGCCGAAGCTGAGCCCCGCCAGCCCCAGCGCGACCAGCCCGAAGACACGCCGCCAGCGCGAGCGCGCGCGGGGGCGCGGCCGGGGCTTCTTCGGTGCGGCGGGTCCGCGGGCGCCGCGGCGCGGCTTGCGGGTCCGTCCCTGGGAGCGCGTACGGGTGGCCAACCTCGGGGATCCCTCGGGACGTAGCGTGGCACGCGGGTGCCGAGCACGCGACCCCCGGACCGCCGCAGCCGGTTGCCAACAGCCCGGGATTCCCCGAGATTTTGCCCCATGGGGCAAGGAGACCCGGCAGATCGGCCCGAGGGCCGGCCCAAGGACCGCCCTTCCGACCGGCCCAAGGACCGCCCTTCCGACCGGCCCAAGGCCTGGGGCGGCCGCTTCCAGCAGGACACGGATCCGGCCGTGGAGCGCTTCTCGGCGTCGATCCACTTCGACCGGGCTCTGGCCCGCTACGACGTGCGCGGCTCCATCGCCCACGTGCGGATGCTGGGCGCGGTGGGCCTGCTCGGCGACGCCGACGTCGAGACCCTGGTGGACGGCCTGGGCCGGGTCCGGGCCGAGATCGAGGCCGGGCAGTTCCCGTTCGACCCCGCCTGCGAGGACATCCACATGAACGTGGAGGCCCGGCTTCGCGAGCTGGTGGGGCCGGTGGCCGGTCGCCTGCACACCGGGCGCAGCCGCAACGACCAGGTCGCGACAGACCTCGCCCTCTACCTGCGCGACGCGGCCCTGGCCGCCCGGCGCGGGCTGCTCGGGCTGCGCGAGGTGCTCCTCGAGCGGGCGGGCGAGCACGTGGGAACGGTCCTCCCCGGCTACACCCATCTCCAGCGCGCCCAGCCCGTGCGCCTGGCCCACCACTGGCTGGCCTACGTGGAAATGCTCGGCCGGGACGCGGACCGCTTCGCCTCCCTGGGCGGGCGGCTGCGGCGCTGCCCCCTGGGCGCCGGCGCCCTGGCGGGATCGACGCTGCCGCTCGACCGCGCGCACACCGCCCGGGCCCTGGGCTTCGACGGGCCGACGGCGAACAGCCTGGACAGCGTCGCCTCCCGCGACCTCGCCCTGGAGTTCCTGGCCGCCGCGGCCATCGCCATGGTGCAGCTCTCGCGTCTGGCCGAGGAGCTCGTGCTCTGGTCATCCAGCGAGTTCGGCTTCGTGGAGCTGGCGGACGCCTACTCCACCGGCTCGAGCCTGATGCCCCAGAAGAAGAACCCGGACGTGCCGGAGCTGGTGCGCGGCAAGAGCGGCCGGGTCATCGGCGACCTCGTCTGCCTGCTGACGGTGATGAAGGGCCTGCCCCTGGCCTACAACCGCGACCTGCAGGAAGACAAGGAGCCGCTGTTCGACGCCGCCGCGACCCTGGGCGAGAGCCTGACGGTGCTGACGGGGGCCGTGGCCACCCTCCGGGTGGACGCGGAGCGCATGGGCCGGGCGGCCGCCGATCCGATGCTTCTGGCCACCGACCTGGCCGAGGCCCTGGTCCGGGAGGGTGTACCCTTCCGGGAGGCGCACGAGGCGGTCGGACGGGTCGTGGCCCACTGTGTGGAAAAGGACCTCGACCTGGGCAGCCTCTCGCGCGAGGATCTGCGGGCGTTCCACGCGAGCTTCCCGGCCGACGCCGCGACGCTGATGGGCCTGGAGCGATCGCTGGAGGCCCGCACCCTGGTCGGGGGAACCGCCAGAGCGGCGGTGGACTCCGAGCTGGGGAGGGCGCGCGCGGCCCTCGACGCCGAGGCCGGCCGCTTGGAGACGGAGGCGGCCCGGGCCCGGGAGGGCGGAGCATGAAGGGCATGGCTGCGGCGCGACGGGGCGGGAGCGTGGCGTTCGCGCTGCTGGTCGCCACCGCCTGCGGACACTACGCGCCGCCCGTGCGGAAGCAGGCCGCGCCGCCCGTGCGGAAGCAGGCCGCGCCGCCCGCGCGGAAGCAGGCCGCGCCGCCCGCGCAGGAGCAGGCCGCGCCGCCCGCGACCGCCCCCGCGGCGGACCCGGACGCAGAACAGGAAGAAGGCACGCCGTGAGCAAGCTTCTCGAGTTCACCAAGATGCACGGTGCGGGCAACGACTACGTGGTCCTCGACGGGCTGCGCGAGGCCCTGCCGCCCGAGCTGGGCGCCCTCGCCCGCCGCCTGGCCGACCGCCACTTCGGGGTCGGCGCCGACCAGATCCTGGTGGCGCGGGTCGGCAGCACCGCGGACTTCCGCATGGAGATCTACAACGCGGACGGCTCCCAGGCGGAGATGTGCGCCAATGGCATCCGCGCCTTCCACAAGTTCCTGCGCGACCGCGGCCACACCGACAAGGACGAGATCGGCGTGGAGACCCTGGGCGGGAAGATCGTGCGCCCGCGCTGGATGGGCGACGACCGGGTCTGCGTCGACATGGGGCGCCCGGAGCTCGCGCCGGCGAAGATCCCCACCCGGCTCGGCCAGGGCGAGGGCCCCGTGCTCGACGCCCTTCTCGACCTGGACGGCGACGCCATCCCCGTGAGCTCCGTGGCGCTCGGCAATCCCCACGCCGTGCTCTACGTGGACGAGCTGGACACGGCCCCCGTCGAGGCCCTCGGTCCGCGGATCGAGCACCACACCGCCTTCCCGAACCGCGTCAACGTGGAGTTCGTGCAGCCGGTCTCCCGCAGTCGCCTGCTGCAGCGCACCTGGGAGCGGGGCACCGGGGAGACCCTCGCCTGCGGCAGCGGCGCCTGTGCCACGGCGGTGGTGTCCATCCTGAACGGGCTGGCCGACCGCGAGGTGACCGTCGTCCTCCGGGGCGGCGAGCTGGAGATCGCCTGGCCCGACCCCGAGGGAAGCGTGTTCATGACGGGCCCCGCGGCCGAGGTCTTCACCGGGCGCATCGCGGTGGAGGGAGACTGAGCATGTTCCAGGGTGTGTTCACGGCGATCGTCACCCCGTTCCGCGACGACGCCGTCGACGAGCGGGCCCTCGGTGAGCTGGTGGAGCTGCAGCTCGAGGCGGGGATCGACGGGCTCGTGCCGTGCGGCTCCACCGGCGAGTCCGCGACCCTCTCCCACGCCGAGCACCGCCGGGTCGTGGAGGTCGTCGTCGCGGCCGCGCGGGGCCGCGTCCCGGTCATCGCCGGGACCGGCTCCAACAGCACCCAGGAGGCCGTGGCCCTCACCCGGCACGCCAAGGAGGCGGGCGCGGACGCGGCGCTGCTCATCTCGCCCTACTACAACCGGCCCACCCAGCAGGGCATCGTGGAGCACTACGCCGCGATCGCCCGCGAGACCGCCTTCCCCCTGATCTTCTACAACGTGCCCCACCGCACCGGCTCCAACATCGAGGCCAAGACCCAGCTCCGCCTGGCGGACATCGAGCAGGTGGTGGGCGTGAAGGAGGCCAGCGGCAACCTGAGCCAGATCAGCGAGGTGGTCGCCGGCTCGCCCGAGGAGCTCTGCGTGCTCTCGGGCGACGACCTCCTGACCCTGCCGATCCTCGCCGTGGGCGGCCACGGCGTGATCAGCACCTCGTCCAACGTGGCGCCCTCGGAGATGGTGGAGATGGTGCGCGCCTACCGGGCCGGCGACACGGTCCGCGCCCGCGACCTCCACCAGCGCCTCCTGCCGCTCTTCGACGCGCTCTTCTGCGAGAGCAATCCGATCCCGGTGAAGGCCGCCCTCCACCTGCGCGGCCTCATCCGCGACGAGATCCGCCTTCCCCTCACCCGGCTGCCGGATCCCCAGCGCGAGCGGCTGCGGGTGGTGCTCAAGGAGCTCGGCGCGCTCTGATGGGCCAGCCCGGCCGGGTGGGCATCGCCGGGGCGCTCGGGCGCATGGGCGAGCGGGTGCGTGCCGCCCTCGACGAGCGCGCGGACCTGGCCCTGGCGGCCGGGCTCGAGGCGCCCGGGCATGCGGGGCTGGGTCGGCCGCTCGCCGACGGCGTCCCGCTGCTGGACGAGCCCAAGGCCCTCGCCGCGGCGAGCGACGTGGTGATCGTCTTCACGCCGCCGGGACCGGCCCTCGACGTGGTCCGGGTGGCCGCGGACAGTGGCGTGCGCTGCGTGGTGGGCACCACCGGCTTCGAGCCCGCGGCCCGCGCCGAGCTCGAGCGGCTCGCCGAGCGCGTCGCCCTGGTGGTGGCGCCGAACTTCTCGGTCGCCGTGAACGTCCTCGGTCACCTGGTGAGGCGGGCCGCGGCGCTGCTCGGCGACGGCTACGACGCCGAGCTCTTCGAGCTCCACCACGCCGCCAAGCGCGACGCGCCGAGC
>CAYTZH010000053.1:16289-25976 GCA_964442285.1 uncultured Spirochaetales bacterium | reverse complement strand
GTGGCCCGGCGCATCGCCCACGAGATCAAGAACCCGCTGACGCCGATCCAGCTCTCCGCCCAGCGGATCCGCCGCCGCTTCCGCTCCCGGGTGGGGGACGGCGAGGACCTCAAGGTCTTCGACGAGTGCGTCGGGGCCATCACGGGTCAGGTCGAGAGCCTGAAGCTGCTGGTGGACGAGTTCTCCAACTTCGCCCGCCTGCCCACGGCCAACCCGAAGCCGGGCGATCTGAACGAGCTGGTCGCCGAGGCCGTGGCGAGCTACCACGGCACCGCGGGGGTGGAGCTGCGCACCGATCTCGACCCGCAGCTTCCGGCGGTCGGCCTGGACCGGGAGCAGATGCGCCGGGTGCTCACGAACCTCATCGACAACGCCGTGGCCGCCGTGGGCGAGGTCGGCGACCCGGAGGGGGGCCACGTGGTGCTGCGCACGGTGCACGACGCACCGCTCGAGACGGTGCGGGTCGAGGTGGCGGACGACGGAGCGGGCATCCGGCCCGAGGATCGCCGCCGCATCTTCGAGCCCTACTTCTCGACCAAGCACCACGGCACCGGGCTCGGCCTGGCGATCGTCTCCCGCATCGTCGCCGACCACCGGGGCTACATCCGGGTCCACGCGAACCGGCCCCGGGGAACGCGGTTCATCGTCGAGCTCCCCGCGCGAGGCGCCTAGTTGGAACGCATCCTGATCGTGGACGACGAGGAGAGCATCCGCGAGTCGGTGGCGGGCATCCTCGGCGACGAGGGCTACGAGACCCGGACCGCCGCAGACGGCGCCGAGGGCCTCGCGGCCGCCCGGGCCAAGGAGTCGCCGGACCTGGTGCTGCTCGACATCGCCATGCCCGGGCGCGACGGCGTCGACATCCTGGCGGAGATGCGGCGCACCCATCCGGAGCTGCCGGTGGTCATGATGAGCGGCCACGGCACCGTCGAGACGGCCGTGCGCGCCACCCAGCTCGGCGCCTACGACTTCATCGAGAAGCCGCTGTCGGTGGAGAAGCTCCTGCTCACGATCCAGAACGCCCTGGACCGCTCCCGTCTCCAGCAGGAGAACCGCACGCTCCGGGCCCAGGCCCTGCGCGCCCATCCCATCCTCGGGACGTCGGAGCCCATGCAGCGTCTCAAGGAGCAGATCCAGCTGGCCGCGCCCACCAACGGCTGGGTGCTCATCACCGGCGAGAACGGCACGGGCAAGGAGCTGGTGGCGCGACAGACCCATCTCCACAGCAAGCGCGCCGAGGGCCCCTTCGTGGAGGTGAACTGCGCCGCCATTCCCGAGGAGCTGATCGAGTCGGAGCTCTTCGGCCACGAGAAGGGAGCGTTCACCGGGGCCATCCAGCAGAAGATCGGGCGCTTCCAGCTGGCCGACGGGGGCACGATCTTCCTGGACGAGATCGCCGACATGAGCCTGAAGACCCAGGCGAAGATCCTGCGCATCCTGCAGGAGCACAAGTTCGAGCGCGTGGGCGGCACCGAGACCATCGAGGTGGACGTGCGGGTGATCGCGGCGACCAACAAATCGCTCGAGAAGGAGATCGCCGAGGGGCACTTCCGCGAGGATCTCTACTACCGCCTGAACGTGATCCCCTTCCACGTGCCGCCCCTGCGCGAGCGACGCGACGACATCCCGCTGCTCGCCCAGGCCTTCGCCGACGAGTTCAGCCGCGACTCGGGCATGCGGCCGAAGAAGCTCGGTGCGCGGGCCCTGGCGCGGCTGCAGTCCTATGCCTGGCCGGGCAACGTGCGGGAGCTGCGCAACCTGATGGAGCGCCTCGTGCTCATGACGCCCGCGCAGAGCATCGAGGAGAGCGACCTGCCCGACGCCATCCGCGCGGGCACCCGGCCCGGGGGCGGCGAGGCCGCGACCCTGGAGGAGGCGCGCAAGGGCTTCGAGCGGGAGTTCCTGGTCTCGCGCCTGCGCCAGCACGGCTGGAACGTGTCGCGGACGGCCGAGGCCATCGGCATCGCCCGGGAGAGCCTGTCCCGCAAGATCCGCCAGTTCAAAATCGAGGTGCAGCGTGACTGAGGCGGCGCGGCCTCGCTGGCGCATCGCGCTCGCCCAGCCGCAGGACGCCGCCCGGGTGGCGCCCCTGGCGCTCCGCGTGTTGCCCGGCGCCTGGACCGACGCCGGCTTCGGGCGGGTCGCGGCCGCGCCGGGGGGCGTGGCGCTCGTGGCCTGGTGCGGCGACCCGGCGATCGGCTACCTGGAGGCCCACGCCGTCGTCGACGAGCTGCACGTGATGGGCCTGGCGGTCGATCCCGCCTGGCGCCGACGTGGCATCGCGTCGGCGCTGCTGCGCCGGGGCCTGGCCCTGGCGGCCGCCCGGGGCGCGACCGCCGCGCACCTGGAGGTGCGGGCCTCCAACACTGCGGCGCGTCGTTTCTACGCGCGCTTCGGCTTCGTCGCGGCGGGGCGTCGCCCGCGCTACTACCCGAACGGCGAGGACGCCCTCCTGCTCAGCGGCCCGGTCGGGACCCGGCTGGCGGTGCCCGCGTGAGCCAGCCCCTGCGCGCCGCAGGCGAGGTGGTGGCGAACGCGGCGGAAGGGGGGGCGAACCGGCGCCTGGCGCTGCGGGTGGCCGGCTGGCCGGGCTTCGCGGCCGGCCAGTTCCTGATGCTGTCCCCCGGCGTCACGACCGAGGTGCGTCGCGACGACCCGCTGCTCCCCCGACCCATGGCCGTGTATCGCGAGCGACCGGCGGACGGCACGCCGGTGGTCGAGATCCTCTACAAGGTGTCGGGCCGGGGGACGCAGCTGCTCGCCGCGGCGCGGGAGGGCGACCGGGTCGGCCTGGTCGGGCCCCTGGGCCGCGGCTTCCCGGCGCCGGCGCCCGGGAGCCGGGCGCTGCTGGTGGGCGGCGGGACGGGGATCGCCTCCCTCTACGCGCTCGCGGCACGGGCCCGCGAGGCCGAAGTGCGCGTGCTCCTCGGGGCGCGCAGCGCGGGCGACCTGATGGGGCGCGAGGACTTCGCCGGGCTCGGGGCGCGGCTCGAGGTGGCCACCGAGGACGGCAGCGAGGGCCAGCGCGGCCTGGTCACCGAGCTGCTCGAGGCGGCGCTCGCCGAGCCGGGCGACGCCGTCGTCTACGCCTGCGGACCGACGCCCATGATGCGCGCCGCCGCCGACCTCGCGGAGCGGTACGGGCGTCGCGCCTGGGTGTCGCTCGAGAATCCCATGGCCTGCGGCTTCGGCGTGTGTCTCGGCTGCGCGGCGCCCCGGCGCGGCGGGGGCTTCGGCCTGGTGTGCCGCGACGGCCCGGTCTTCGAGGCCGGCGAGGTGGCCTGGGAGGCGCTGCCGTGAGCCCCGAGGCGGTGGACGCGGCGGTCGACCTGGGCGGCGTGCGACTGCGCAATCCGGTGCTGACCGCGTCGGGGACCTTCGGCTACGGCACCGAGTTCGCCCCCTTCCTCGACCTGCAGCGCATCGGCGGCTTCGTGGCCAAGAGCCTGACCCTCGAGCCCCGCACGGGGAACCTGCCGCCGCGCATCGTCGAGACGCCGGCGGGCATGCTCAACGCCATCGGGCTCGAGAACGTGGGGGTCGAGGCCTTCGTCGCCGAGAAGCTGCCGGCGCTGCCCGAGGGCGTGCCGGTGATCGCGAGCGTGTTCGGCACCGAGCCCGACCAGTACGCCGAGGTGTGCAAGCGGCTCTCGGGCGTGCCGCGGGTGTCGGGGCTCGAGATCAACGCCTCCTGTCCCCACGTGAAGAGCGGCGGCATCGAGTTCGGGCAGAACCCGGCGCTGCTGGCGGGCCTGGTGGGCGCCACGCGCCGGGCCACGTCGCTGCCCCTGCTCGTGAAGCTCTCGCCCAACGTCACGAGCATCGCCGAGATGGCGCGGGTGTGTGAGGCGGAGGGCGCCGACGCGGTGGCCCTGATCAACACCCTCCAGGCCCTGGAGGTGGACGTGGAGACCCGCCGGCCGGTGCTGCGCAACGTCCTCGGCGGGCTCTCGGGGCCCGCCATCCGGCCGGTGGCCCTGCGCATGGTCTGGCAGGCCGCCCGGGCGGTGTCGATCCCCATCTGCGGCATCGGCGGCATCGCGACGGCGGAGGATGCCGTGAAGTTCCTGCTCTGCGGCGCGACGGCGGTGCAGGTGGGCACGGCCAACTACCTGAACCCGGCGGCGGCGGGCGAGGTCGCCGACGGCATCGCCGCCTACGCGGCGCGCCACGGCTTCGCCCGGGTCGCCGACCTGATCGGCGCCCTGGAGGTCCCCGCGGGGTAGATCCTTCACCCGCGCGTTGCCATCCCGATGCAATTCGGATAGTTTGCGCAGGCTCCGCGCACGCGGGCGGAGTGCCGGCGGGATGCGCGGTGTCGGCGCCGCGATGCGGCCCCCAGGCGTTGATCGGTGCCCGGGCGCGGCATCGGGCGGCGCTCGGGCGCGGCATTCGTCTCGGTGCCGTCTCGGTGCCGGCTCGGCGGAAAGGGGTTCGCCCCGCAGGCTCTCGACGCTCGAGGGAGCACGAGAAGCGGACTCCGTGTCCGCTTTTTTTGTTGGCGCCGCTCGGCGGCGGGTGTGTTGGCGCCGCTCGTCGGCGCAGGACGGGACGTTGTACCGGGAGATTCCGCCCGAGCTCCGGGCGCTGGTGGAGCCGATCGTCGAGGACCACGGGCTCGAGCTCGTGGACGTGGAGCTGGCGGGTGGCAACGGGGCACGGGTCGTGCGGGTCATCGTGGACACGCCCGAGAACGACGGCCGGGTGGCGGTGGAGCGATGCGCGCAGGTCTCGCGCGAGCTGGGAACCCAGCTCGACGTGGCCGAGCTGATCCGGGGGCGATACCGCCTGGAGGTCTCGTCGCCGGGGCTGGACCGGGTGCTGGCCCGGGAGAAGGATTTCGACGCGGCCCGGGGCCGCGAGGTGAAGGTCGAGACGCGGCGTCCGGTGGACGGGCGCCGCCGCTTCCGCGGACGCCTGCTGGATTTCGGGGACGGGCGGCTGCGGTTGGAGGTGGACGGACGGGAGGTCGAGATCGCGTTCGCCGAGGTCGCACGGGCGAACGCGGTCTACGAGTTCACGTCGGCGGATTTCGCACGGGGCCGGTAGCCCCCGCCGGGAGTCGACAGGCATGTTCTCGGGTCTGAAGCGCGAGATCGATCAGGTCGCCAAGGACAAGGGCATCGACCGGATGGTCATCATCGGCGCGCTCGAGGAGGCGCTGAAGCAGGCCGCGCGCCGCAAGTACGGGCAGGAGCGCGAGATCGAGGCCCAATACAACGAGGAGCTGGAGGAGATCGAGCTCTTCGAGTTCAAGACCGTGGTCGACGAGGTCAGCGACGGCGAGACGCAGATCCCGATCGGGGAGGCGCGCAACTACGACCCCGACTGCGAGGTGGGCGACGAGATCGGCGTGAAGCTCGACACCGCGGAGTTCGGTCGGATCGTGGCCCAGACGGCGAAGCAGGTGATCATCCAGCGGGTCCGCGACGCCGAGCGCGACCTGGTCTACGACGAGTACCACGATCGTGAGGGCGAGGTGGTCAACGGAATCGTACGCCGCTTCGAGAAGGGCTCGATCATCGTCGATCTCGGCCGCGCCGAGGCCGTCCTGCCCGTGAAGGAGCAGGTGCCCCGGGAGAACTACCGGCCCAACGACCGCATCCGGGCCTACGTGCTCGAGGTGAACAAGGCCACCAAGGGTCCGCAGATCGTGCTCTCCCGGGCCAGCAAGGACCTGCTCATGAAGCTCTTCGAGCAGGAGGTGCCCGAGATG
The DNA here is from genome assembly GCA_964442285.1 of uncultured Spirochaetales bacterium. Classification (GTDB taxonomy): domain Bacteria; phylum Myxococcota_A; class UBA9160; order UBA9160; family JAFDET01; genus CAYTZH01. Next base: position 20,260 of record CAYTZH010000053.1, on the reverse strand, counting down.
TACGAGGGTATCGTCACCATCGAGGCCGCTGCGCGCGAGCCGGGCGGCCGCTCGAAGATCGCCGTCGCCAGCCGCGACAGCGACGTGGATCCCGTGGGCGCCTGCGTGGGCATGAAGGGCAGCCGGGTGCAGGCGGTGGTCCAGGAGCTGCGCGGGGAGCGCATCGACATCGTGCCCTGGAGCCCGGACCCGGCCCGCTACGTCTGCAGCGCCCTCTCGCCCGCCCAGGTCTCCAAGGTGATCATCGACGAGGGCGAGAAGAGCATGGACGTGATCGTTCCCGACGATCAGCTCTCCCTCGCCATCGGCCGCAAGGGGCAGAACGTGCGCCTGGCGGTGCAGCTCACCGGCTGGCGGATCGACATCAAGAGCGAGTCTGCCATGCGCGAGGTCGCGCGCTGGCTCGCCGAGGCCGTGTCGGTGGTGGAGGGCTGTGGCGATCCCGAGGCCGACCTGCTCCTGCAGCAGGGGATCACCTCCCTGGAAGACCTCGCGGACTGCCAGATGGAGGTGCTCACCCACCTGCCGGGCATCGACGAGGCCGGCGCGAACGCCATCAAGCAGAAGGCCTCCGAGCTCGCCGTGCGCAAGCGGGAGGAGGAGGAGCTCGCCCGCCAGGAGGCGGAGCGGGCCCGTCTGGAGGAGGAGCGCGTGGCTCAGGAGGCGGCGGCCGCCGCCGAGGCCGCGCCCGCGGAGTCGGAGGCGTCGAGCGAGTAGCGCATGTCGATCCGGGCGTACAAGCTGGCCGAGGAGCTCGGCATCGATCGCAACGACTTCGTGGAGAAGGCCCGCGAGGTCGGGATCGAAGTGAAGAGCGCCATGGCCGCCCTCGACGAGACGGTCGCCGACGACCTGCGCGTCAAGCTCGGGGGCGGGCCCCCCAAGCAGGTGGTGGTCGAGAAGACCGTCGAGACCGAAGGCGGGCGCAAGGTCATCCGGCGTCGGCGCAAGAAGGTCGAGCCCAAGGCCGAGCCGGTGGCCGAGCCGCCGCCGACGCCCGCCGAGGAGGCGACGCCCGCCGCCGAGCCGGTCCCCGAGCCGATCGCCGCGGAGACGGAGGCCCCGGCGGCGGAGGCCGAGGCCGCTCCCGAGCCGGAGCCCGAGGAAGTTGCCGCGGCGGCCCCCGAGGCGGAGGTCGAGTCCGAGGCGCCGGCGCAGCCCGCCGCCGAGCAGCGCCCCGCGGCGTCGGCCGCCCCCGGTCCGGCGCCCGCGGGAACCACCGCCCCGGGCGGGCCCGCGGGCCCCGCCGGCAAGGGCAAGCAGCGCAAGCGCGTGCGCGAGGTGGTGAACCTGCGCGAGCAGGAGCAGATCGCGCGCCAGGTCTCCGGGCGCACGGTCGTGCGACGTCCCGTCACCGTCGATCCGCGGGCCCTGCAGAATCCCCGGCGCAAGCGACGCGACGCCGCTGCCAAGAAGGCCGCCGCGCCCACCGCCGCGCCGAAGCAGCAGAAGCGCGTGATCCGGATCGAGGGCACGGTCAGCGTGGGCGAGCTGGCCAAGGAGCTGGGCCAGAAGGCGGCCCAGGTGCAGGGGCGGCTCATGGCCCTCGGCACCATGGCCTCCGTCAATCAGGGCATCGACGCCGAGACCGCGGCGCGGGTCGCCAAGGAGTTCGGCTACGAGATCCAGGACGTGGGCTTCCGCGAGGAGGAGGTGCTCGGGACCAGCCCCGCCGACATCGCCGACGAGAACCTGGCGCCCCGGCCGCCCGTGATCACCGTCATGGGCCACGTGGACCACGGCAAGACGTCCATCCTCGACGCCCTGCGCAAGACCGACGTGGTGGCGGGCGAGGCCGGCGGCATCACCCAGCACATCGGCGCCTACCAGATCACCGTCGACGGGGAGAAGCTCACCTTCCTGGACACGCCGGGCCACGCGGCCTTCACCACCATGCGCGCCCGCGGCGCCCAGGCGACCGACGTGGTGGTGCTGGTGGTGGCGGCGACCGAGGGCGCCATGCCCCAGACGGTGGAGGCCATCGCCCACGCCAAGGCCGCCGAGGTGCCCATCGTGGTCGCGCTCAACAAGTGCGACCTGCCCGAGGCCAACCCCGCCCAGACCCGCCAGCGGCTGATGGAGCACGGCCTGGTCCCCGAGGAGTTCGGCGGCGACACGATCACCGTCGAGACCTCCGCGATCCAGGGCACCGGCCTCGACAAGCTGCTGGAGATGCTGAAGCTCCAGTCCGAGCTGCTCGAGCTGAAGGCCGATCCCACGGTCCGCGCCTCGGGCGTGGTGCTCGAGGCCAAGCTCGACAAGGGCCGCGGGCCGGTGGCCACGGTGCTCGTGCAGCGCGGGACGCTCACGCCGGGCGACGTGGTGGTGGCCGGCACCGAGACCGGTCGGGTGCGCGCCATGCAGAACGAGCGGGGCCAGGCGCTCAAGGAGGCCCCGCCCTCCACGCCGGTGCAGCTCGTGGGCCTGTCCGGGGTGCCCGAGGCCGGCGACGCCTTCCACGTGGTGGAGAGCGAGCGGGATGCCAAGGAGGTGGTGTCCCACCGCCTGGCCGAGCGCCGCGCCAAGCAGGCCGAGCCGGCGCCGCGCAAGGTGAGCCTCGAGGAGCTCTTCGCCCAGGCCGACGAGGACGCTGGGCCCAAGGAGCTTCGCGTGGTGCTGAAGGGCGACGTGCAGGGCTCGGTCGAGGCTCTGCAGGACGCGATCCAGAAGCTCTCCACCGACAAGGTCGGGGTCAAGGTGATCCACGCCGGCGTCGGCGCGGTGGGCGAGAACGACGTCATGCTCGCCCGGGCCAGCGAGGCGATCGTGGTGGGCTTCCACGTGCGCCCCGACCCGGCCGCGCGCCGCGCCGCCGAGAGCCAGGGCGTCGACGTGCGCATGTACCAGGTGATCTACGAGGTCACCGACGAGATCCGCGCGGCCATGGCGGGCCTGCTGCCGGCCACCCTGGAGGAGAAGGAGCTCGGGCGGGTCGAGGTGCGCGAGACCTTCACGGTGCCCAAGGTGGGGACGATCGCCGGCTGCTACGTCGTCGACGGGCTGGTCCGGCGCGGCGCCGACTGCCGCCTGGTGCGCGACGGCGTCCAGATCTACCAGGGCAAGGTCGGCTCCCTGCGCCGCTTCAAGGACGACGTCCGCGAGGTCCAGACCGGCTTCGAGTGCGGCGTCGGGATCGAGGGCTACAACGACGTCAAGATCGGGGACGTCATCGAGGTCTTCGAGCTCGAGGAGAAGCCCGCCTCCCTCGAATGATCGTCGGGGCCGCCGTCGTCGAGCTGCACGTCCACGGCTCCCAGTCGCTGAAGGAGAAGCGCGGCGTGGTGCGGTCGGTCACCCGCCGGCTGCGCAACGCGCTGAACGTGGCCGTCGCCGAGGTGGGCGGCCAGGATACCTGGCAGCGGGTCCAGCTGGGCCTCGCCGCGGCGGGCAGCGACGCCGCCAGCGTCCGGCGGGTGCTCGAGAAGGCCCTGGACTTCATCGAGGACCTCCACCTGGCCGAGGTGCTGGCCTCGGACATCGAGATCCTGCCCCTTCCCCACGAGGCCTGGGCCGGCGAGCTGCCGGGCGGGGACGCGCCGGGCGGGGACGACGCGCCCGGCGAGGGCGAAGAGGACGAGGGTTGAGCCGGCGCACCGAACGCATCGGCGAGCAGATTCGCGAGGAGCTGGCGCGGCTGCTGCGGGAGGAGGTCACCGACCCGCGCGTGCGCCTGCTCACCCTGACCCGGGTCGACGTGGCGCCCGATCTCTCCAACGCCCGGGTGCTGTGGAGCGCCCTCGAGGAGGACGCGGACCGGGAGGCGATCGGCCGGGGCCTCGAGAGCGCCGCGGGCTTCCTGCGCCGTCGCCTGGCCCGGGCCCTGGCCCTGCGGCGCACCCCGGAGCTGCGCTTCCGCCACGATCCGTCCCTGCTCCTCGGCGACCGGACCCTGGCGGCGCTGCGCGACGTCGCCGCCTCCGAGGCGCGGGAGGGCCCGACCCCCGAGGCGCGGGAGGGCCCGACCCCCGAGG
>CAYTZH010000053.1:0-16189 GCA_964442285.1 uncultured Spirochaetales bacterium | reverse complement strand
CCGAGGCGCGGGAGGGCCCGACCCCCGAGGCGCGGGAGGGCCCGACCCCCGAGGAGCGGGATGGCTAGGGGCCGCCGGAGCCGCGAGAAGCCCGGCCCGAGCGGCTTCCTGGTGGTGGACAAGCCGTCGGGCATGACCTCCCACGACGTGGTCGACGCGGCGCGCCGCTGGCTGGGCACGCGTCGGGTGGGTCACCTGGGCACCCTCGATCCCCAGGCCACCGGCGTGCTGCCCCTGGCCGTGCGCGACGCCACCAAGCTGATCCCGTTCATCGAGGGGGGCGAGAAGGCCTATGCCGGCTCCATCCGGCTGGGCATCGAGACCGATACCCTCGACGCCGACGGCGAGGTCGTGGCCCGCCACGAGGGAGCGCTCCCCGACGAGGCGGCCGTGGCCCGGGCCATGCGCGCGTTCGAGGGCGAGATCGACCAGACCCCGCCGATGTTCAGCGCCGTCAAGCGCGGCGGCGTGCCCCTCCACAAGCTCGCGCGCCGGGGCGAGGAGGTGGAGCGGGAGCCCCGCCGGGTCCGCATCGAGCGCTTCGCGCTGGTAGCCTACATGCCCCCGGACGTCCGGATCGAGGTGGTCTGCTCGCCGGGCACCTACGTCCGGAGCCTCGCCGCCGACCTGGGCCGGGCGCTGGGCTGCGGCGGCCACCTGGCCCGCCTGCGCCGGACCCGCAGCGGGCCCTTTCGCGAGGATCAGGCGGCGCCCCTCCCCACCCTCGAGGCGGAGGCCGAGGCCGGCAAGCTCGAGGCCCACCTGGTGTCCCCGGTGGAGGCCCTGGGGCTGCCCCCGTTCGTGCTCGGCGAGGAGGAGGCCCGGCGGGTCTCTCATGGAGGGGATGTCCCCGCACCCCGGGCGCGCTTCCCCGAGGGACCCGGCATCCGGGTCGCGGGCGTGGATCGCTCGGGCCAGCTCCTGGCGGTGCTCGAGCTGCGCGCCGACTGGAAGCTGCGACCGCTGCGGGTGCTGGGCGGAGTTGCCGGCGAGAGCTGACTTTGGTACTCACCGAGCCACGAAACCCAGAAGAGTCGAAACGAGACGAGCCCGCGGATCCAGTCGAGCCTACCGCGGCAGCCATCGCACCCGATCCAGAACGGCAAGGAACCGCATTGATCGCAACGGCCAAGAAGCGCGAAGTCATCGGCGACCACCGCCGCCACGACACCGATACCGGGTCGTCGGAGGTCCAGGTGGCCCTGCTGACCGAGCGGATCAATCAGCTCTCGGAGCACTTCAAGCTCCACGCCAAGGATCATCACTCCCGCCGTGGCCTCCTCAAGCTGGTCAGCCAGCGGCGCCGTCTCCTCGACTATCTCAAGAGGAAGGACGCGGAGAGCTACCGGAACCTGATCGCCCGGCTCGGACTGCGCCGCTAGCCAGGTTCCCCGAGATCCGCTCCGGGTTGGGGCGGCCCTCTCACCCATCGAAGTTCCCCCGCGACCGCGCCCACAACCGGATTGCATCCGGGGAGTCAACGCATGCCCTATTGGTTCGAACCCCAGACCCTCACCCTCGACGTCGGCGGCCGTCCGCTCCAGATCGAGACCGGCAAGATCGCCAAGCAGGCCAGCTCCGCCGTCGTCACCTACGGCGAGACCGTGGTGCTGGTCACCGCCACCCGGGCGGCCCCGCGGCCCGGCATCGACTTCTTCCCCCTCACCGTGGACTTCGTGGAGAAGACCTCCGCGGCGGGCAAGATCCCCGGCGGCTTCTTCAAGCGCGAGGGACGCCTCTCGGACCGCGAGGTGCTGGTCTCGCGCTTCATCGACCGCTCGATCCGGCCGCTGTTCGCCGACGGCTACCGCGACGAGACCCAGGTCATCGTCACCGTGCTGTCCGCCGACGGGGAGAACCCGCCGGACATCCCGGGCTTCATCGGCGCGTCCACCGCGCTCCACATCTCCTCGCTGCCCTTCCTCGGGCCCATCGCCGCCCTGCGGGTGGGCCGGGTCGAGGGCGAGTGGGTGATCAACCCGAACCGCGAGCAGATCGGCAGCTCCGACCTGGAGCTCGTGGTCGCCGGCAGCCGCCAGGCCCTGGTGATGGTGGAGGGCAGCGCCAAGCAGGTGCCCGAGGCCGAGATCCTCCAGGCCCTGCGCACCGCCCACGAGAACATGCCCGCCTTGCTCGACGCCCAGGAGGACCTGCGCAGCCGGGTGGGCGTGGAGAAGCTCGACGTCCAGCCCGACCCGGGCGACCCGGAGCTCGAGCGCGTGGTGCGCGAGAAGGCCGAGGCGCGCCTGCGCGAGGCCGTGCAGATCTCGGACAAGAAGGCCCGCTACGCGGCCTTCGACGAGGTCGACGCCGAGGTGCTCGAGGCCGTCACCGGCGAGTTCCGCCGCGAGAAGGTGGCCTTCGACAGCCTCGAGGCCATCGAGGCGCGCCAGAGCCAGCTCCGGGAGCGGACCGGCCGCGCCAAGGGCCTGCTCAAGCAGATCCGCGGCGACGCCATGCGCGACCGCATCCTCGACGACGGCGTGCGCATCGACGGCCGCGGGCCGCGCGACGTGCGGCCCATCGCCTGCGAGGTGGGCGTCATCCCCCGGGCCCACGGCACGGCGCTGTTCACCCGCGGCGAGACCCAGGCCCTGGTCTACACCACCCTCGGCAGCCAGGACGACACCCAGACCATCGACGCCCTCACCGAGCGCTACGAGAAGCGCTTCCTGCTCCACTACAACTTCCCGCCGTTCTCGGTGGGCGAGGCTCGCTTCCTGCGCGGTCCCAGCCGCCGCGACATCGGCCACGGCAACCTGGCCGAGCGCGCGGTGGAGGCGGTGCTGCCCAGCCACGACGACTTCCCCTACACGGTGCGGGTCGTGTCCGAGGTGCTCGAGTCGAACGGGTCGTCGTCGATGGCGACGGTCTGTGGCGCGACCATGGCGCTGATGGACGCGGGCGTGAAGCTCTCCGCCCCGGTGGCCGGCGTGGCCATGGGCCTCATCGAGTCCGGGGACCGGGTGGCCGTGCTCTCGGACATCCTGGGCGACGAGGACCACCTGGGCGACATGGACTTCAAGGTCGCCGGCAGCCGCGAGGGCATCACCGCGGTGCAGATGGACATCAAGATCCGCAGCGTCGACTGGGAGGTGCTGGCGAGCGCCCTGGACCAGGCCCGCGAGGCCCGGCTCCACATCCTCGACTGCATGCAGCAGGATCTGGAGTCGGTGCTCCCGGGCCTCGAGTCGCGGAGCGAGCTCTCGCGCTGGGCGCCGCGGGTGGACGTGATCTGGATCAAGCCCGACCGCATCCGCGACGTGATCGGGCCCGGCGGCAAGGTGATCCGCGCCATCCAGGAGACCACCGGCGCCAAGATCGACATCGAGGACTCGGGCCAGGTGACGCTCTTCTCGCCCGACCTGGACGCCCTCTCGCGGGCGCGCCAGATGGTGGAGGAGCTCACCCAGGAGGCCGAGATCGGGCGGGTCTACCTGTCCAAGGTGAAGCGGATCGCCGACTTCGGCGCCTTCTGCGAGATCTTCCCCGGCACCGACGGGCTGGTCCACATCAGCCACCTGGCCGAGGGACGGGTGGAGAAGGTGACCGACGTGCTGGCCGAGGGCGACGAGGTGCTCGTGAAGTGCATCGACATCGACCCGACCGGCCGGATCCGGCTCTCCCGCAAGGAGGCGCTGGCCGACGCCCTCAGCGAGGGGTGAGCGACCTGCCGGCGGTGGAGGTGCGGATCGCCCGGGTCGGCGGGAGCGACGACCTTCCGCTGCCGGCGCCCGCCACGCCCGGCGCAGCCGGAGCCGACCTGCGGGCGGCCGTCGAGGCGGAGATCCTGCTCGAGCCCGGAGATCGGGTCATGGTTCCCACGGGCATCGCGATCGCCGTTCCCGAGGGCTACGAGGGACAGGTGCGGCCCCGCAGCGGGCTGGCCTGGCGCCACGGGATCACCCTTCCCAACGCCCCCGGTACGATAGACTCCGATTATCGGGGCGAGGTGAAGGTTCTGCTCCAGAACGCGGGCCGGGAGCCGGTCCGGATCGCCCGCGGCGACCGGATCGCCCAGCTCGTGATCGCTCCGGTCGCCCGCGCGCGCTGGCAGGAGACCGAGCGCCTCGAGGCCACCCGGCGCGGGGGCGGGGGCTTCGGCCACACGGGGGGCAAGTGAGCCAGATCCAGCCCATCCGGGCCACCGAGGTCGCCGAGCCGCTGCACCCGCAGCCGCCGACCCCGGTCGCGGCACGCCCCAAGAGCAGCGGTGGCGAGCTGCGCAAGCGGATTTTCACCGCGACCCTGCTGGTGCCCAGTCTGCTGTACGTGATCTCCCTGGGCGGCCTGCTCTACCTGGCGGCCGTGGTGGGGATCATCCTGCTGGGCCTGCGCGAGTTCTACCGGCTGATCGAGAACAAGGGCGCCGATCCCCTGGTCGGCGCCGGCTACGCGGCGGGCGCCGCCCTGCCCGTGGTGGCGTACGTCGGCAACGAGTACCACGCGACCATCCTGATGACGGCCGTGCTCCTCGGCGTGATGGTGGCGCAGCTGCAGAAGGCGCAGATCGCCGAGGCGCTGGCGAGCATCTCGGGGACGTTCTTCGGCGTCTTCTACGTGGGCTGGCTCTTCTCCCACGCCGTGGTGCTGCGGGGCTTCCACGAGGTGGTCGAGGGCAAGTACGGCTGGGCCGCCGCCGGGGCCACCCATCCCGACGTGGGCGTCTTCCTGATGGTCTTCACCGCGTCGACGGTGGTCCTGACCGACGCCGGCGCCTACTTCGCGGGGCGCACCTGGGGCAAGCGCAAGCTGGCGGCCAGCATCAGCCCCGGCAAGACCGTGGAGGGCGCCCTGGGCGGCATCGTGGTGGGCACCGCGGGCGGCCTCGTGACCAAGGCGCTCTTCGATCTGCTCTGGCCCGAGCTCTCCGCCTTCTTCGGCTGGTGGATCACGGCGCTCTTCGCGACGGTGGCGGCCGTGATGGGCACCGTGGGCGACCTGGTGGAGTCGCTCCTCAAGCGCGATGCCGCTCGCAAGGACGCCGGCGACCTGCTCCCGGGCATGGGCGGCGTGCTCGATCGGATCGACTCGAGCCTGCTCGCCATCCCGGTGATCTACTACGTGGTGCTCGCGTACGTCTATCTGAGGGTGGGCTAGTGATCGAACGCTATTCGCGACCGGAGATGGCCGCGCTGTGGACCGTGGAGGCCCGCTACCAGCGCTGGCTGGACGTGGAGCTGGCCGTCTGCGACGTGCTCGCCGAGCGCGGGACGATCCCCGCCGCGGCGGTGGAGACCATCCGCGCGAAGGCCGGCTTCGACGCCGGCCGGGTGGCCGAGATCGAGCGCGAGGTGCGCCACGACGTCATCGCCTTCCTCACCAACGTGGCCGAGCACGTGGGTCCCGAGTCGCGCTGGATCCACTACGGCATGACCTCGAGCGACGTGCTCGACACGGCCCTGGCGCTCCAGATCCGCGACGCCGGCCGCGTCCTGCTGGCCGGGGTGGATCGGATGCTGGCCGCCCTGCGCGCCCGCGCCCTGGAGCACCGCCATACGCCCACGGTCGGACGCACCCACGGGGTCCACGGCGAGCCCACTACCTTCGGCCTGAAGCTGCTGGTCTTCCACCAGGAGATGCAGCGCAATCGCGAGCGCCTGGTCCGGGCCCTCGACGAGGCCGCCGTCGGCAAGATCTCCGGCGCCGTCGGCACCTTTGCCCACCTCGAGCCGGCGGTGGAGGAGGCCGTCTGCGCCCGGCTCGGCATCGGCTTCGAGCCCGCCGCCACCCAGGTGGTGCAGCGCGACCGGCACGCGGCTCTCGGGGCGGTCTTCGCCCTGGTGGCGTCCAGCCTCGACAAGTTCGCGGTGGAGTTCCGCCACCTGGCCCGCACCGAGGTGCGGGAGGTGGAGGAGGAGTTCGGCAAGGGGCAGAAGGGCTCCTCGGCCATGCCCCACAAGCGCAATCCCTGGCGCTTCGAGAACGTGTCGGGCCTGGCCCGGGTGATCCGTGGCTACGCCACGGCGCTCTTCGAGAACGACGCCCTCTGGCACGAGCGCGACATGAGCAACTCGTCGGTGGAGCGGGTGGTGCTGCCCGACGCCTTCAGCGCCCTCGACTTCATGCTCCAGCGCTCGGCGGGGCTGATCGAGGGGCTCGTGGTCTTCGCCGACCGCATGCGTCGCAACCTGGAGCTGACCGGCGGGCTCGTCTTCAGCGGGACCCTGCTGCTGGCCCTGGCCGCCCGGGGCCTCTCCCGGGAGGAGGCCTACGCGCTGGTCCAGGGCCACGCCATGGAGATCTGGGAGCGGGCCACCCGCGGCCCCGTCTCGCCCGACGCCTTCCGCGAGCGGATCGCCGGCGACGCCCGGATCGGCAAGGTGCTCTCGGCCGAGGAGGTCGCCCGGGTGTTCAGCCTGGAGGAGGCCCTGGGCCGGGTGGATGCGATCTTCGAGCGGGCGCTCGGGCCCGGTTCGACGAGCGGGGAGGGCGCATGAAGGCCGTGGTCCACGTCATGCTGAAGCGCGAGGTCCTCGATCCCCAGGGCCAGGCCATCGGGCACGCGGCCGCCCAGCTCGGCTACACCGGCATCGTCGACGTCCGCCAGGGCAAGCGCTTCGAGATCGCGCTGGATCCGTCGCTGGACCGGGCCGGCGCCGAGGCGCTGCTCGCCGAGCTGGCCGAGAAGCTCCTGGCCAACCCGGTGATCGAGGACTTCGCGGTGGCGTCCATCGAGGCGTAGAACGGCGTCCCGGCGCCTTCCGGCGCCTGGTTTGACCCCCGCGGGCGCCGTCGGTTATCCTGCGCCCGTTCCTCCACGAGTCCAAGGCGGCCGAGCCGCGCCCGAGCGTCCGGGCGCGTCGGCGAGGAGTGTTTCGCGTGTTCGCCGTGATCCGCTTCCCCGGCTCCAACGACGATCGGGACATGCGCTTCGCGCTGAAGGCGGTGCTGGGCGCGGACGCGGAGCTGGTCTGGCACAAGGAGCGCGCGCTCCCGGCCGACACGGCGGCGGTGCTGCTCCCCGGTGGCTTCTCCTACGGCGACTACCTCCGCGCCGGCGCCATGGCCCGCTTCTCCCCGGTGATGGCGGCCGTGCGGCGCTTCGCCGACGCCGGCGGTCCGGTGCTGGGGACCTGCAACGGCTTCCAGATCCTGTGCGAGGCGGGCCTCCTGCCCGGGGCGCTGCTCCGCAACCGCCACCTCGACTTCGTGTGCGAGCGGGTGGACGTGCGGGTGGAGCGCGCCGAGGCGCCCTTCACGAGCCGCTGCCGCCCGGGGGAGGTCCTGCGCCTGCCCATCAAGCACGGCGAGGGCGCCTGGTTCGCCGGGCCCGACGACCTGGCGCGCGTCGAGGCCCGGGGCCAGGTGGTGCTGCGCTACTGCCATCCGGACGGACGCTCGGACGCGGCGTCGAACCCCAACGGCTCGCTGGCCCACGTGGCGGGCGTGGTGAACGAGCGCGGCAACGTGTTCGGGCTCATGCCCCATCCGGAGCACGCGGTGGAGGCGGCCCTCGGCGGTGAGGACGGCGCGCGACTGCTGGGCTCGCTCGTCGATCACGTGCGCGGGGGGCGAGGGTGAGCGCCGCCGATCCCGCCGTGGGGCCGGCGCTCGCCCGCGAGCACGGCCTGACCGACGAGGAGTACGAGAACGTCCTCCGCATCCTCGGTCGCCCGCCGACCTTCCCCGAGCTCGGGATCTTCGCGGTCATGTGGTCGGAGCACTGCTCCTACAAGTCGAGCAAGCGCCACCTCAAGACCCTGCCCACCGAGGCGCCCCACGTGCTCGAGGGGCCGGGCGAGAACGCCGGCGCCGTGGCCATCGGCGACGGCCTGGCGGTCGTCTTCAAGATCGAGAGCCACAACCACCCGAGCTTCATCGAGCCGGTGCAGGGCGCCGCCACCGGGGTCGGCGGCATCCTGCGCGACATCTTCACCATGGGCGCGCGTCCCGTGGCCTCCCTCGATTCGATTCGCTTCGGTCCCCTCGACGATCCCCGTCACCGCGTGCTGCTGCGCGGCGTGGTGAAGGGCATCGGCGGCTACGGCAACGCCGTGGGCGTGGCCACCGTCGGCGGCGAGACCCAGTTCCACGCGTGCTACCGGGGCAACATCCTGGTGAACGCCTTCAACCTGGGGGTGGTCGAGGCCGACCGCATCTTCCGCGCGGGCGCCACGGGCCTCGGCAACCCGGTGATCTACGTCGGCAGCAAGACCGGGCGCGACGGCATCCACGGCGCGAGCATGGCCTCGGCGGAGTTCGACGAGACCACCGAGAGCAAGCGCCCCACGGTGCAGGTGGGGGATCCGTTCACCGAGAAGTGCCTGATCGAGGCCTGCCTCGAGCTCATGCGCACCGACGCCATCGTCGGCATCCAGGACATGGGCGCGGCGGGGCTCACCTGCTCGTCGTTCGAGATGGCGAGCCGCGCCGGCACCGGCATCGAGATGGACCTGGACCGGGTCCCCCAGCGCGCCGAGGGCATGACGCCCTACGAGCTGCTGCTCTCCGAGAGCCAGGAGCGCATGCTGCTGGTGGCCCGCGCGGGCGAGGAGGAGCGGGTGCGCGAGGTCTTCGCGCGCTGGGACCTGGAAGCCGTGGTGGTGGGCCGGGTCACCGACGGCGGCCGCATGGTGGTGCGCTGGCACGGCGACACCGTGGTGGACATCCCGGTGGATCCCATCGCGGCGAGCGCGCCGGAGCTGGACCGGCCGACCCGCGAGCCCGCGGAGCAGCGCGCCCGCCAGAAGCTCGACCTCGCCGCGGTGGAGCCCGAGACGGACTTCGCCGGGGCCCTCGAGGCCCTGCTCGACACGCCCGACCTGGGCAGCAAGGCCTGGGTCTGGCGCCAGTACGACCAGCTCGTGGGCGGACACACGCTCGTGGGTCCGGGCGGCGACGCGGCCGTGGTGCGGATCGGCCGCGAGGACGGCACGGCCACCCGCCAGGCGGTCGCCCTCTCGGTGGACTGCAACCCGCGCTGGGTCTGGCTCGACCCGTACGCCGGCACCCAGGCCGCCGTGGCCGAGGCCGCCCGCAACGTGGCCTGCACCGGGGCGCGGCCCCTGGCGCTCACCAACTGCCTGAACTTCGGCAACCCCGAGAAGCCGGAGATCATGTGGCAGCTGGCCGAGTCGATCCGGGGCCTGGGCGACGCGGCCCGCGCCCTCGGTACGCCGGTGGTCTCGGGCAACGTCTCCCTCTACAACGAGACCGAGGGGCGCCCCATCTTCCCGACGCCCACGGTGGCGATGGTCGGCCTGCTCGAGGACTGGGAGCGACACGTGGGCTCGCACTTCCCCGCCGCGGGCCTCGCGCTGGTGCTCCTCGGGACGAACGCCGAGGAGCTCGGCGGCAGCGCCTGGCTGGCCCTGCGCCGCGGCCTCGAGTGCGGCCAGCCGCCGCGGCTGGACCTGGCGGCCGAGCGCCGCCTCCACGCCCTGCTCGCCCGCGGCGTGGCGGAGGGGGCCATCGCCAGCGCCCACGACGTCACCGACGGCGGCCTCGCCGTGGCCCTGGCCGAGTGCGCCATCGCGGGCGCCGCGCGCATCGGCGCCGACGTGGTGCTGGAGGATCCGCTCCGGCCCGACGCCCTGCTCTTCGGCGAGTCCACCGGACGGGTGCTGGTGAGCGGCCGCGACGCCGACGCGCTGCTGGCGCTGGCCCGCGCGGAAGGCGTACCGGCGCGGCGCGTGGGCCGCACCGGCGGCGACCGGCTCCGGATCGGTCCCGGCCAGGGCCCGTCCTGGGTCGACGCGCCCCTGGAGCGGCTCCACGGCGTGTGGTCGCGGGCGCTGCCGCGGCGATTGGAGAGCGCATGATCCGTCCCTCCCTGCCCCCGGACCTCGAGCGCGCGCTGCTGCGGGAGCGCCAGCGCGACCACTTCCACGACGAGTGCGGCGTGTTCGGGATCCACGGCCACCCGGAGGCGGCCAAGATCACCTACCTCGGGCTCTACGCCCTGCAGCACCGGGGCCAGGAGAGCACCGGGATCGTCTCCTCCAACGGCCACGACCAGTTCGTCCACCGGGGCATGGGCCTGGTGGCCGACGTCTTCACCGACAAGAGCCTGGCGCGGCTCGAGGGGCGCCACGCGGTGGGCCACGTGCGCTACTCCACGGCCGGCGGCTCGAGCCTGCGCAACGCCCAGCCCTTCTACGCCACCACCGACGGCGGTCCCGTGGCCATCGCCCACAATGGCAACCTGGTCAACGCCGGCCCCATCCGGCACGAGCTCGAGGCCCGCGGCGCGATCTTCTCCACCACCTCCGACAGCGAGGTGATCGTGCACCTGCTGGCGCGCTCGCGGGAGCCGAGCCTGGAGGAGCGGCTCATCGACGCCCTCTCCCGGGTGAAGGGCGCCTTCACCCTGGCCATGCTCACCGACGACGCGCTGATCGCGGCGCGCGACCCCAACGGCTTCCGGCCCCTGGTGCTGGGTCGCCTGGACGGGGCCTGGGTGGTGGCCAGCGAGACCTGCGCCCTGGACCTGATCGACGCCACCCACGAGCGGGACGTGGAGCCCGGCGAGGTGGTGGTGATCCGTCGCGGTCGGCTGCGCACGCTGCGGCCCTTCGCGCCGGCGGCCCGCGAGAGCTTCTGCATCTTCGAGTACATCTACTTCGCCCGGCCCGACTCCAACTTCCAGAGCCAGAACGTCTACGCCTTCCGCAAGGAGCTGGGTCGCGTGCTGGCCCGCGAGCACCCGGTGGGCGCCGACATGGTGGTGCCGGTGCTCGACTCCGGGAACGCCGCCGCCATGGGCTACGCCGAGGAGTCGGGCATCCCCTACGAGATGGCGCTGATCCGCAACCACTACGTGCGCCGCACCTTCATCGAGCCCGACCAGTCCATCCGCGACTTCGGGGTTCGCGTGAAGCACAACGCCGTGCGCGGCATCCTCGGCGGTCGCCGGGTGGTGCTGGTGGACGACTCGATCGTGCGCGGCACCACCCTGCAGAAGATCGTGGCCATGTTCCGCAACGCGGGCGCCCGCGAGGTGCACGTGCGCATCTCCTCGCCGCCCACGATCGGGCCGTGCCACTACGGGATCGACACGCCCACCCGGGAGGAGCTGATCGCCCACGACCAGAGTGTCGACGGCATCTGCCGCGAGATCGGCGCCGAATCGCTGGGCTACATCTCCCTCGAGGGACTGCGCCAGACCGCCAACCAGCTCAAGGGCGAGTTCTGCGACGCCTGCTTCTCCGACGAGTATCCGGTACCCATCGAGGCGAGCGCGGCGACCCCCCAGCTCTCGCTGTTCCGCGCCGTCGACGAGACGTCCTAGGAGCCCCGATGCCCCAGCTCGGCCGACTGGACCTCGAAGACCTCCGCCACGCCGTCGCCGACGGCTCCGTCGACACGGTGATCACCGCCCTGCCGGACCTCTACGGCCGGCTGGTGGGCAAGCGCATCCACGCCCCGTTCTTCCTGGACGAGGTGGCGAGCGGCGGGATGCACGTCTGCGACTACCTCCTCGCCTGCGACATGGAGATGGACCCCACGCCGGGCTACGCCTTCGCGAGCTGGGAGTCGGGCTATGGCGACCTGCACGCCGTGCCCGACCTCGGCACCCTGCGCCGGGCCGCCTGGCTCGAGCGCACCGCCGTGGTGCTCTGCGACGCGGAGACCACCGACGGGGTGCCGGCGGACGTGGCGCCGCGCACGATCCTCCAGCGCCAGATCGAGCGCGTGCGGGCCGCCGGCTTCGAGCCGAAGATGGGCAGCGAGCTCGAGTTCTACCTGTTCCCCATGAGCTACGGCGACGCGCGCCAGCGTCACTGGCGCGAGCTGAAGGCCGGCGTCCCCTACATCGAGGACTACCACGTGCTCTCGGGCACCTTCGCGGAGCCGGTGATCGGCGCGATCCGCCGCGAGGTGGACGCCTCCCACATCCCGGTGGAGTTCAGCAAGGGCGAGTGGGGTCCGGGCCAGCACGAGATCAACCTGCGCTACGCGCCGGCCCTCGAGATGGCGGACCGCCACGTGCTCTACAAGCAGGCCGCCAAGGAGGTGGCGGCCGCCCGGGGGCACTGCGTCACCTTCATGGCCAAGCTCGACGAGCGCCTGGCCGGCAGCAGCCTGCACATCCACTCGAGCCTCTGGCAGGGGGACGCGGCCGCCTTCGCCGGCGACGAGGAGATCGCCCCGGGCGTCGCGGGCGCGCGCCTGTTCCGGCACTACCTGGGGGGCCTCCTCACCCACGCCCGGGAGCTCACCTGGTTCTTCGCGCCCAACGTCAACTCCTACAAGCGCTACCAGGCCGGGAGCTTCGCGCCGACCCGCCTGGCCTGGAGCTACGACAACCGCACCGCCGGGTTCCGGGTGGTGGGGCACGGGTCGTCCCTGCGCGTCGAGTGCCGCATCCCCGGGGCCGATGCCAATCCCTACCTCGCCTACGCGGCGCTGCTGGCGGCCGGCCTCGACGGCATCGAGCGCGGCCTGGATCCCGGCCCGGCGCTCGCGGGCAACCTCTACGACGCCGGCTCCCTGCCCCAGGTGCCCCGCACCCTGAGCGAGGCCATCGGGGAGCTCGAGCGCAGCGAGTTCGTGCGCAAGGTCCTGGGCGACGCCGTGGTGGATCACCTGCTCCACTTCGCGCGCACCGAGCAGCAGAGCTTCGAGGGCCAGGTCACCGACGTGGAGCGCGCGCGGTTCTTCGAGCGGGTCTGAGTGTCGCGACGGCCGCGCATCGGCATCACCACCTATCACCGGGACGGAAGCGACCGGCTCGCCTTCTCGCTGCCCGCGGCCTACGTGGACGCGGTGCGGGCCGGCGGCGGGCTGCCGCTGCTGCTGCCTCCCGGCGAGGCGGAGGTCGAGGAGCTGCTCGACCACGTCGACGCCCTGGTCTTCGGCGGCGGCGGCGACCTGGATCCGGTGCTCTGGGAGGGCCCCGCCCACGAGACCCACTACTTCGTGAACCCCGAGCGCGACGGCTTCGAGCTGGCCCTGATGGCCGCCGCCCTGGAGCGCCGGCTGCCGGTGCTCGCCATCTGCCGCGGCCTCCAGGTACTGAACGTGGCGCGCGGGGGCAGCCTGCACGCCCACCTGCCCGACGTGGTGGGCTCGGCCGTGCCCCATCGGGAGAGTCAGGAGCGACCCACCCGACACGGGGTGAGTCTCGCGCGGGACACGCCGCTCGCCCGGGTGTTCCGGGCCGCGGAGCTCGAGGTGGCCTCCTGGCACCACCAGGGCGTGGATCGGATCGGGGCCGGACTGCGCGCCATCGCCTGGGCCCCCGACGGGACCATCGAGGCCCTGGAGGACCCGAGCCAGCCCCAGATCCGGGCCGTCCAGTGGCACCCGGAGCTGCCACTCTCGCCGAAGGCGCCCGCGTCGGTGCAGATTCCCCTCTTCGCGCAGCTGGTGGAGGAGGCCCGGGCCCGGCAACGCTGACGCCTTTCCCAAGGGCGGGCGGGCGCTCCGCGCCCTTGCTGCACATGGGTGCGAGCCCTTCATCCGAGCGAGAGGTGCGCCGATACAGGGTCCGAACCCGAGGATCGGTATGCCGCCGCCGCCCCAGCCGCCGACCCGCACCCTGCGCCTGGTCCTGCAGACCCTGGAGGCCTTCCGCGAGGAGTTCGCCCAGAACCTCTCCCGGGGCGGGCTCTTCATCCCGTGCAAGGATCCGCCGGAGCTCCGCGAGCCCGTGACCGTGGAGCTCGACCTCGAGTTCCGGAACGCGCGCTTCGAGCTGCCGGCCGAGGTGGTGGGCGTCGTGCCCGAGGGCCTCGCGGCCGAAGGCGGCACACCCGGCGTGGCGCTGCAGATCCAGGAGGCGCCCTCGGCGCTGCGCGCGCGTTTCGAGCCCATCGCGGGCCGACCGGCGCAGACGGACCCCGGGCGCCGGGTGGGGGAGCGCCGCGCCGCGGCGCGGACGCTCGCCACGGTCGTCGCCCGCCTCTCCGCCGAGGGCTCCAGCGTGGACGTGCGGGGTCGGAACCTCTCGGCGTCGGGAATGCTCGTGACGGTCGAGGACCTCATGCCCGCTGCGGTGGGGGAGCCCGTCCGCCTCGCCCTGCGCCAGCCCGCGACCGGCGAGTCCCTCGACGTGGACGCGGTCGTCGTCCGCCACGTGGAGCAGGAGGGTCGCGTGGTGGCACTGGCGGTGGCCTTCGACGAGGGCGCCGCCGCGCGACCGGAGGTGGCCCGCTTCGTCGAGGCGCTCCAGGGCCTGGAGCACGCCCGCCAGCTGGGCGCCATCCGCGGGACCCTCGCGAAGGGCGCGCTCACCGACCTGCTGCAGCGATTCTCCAGCACCGTGGACGCCGGCACGCTGCGGGTCACCCGCGGCGCGGAGCAGGGGCACGTGGGTTTCGACGGAGGCCGGCTGGCGGCGGCCCGCCTGGGCGCCGCGTCGGGGGTGAAGGCCCTGGCCCGCATGCTGGCCTGGGAGGAGGGCGATTACGAGTTCCACGCCCACCTCGAGGCCGGCGAGCGCGAGGAGGAGGGCTGGCCCATCGAGGCAGCGCTGCTCGAGGCGACCCGCCGCCTGGACGAGAACGGACGCTACGCCTCGCTGCCGGCCGGACCCGGCGATGCCCTGCAGGTGGATACGAGCCGGCTGGCCCAGGCCGGCGAGCTCTCCAAGAGCGAGGAGGCGGTGGTGGAGCTCGTGACGGCCGGCTTCACCATCCGGGCCGCCCTCGATATCGTCCCCGAGGAGGACGCGGTCATCCTCGCCGCCTTCGCCTCGCTCTTCGAGCGGGGAGTGATCGCCCGCGCCTGAGTCCGGCCCCCCTGCGCCAGGGTGCGCCTGGTTCCGGCCGCCTGCGCTAGGGTGCCTCCGTGCGGCTGGCGGGCAGGACGGCGCTCATCACCGGCGCGGCGAGCGGCATCGGCCGCGAGGCGGCCCGGCTCTTCGTCGCCGAGGGCGCGCGGGTCGTCGTGGCGGATGTCGATCCCGACGCCGGCGAGGCCACGGCCGCGGACCTGCGCGCCGCCGGCGGCGAGGCGGTCTTCGTCGCCACCGACGTCTCCCGCAGCGACGCCGTCGCGCACGCCGTCGCCGTGGCCGAGCGGGAGTTCGGCGCCCTCCACGTGCTCATGAACAACGCCGGGATCATGCCCGGCGGCGACGGCGACCCGGTGGAGACCCCCGAGGAGCTCTTCGACCGGGTGATCGGCGTCAACCTCAAGGGCGTCTTCCTCGGCTGCAAACACGGCATCCCGGCCCTGCTGCGGGCCGGGGGCGGCGCCATCGTCAACACCGCCAGCTTCGTGGCCGTCATGGGCGCCGCCACGCCCCAGGTGGCCTACACGGCCAGCAAGGGCGGCGTGCTGGCCCTGACCCGCGAGGTGGCCGTCATCTACGCGCGTCGCGGCATCCGGGCCAACGCCCTCTGCCCCGGCCCCGTCGACACGCCGCTCCTGCAGGAGCTGCTCGCCGACCCGGCCGCCCGCGCCCGCCGCATGGTCCACGTGCCCATGGGCCGGCTCGCCCAGGCCCACGAGGTGGCCCGCGCGGCCCTGTTCCTGGCCAGCGACGACGCCGCCTACGTGAACGGCACCACCTTCCTGGTGGACGGCGCCATCAGCGGCGCCTACGTCACGCCGGAGTAACGCGGCGTCCCGCCGCCGAGCGGCGGCGGCGGGCGGCCAGGAGCGGCGCCAGCAGCACGAGCTCCAGGCCGGCCCCGCAGCGCTTGAGCGGGCCTTCGCTGTAGTCCTCCGAGAGGGCGCAGCCGGGATCGGGGCTGCCGGCGGCGGGGCCGCCGTCGTGGTCCACGAGCCCGTCGCCGTCGTTGTCGAGGTCGTCGTCGCAGGCCGGGCGGGCCAGGAGGATCCGCCGGTCGACGCCCACCAGCGGGTACGCGTCGGTGCGGCCGTCGGCCCACTCCACCTGGACCAGCTCCACCTGGGTGGCGCTGCCCAGGCCGAAGTGGACCTCGGGGGGGCCGCCGGCCAGATAGCTCGTGCCGGCGAGCACGTCGCGGATCTGGGTCTTGCCGCCCGCCGTCACCCGGACCCGGGCCCCCACGGCCAGGGCCGGCGGCCAGGGCGCGACGGCGAGCCAGTGGCCCGGGCTCGGCGTGGTGTTCTCGTAGAGGCGCACCGGCTGGTCGTGGTTGGTCACCAGCAGGTCCACGTCGCCGTCGCGGTCGTAGTCGAAGGCCACGAGCGCCCGCGAGTCGTCCGGCAGGTCGAGATCGGTGCCCTGGACGCGGCTGAAGCTGCCGCTGCCGTCGTTCTCGAAGAGCGCGGCCGGCGTCTCGTAGAGGGACGACCCCGTGCCCACCGC
>CAYTZH010000052.1:18076-28573 GCA_964442285.1 uncultured Spirochaetales bacterium | reverse complement strand
CCGCACCTGCGCGGACATCCGCAAGGCGCGGGAGCGCCTGGGCTGGGAGCCCCGGATCACGCTGGAAGAGGGCCTCCGGGAGGAGGTCGACTGGTACCGGACCCGGATCTTCGGGAAGGTCGTAGAGCCCTAGCGCGCCCCGAGCCGGGGACGTGGGCACAGAGAGGGCCCCGCGGGGAACGGGGCCCTGAGAGGCTGTGAGGCCGCTAGGCCTGGCGCAGGGTCGGAACGACGCGCGACGCCGACTGGGCCAGCTCGACGTACAGCGCCACCGACGTCCTGGCCAGGACGAGCGCGCGCATCCCGAATCGCTTCACGTGTCGCATGGGAGGTCTCCTGGGACTGGGGGTCCACCCAGGAGGTGGACGCCAGGTCCGTCCGCGTGGCGAAAAAAATGCGACGGCCGCCCCTTTGGTACATTCGGGCCGTGTCCGCCTCCGACCGGAGAATCTGGGTCGACGGCGCGCTGGTCCCCTGGGCCGACGCCACCCTCCATCTGCTCTCCCACAGCGTCCAGCGGGGCTCGCTCGTCTTCGACTACATGAGCGTGCACCCGACGGCCCGCGGGCCGGCGGTGTTCCGCCTGCCGGAGCACCTGGAGCGCTTCCGGATCTCGGCCGACCTGGTGGGCCTGGTGCTGCCCCTGGACGACGCGGGCCTGCGGGGCGCCGTCTGCGCCGCGGTGCGGGCCAACCCGGGCGCCAAGGCGGTGAAGATCAGCGCCTACCTGCCCTCCATCGAGGTGGACGTGGTGCCCCTCGACCCCCGGGTGCGGGTGGCCGTGGCCGCCTACGATCCCTGGGCCGACATCATCGCCACCAAGGACGTGCAGCCCGAGCGCCGCACGGAGTACCGGGTCTGGCTCGAGAAGCAGCGGCGCAACCGGCGGCCCGACATCATCGAGCCCCAGGCCAAGGTCGCCGCCAACTACGTCTCGCCCATGATGGCCAAGGCCCGGGCCCGGGAGCGCGGCTACGACGAGATCCTGCTGGTGGACGCCGAGGGCAACCTGGCCGAGGGACCCACCACCAACCTCTTCACCGTCGACGCGGAGGGCGTGCTCCACACGCCCACGGCGGGCCAGGTGCTCCACGGGGTGACCCGCCGCAGCGTCATGGAGCTCTGCAAGCACGACGGCCGGCCCGTCCGCGAGGAGACGGTGACGCCGGAGGCCCTGTTCGCCTCGGCCGAGGTCTTCCTCACCGGCACCACCGCCGCGGTGCTGCCCGTGGTGTCGATCGACGAGCAGCCCGTGGGCGACGGGACCCCGGGCCCCGTGACCCGGGCCCTGCGCGAGCGCTTCCGCACGGTCACCCACGGCGAGGATCCGGCCTTCGCGCACTGGCTCACCTACGTCGACGAGGCCTAGGCGTGCGCATCCTCTCGGGCATCCAGCCCTCGGGCACCCTGCACCTGGGCAACTACTTCGGCGCCATGCGCCAGCACGTGGCCTGGCAGGAGAAGGCCTGTGCCATCTACTTCCTGGCGGACTACCACAGCATGACGTCGGTGCGCGACGCCGAGCAGCGTCGCGCCTACTGCCGCGAGGTGGCGCTGGACTACCTGGCCTGCGGCCTCGACCCGCAGCGCTCGGTGCTCTACCGCCAGTCCGACGTGCCCGAGACCTGCGAGCTGGCCTGGGTGCTCTCCACGCTCACGCCCATGGGCCTGCTCGAGCGCAGCCACGCCTACAAGGACAAGGTGGCCCAGGGCCTCTCGGCGGATCACGGCCTCTTCGCCTACCCGGTGCTCATGGCCGCCGACATCCTGCAGTACAACCCCGACGTGGTGCCCGTGGGCCAGGACCAGAAGCAGCACCTGGAGATGGCGCGCGACATGGCCCAGCGCTTCAACCACACCTACGGCGTCGAGGTGTTCCGGCTGCCGGAGCCCCACATCGAGAAGGACGTCGCCACGGTGCCCGGCACCGACGGGCGCAAGATGAGCAAGTCCTACGGCAATACCATCGAGATGTTCGCCGCCAGCAAGCCCCTGAAGAAGTCCGTGATGGGGGTCGTCACCGACTCGACGCCCGTCGAGGAGCCGAAGGACACGGACAGCGCGCTCTTCCAGCTCTGGTCGCTCTTCGCGGACGACGCGGCGCGCAACGACCTGTTCGAGCGCGCCCAGCGCGGCGGTCTCGGCTACGGCGAGGTGAAGAAGGACCTGCTCGCGCGCCTGCTCGATCACTTCGGTCCGATGCGCGAGCGACGCGCCGAGCTCGCGGCGCGCCCCGAAGAGGTAGAGGACATCCTCCGCGACGGCGCAGCCCGCGCGCGCCGGCTCTCGGCGCCGGTCTTCGAGGCCGTGCGCGCGGCCGCCGGCCTGGGCGCGCCTCCGCGCTGAGATCCTCGGTACTCCCTGCGCTGACGCCCGCGGGGGTGTCGCGCGCCCCGGGACTCTTGCAGCAATCGTCACGCCCGCGTCGCCGGGCCCCCCTAGTCTGCGCCTCGTTCCGGCCCGCCGCAGCCGGCCGGGATCGAAGGGGGGCTCATGTCGTTGCTGCTGTCGCTGCCGCTGTCGCTCGTGCTGGATTCCGCACCCGTCGTCCTCGCCGTTCCCGAGGCGCCCACCCTGGCCCTGCTGGGCATGGGCCTGGGCGGGCTCCTCTGGAGCGGCCGCAGGCGCCGCTAGCCGCCCTCGCTACGCGCCCTGGCGGCGCTGCCGCCGCCGGCGGCGGCCCGCCAGGGTGAACGCGCCCAGGAAGACGGCTGCCGGCTCCGGGCCGACCGCGTCCACGCCGCACCAGACCGGCTCCTCGGTGACCCAGGCCGCATGGCCGTGGCAGTCCGGATCCTCCAGGTCCTCGAAGCCGTCCAGGTCGTCGTCCTCGCCGTTGCTGCAGGCGGGGGCCTCGTCGGGCCAGCCCGGGTTCAGGCAGCCGCGGTCCTCGGGCCAGTCCACGTTGCCGTCGCCGTCGTTGTCGACGCCATCGCTACACTCCGGCGGAGGCCGCCCGATCCGATAGACGCTTCCCGAGAGGAGCACCACGTACAGCTCGCCCCGGCCGTCCTGACCGAAGCCCACGAGGTCGAAGCCGCTGCCCGCGGCCGGCGCCAGCGCGGCCGTCCGGTCGGTGAGGCCGCCCGAGGACAGGTCGAGGGACCAGATGCGTCCGGAGCAGAAGTCGCCGAACACGTAGTGGCCCCGCAGCCCCAGGACCTTGCGTCCCCGGTAGACGAAGCCGCCGGTGATGGAGCAGTTGCCGGCGTTGTGGCTGTACTGGTAGATGGGCAGCGTCAGGCGGGGATCGAAGCAGCCGGGCGCCGGCGGCGGCGTCGGGTCGTTCAGGTTGCACAGGGTGCCCTCCATCACGTCCCAGCCGTAGTTGCGGCCGCCCGGCAGGCCGGCCTGCTCGAAGTTGACCTCCTCGCGCGCGCCCTGGCCCACGTCCGCGATCCAGAGGTCGCCGGTCAGGCGGTCGAAGCTGAAGCGGTAGGCGTTGCGCAGGCCGAAGGACCAGATCTCGTCGAGCACCGCGTCGCCCGGGTCGGCCGCACCCACGAAGGGGTTGTCGGCCGGGATGGCGTAGGCGCCGCGCACGATCGAGCCCGGCGCCGGCGGCAGCCCGACGTCCAGGCGCAGCATCTTGCCGAGCAGGGTCTGGGGGTCCTGGGAGCGGTTGCCCGGGTCGTTGGAAGAGCCGCCGTCGCCCGGCGAGAAGTAGAGGAAGCCGTCGGCGCCGAAGGCGATGGTGCCGCCGTTGTGGTTGCCGAAGGGCTGGTCGACCACCAGGATCACGTCCTCGGTCGGGTCCGCCACGTCGGGGTCGGCACCGACCGCGAAGCGCGAGACGACCGAGTCGCCGCTCGTGTCGGTGTAGTAGACGTAGAACAGGCCGCTGGTGGCGAAGTCCGGCGCGAAGGCCAGGCCGAGCAGGCCCCCCTCGCCGCCGAGCCCCACCTGGCCCGAGATGTCCAGGAAGGGGACGGGCAGCACGGCGCCGTCGACGAGGACGAGGACGCGGCCCGGCCGCTCCACGATGAACAGCCGCTCGTCCCCGTCGGGGGAGATGGCGAAGACGGGCCGGTCCAGGCCCGTCGCCACGGGCTGGGCGGCGACGTCCAGCAAGCCCGCCCGGGCGGGCGTCCCCGCGAGGACCAGGATCCCCACCAGGAGAATGCCGAGGCCGAACGGGCGGATCGGCCCGACTCGGATCGCTGCTCGGAGACTGCGCATCGGAGACCTCCTTCCGTCGAGCGCTTCCCTCCGTCGCGCACAAGACGCTCTTCGGGCTCCCTCCCGGGAGCCTGCGGAATCGAGATCACATCTTCATGGCCCGGCCCGCAGGCTCTGCGCTACCAACCGGGCTCCGTGTGGCAGCCCGGCAGCAAGCTCGTGCATCCCTTCAACCCCGACTGGGGGACGGGGGTGGTCCGTCAGGTGGACGGCCGCTTCCTCCTGGTCTGGTTCCCCGCTGTCGAGGAGGAGCTCACCCTGGCGGCCGACGGCGCGGGGCTGACCCGGCTGGTCATGCCCCCGGGCGCCCAGGCCCAGCTGATCGAGACCGGGGAGCAGGTGGAGGTGGCCGAGGTCCGGGGCCATCGCTACCGGCTCACCGACGGCCGGGAGGTGGACGACGAGGCCCTCTGGCCCCTGGCGCCTGCCGACACACCGGTGGAGCGGCTGGCCACCCTGCGCCTCGACGACCTCGACCACTTCCGCAACCGGCTCGACGCCCTGCGCCTGTCCGAGCTGCGCGAGGCCGGCGGCCTGGGCAGCTTCCTCGGCGGTCGCATCGAGCTCTTCCCGCACCAGCTCCACACGGCGCTGCGCGCCGTGCAGGCGGACCCGGTGCGCTGGCTGCTGGCCGACGAGGTGGGGCTGGGCAAGACGGTCGAGGCCTGCCTCATCCTCTCGGCCCTGGTCCGCACCGGCCGCGCCGAGCGGGCGCTGGTGGTGGCCCCGTCCACCCTGGCCATCCAGTGGCTGGGCGAGCTCTACCGCAAGTTCCACCAGGTGTTCGTGCTGCTCGATCCCGAGCGGGTGGAGGCCGTCGCGACCACCGTCGGCCCCGACGCCAATCCCTTCGAGGTCCATCCCCAGGCGGTCATCCCGCTCGAGTGGCTGGCCGCCGACGCCGAGCTGCGTCGGCTGGCCGAGGAGGCCGCGCCGGACCTGGTGGTGCTCGACGAGGCCCACCGCCTGGCGACCCCGGAGCAGCACGAGGCGCTGGCGCCGCTCGTGGCGGGCGCCCGGCACGCCCTGCTCCTCACCGCCACGCCCCTGCAGCAGGACCGCGAGGGCTTCTTCCGGCTGCTCTCCCTGCTGCATCCCAAGGCGTTCGCGTCCTTCAAGGCCTTCGAGAAGGGGCTCGAGAAGGGCGAGGCGGCCATCCCCTGCACCAGCGCCGTGCGCCGGGCGGACGTGGGCGGGCTGCCACCCCGGGTGCCCACCGCCGTGGACCTGCCCCCGGCCGCGGACGAGCCGCGCCGCGATCCCCGGGCCCGCTGGATCGCCGAGCAGGCCCGGACCTGGGCGGCGGCCGGCGAGAAGGCGCTGGTCTTCGTCCACGACCTCGAGCGCCTGCAGGCCCTGAAGCCGTTCCTCGAGTCGGAGACGGGCACCCGGGTGGCCACCTTCCACGAGGACATGTCGACGGCCACCCGCGACATCGAGGTCGCCGCGTTCCGGGAGACCGCGCTGCCGCTGCTGCTCTCGTCGGATGCGGGCAGCGAGGGCCGCAACTTCCAGTTCTGCGACCGGCTCGTGCTCTACGACCTGCCCCACGACCCGGTGGTCCTCGAGCAGCGCATCGGCCGCCTGGACCGGATCGGACGCACCAAGCCGGTGGAGCTCTTCTACTTCCGCTGCGAGGGCGACGCGCCGGACGTGGCCCGCCTCTACGAGCGGCTCGACCTCTTCGGGCGGCCGGCCGCAGGCCTCGACGTGGCCCTGGCCCAGGTGGCCGGTGCGCTCGCGGCCGGGAAGGACGTGGACGTGGAGGCCCTGGCGACGTCGCTCGAGAAGGAGCGCGCCCAGGCCTCCCGGGACGTGGCGCGGGTGTACTACCGCGACGGCTACGACGCCGAGCGGGACGCCGGCGTCCTCGACCTGGTGCCGCCCGAGCTCGAGGCGCTCAACCGCCGGGTCTGCGTGGAGGCCGCCGAGGGCCTGAACCTCGACGTGGTGGAGAAGGGCGGCGAGGCCCTCTACTACGTGGAGCTCGGCAGCGGCGCGACCGTGGACGGCCTGCCCGGGGTTCCCGGCGGCACCCGCTACTACGGCACCTTCGACCGGGCCGAGGCCGTGCGCCGCGACGAGCTCGAGTTCTTCGCCAGCGGACACCCCCTGGTGGAGGGCCTGCTGCTCGAGCTCGAGGACGGGCCGCGGGGCCGCGCCTGCCTGGCCGAGGTCTTCACCGGCGAGCTCGGCGAGGCGGCCGGTCTGCTGGCGCTGTACAAGGACGGCCCGGCCTGGCACGCCCGGGTGGTGGACGCCGCGGGCAAGCCGCGCCCCGAGTGGGTCGCGCCGCTGCTGGGCGCCCTGCCCGAGGCGCGGCCCGGCAAGGCCCGGAAGTGGGGCATCGGCCGCGGCTGGGCGGAGGGCGTGCGCGCGCTCTCGGAGTCGCTGCAGGGCCCGGGCAGGCTCGTGGCGGCCTGCTTCTTCCGCAACCTGCCCTAGGCTGCGCGCAGCAGCCGGTACTCGTTCAGGCCGCCCTCGCCCGCGTAGCGGGCCACCTCGCGCAGGGCGAGCGGATCCAGGAGCGCGTCGATCTCCGCGTCGTCCATCGCGTGGCAGAAGCGCGGCGGGCCGTCGCCCTCGCCCCAGGCGAGCAGCGCGTCGCCCGGCTCGAGCCGCGCGGGATCCAGCGCCGGGACCCGCGACCACGGCACTCGTCGGCGCTCGAAGCGCGGGAAGCGGTCGAAGCGCCAGAGGTTCAGGGCCAGCAGGCCGTCGGGGGCGAGTCGGGTGGCGGCGGCCGCCAGCAGGCGGCCCCGGGCGTCGCGCCCGGGCACGTGGTGGAGCAGGCCGAAGAGGGCGACCAGCTCGAACGGGCCTGCGGGCAGCGCGCGCTCGGGCGGCTCCGCGACCAGGTCGGCACACAACAGGCGGTCGCCGGCCCGGGGCTCCATCTCGGCCGCCGCCTCGTCCAGCAGCGCGGAGCAGGCGTCGATCCCCGTGTAGGCGAGCGGTACCCTGCCGGCCCGGAGGAAGCGCGCCAGCCGGGCGTTGCCGCAGCCCAGGTCGAGGACGCGCTGCGGCGCGGCAGCGCCCGCGAGGTGCTGGCGCAGTGGCTCCCAGCCGGGCCAGGGATCCTGGCGCGCGGCGGAGAAGTCGGCGGCGCGGGCGGCGTAGAAGCGCCGGTTCAGCGCGTTGAGGGTGAGGACGGTGTCGCGGTCCATCTCGTTCGACAAGGCCCCGAAGCCGTTCGACGCAGGGGTGTCGTTCGACGCGGCCCTGGTGCGGTTGGTGGAGGCCCTGCGCGAGGCGGACGCGCCGGACGGCCCCGGCCTGGGTCGGATTCTTCGCCAGCACCCGAAGGGGGGCAAGGGCTTCTTCCGCCGCTCGGAGATCCTGGCCGCCTACCGGGCGCTGGCGCCGGCCCGGGGCTGGCGGGACGAGGCGGCCTTCGTCGAGCGGCTGCGCCTGCGTCCGGTGCGCACGCTCTCGGGAGTCGCCGCGGTCACCGTCCTGACGGAGCCCTATCCCTGCCCGGGGCGCTGCAGCTTCTGCCCGAGCGACGTGCGCATGCCCAAGAGCTATCTGGCCGACGAGCCCGGGGCGCAGCGGGCCGAGGCGAACGCCTTCGATGCCTATCGCCAGACCTGGAGCCGCCTGGCGGCCTACCGCGCCACGGGTCACGCGCTGGACAAGGTGGAGCTGATCGTGCTCGGGGGCACCTTCGCCTTCTACCCCGAGGCCTACCGCGTGGCTTTCGTGCGCGACTGCCTCCGCGCCCTGGACGACTTCGGGCGCGGGGTCGACGGCCGCGAGGCGCGGCCCGCCGGCCTCGCCCTGCGGGCCGAGGCGGCCCGGGCCGCCGGCGATCCGCGGCGTCGCTCCTACAACCGTCTCGTGTCGCGGGCCCTGCGCGGGCGTCGCGGGGGCCGGCTGCGTACGCCGGAGACCGCCGACTGGGCGGGCCTCGCGGCGGCCCAGGCGGCCAACGAGACCGCCGCCTGCCGCTGCGTGGGCCTCTCGGTGGAGACGCGGCCCGACTGGTGCGACGCCGAGGAGGTGCTGCGCCTGCGGCGCCTGGGTGTCACCAAGGTGCAGCTGGGCGTCCAGAGCCTGGACGACGCCGTGCTGCGCGCCAACGCCCGGGGCCACGACGCCGCGGCGTCGCGGGCCGCGCTCACCCGCCTGCGCCGCGCCGGCTTCAAGCTCCAGGTCCACTGGATGCCCAACCTGCTCGGGGCCACGCCCGCGGGCGATCGCCGCGACGTGGCCCGCCTCTGGTCCGACCCGGCGCTGCGTCCCGACGAGGTCAAGCTCTACCCCTGCAGCCTGGTGGCGGACACCGCGCTGATGGAGGCCTACCGGGCCGGGCGCTGGCAGCCCTATCCCCGGGAAGCGCTCGTGGCGCTGCTGGCCGACGCCCTGGCCGGCGTCCCCCGCTGGTGTCGGGTGACCCGGATCATCCGCGACATCTCCTCCGACGACATCGTCGCGGGCAACCGCAACACCAACCTGCGCGAGGTCGTCGAGCGGGCGCTGGCGGAGCGGGGCGTGCGGCCCGTGGAGATCCGCGCCCGGGAGGTGCGCGGCCGGAGTGTGGATCCGGGGGCGCTGCGCCTGCGCGAGACCGCCTACGCCACGGCGATCGGCGAGGATCGCTTCCTCGAGCTCGTCACCGCCGAGGACCAGCTGGCCGGCTTCCTGCGGCTGGCGCTCCCCCGCACGCCGGCGCCGCTGCCCGAGCTCGAGGGGCGGGCGCTGGTGCGGGAGGTGCACGTCTACGGCGCCGTGGCCGCCCTCGGGACCCGCGACGCCGATCGGGCCCAGCACCGGGGCCTCGGACGCCGACTGGTCGCCCGGGCGGCCCGGCGGGCCGGCGAGGCTGGCTTCGCCGGGCTCGCCGTGATCTCGGCGGTGGGAACCCGCGGCTGGTACCGACGCCTGGGCTTCCGCGACGGCCCGCTGTATCAGCACCTCCCGCTCGAGGGCGCGACGGCCGTGCTCGAGGACGCGGCCGCCACGGGGGAGGGCGCCGCGGCCGCGCTCTCCGCGCAGGCGTAGAGCAGCTTCTCCGTCTCCGGCCAGCCGATGCAGCCGTCGGTGATCGAGAGCCCGGGCGCCGGGCGGCGGCCGCGTTCGACCCGCTGCTGCCCCTCCTCGAGCTGGCTCTCGAGCATGACGCCGAGCAGCGACGGCGAGCCGGACCGGACCTGGGCGAGGACGGCCCCGCAGACCGCCGCCTGACGCCGGGGGTCCCTGGCCGAGTTCGCGTGGGAGCAGTCCACCAGGACGGGGCGCGTCGGGCCTCCGACCGGGAAGCGCGCCGCGGCGGCCGCCACGTCCGCGGCGGTGTAGTTTGGGCGGTCCCGCGCGCCCCGCAGCACCAGGTGGCCGTCGGGGTTGCCGGGCGACGCGATGGCCGCAGGCCGCCCGCGGTCGTCGATGCCGAGGAAGTGGTGGGGATGGCGCGCCGCCAGCACGGCGTTGCAGGCCGTCGCCACGTCGCCGTCGGTGCCGTTCTTGAACCCGACCGGCAGGGCGACGGCGCTGGCCAGCTCCCGGTGGGTCTGGCTCTCGGCGGTGCGCGCGCCGATCGCCGCCCAGGCCAGCAGGTCCGCCAGGTAGCGGGGCACCAGGGGATCGAGCAGCTCGCTGGCGCACGGCACGCCCAGGGCGTTCACGCCCAGGAGCAGCTCCCGGGCCCGGGCCAGGCCGCGCGGGACGTCGCAGCCGCCGTCCAGCGCGGGATCGTTCAGGAGGCCCTTCCAGCCCACGGTCGTGCGGGGCTTCTCCAGGTAGGTGCGCATCACCAGCAGCAGCTCCCCCGAGACGCGCTCGGCCACCCGGGCCAGGCGTTCGGCGTAGGTGAGGGCGGCGCCCGGGTGGTGGATGGAGCAGGGCCCCACGACGACCAGCAGGCGGCGGTCGCGGCCGTGGAGCAGGTCGCGCACGGCGCGGCGGGTCCGGTCCACCTGCGCCCGGATGCCGGCGTCAGCCGGCAGCCGCGCGCACAGGGCGCGCGGGGAGGGCAGGGGCCGGGCTCGCAGGGAGGGCCGGGCTCGGCCCGGCGGGCCGTCCTCGTCGGGGTCGGTCATGGCGCTCTCTCCTCGCCGACCCCGAGACAGAAAAAAGCCCCGAGGCTCGGCACTCGGGGCTGGGTTTCGCGGTGTACGATGGCTACGGCCGGCCGCGGGACTCCCTGCCCCGGTTGCGGGCAAACCAGTACCCGGCGTACGCCGTCGTGCTGAGATCGCGACTTCGCCCTGCCATCACCCTGTGGATACCATGGCAGCCCAGCGGGTCAAGTGAGGCCGCTCACAGGGGCTCACAAGGGGGCTCACGGGAGCCCTGCTCACACTTCGGCGGGCGTGAGCG
>CAYTZH010000052.1:0-17976 GCA_964442285.1 uncultured Spirochaetales bacterium | reverse complement strand
GGGGCTCACAAGGGGGCTCACGGGAGCCCTGCTCACACTTCGGCGGGCGTGAGCGTCTCGAAGGACTCGTCCTGGACCCGGCGGGCGTGGTCCTCCAGGAAGGCCGCCACCGGCTCCGTGTTGCTGAACACGCGGTACTGGCCCTCGGGCACGTCCTGCCCGTCGCAGACGACCAGCGCGAAGACCACGCCCGTCCCGCGAAGCTGCCGGTGCAATCCCTCGGCGTAGGCCTCGATGATGGCTTCGACGTTCCCCATGGCGACTCCCTCCGTTCACCGATACGGCCGAGCATGGCGCTCCGGACGAATCGGCGCCGTGACCCGGGACACTCCGTCCACCCCGTCCCCCGGGTCCGAGCTCGCTTCGACGCGCGGTGCCCGGCGCGGATTCACGCCGGAACGCCGATCGGCGCGGCGCATCCAAGCCGGCATGGCCCACAAAGGGAGCGCGCGGCGCGGGTTCGCCGCCCGGATCCGGACCGCGACGGTCGGCCTCGGCCTGACCGCGGGACTCGTTCTCGCCACGGGCGGCGTCCGGGCGGAGGCGGGCGAGCTGACCACGCCGGAGGTCGAGCGGGCGCTCGCGGTCCTGCTCGGAAGCTCCGCGAGCGCGGCTCGCGAGGCCATCGACCGGGTGGTCGAGGTGGGCGACACCCGCTTCGCCGGGGTCTTCATCGAGCTGCTGCGGGCGGCGGAGATGGGGATCGCCAGCCCGGCGGCCGGCGCGGCCAGCACCCGCGCCCTGGAGAAGCTGACCGGGCAGTCCTTCGGCGGCGACTGGCCCGCCTGGGTGGCGTGGTACGCCGGCACCGATCTCGCGGCGCCGCCCGGCTTCGTGGGCTGGAAGGGGGAGCTTCTCGGCCGCATCGACGAGCGCTTCGCCGAGGTGCTCTACGCCGGCGCGCCGAGCCGCATCCGGGTCGAGGAGGTGGTCTGGGGGGGCGTGGCCTACGAGGGCATCCCGGCCCTGGATCGCCCGAAGCACGTGGCCGCGGAGGACGTCGACTACCTGGGCGACGACGACCCCGTCTTCGGCATCGCCCTGGGTGGCGAGGCCCGCGCCTATCCGCTCCGCATCATGGACTGGCACGAGATGGTGAACGACCGCCTGGGCGGCGTGGACTTCTCGATCGCCTACTGCACCCTGTGCGGCGCCGGCATCGCCTACCGCGGCCGCGCCGCCGACGGCCAGACCTACGACTTCGGCTCGTCCGGCTTCCTGATGCGCAGCAACAAGCTGATGGTCGACCGCCAGACCCGCACCCTGTGGAACCAGTTCACGGGCCGACCGGTCCTCGGCAAGCTTGCCGCGACCGGGCTCCGCCTCGAGCGGCTGCCGGTGGTGGTGACCCGCTGGTCCGACTGGCGCGCGCGGCACCCCGAGACCCGGGTGCTCTCCCTCGACACGGGCTTCTCCCGGCCCTACACGCCCGGCGCCGCCTACGCCGGCTACTTCGCTTCGCCCGAGACCATGTTCCCGGTCCGGCAGCGCAGCCGGCTGCTGCCCGCCAAGGCCCAGGTCTTCGGCCTCGAGCTGGGGGGGGTGCCCAAGGCCTATCCCGTCGAGGCGCTGGTGGAGGTCGGGATCCTCCACGACACCGTGGGCGGCGAGGGGCTCGCGCTGCTCGCCACCGGGCCCGTGATCCGGGTGGACGGTCGCAGCGTCCGGACCGGACCGGCCCGCTACGCCGCGGGTGCGGCGGTCCGCGCCTATCGCACCGGCGAGCGCCGACTGCGCCTGGAGGACGGAGCCCTCCTCGACGGCGAGGGGCGCCCCTGGCAGGTGACCGAGGAAGCGCTGGTCGGGCCGGACGGCGCCCGCGCCGAGCGCCTCCCGGGCCACCTGGCCTACTGGTTCGGCTGGAGCAGCTACCACCCGGGCACCCTGCTGCACGGCGCCACGGCCGACGACGGCTGAGCCCTTCCCGCTACCCTTCCGGAGGTTCCCATGAGCAAGCTCGCGCTCCCGCTGTGTCTCGCGTTCGCGCTCGCGCCGCTCCTGATCGCGGCGCCGCGGTCCGACGCCGCCCGAGCCGACGGTCCGCGCGAGCTCGGTCGCGTCGACTGGATCCGCGACTTCGACGCCGGACAGGCCGTCGCCCGGCGCACCGGCCGTCCCCTGTTCGTGCTCTTCCAGGAGGTTCCCGGCTGCGCGACCTGCGTCGGCTTCGGCGAGAGCGTGCTCTCCCACCCGCTCCTGGCGGAGGCGATCGAGTCCGCGTTCGTTCCCGTGGCCGTCCTCAACAACCGGCCCGGGCGCGATGCCGAGGTGCTGCGGCGCTTCGGCGAGCCCGCCTGGAACAATCCGGTGGTGCGCTTCCTCGATTCCGAGGCCCGCGATCTGCTGCCCCGCGCCGACGGCGTCTGGAGCCGACACGGGATCGCGACGCGCATGCTGCGGGCGCTGCAGGCCGCCGGGCGCCCCGTGCCCGCCTACCTCGCGCTCCTGGCCGAGGAGTCCGTTCCGCGCGCCGAGCGCGCGGTGTTCGAGATGCACTGCTTCTGGTCGGGCGAGGCGTGCCTGGGCGGCCTGCCCGGCGTCGTGGGCACCCGGGCGGGCTGGCTCGGCGGCCGCGAGGTGGTGGAGGTGCGCTTCGACCCGAAGCGGACCTCCCGCGAGCGGCTCTGGCGGGCCGCGCGGCGGGGCGGCTGCGCCCGCAGCGTGTTCGTCCCGGACGCCGGCCAGGAGCGGGCGGCCGCGGCGGTCCTCGGCGCCGACGCGGTGCGGCGCGCGCCCGGAGCGATGCGCAGCGCGCGGGCCTCGGACCAGCAGCGGCATCTGCGGGCATCGCCCCTGGCGGCGCTGGACCTGACCCCGCTCCAGCGCACCCGGGTGAACGCGGCCCTGGCCTCCGGCGACGACCCCGCGCGCTGGCTGAGCCCGCGCCAGCGGGCGGCGCTCTCCGGCGAGACCCCGACCGCCGCCGCCGGCATCTCAAGCCACCGCTGAGGACGCCCGACGAGGGATCCCATCGAGAGGAGGAGCAGATGAACGTCTTCGAGGATGCCGTCGCGCGGCTCGAGCGCATCGGAGAGAAGTCCGGCGTCGAGCCCGACGTCGTGGAGATGCTGCGACACCCGAAGGAGGTGCTGACCGCCTCGCTGCCGGTGCGCATGGACGACGGCTCTACCCGCTACTTCCCCGGTCATCGCTGTCGTCACAGCACGATCCTCGGCCCCACCAAGGGCGGCATCCGCTACCACCCCGACGTCAGCGTCGAGGAGGTGCAGGCCCTCGCCCTCTGGATGACCCTCAAGTGCGCCGTGGTGGGCCTCCCGTACGGGGGCGGCAAGGGCGGCGTGCGGGTGGATCCGAAGGAGCTCTCGCCCCTGGAGCTCGAGCGCCTCTCGCGCGCCTACGTGCGCGCCATGGCCGACCACATCGGCCCCGACAAGGACATCCCCGCGCCCGACGTCTACACCAACGCCCGCATCATGGGCTGGATGGCCGACGAGTACCAGACCATCCGCCGCCTGCAGGCCCCCGGCGTGATCACCGGCAAGCCGGTGGAGCTCGGCGGGAGCCTCGGACGCGACGAGGCCACCGGCCGCGGCGCCTACCTGGTGATCCGGGCCCTGGCCCAGCGCCTGGGGCTCCAGCCCCGCGACGTCCGGGTGGCCGTGCAGGGCTTCGGCAACGCCGGCTACCACGTGACCCGCCTGCTCCACGCCGACGGCTACCGCATCGTGGCCGCCAGCGACTCCAAGGGCGCCGTCTACGCCGAGTCGGGCCTGGACGTGGAGAGCCTCTACCAGCACAAGCAGGAGACCCGCCGGCTCGAGGCCGTCTACTGTCACGGCTCGGTGTGCGAGCTCGTCGACCACCAGAAGCTCAGCAACGAGGAGCTCCTGGGCCTCGACGTGGACCTGCTGATCCCGGCGGCCCTGGAGGGCGTCATCCACAAGGGCAACGCCGCCCTCGTCAAGGCGCCCCACATCGTCGAGGTGGCCAACGGCCCCATCACCAGCGAGGCCGACCCGCTGCTCGAGTCCCGGGGCATCAAGGTGCTGCCCGACGTGCTGGCCAACGCCGGCGGCGTGACCGTCAGCTACTTCGAGTGGGTGCAGAACCGCCAGGGCTATCCCTGGACCCTGGAGGACGTGCGCAGCCGCCTCGAGGACAAGATGGTCGACGCCTTCGACCGCGTCTGGAACACCCACCAGGACGAGGGCGTCTCGCTCCGGGCGGCCGCCTACACCGTGGCCCTGCGCCGCATCGCCGGCGCCTACCGCTCCCACGGCGGCCGGGACTTCTTCCAGAACGGCCACAAGTAGCGCATCCGCCGCGGCGGGTGCGGATCTAGCGGGCGTCGTTCAGGCTCCAGTCGTAGTCGTAGCCGGCGATCGAGGCGGTCTCGAGCTGCTTGCGCAGCGCCGGCTCGGCGTACTGCCGGACGTGCGCGAGCACGCCGGCCTCGCTGTCGCCGAAGTCCTCCTGGAACCAGGAGTAGATGCTCGACACGGTGGCCCGATTGCCGCGCAGGGACACGCCGCGGGGGCTGTTGATGTAGGCGCGGGCGCCGGCGTCCAGCAGGGACTCGGTGTTCTCGGCGGTGAATGCGCGCTGCATCAGGTTCGGGCAGCCCACCGAAGCGCAGTTGACCGCGTAGTGGACGCGCGGGTCCTGCCAGATCGGGCGCAGGATGCGGTGCTCGACGTCGTCGAGCGAGACCTCGACGCCCTCGATGCGGATCAGCTTCTTGCCCCAGGGTCCGTTGCTGAAGAGCCCCGGGGAGATGTCGATGTCGCGGATGCTGGCCACCGGGTAGTGGTCGAGCACCACGTCCACGG
This sequence comes from uncultured Spirochaetales bacterium, assembly GCA_964442285.1. Taxonomy (GTDB): domain Bacteria; phylum Myxococcota_A; class UBA9160; order UBA9160; family JAFDET01; genus CAYTZH01. The sequence goes on along the minus strand of CAYTZH010000052.1, from coordinate 13,186 downwards.
TGAGGGCGTTGTAGAGGTTGATCCAGAAGGCGCGCTGCTCGTCGCGGGCCAGACGGCTGACCGGGGTGCCGCCGAGTCGCTCGAGGTAGGCCTTCAGGGCCGCCTTGTCGTTCGCCGATACGCGCCCGTAGGCCAGGCGGTTCAGGCCCGCGCGGTCGGTGGAGACGTAGCGCTGCAGGAACGCATCCCAGGCGGCGTGGTCCACCCGGCCGGTGGCGTTCGGGTCGTGGCGGGTCCAGCGGGCCCAGGCCTCGGCGCTCGGCGCGGCGGTGGCGGCGCCGGCGGTCAGGCTGGCCAGGGCGAGAGCGATCAGGCCGGCCGGGAGGCGCCGGATGGCGTGGAGCGGGGACATGGGTGACTCCTCATGGGAACGCTTCGTCGGTCTCGGGGGGTCGGATGCTGGCGGGGCGGGCCGCGTTTCAGCGCTCGACGCTGCCGGGAGCGCGGCCTAGCGTTCCCGGGGGGCCGGCGAGAAGGGAAGGCCTGTGGAGATCCTGGGTGTCGACATCGGGGGCTCGGGCGTCAAGGCGGCCGTGGTGGACACGGCCCGCGGTGAGCTCCTGAGCGAGCGGCTGCGCCGGCCGACGCCCCAGCCGGCCGAGCCGGGCGCGGTGGTGGCCGTGATCGCGGACCTGGTGAGCGACCTGGGCTGGTCCGGGCCCGTGGGCTGCGGCTTCCCCGGCGTCGTGTGCCGCGGTCGCGTGCTCACCGCGGCGAACCTGTCCGAGGAGTGGATCGGCGTCGACGCAGCCGCCTGCATCGGCGCCGTCTGCGGTGACGGGCCCGTGGCGGTGATCAACGACGCGGACGCCGCAGGTCTGGCGGAGGTGCGCTTCGGTGCGGGCGTCGACCGCTCCGGCGTGGTGCTGGTGATCACCCTGGGTACGGGAATCGGCTCGGCCCTCTTTCTGGACGGCCAGCTCGTTCCCAACACCGAGCTGGGGCACGCGGAGGTGGGCGGCGTGGCCGCCGAGAAGCGCGCCGCGGCCCGGGTGCGGGAGGAGGAAGACCTCTCCTGGAAGAAGTGGAGCAAGGAGCTCGATCGGGTGCTCGCCTGCTACGAGCTCCTGGTGCGACCGGACCTCATCGTCATCGGCGGCGGCATCAGCAAGAAGCACGAGAAGTTCCTGCCGAGGCTCGAGCGCGAGACCGAGATCGTGCCGGCGGGGATGCGCAACACCGCCGGCATCGTGGGGGCCGCCCTGGCCGCCTATCGGGGCCCGGCGGCCTGACGCTTCGTCGGTGCCGTCGGCGCGGGCTCAGCGGCGCCAGCGCAGGAGCGTCGTGAACAGCTTCTTGATGGTCGGCGTGAGCCGGGTGCGCGAGTAGAGCCCCGAAGTCGCCTTCAGGGCCTCCCCCTGGGTGGGATAGGGGTAGATCACGCTCGCGAAGGCGCTCAGGCCGATCCTGTGGTTCATCGCCAGGGTCACCTGGGTGATCAGCTCGCCGGCGTGGCTGCCCACGATGGTGGCCCCCACGATCTTGTCGGTGCCCCGCTTCACGTGGACCTTCACCAGCCCCTCTTCGTGACCGTCGGTGACGGCCCGGTTGGCCTTCGCGATCGGCACCTCGAAGGTGTCGATTGCCAGACCCTGGGCGGCGGCGTCCCGCTCGTAGAGGCCGACGTGGGCGATCTCCGGGTCGGTGTAGGTGCACCACGGCATGATCAGGTCCGAGAGCTTCTTGCGCCCGAAGAAGAGGGCGTTCTGGACCACGATCTTGGCGGCGGCGTCGGCGGCGTGGGTGAACTTCCACTTCATGCAGACGTCGCCCACGGCGAAGATCTTCGGGTTGCGGGTGCGCAGGCGGTCGTCGACGTGGACGCCGTTGCGCTCGTCGTACTCCACGTCGACCTTCTCGAGGCCCAGACCCTGCACGTTGGGAGCGCGTCCGGCGCCCACCAGGATCTCGTCGACGACGACCTGCTTCTGGGTGCCCTCGCTGCACACGAGGTGGATCACCTTCTCCTCGCCCTTGCGCTCGACCTTCTGGAGCTGGCAGCCGAAGACCATCTCCACGCCGTCGCGTCCGAAGGCGTCCTGCACGATGCGGGCGGCGTCCGGGTCCTCGCGGGTGAGGATCTGGTCGCTCCGCTCGAAGATCGTCACCTGGGTGCCGAGGCGCTGGAAGCTCTGGGCCAGCTCGCAGCCGATGGGGCCGGCCCCGATCACGCCCAGGCGGCGCGGCCGCTCGGTGAGGTTGAAGACCGTCTCGTTGTCGAGATACCCGGTCTCCGCCAGGCCCGGGATGGGCGGCGCCGCGGCGCGGGCGCCGGTGGCGATGACGGCCTTGGCGTACTCGAGGCGCGTGCCGTCCACGTCGACCACGCCGTCGCTCTCGAAGCGCGCGTTGCCCAGGAAGACCTCCACGCCGAACTCGCGGGAGTAGCGCTCGGCCGAGTCCTCGTGGCTGATGTGCGCGCGCACCCGGCGCATGCGCTCCCAGGCAGTGGCGAAGTCCGGGACGTGCTCGCCCGGCACGGCCAGGCCCAGCCCCTGGGCCGCGCGGGCGTCGTGGGCCAGGTGGGCGGCGCGGATCACCGCCTTGGAGGGCACGCAGCCCACGTTGAGGCAGTCGCCGCCCATCAGGTGGCGCTCCACCAGGGCCACCTTGGCGCCCAGGCTCGAGGCGATCAGCGCGGTGATGAGGCCGCCGGTGCCGGCGCCGATCACCACCAGGTTGTAGCGGCCGTCCGGGGTGGGGTTCCGCCAGTCGGCGGGGTGGACGTTCGCGACGAGCTGGCGGTTGTGCTCGTCGTCGGGGGGGATGCGCAGGGGCTCGAGGGCGTTCATGCGGTCTCCGGGGTCTCGATGTCGACGTCGGTGCTCTGCTGGAGCGCCCGTCGGGCGGTGCGGGTGACGAGGATCGTCACCGCCAGGGTGGCGGCGAAGCCCAGGCCGAGGACGGCGTAGTAGCCCGGGCCCCGCTCGGGCGCGGCGCCACCGGCCGCGGCGGCCACCTCGCCGGCCAGGCTGCCGGTATAGACGTAGAGGATGGTGCCCGGCAGCATGCCCAGGGACGCCACCACGTAGTCGCCGAGCTTCACCTTCGTCAGCCCGAGGCCGTAGTTCAGCAGGTTGAAGGGGAAGACCGGGGAGAGCCGCAGCAGGAAGACGATCCTGCGGCCCTGCTCGCCGACGGCCCGGTCGATGGAGCCGAAGCGCGCGTCTCCGGACACCCGCGCCTCGACCGCGTTGCGGGCCAGGTAGCGGGCGATCAGGAAGGCCGCGGTGGCGCCCACGGTCGCCGCGGCGAAGACGTAGATCGTGCCCTCCACCAGGCCGAAGATGGCTCCCGACGCCAGGGTCAGGACCGAGCCGGGGATGAAGGCGACGACCGCCACCGCGTAGCCCAGGATGAAGACCACCGGTCCGATCAGGCCCAGGCCGTCGACCCACTCGGCGAACTGGGGGACGTAGCCCCCCGCCATCCGCCCGAGCGCGATCAGGCCCGCCGCGGCCGCGAGGCCCACGCCGACCTTCAGGAGCAGGCCGCCGCGGCCCCCGCTCTCGCGCTGGGGAGCCGCCTCCGTCATGGCATCGCCCTCCATCGGACTACTCGCCCGCCAGCGACGGCCAGTTGGCGTCGGCCTTGGCGATGTAGCCGGGGATGTCCTTCTCCCAGCGCTTCTGGATCCGCTTGTTCAGGTTCAGGTAGAGCTTGCCGTCCACGACTTTCCAGGCTTCGGGGTCGATGTCGGCCTTGGCGCCCTGGGCCACGGCGTAGGCGCAATAGCCGCCGTACTGGGGCGCGTAGCGCGCCGGGTTGGCCGCGAACAGGTCGCGGTTGGCGGCGTTCGCGAAGTGGTAGGTGGCACCCTTCCACGCGTGGGTGTAGCTGGTGGAGCCCTTCGTGGGGGTTGCGGCGGTGTGGTACGCGACGACGTCGTAGCCGTCGACGGCGACACCGGCGCGGTTGGTGTTGATCCCGGCCGAGGCAGCGAGGGCGCCCCCGACCAGCAGGGCGGCGGCCAGGGCGCCGGCGCGGAACGTGCGAATCGCGAACATGTCGGAATCTCCTGTTTCTCTCGTTTCTCGTCCGCCAGCTAGGATGCCGGCCTCCCGGGGTCGTTTCGGAGCCGGTCCGAGGCGGGGCGCCTGTGCGAGAATCGCCCCATGTACCTCGGTCTCGACCTGGGCACCTCGGCGGTGAAGGCTGTCCTCCTCGACGACGCGGACCGCGTCGTCGACCGGGCGTCGGCGCCGCTCGCGGTGTCGCGACCCCGGCCGCTGTGGTCCGAGCAGGATCCCGAGGACTGGTGGCGGGCGACCGGTGCCGCGGTCTGCGGCCTGGAGGCCGGCGCCCGGCGGGCCGTGCGCGCGGTGGGGCTCTCGGGCCAGATGCACGGGGCCACCCTCCTCGACGCCTGCGATCGGCCGCTCCGGCACGCCATCCTGTGGAACGATGGCCGCAGTGCGACGGCCTGCAAGACCCTCGAGGCCAGAATCCCCGAATCCCGGCGGATTACCGGCAACCGGGCCATGCCGGGCTTCACGGCGCCCAAGCTGGTCTGGGTCCGGGAGCACGAGCCGGAGCTCTTCGGCCGCATCCGGCGGGTCCTGCTCCCCAAGGACTACGTGCGCCTGCGCATGACCGGGGAGGCCGCCACGGACTGCTCCGACGCCTCGGGGACCCTGTGGCTCGACGTCGCGGCGCGGCGCTGGTCGGAGGCCATGCTGGCCGCCTGCGACCTCCCGCGGGAGGCCATGCCGGCCCTCTACGAGGGCCCCGAGATCACCGGGGCGCTGCGGCCGGCGGTGGCCGAGGCCTGGGGCCTTTCCCCGGCTCCCGTGGTGGCAGGAGCTGGCGACCAGGCGGCGGGGGCCGCCGGCGCCGGGGTGGTCGTGCCCGGGCGGGCCTCCCTGGCCCTGGGCACCTCGGGGGTGCTCTTCGTCGCCGACGACCGCTTCCGGCCCCACCCGGAGCGGGCGGCCCACGCCTTCTGCCACTGTCTGCCCGGGACCTGGCACCAGATGGGAGTCATCCTATCGGCCGCCAGCTGCCTGGCCTGGGTCGTGCAGGCCACCGGGGCCCCGGACGAGACCCGGCTCCTGGCGGAGGTGGAGGCCGCCGACCGCCCCTCCGAGAGCCTGCTCTTCCTGCCCTACCTGGCCGGCGAGCGGACGCCCCACGACGATCCGGAGGCCACGGGCGCCTTCGTCGGGATCACCCACGACACCGACCGGGCGGCCCTCGCCCGCGCCGTGCTGGAGGGGGTGGCCTTCGCCCTGGCCGACGCCCAGGCGGTGCTGGTCGAGGCGGGCGCCCACATCGACGAGGTCTCCGTCATCGGTGGCGGCGCGCGCAGCCCGCTGTGGGGTCGCATCCTGGCGTCGGTCCTCGATCGCCCCCTGCGCTACCGGGCGGGGGCGGACGTCGGGCCGGCCCTGGGGGCCGCGCGCCTGGCCCGGCTGGGTGCGGGCGAGGGCGTGCCGGAGACGGTCTTCGCCCAGCCTCCGGTGAGTCACGAGGCCCGGCCCGATCCGGGCCTGCGGGACCACTACGCCGAGCGGCTCGGGGCCTTCCGCGAGCTCTACACCCGTCTGAGGAGGATGCCGTGAGCGAGGAGTACTTCCGCGACGTGGAGCCCGTCCGCTACCGGGGGCCGGACAGCGACGAGCCCCTGGCCTTCCGCTGGTACGACCCCGACGCCGTCGTGCTCGGCAAGCGCATGGAGGACCACCTGCGCTTCGCCGTCTGCTTCTGGCACAGCTTCTGCTGGCCGGGCAGCGACGTCTTCGGGGAGGGGACCTTCGAGCGGCCCTGGCTGGCGCCCGGCGGCGATCCCCTGGCCCAGGCGGAGCAGAAGCTCGCCGTGGCCTTCGAGTTCTTCGAGAAGCTCGGCGTGCCCTTCTTCTGCTTCCACGACCGCGACGTGGCGCCCGAAGCGGCGAGCTTCCGGGAGAGCTGTGCGCGCCTGGATCGGCTGCTCGAGGTCGCCCAGGGCCACATGCAGCGCACGGGGGTCCGGCTGCTCTGGGGAACCGCCAACCTCTTCGCCCACCCCCGCTACGCGGCCGGCGCCGCGACCAACCCGGACCCCGAGGTCTTCGCCTACGCGGCTGCGCAGGTGAGACACTGCCTCGACGCCACTCACCGCCTGGGCGGCGCCAACTACGTGATGTGGGGCGGTCGCGAGGGCTACGACACCCTCCTCAACACCGAAATACGTCGGGAGCTGGAGCAGCTCGGGCGCTTCATGCAGCTCGTGGTGGAGCACAAGCACAAGATCGGCTTCCCGGGCACGCTGCTGATCGAGCCCAAGCCCCACGAGCCCACCAAGCACCAGTACGACCGCGACGTCGCCACGGTGCACGCCTTCCTGCAGCGTTTCGGCCTCGAGGGCGAGATCCGCCTCAACATCGAGGTCAACCACGCCACCCTGGCCGGCCACGACTTCCAGCACGAGCTGGCCTACGCCATCGCCCACGGGATCTTCGGGAGCGTCGACGCCAACCGCGGCGACCCGCGGCTCGGCTGGGACACGGACCAGTTCCCGAACAGCGCAGAGGAGCTGGCCCCGGCCCTGCTCGAGATCCTGCGGGCCGGGGGCTTCGACACGGGCGGCTTCAACTTCGACGCCAAGCTGCGCCGCCAGAGCCTCGACCCCGTGGATCTCTTCCACGCCCACGTGGGCGGGATGGACACCCTGGCCCGCAGCCTGCGCGTGGCCGCGGCCCTCCACGAGGAGGGCCGGCTCGCCGCCGGGCGGACCGCGCGCTACGCCGGCTGGGACACGCCCTTCGGACAGGACCTGCTGGGCGGCAAGCTCTCCCTGGAGGCGCTCGGGGAGCGGGCGCTGCGGGAGGATCCGGATCCGCGGCCCGTCTCGGGCGGACAGGAACGGCTCGAGAACGAGGTCCGTCGCAAGCTCTGATCCCGGCGGCGGTCCCGGTCGCCCTCAGATCCGGAAGCGGCGCACCTGGGCGCGCAGGCCCTCCGCCTCGCGCTCCAGCTCCTGCAGCGCGCCCTCCAGCGAGTGGACGCTCCTCTCGTTGCTGCGCGCGCCGGAGGCCAGGTGGTCGAGCCGGGACACGGTGTCCTGGCAGGAGGCGGTCTGCTCCCGCAGCGCCCGCTCGATCTGCTCCATGGCCTCGCGGACCTGGTGCACGCTGCGCTTGATGTGGCCGGCGCTTCCCGACTGCTCCTCCGTCGAGGCCTTGACCTGGCGCGAGAGGTCGCCCACGGACTGCGCGCTCTGACGCAGGTGTCCGACGCCCGCGCCCTGCTCCAGGATGGCGCTGCGGATCTGGCCCGTGCCCTCGCGGACCTGCTGCATCAGCTGGACCACGTGCTGGGTCGAGCGGCTCTGCTCCCGGGCCGAGCCGACGATCTCCGTCACCCGCCCGCCGGCCGTACGCGCGGCGCTCGTGATCGCCTCCAGGGCGACGCCGGCCTCTCCCGCCAGGTCGACGCCCCGGTGGACGCTCCGGGAACCCTCGCTGATGGCGCCCTCGGCGTCCCGCGCCTCGTCCTGGAGCGAGCGCACCAGGCCGCTGATCTCCTTGGTGCTGGAGAGGACCCGGTCGGCGAGGGCCTTGATCTGGTCGGCCACCACCGCGAAGGCGCGACCGCGTTCCCCCGCCTGGGCGGCGATGATGGCCGCATTGAGGGCGAGCAGGTTCGTCTCGTCGGCGACCTCGTCGATCACGTTCACCACGCCGTCGATGGCCTTGCTGCTCTCGGAGAGGCGGCGGATCACGGACTCGGCCGAGTCCGTGGCCCGGTGGATGTCCTCCATGCCCCGGATGGTCTCCCGCACCCGCTCCCGGCCCTGCTCCGAGAGGGCGACCACCTGCTCCGCGAGTCGCGCCGTCTCGGAGGCGTGGTCGTCGACGCTCCGGGCGCTGCGGGCGTTACGCTCCATGTTGCTCGACGCGTCGTCGGCCAGGCGCGCCAGGGAATCGCTGCTCCGCGCCACCTGCCCGATGCTGCGCGACATCTGCTCGACCGCCCCGGCCACGTTCTCGATGTTGCTCTGCAGCAGGGCCGCGATCTCGGCCAGCTCCTCACTGGTGGCGTCGAGCTCGAAGGCCACGCTCGAGGTCTCCTCCACGTTCGCCGAGAGATCCGAGGCGGAGCCGGTGATGCCGCGGGCCTGGGCGTCGATCGTGCCGACCGCGGCGCGCGCCTGGCCGATGCCCCCGACCTGCTCCGCACTGACCCGGGTGACGTCGTCCCCTGCGCCGGCGATCTGCCGCACGGCGCCTTCGACCCGCTCCGCCGCGCCCGCCACCTGGCCCACCGTGTCGCGGAGCGCGCCGGCCATGCGCTCGAAGGCCCGGGCCAGGTCCCCCAGCTCGTCCTCGGTGTCGCAGACGGTGCGCTCGGTGAGGTCGCCGGAGGCGATCCGCTCCGCCTCGACGCGCACCCGTTCCGCGGAGTGTCCGACGTCGCGGGCGAGCAGCAGGGAGACGCCCAGCGCCACGGCGCACGAGAAGCCCAGCAGTCCGAGGAACAGGCCCAGCCCGGTGTCCTCCTGGAGGAGCGCGGAGGTCGGGGTGGAGAGGACGAGCAGGCGCCCATCGGGGAGCCGCTGCCAGGCGAAGGCGTGCTGGCTCGTGAGGCCGCGGCTGTCGCCGATGTCGCGTCCGCGTTCCGCGAGCCAGCGCCGCTCGGAGGCGGTGAGCCCGCGCTCGTCGCCCCACAACAGGTGCTCGCCGTCCGCGTCGAGCACCAGCAGATCCCGGGCCGCGCCGAAGCGGGCGACGAGCGCCGCGGCGCCCCGGGGCTCGAGGCCCCGCTCCGCGTCCAGCGCCTCGAGGAAGCGGGCCTGGGCCCGGGCCGCCGTGTTGCGGACCGCGCCCGTGGTGCGGACGTGGGCGAGCAGGCTGGCGAAGACGACGGTCACCACGATGACGCTCCCGATCGCCGTCATCAGCTTGCTGCGCAGGCCGATCGGCCGCACCAGGGAGGCCCGCAGGTCCGGGTCGGCCAGCGCATCCGCCAGGGCCAGCCGCACCGGCTCGATCTCGCGCTTGATCACGAAGAAGTAGGCCGTGTCGGTCACGAAGGCCGCACTCAGGGTCGCCGCCACCAGGATGGCGAGCTGCAGCGCGCCGAAGTCGTCGTAGCGGAGCAGCATGCCGAGACCGACGGTGAGCCCGCCCAGGCCCCACCACACCTTGCCCCACAGGAACCAGTAGGCCGGGAAGTTCGCCACGGCGCGGAAGCCGGCCCGCAGCTCGGCCGGGGAGAGCCGGCCGGCTCCCAGACCGTCGAGGCCCACCTGGATCTGCCGGAAGACGCGCCAGTGGGTGGCCACCATGGCCGGGAAGACGAACACCAGGGCCGCTCCGACCATGCCCGCGAACCCCCACCATTGCTCGGCGCGCAGGCTGAGCAGTCCGCGCAGGTAGAGGCTGATGATGAGGATCGACGCCAGCACGAACAGGTTCGTGCGGACGAGGATCGTGCGCACGAACGTCCGTCCGTCGGGCGGCGGGCTGGCTCCGGTCAAGGCCGCTACTCCAGGGCGCGGGGCTCGGTCTCGACCGTTTCATCGAGAACCCGGAGGGTTGGCTTGAGCGGGCGCCGGTGGCTGAGGGCTAGCCCCCAGGGGAGCTCTCGGGGGAGGGGAGACAGGCCCCCGCGAAGTGGCGCCAGGCGGCCTCCAGCCAGGCCTCCGTCGGCGTCCGGACCGAGTCGAGCTCGCCGCTGGGCACGGGCCCGCTGATCATGACCAGGGTGAGCGGCAGCTGGCCCGTGAGCAGCCGCTCCGGCACCGCCCGCAGCATTGCCCAGGACGGTCGTCGGACCGGCCTCCCGTCGTAGGCGTAGAAGAAGGCCGCGTAGCGGGGCGGCTGCTTGGTGTGGTCGAGCAGCCAGCGGACGGGGATCCGGACGCCGTCCACTGCGAGCGCGCTGTCGTGGCGCTCGTCGGCCTCGAAATTGGGATCGACGAAACGGACCGGGGAGGAGTAGATCCGGGCCGGGTCGAAGCTGCGCAGGATCGCGGCCGCGAGGAGGCCGAAGCGGCGGTCGAAGTCCTTCTCCGGCTCCACCTCGAAGGGAAGGTGCTGGATGCGCAGCGGGGGCGGCGGGGCGTCCAGGGTTCCCGCGCGGGTGCCGGGCAGGTTCTCGAGCCGGGAGAGCGCGTCCGGCGCCGCACAGTCGTCGGTGCGCAGCACCCCGGAGGCGTGCAGCGTCACCGGCACGGCGGCGATCCCGGCGAGCAGCAGCAGCACGATGGAGTAGCGCCTGGAGACCGGAATCATCCCGTTGCGGTCCGCAGCGCTTCGCGGTCCGAGAGCAGGAACAGGCCACCCAGCACGGCCCAGAACGTGGCGATCCCCGACGCGGTATGGAGCGGCGAGTCCAGCAGCCACAGGCCGGAGTGATTGGATGCGGCGACCAGGAAGAGCACCCGGGCGACGTTCGAGAGGATGGCGAGGGGCCAGGCCGCCAGCAGCAGCAGCACCTTGCGCACGTGGGAGCGCGCGTAGACCGCCAGCAGCAGCGACACGCCCACGCCGGCGTAGAGCGCCGAGAAGCCGCTGCAGGCGTCCGCCACCACGAAGGTGGCGTTGGGGAGCACGAGGATGGTGCCTTCCCGCACGACGGGAATGCCCATCTCGGCCAGCAGCGGCTCGACGGCCGCGGCGGTGATGCGCTTGAGGACCAGGTGCGTCGCCGCCGTGGCGGGGATCGGAATCATGAACACGCCGATGAAGAGCGGCAGAGCGAGCTTGCGGGCGCGGCGGGCGCCGAACATCAGGAGCGCCAGGCCCGGCAGGCAGAGCACCAGCCCCACGGCCGACAGGTACTGGGTGCGGATTCCGGCGTCTGCCACGATGAGCAGCAGGCCCGGCACCAGGAACGCGAAGCCCCACGGCGAAGCGGCGTCCGTCTCGTCGGTGTCGCGCTTCAGGATGCCGTGCATCAGGTAGACCATCAGGACCGGGATGAAGATCCCGTGGGCATTCTGCCAGACGCTGATCGTCCACTCGGCATACAGCCAGCGCGAGATCGGAACGAACACCACGGCCATCAGCAGCAGGGCCCCGCCCATGCTCAGGGGCACGTGGAGGCGGAGCCCCGCCTCCTCGGGCTCGGCCGGGGCGCCGGCGCGCGCGTGCCAGCGGTAGGCGAGCACGCCGCCGAATACGAGCAGACCCGCCGCGCCGGAACGCAGCCAGTCGCCGGGCGTGAGCGGCGAGACCGCCACCAGCACGGCTGCCGCCGCGGCGAAGGCCACTTCCTTCATCAGGCTCTTGCGGATCTTGCGCCCGTCCATTTCCTCGCGGCCCGCGTCGAAACGACCCCGCAGGGTGGCGCACCAATGCAAAAAGAGCAACCGCTACGCAGGCTTAGACAGGCCCGGCCGGGAGCTGGGGCTCCCCCCGGGCCGGGAGCTGGGGCTCCCCCCGGGCGGGGAGCTGGGGCTCCCCCCGGGCGGCGCTCCGCCCGGGAGGCGGAGCCGCTCAGCTCGCGAGGCGGAACTCCAGGGCCTCGCCCGAGAGCCGGGCCTCCACGGAGACCTTCGAGCCTTCGGGGATCTCGCCCTCCAGGATCCGCAGGGCCAGGGGATCCTGGACCATCCGCTGGATCACCCGCTTCAGGGGCCGGGCCCCGTAGTGGGGGTCGTAGCCCTTCTCGGCCAGCAGGTCCTTGGCCTCGCTGGAGAACTCGAGCTCGATCCGGCGGTCGACGAGCAGTCCCCGCAGCCGGTCGAGCTGGATGTCCACGATCCGGTGGATGTGCTCCCGGCCCAGCTGGTGGTACAGGATCACGTCGTCGATCCGGTTCAGGAACTCGGGCTTGAACTGGACCCGGAGCGCCTCGTCGACCCGCCGCTGCATCTCGTCGCGCTGGGTCTGCTCGTCGAGCTCCACGATGTGCTGGCTGCCGATGTTCGAGGTCATGATCAGCACCGTGTTCTTGAAGTCCACGGTTCGGCCCTGGCCGTCGGTCAGGCGCCCGTCGTCGAGCACCTGGAGCAGCACGTTGAACACCTCGGGATGGGCCTTCTCGATCTCGTCGAAGAGCACCACGCTGTAGGGCCGGCGGCGCACGGCCTCGGTCAGGTAGCCGCCCTCCTCGTAGCCCACGTAGCCGGGAGGCGCTCCGATCAGGCGCGCCACGGTGTGCTTCTCCTGGAACTCGCCCATGTCGAGGCGCACCACCGCCTGCTCGTCGTCGAACAGGAACTCCGCCAGGGCCTTGCAGGTCTCGGTCTTGCCCACGCCGGTGGGCCCGAGGAACAGGAAGGAGCCCACGGGCCGGTTCGGGTCCTGGAGCCCGGCGCGGGCGCGCCGCACGGCGTTGGCCACCGCGGACAGGGCCTCGTCCTGGCCCACGACGCGCCGGCGCAGGCCGTCCTCCATCTGGAGCAGCTTCGCCTGCTCGCCCTCCAGCATCTTGCTGACCGGGATCCCGGTCCACTTGGAGACGATCTCCGCGACCTCGTCGCCGGTCACCTCCTCGGAGAGCAGTGACCCCTCGGCGTGAAGGGCCTCGAGCTCCTTCTGGCGCTCCTCCAGGTCCTTCTCGAGCTGGACCAGCTCGCCGTAGCGGATCTCGGCGGCGCGCTCGAGGTTGCCCTGACGCTGGGCGCGCTCGAGCTCGGCGTTGAGCGCCTCGCGGCGCTCCTTCAGCTCCCGCACGCCTCCGATGGTCGCCTTCTCGTTCTCCCAGCGCGCCTTCATGGCGCTCGACTCGTCGCGCAGGTTGGCGATCTCGCGCTCCACCTGCTCCAGCCGCTCCACGCTCGCCGCGTCGCTCTCCTTCTTGAGCGCCTCGCGCTCGATCTCGAGCTGGGTCCGCTTGCGCTCCACCTGGTCCAGCTCCTCGGGCATGGAGTCGATCTGCACCCGCACCCGGCTGGCCGCCTCGTCGATCAGGTCGATGGCCTTGTCGGGCAGGAAGCGGTCGGTGATGTAGCGGTGCGAGAGGGTCGCGGCCGCCACCAGGGCGCCGTCCTGGATGCGGACGCCGTGGTGGACCTCGTAGCGCTCCTTCAGGCCGCGCAGGATCGAGACGGTGTCCTGGACCGAAGGCTCGCCCACGAAGACCGGCTGGAAGCGCCGCTCGAGCGCGGCGTCCTTCTCGACGTGCTTGCGGTACTCGTCCAGGGTCGTGGCCCCGACGCAGTGGAGCTCGCCGCGCGCCAGGGCGGGCTTGAGCATGTTGGCGGCGTCGGCGGCGCCCTCCGCGGCGCCGGCGCCGACGATGGTGTGCAGCTCGT
>CAYTZH010000051.1:13033-28743 GCA_964442285.1 uncultured Spirochaetales bacterium | reverse complement strand
CGCGCCCGCTGGCGCAGCCCGAAACGCAGCGCGGGAGGGGGCGGCTGCCTCCTCCCGCGCGCGGGATCCTGGGATGGCGTGGATCAGCCGCCCTTGTTGGCGCCCTGGTCCCAGTGCGTCTGCACGTCGCCCTTCGCCTTGCCGGTCTTGTGATCGGTCTCGGTGTAGACCCAGCTGATCTTGGCGTAGTTGAAGGACACCTCCTCGAGGGGAAGCGTCTCGCCGCCCTGGGCCGAGCCGCCCGGGCGCACGCTGGTGACGATCACGTCCTCCATCTTGTACTGCATGTACCGGGCCTTGTCCTGGGTGGCGCGGCACAGCTCGACGGTCACCTCCTTGATGTGCTCACCGTTGCAGCAGGCCAGGTTGAGCTTGGGGGAGGCCTTGTCGAGGGACTTCACGATCGAGAAGTCCGAGTGGTCGCAGCGCTCGGCCGAGCGGGCACCGCCGCTGGACACCGAACCGGTGGCCGGCTGCGACACGCCGTGGCTGAACGACAGGACCTCGATCCAGTCCTTGTGCTTGTCGTCGGTGCTCTCGCCGGGAATCGTCCCGATCTTCAGAAAGGTATCGAATGCCATGAGATGCTGTTCCTCTCGCTGTTCAATCTGGTGTCCACCGGAAGACTCTCATCCGGAGGTGGCACGCCGGAAGCTCTCTCGAAGTCGCCGGCCTTCCGGCCCGCGCGGCCCCTCCTCCGGACGCCCGAACAATGGCGCAGGCGCTCGGGATCTCCTGTGAAGCGGATCACTGGTGCCCCCGGATTCTGGCCGGGACCGGGAGGTGGCGCCGTCGCTCCGGCGACGCGAAGCTCGCCGGGGGCCTTTTCGACCCGGGGGCGACATGAGCCAGGACGGCACCGCGGCGGTCACGGGGTCGGCATCGGGGATCGGGGCGGCGATCGCGGCCCGGCTGGCGCGGGAGGGCTTCCGGGTGATCGGCGTGGACCAGCGGGACGCCGAGGTGAAGGCCGACCTCGCCACGGCGGCGGGGCGCGAGCGGGCCGTCGCCGAGGTGCGGCGCGCCTGCGACGGCCGCCTCGACCGCCTGGTCACCTGCGCGGGACTCGGATCCCACATCCGGCCGCCGTCGCTCGTGGCCTCGGTGAACTACTTCGGCGCCGTGGACGTCCTCGACGGACTGCTGCCCGCCCTCCGGGAGGGCCGGGAGCCCGCGGCCGTCGCCATCGTCTCCAACTCGGCCCAGATGGCCCCCTTCGAGGACGCGCCCTTCGTCGCGGCCCTGCTCGACCACGACGAGACCCGGGCCGCGGCCCTCTTCGACGCGCAGGGCAGCCCCGTCGTCGCCTACATGGGCTCCAAGCACGCCCTGGGCCGCGCGGTGCGCCGCCGGGTGCGGACCTGGGGCGAGGCCCGGGTGCGCCTCAACGGCGTCTGCCCCGGCCCGGTGGAGACGCCGCTCCTCGCGGGCACCCGCGGCGACCCGGCCACGCGCGGGATGATCGAGGGGCTCGACCTGCCCCTCGGACGCCTGGGCGAGCCCGACGACGTCGCCCGCGCGGTCGCCTTCCTGCTGGGGCCCGAGGCGGGCTGGGTCCACGGCGCCCTGCTCTACGTGGACGGGGGCAACGACGCGGAGATCCGCCCGGACCGCTACTAGCGCCCCGTCGGAACGCCGGACGGGGCTGGGCTAGGCTCTTCCCTCCCGGAGCTGGCGGGTTCCGCCCGAGGAGACGGCATGGCCATCGACTTCAGCTTCCCCCCCGAGGTGGAGGAGGTTCGCCATCGCGTGCAGCGCTTCTGCGAGGAGGTGGTGCGACCGGCCGAGCAGGCCATCGCGGAGCAGGAGGGCGATCGCGGCGTCCTGGTGAAGAACGTGATCGAGATGCGCAAGGCCGCCCAGGAGTGGGGCCTGTGGCTCCCCCACATGCCCGAGGAGTGGGGCGGCATGGGGCTCGGCCACGTGGCGATGGCGGCCGTGTCGGCCGAGGCCGCCAAGACCCGCTTCGGGCCCTTCGCCCTCAACGCCCAGGCGCCCGACGAGGGCAACATGCACACGCTGCTCCACTGGGCGACCGACGACCAGAAGGAGCGCTACCTGAAGCCCCTGTGCCAGGGCCGCGCCCGCTCCTGCTTCGCCATGACCGAGCCCGAGGTGGCGGGCTCCGACCCGACCCTGATCCAGACCAAGGCCGTCGAGCGGGACGACCACTGGGAGATCCACGGCCACAAGTGGTTCATCTCCGGGGCCGCCGGCGCCCAGTTCGCCATCCTGATCGCCCGCACCGAGGACGACCCGGAGCTGCCCCAGGCCGCCAACTCCTCCTTCCTGGTGGACATCCCCTCCGAGGGCTGGGAGATCGTCCGCGACGTACACACCCTGAGCGGCAGCCACAACCACTGCGAGATCCGCATCGACGGCCTGCGGGTGCCGAAGGCGAACATGCTGGGCGGCCGCGGGCAGGGACATCTGCTGGGCCAGGCCCGGCTGGGTCCGGCGCGCCTCGCCCACTGCATGCGCTGGATCGGTCAGGCCGAGATCGCCCTGAACATGATGGTCGACCGGGCGATGAAGCGGTACGCCCACGGCTCCTACCTGGCGGAGAAGCAGGGCATCCAGTGGATGATCGCCGACAGCACCATGGAGCTCTACCAGTGCAAGCTCATGGTCCTCCACGCCGCCTACAAGATCGATCGCAAGGAGGACTTCAAGAGCGAGGTCTCCATGGCCAAGCACTTCGTGGCCAACGCCCTGAACCGGATCATCGACCGGGCGATCCAGGTGCACGGCGCCCTCGGCTACTCCACCGACACGCCGCTCGCCGACATGCTCAAGCAGGCGCGTTGGGCGCGCTTCGCCGACGGCGCCGACGAGGTGCATCAGTGGCGCATCGCCATGCGCGCCATCGAGGCCTTCACCAAGACCGGCAGTGTCTCGCCGGCTGCGGGGGACCTGCCCCTCTAGGGGCCGCGGGGGACCGTCCCCTCGACGAGATGGGAGCACGGGCGGCGCTCCTCGGGGGGCTCGCCGCGTTCGGGGTGGCCGCGGGGGTGGCTACGGCCGGGGCGGGTCCGACGGACGCAAGCGCCGTGCGCCCCGGCGCCGTTCGTCGTCTCCGCGACACGCCGCGCCTGCTCGGCGACCCGGGTGGGCTGCGGTCCGATCTCGAGGCGCGCGGCCTGGCGTTCGACCTGTTCTGGAACCACCAGCTCGGCGCCCTGGTGCGGGGAGACCAGGCCGACGAGGTCGCCCAGAGCGGCAGCATGGACCTCTTCGTCCGCGCCGACCTCGGGGCCCTCGACCTCCCGCTCTCCACGCGCTTCCTGCTCCACGTGAAGAGCAACGACGAAGCCAACGTCAACGCCGACACCCTCGCCCTCGCGGACGTCTTCGACGACGCCGACTTCGACGAGGCCTTCCACGTGGCCCAGCTCTGGTTCGAGCAGGGCTTCCTCGACGAGCGCGTGCGCCTGCGCGCGGGCCGCATCGAGCAGCAGGTGGTCATCGACCGCAACGCCTACGCGAACGCCGAGGACCTCCAGTTCATGAACGCCTTCCTGGACAACAACCCCCTCGTGCCCCTGAAGAGCGGCCTGGGCGCCGCGCTCTTCCTGCAGCCGGTGCGCTGCCTCGAGCTGGCCGTCGGAGTGGCCGATGGCGACGGCCGGCCGCGCCAGACCGGCTTCCAATCGATGTTCGACGACTTCCCGAGCCTGGTCGCCTACGCGGAGCTGACGCTCCACGCGGCGCTGGCGGGGCCGCGGGGACGGCTGCCCGGGAGCTACCGGGTGGGCTTGTTCCGCGACGGCAGCGAGCGCGCGGTCTTCGGCCGGCAGGAGGCCGACGGCGGTCCGCGGACCCGCCGCGGACACCTGGGTCTGTGGGTCTCCTTGGACCAGCTCCTGTGGCGGGAGCGCGCGGAGGACGACCAGGGGCTCGGCGCCTTCCTGCGCTACGCCTTCGCGGACGAGCGGGTGAGCCGGCTCGAGCAGTTCTTCTCGGCGGGCTTCCAGTACGCGGGGCTCCTGCCGGGACGCGACGCCGACGTCCTCGGGGTGGGCGCCTACCACACGCGACCTTCCTCGGTGTACCAGAGGTGGGTGGACCCCACGTTCGGCGCGGAGACCGCCCTGGAGGCCTACTACCGCATCCAGGTCCTGCCCTGGCTCGCCCTCACGCCGGACGTGCAGCTGGTGGTCGACCCGGGTGGCCTCGAGCGCAACCGCAACGCCGTGGTGCTGGGTCTGCGCACCCGGGTGCGCTTCTGATGGGCCGCCGGATCCGCGCGCTGGCCCCGTGGGCCGCGGTGCTGGCCTGCGCCGGGGGAGCGCCGCCCGCGGAGCCGCCCGCCGAGGCGGCGGGCGCCCACGCGGTGCACAGCCAGCGCCTGCGACGGACCATGGACCAGCTGGACCGGGTGCGCTGGCGACGGCTGCCCCAGGAGCTGGACGGGCCGGGTCACGCACAGCAGCGAGAGCAACGGGAGCAGCTGGCCGCGGCGGCGAGCCAGCTGGCGGTGACCGCGGCGGACATCCCCAGCGGCATCCACGGCCTCGGGCTGCCCGAGGCGGATCGACGGGCCTTCGAGGCGCTCAGCCGGCAGCTCCGGGCGGCCGCCCTGCGGCTGGCGTCCGACGCCCCCACCGCGACCAACGCCGAGATCGCCGAGCGCGTGGCCGCCATCGACGCGGTCTGCGCGGACTGCCACGAGCGCTTCCGGCTGCCGATGTCGTCTCCCTGACGCCGTGATACCGTCGGCGGTCGAAAGGAGCCTCCCATGACCCTCCCTCTCTCCGGCAAGACCGCGATCGTCACCGGTGCCTCCAGCGGGATCGGCCGCGCGATCGGCGTGCGCCTCGGCGCCGACGGCGCCCACGTGGCCCTCGCCGGGCGTTCCAGCGCGCCCATGGAAGGCGCCGCCAAGGAGATCCGCGAGGCGGGCGGCAGCGCCAGCATCCACAGCGTGGACCTGCGCGACCCGGCGGCCGTGCAGGGCCTGGTGGACGCCGTGGTGAAGGAGACCGGGCGGCTCGACATCATGGTCAACAACGCCGGGCTCTCCTTCCCGGCGTCCATCCTCGAGGGCGACCCCGAGCAGTGGCGCGAGATGCTCGAGACCAACGTGCTGGCGCTGCTCGTGGGCTGTCAGGCAGCGGTGAGGGCCATGCGCGCCTGCGGCGCCGAGGGCCACGTGGTGAACATCTCGTCCATCGCCGCCCAGCGCCGCGACTCGGGCGTCTACGGCGCCACCAAGCACGCGGTGAACGCCATCTCGGCCACGCTCCGCAACGAGCTCGAGAACGATTCCATTCGCGTGGTGAACGTCATGCCCGGCGCCATCGCCACCAACTTCGCCCGCAACTTCGACACCGAGTTCCTGGCGGGCTTCGTCAAGATGGCCGGCATGGACGTGGAGATCCGCCAGGGCGAGAAGCTTCCCGACGAGGTGCTGGAGGCGCTGCAACCGAAACTGCAGCAGCTGCTGGGCGCCCCGGAGCACGTGGCCGACGCGGTCCACTACGCCGTCACCCAGCCGGCCCACGTCAACATCGCCGAGGTCGTGGTCCGGCCCCCGAAGCAGCTGAACCTGTAGCCGGAGCCAGCGGCTTCGGTGCCCAGGAGGGCGCCCGGGAGGTCGCCGACCGCGGAAAACTCAATGAAGTCAGGAGCTTGCGCCGAAAATCCGAAATCGACCTCGGTTTCCGTTGACCCCCGGGTGGGCCAGCTCTAGCCTTGTCGGGCGCCCGACCCACCCGGAGGATTCCCATGGCCAGCCCCAGCGTGAACCAGCTCGACCGGCTCGATCAAGAGCTCGAGACCGTCCTCACCTCCTTCGACACGAACTACGCCTGGAACTACGGCAGCGTGAAGGCGGGGCTGCGCGACCTGTACGAGAAGGCCAAGCGCGAGCAGTGGAACAGCACGACCCAGCTCGCCTGGGACACCGACGTCGATCCCGAGGGCGAGATCATCCCGCAGCGCATCAACCCGCTCGAGGAGTACGCGCCCTTCCAGAAGCTCGACGCGAAGGAGAAGGCGCACCTGCGTCACGCCCAGGTGTCGCTCCAGCTCTCGCAGTTCCTCCACGGCGAGCAGGGCGCCCTGATCGTCGCCTCCCAGCTCGTCGGCGGCGTGCCCTGGATCGACGCCAAGTACTACGCCGGCAGCCAGACCATGGACGAGGCCCGGCACGTCGAGGTCTTCAGTCGCTACCTGCACGAGAAGCTCGAGTGGGAGTGGCCCATCAACGACAACCTGAAGGAGCTCCTGGACGCCACCCTCAAGGACTCCCGCTGGGACTTCAAGTACCTGGGCATGCAGGTGCTGATCGAGGGCCTGGCCATGGCCGCCTTCGGGAATCTCTTCCAGATGTGCCAGGAGCCGCTGCTGAAGGAGCTGCTGCGCTACGTGATGCGCGACGAGTCGCGCCACGTAGCCTTCGGCGTGCTCTCGCTCCGCGACTACTACACCGACATGCCCGCGAACGAGCTGGCCGACCGCGAGGACTTCATCATCTACGCCTCGGAGCTGATGCGGAACCGGCTCATGGGCACCGAGATCGCCCGGGCCATGGGCTGGAATCCCGACGAGGTGCGCGACGTGGTCCTCAACTCCCACGTGGGCAAGCTGTTCCGCTCCATGCTCTTCCAGCGGGTGGTGCCCAACCTGAAGAAGCTCGGTCTCCTCACGCCGAGGGTGCGCAAGGCCTTCACCGACCTCGACATCATCCAGTTCGAGGACTTCGACGCCGACGAGGCCGACCGCAGGCTGGGGTTCCTGGGAGACGAGCCCGCCGTCGCGTGACGACCCCGGAGGCGGCGTGAGCGAGCCCGAGGAGGGGCGACCCGGCGTGGAGCGCTGGATCCGCCCCTTCTTCGAGGACTCCACCCTGTGGCCCGTCCTCATCGTCGCCGTGCTCATCTTCGCGACCTGCGGCGCGGCCTTGCTCGCCCTGGCGGTCCGGGAGCGAAGCCTGCCCGCCTTCGGAGCCCTGGCGATCCTGGCCTGGATGAGCGCGGACGCGCTGCGCCTGTGCCGCCGCTCCGGCCGGCTGGGCCTCGCGGGCTGGGCGATCGCGGGGCTCTGGGCCCTGTCGGCCGGGATCGCCGCCCTCGCCGTGACCACCGGAGTGTTCTGAGGGGTTCGGCTACCCTCGGTCGCCGAAGGAGTGCCCCGTGACCCAGCAGCCGACGCTCTCCGCCTTCGACGCGGACAACCACTACTACGAGGCCCTCGACGCCTTCACCCGCCATCTCGACCCGCGCCAGGGCCCCCGCACGGTCCAGTGGGCCGAGATCGAGGGCCGCCGCTACCACGTGGTGGGCGGCCGGGTGAGCCGCGCGGTCACCAACCCCACCTTCGACCCCATCGCCAAGCCCGGCTGCCTGCGGGACTACTTCCGCGGCAACCCGGACGGCATCTCGCCCCTGGCGGCCCTGCGGGACCGGGAGCCCATCCGCCCCGAGTACCGCGACCCGGAGGCGCGCCTGAAGGTGATGGCCCAGCAGGGCATCGAGGCCCTCTGGCTCTTCCCGACCCTCGGCATGCTCTACGAGGAGCTGCTGAAGGAGGACCCGGAGGCCGTCTGCCTGACCTTCCGGGCCTTCAACAAGTGGCTCGACGACGACTGGGGCATGAGCAACCGCGACGCCATCTTCGGCGCGCCCTATCTCACGCTGGCCGACGTCGACTGGGCCGTGCGGGAGCTCGAGTGGGCCCTCGACCGCGGCGCCCGGGTGCTGGTGATGCGCCCCGCCGCCGTCTGGACCGCCGACGGACCCCGCTCCCCCGCCGACCCCGTGTTCGACCCGTTCTGGGCCCGGGTGAACGAGGCCGGGATCACCGTGGTCGCCCACGCCGGCGACAGCGGCTACACGACCCACGGCTACACCCGCGACGGCTTCGGCGCCTCATTCGAGGGCGGAGGCCGCCCGTCGATCAAGTCCTGGAACATCGAGCGCGCCGCCATGGACTTCCTGGCCACCCTGATCTTCGACAAGCTCTTCGAGCGCTTCCCCAACCTGCGGGTGGCCTCGGTGGAGAACGGCTCCGAGTTCCTCGACCTGCTCTTCCGCAAGCTCCGCTCCATGGCCAACACCATGCAGGGCTACTTCGGCGACGACCCGGTCGAGATCTTCAAGCGCCACGTCTGGATCAACCCCTTCTGGGAGGACGACGTGAAGGAGGTAGTCGCGCTCATGGGGGCCGATCGGGTGCTCTTCGGCTCCGACTGGCCCCACATCGAGGGCATGCAGCAGCCCCTGGACTACCTCGAGGACGTGGCGGGCCTCGACGGCGACGTGCAGGCCCGCATCATGGGCGGGAACGTCCGGGAGCTCAACGCGCTCCGGCCCGGCTAGCGGCTCGCCGCGGGCAGGCGGGGCGAGGCCGGGAGCGCGGCGCGGCGGGCCTCGTCGTCCTGGCGATCCAGCTCGCGGAAGCGGCGTCGCAGCCACCAGACGGCTAGGACGAGGCCGCCGATCGGCAGCACCGACATGAAGAAGGTGGTGACGAGGAACGCACTGCGGGTCTCGTCCTCGCGGCCGGTCACGCACATGGCGCAGGCCTGGGCCAGCCGCGGCGCCAGCAGCAGCACGGCGGCGAGCAGCGCCGCCCCCCCGCGTCCGAGGACGTGGCTCACAGGTAGACCCGCCAGTAGAGCACCGGCCAGACGCCGACCACGAAGTACCAGAAGACCTCGGCGCTGGCGAGCAGCCCCGACGAGAGCCAGCCCTGCCGCAGCCGGCTCCAGGCATGGACGAGGACCCCCGCGGCCACCACGGCGTGCAGGGCGTGCAGCCCGACGATCAGGTAGAAGAAGCTCCCGAGCGGGCTGGAGGTGAGGGTCAGTCCCTGGGCGATCAGGCGCACCCACTCGTAGCCCTGTACGAGCACGAAGACGAGGCCGAGCCCGGCGGCGCCCAGCAGGAGGGCTCGGGCCCCAGCCGGGTCCCGCCGGAAGCGGCGTCGGCAGAGGTAGAGCAGGAGGCCGCTGGAGAGCAGCACGGCCGTGTTGGCCAGCGTGAGCTCCAGGGGCAGCCGCGGCTGGCCCGGCGGCGGCCAGACGATCGCCGATGCGCGGTAGATGGTGAAGGCGCTGATCAGACCGGCGAAGAGCATCGCCTCGGTGATCACGAAGAGCAGCATGCCCAACACCCCGTTGGCGACGACGGGGGTGCGCTGGGTATGCGTGACGACGCGGATCGGGCCCAGCGCGCGGTACTCGGCCATGAGGATCCTCCGGGCGCTGTGGGTGGGCGCCTAGTGGGCGCCGTCCCCGTGGGACGAGTGCCCGGCGTCGGCACGCGTGGCGGCCATGGCCTCCTCCGCGACCCAGGCCGGCTTCTCCCAGTTCTCGCCGGAGTCCTTCATGACGTCCGGCGCAGTCCCTGCAAAGAAGAGAAACATGAAGACCAGGCACGTCAACATGAGGTAGGTGACGTAGCGGCGCTCCAGGGTGATGTGCATGAAGTACTTGGCCACCATGTACGCCTTCACCACCGCGATGCCGAAGGCGGTGATGAGGGTGATCACCCGGATCTCGAGCATGGGGCCGAGGACGCTGACGGCCAGCAGGACCAGCAGGATCCCCCAGATCGTGACGTAGCCGGGACCGTGGTGTTCGTCGCTCATCTCGGCTCCCTACTTGGCGATGTACAGCAGCGGGAAGAGGAAGATCCAGACCACGTCGACGAAGTGCCAGTAGATCCCGACGTTCTCGACGCGGTGGAGCTCCTCGTTGCGCCGCGCGGTGTCCATCACGAAGAGCATCACGATCATGCCGGCCAGCACGTGGGACGCGTGCAGGCCCGCCGCCGTGTAGTAGAAGGACCAGAAGGTGTCCGACTGCAGCGTGTAGCCGTGGCTGATCTCGATGTACCACTCGTAGGACTTCACCATCAGGAAGGTGAGACCGCCGAGGCAGGTGTAGCCGAGGAAGCGGGCGGCCTTCTTCCCGTCGCCGCCCTCCGCGGCCTGGTGGGCGAGCACCGCGAACAGGCTCGACGTGAGCAGCACGAACGTATTGAAGGTGCCGATCAGCGTGTTCGTGTGGGCCGCCTGCTCCGCGAAGCCGTCGTGGGTGAGCCGGTGCATGATGTAGGAGGCCAGCAGACCGCCGAAGATCACGATCTCCGAGGCGATCAGCCACCAGACGGCCAGCTTGCCGGTGGGCAGGCCAGCGGCGCTGCGGGTGGTTGCGATGGGTCTCATGGGCGCTTGGTTCCCTCGCGCTCAGGCCCGCGAACCCTGGGGCTCCGGGGGCACGTTCTGCGGCCAGTAGTCCTCTTCGCGATCCGGGTGGCTGTACTCGTAGGGGCCGCGGTAGACGGTGGGCAGCTCCGCGAAGTTGCCGTGGGGCGGCGGCGACGGCGCCTGCCACTCGAGCGTATTGGCCTTCCAGGGATTCGCGTCGGACTTCTCACCCCGGAACATGCTGTAGAAGAGGTTCCACAGGAACAGGAACTGGAAGGCGAGCATCACCACCAGGGCCACGGTCGCGATCACCCGCAGGTACTGCAGCTCTGCCAGCTCCGGATAGAGCGTGAAGTCGTAGATGCGGCGGTGCTGGCCGGCGGCGCCCAGCACGAACAGCGGGATGAAGACCAGATTGAAGGGAATGATGGTCCCCCAGAAGTGGATCTTGCCGAGGGTCTCGTTCATGTGCCGGCCGAACATCTTCGGGAACCAGAAGGTCACGCCGGCGAACGTCCCGATGATCGCGATCGGGAAGAACGTGTAGTGGAAGTGGGCCAGCACGAAGTAGGTGTCGTGGAAGTAGATGTCGGCCCCGCTCGCGCCCAGGAAGATCCCCGTCACGCCCCCGATCAGGAACTCGGCGATGAAGGCCAGCGCCCATAGCATCGGAGTTGCCAGGGTGATCGATCCGCCGTAGAGCGTGGCGATGTAGACGAAGAGCATCTCGGCAATGGGCACCGAGATCAGCAGCGTGGTCACCGTGAACACGTGGGCCATGCGCGGGTCGATGCCGGCCACGAACTGGTGGTGGGCCCAGACCGTGAAGGAGAGCACGCCGGTGGCGAAGGCCGTGTAGAGCACCGTCTTGTAGGCGAACAGCTTCTTGCGTGCGAACACGGTGATGATCTCGGCCACGATGCCGATCGCCGGCAGCAGCACCACGTAGACCTCGGGGTGGCCGAAGAACCAGAACAGGTGCTGCCAGAGGATCGGATCGCCGCCCCGGCTCGGGTCGAAGAAGGCCGTGCCCAGCTGCTGATCGAAGAGCAGCATGACGGCGCCGGCGATCAGCGGACCCACCGAGACCATGAACAGGATGCTCGCGATCACGATGAACCAGACCACGATGGGGATGTCGTACAGCTTCATCCCCGGGGCGCGGGAGTTCATGGCGGTGACGATGAAGTTGATGCCGCCCATCAGGAAGGCGACGAACTCGAGCGCGACCGCCAGAAGCCACAGGGAGGAACCCAGTGGCGTGAGGCTGTACGCGGCGTTGGCGGAGAGCGGCGGATAGGACGTCCAGGCGCCGGCGAACCCGCCGCCGGGGACGAGGAAGGAGGCGAAGAGCACCAGCACGCTGACCAGGAAGATCTGGTAGCTGAGCCGGTTCAGCTTCGGGAACACCATGTCGTCGCAGCCCATCATGAGCGGGATCAGGTAGTTGCCGAAGGCCGCGATCAGCACGGGCATCGCCACCCAGAAGATCATGATGGCGCCGTGGTTCGTGACGAGCATGTTGTACTCGTTCGGGCCCACCAGGCCCCACAGGGGCACCTCGGCTCCCGGGAAGGCGAGCTGCATGCGGAAGGCGTAGGCGAAGAAGCCGCCGACCACCGCCATGAACATCCCCGTGAAGAGGTACTGCATGGCGATGATCTTGTGGTCCGTGGACCAGAAGTACTTCCGGATGAAGCCCTCTTCGTGGTGCTCGTCGTGGTGCGGCGCGTGCTCGACGTGGACCGACTCGGCCATCCTAGTCTTCCTCCCCGGCGCCCAGCGCGGCGACGGACCGCGGCGGGGTGTTCTGCTGGACCCAGGCCGTGTGCTGCTCCAGGGTCTCGATGTGGATGCGGGCGCCCATCAGACCGTGCCCCACGCCGCAGATCTCGGCGCACTGGATGTCGTGCTCGCCGGTCCCGGTGGCCTTGAACCAGCCGGTGATCACGCGGCCGGGAATCGCGTCCTGCTTGAGTCGGAAGACGGGCACCGAGAAGTTGTGGAGCACGTCCTTCGACTCGAGCTTGTAGTGGTAGACCTTGTCGACCTCGAGGTGGAGCTCGTTCACCTTCTTGATGTCGTCGGCGGTGTCGATCCGTCCGTCCGGGCCGGGGTGGACGAAGGTCCAGGCCCACTGCTGGCCGATGACCCGCACCGTGGCTTCGGGCTCCGGCAGACGCTGCTTCACGTCGTACCAGACCCGGACGGCACCGACGACGATGAAGACGTCGCATACGAGCACGAGCATGTGGGGGATGGTGATCCAGCGCTTCTCTTCCTTGCGCTCGCCGGTCACCCACTGAGCCCTGGTGCCGCTCTTCTTGCGGAACTTGAAGATGAAATAGAAGAACACCGCCTGGCTCAGGAAGAACCAGAAGCCCACCAGGACGGCGATGAGATTGATGACGAAATCGACGTCTCCCGCATAGGTGGAGAGCGCCGGAACGAACGGTTCGACCATCAGCTCGACCTCAAAGGATGAAGAGGAAGACCACGGCGATGAAGGCGATCACACCCGCCATGCTGATGGCGAAGGTGCGTGTTGCGAGATCATCGGGTTCGTAGGTCTTGGCCATGGGCGCTCCAACTACTCCTCGCGCAGGCTGAGGATGTGCGCGATCACGTCCTTCATCGCCTGCTCGTCCGCCATGGTCGCCGCCATGCCCCGCATGGCGGCCCCGAGCGGGTAGCGGGGGTCGTAGCCGCGCACCCCCGACTTGTACTTCTTGAGCGACTCCAGCAGGTACCAGTCGGCCGCGTGGCGCAGGGGCGGCGCGCTCAGGACCTCGTTGCCCTCGGCGTTGGCGCCGTGGCAGGTCGCGCAGATTGCGTTGTAGTGGCCCGCACCGCTGGCGGCGTCGCCGTCGAGGGTGGCCTCCGGGTTTGCCGGCGGGAGAGTGGCCACGTACTCGGACACCGCCTCCATCTGGGCTTCCGTCTTCAGGGAGAGCGACATGGGGTACATGCGCAGGCCGGCGACGTCCTCCGGATGCGTGCCCCGGATGCCCTGCTTGTAGTTCTTGAGCTGGATGAGCACGTACCAGGCGGGGAGGCCCGCAATCGCGGGAGCGAGGATCTCGGCATTGCCCTCGCCGGCGGTGCCGTGACACTGCACGCACAGCTCGTAGAGGCTCTCGCCGCTCTGGGCATGGGCGGGTGCGACCGCGAGCACCGCCGCGGCAACGCCGACGAGGAGTGCGGCCGAGCGACGGGCCCGGCGCGGGCTGGGTCGAGTGGGGCGGTGGCCGTCCAATGCGTGTCGCGCCTCCTGCGCCGCGAGTGCTCCGAGAGCGCTCGTATGAAATCCCAGAGGGCGCTGCTTCGGGGGCCTTCCGGCGCCGCGGTTGGTAGCCGATCGGAACTGCTTCCTCAAGCCATTCCCCCGCATTTCCGCGGACCTGGACAAGCGCTGATCCCTCACGCGGGCACCGGGTTGACGTGGTAGAGCAGCACGTAGATGAGCACGCCCGTGACCGAGACGTACATCCAGATCGGCCAGGCCCAGCGGGCGAGTCGCCGGTGCGACGCGCGGCGTCCGCCAAGCCCCAGGCGGATCAGGGCGATCGCCAGCACCGGGACAGCCATGGCCAGCAGGACGTGGGAGGCCAGGAGCACGAGGTAGAGCGACTTGGCGAGGCCTTCGGCGTGGAAGGTCGTGTTCTCGAAGCCTCGCGACGCCTTGTGTGTCACGTAGGCGACGAGGAAGAGGGTGGAGAGCGCGAAGGCGGTGCCCATCACACGGCGGTGCGCCTCCACGCGACCGCGACGCGCCAGGTCGCGACCTACGACCAGCAGCGAGGCGGCGCTCGCGTTGAGGGCTGCATTCAGCCCCGGTAGCCAGGACAGGTCCATCGGTATCCCCTCGGGGAACTCCTATGGCAGCGGGAGGTTGCCCTCTCGCGGGAGCTCGCTCGGTTCGCGGGATGGGAGCAGTCGGCCTCGAAGGGCGACCACGAGCATCAGCACCGCGGCAAGCCAGAAGGGCGCTGGAAGGGACGCGTCATAGAGCATACCCGCCAGCAACGGTCCGACCACGCGCCCCAGGGAGGCGCTCGACTGGAACGCGCCCATCACCGCTCCCCGGCCTTCGGGGGCTGCGGTCATGGACGCCATGCTCATCAGCGAGGGCTGGGCCACGGCCCGACCGATCGCCGCGCCGGCCAGCGGGACCAGCAGGATGGCCACCGTGGCCATGCTCGGCACCAGCCCCATCGATACGGCCGCGAGCAGAGATCCGGCGCCGACGAGCACGGGCTCCCGGAAGCGCCGCGACAGGGCCTTCATGCCGCCGCCCTGGATTCCGCCCATGACCACGGCGATGCCCACCAGGATCCAGGCCACCTGCTGGGCGTCATAGCCGAAGCGGTCCTTCATGAAGTACGGGAAGATCGTCTCGAGCTGGGCCACCGCCACCGAGAAGGCCAGGTAGAGCAGGCAGATGCGGAGGACCGCCGGGTCGCGCAGGGCCGCGGCGCGCGAGCGGGGCGCCGGGGCCGCCGACGACGCGTGGCGGGGCGCCTCCCGCAGCACCAGCGCCGCGTAGACCAGGTTGACGGCCGCCAGCCCGGCCGCGAAGAGCAGGGGCACCGCGTAGCCGTAGACGGAGAGCAGGCCGCCGATGGCCGGCCCCAGCACGAAGCCCACGCCGAAGCAGGCGCCCAGGGCGCCCATCCAGCGGGTGCGCTCGTCCTCGTCGGTGACGTCCGAGAGATAGGCCGAGGCCACGCCGATGTTGGCGGCGAAGCCGCCACCCACCAGGCGGCCCAGGAACAGACCCAGCAGCGAGCTCGCGAGCCCGACCCACAGGAGGCCGAGGCTCGTCCCGGCGATGGTCAGGAGCAGCACCGGGCGCCGGCCGACGCGGTCCGAGAGCCGGCCCCACAGCGGCGCCGCCAGGAACTGGGCGCCGGCATAGGCCGTGAACAGGAAGCCGAGCTGCGTCGCGCTGGCGCCCAGGGCGTCGGCGTAGAACGGGAGCACGGGGATCACGATCCCGAACCCGATCAGGTCGACGACGACGACGCTGAACAGGAGAGGGAGCGTCCAGCGGGGACGGTCCTGGGCCATGCAGGCGCGAATGTGCCATATCCTCGGGCGAGCACCCGGGCGTCCCGATCCGGGCAGGGAGAACCCCATGGCGAGCCGAGGGCGAGGATGGCGGGGTGCGGTCGCACTGTTGCTGCTGATCCTGGGAGGCACCGCCTGCGGCGGGGCCGAGCAGGAGGCCCCGGCCTACGCGGCCCGCGGCCAGGTGGTGCGCGTGGAGTCCGCGGGCCAGCAGGTGGTGCTCGACCACGAGGCCATTCCGGAGCTGATGGGGGCGATGCGCATGAGCCTGGCCGTCGCCGAGCCCGCCGAGGCCCGCGCCCTGGCGCCCGGCGACAAGATCGCCTTCGAGCTGGTGGACGCCCCCCGCGGCGCCTACGTGCGGGGCATCGAGAAGCTCCCCCCCGAGACCGTGCTCGAGCTGGCCGGCGGGCCGACCGACCCGTGAGCGCCGGCGCGCCGACCGACCCGTGAGCGCCGCCGGGCTGACCGACCCGTGAGCGCCG
>CAYTZH010000051.1:0-12933 GCA_964442285.1 uncultured Spirochaetales bacterium | reverse complement strand
GACCGACCCGTGAGCGCCGCCGGGCTGACCGACCCGTGAGCGCCGGCGCGCCGACCGACCCGTGAGCGCCGCCTGCCGGCCGGAGTCGGCGGTCGCCCGCTGGGACGAGACCACCGACGTCGCGGTGGTGGGACTCGGCTGCGCGGGCGCCGCGGTCGCCCTCGAGGCCGCGGGCGCCGGGGCCGACACCCTGGTGCTGGAGCGGGCCAGCGGGGGCGGCGGCACGTCGGCCATGTCGGGCGGCGTCCTCTACCTGGGCGGCGGCACCGCGCTCCAGAAGGCCTGCGGCTTCGACGACACCCCCGAGGCCATGGCCGCCTACCTCGAGGCGAGCTGCGGTGACGCCCCGGACCTCCAGAAGATCCAGCGCTACTGCGAGGGCAGCGCCCGGCACTACGACTGGCTCCTCGCCCAGGGCGTCCCCTTCAAGCCAGCCTTCTACCACGGCTGCAGCGGCGAGCCGCCGACCGACGACGGGCTCGTGTGGTCGGGCTCGGAGCGCGCCCACCCCTTCTGCGAGCGGGCCGTCCCCGCGCCCCGGGGCCACGTGCCGCGGATGGAGCACCAGGCCGGCCCGCTGCTGATGCGCGCCCTGTGCGCCGCCGTCGAGCGCAGCCCGGCGCGGCTGGCCGCGGATCACCGCTGCATGTCCCTGGTGCAGGCGGCCGACGGCCGCGTGCTGGGCGTGGTCGCCGCCCACGCGGGAAGCGAGCGGGCGATCCGGGCGCGGCGCGGGGTGGTGCTGACCACGGGCGGCTTCGTCCAGGACGACGCGATGCTGGCCGCCCACGCGCCCCGGGCCCGCCGCTGCCGCTTCCGGGTCGGCGCCGAGGGCGACGACGGCAGCGGCATCCGGCTCGGCCTGGCGGCGGGCGGCGCCGTGCTGCACATGGACGCGCTGTCGATCTCCCTGCCCGTGACCCAGCCCTGGGGCCTAAAGCGCGGCCTGCTGGTAAACGCCCAGGGCCAGCGCTTCGTGAACGAGGACGCCTACTACGGGCGCCTGGGCGAGCTCGCCCTGCTCCACCAGGACGGCCGCGCCTGGCTGGTGGTGGACGACGCCGTCTTCGAGAAGCCCGACTACCCGCGCGAGCTCGCCGCCGTCGGCGAGACCCCGACGGAGCTGGCGCGGGAGCTGGAGCTTCCCGAGGGCGCCCTCGAGGCCACCCTCGCTCTCTACAACCGCCACGCCGAGCGCGGCGCGGACCCGGTCTTCCACAAGCAGCCCGAGTACGTGGCGCCGTTGCGGACGCCGCCGTACGGCGCCTTCGACTGCACGACCGACACGTCCCTCTACGCCGCCTTCACCCTGGGCGGTCTCGCCAGCGATGTCGACGGCCGCGTCCTCGATCCCCTGGGCGCGCCGGTGCCGGGGCTCTTCGCCGCGGGACGCTGCACCTCGGGCCTCTCGGTCGGGGGCTACTCGAGCGGCCTCTCCCTCGGCGACGGCACCTTCTTCGGCCGGGCCGCCGGCCGCGCCGCCGCGGCCGACGCCGGCTAGGGCGCGCGTGGAGCGGGTCATCCTCGGTCGCACGAAGCTCCGCGTGGGCGTGGTCGGACTCGGCTGCGGAGGCCACTCCCGGCTCGGACAGAGCCGCGGCGCGAGCGCCGAGGAGTCCGTCGCCCTCGTGCAGCGCGCCCTCGACCTGGGCATCGACCTCCTGGACACCGCCGCGGTCTACGGCACCGAGGAGATCGTGGGTCGCGCGGTGAGCGGACGTCGCCAGCAGGTGGTGATCTCGAGCAAGGCCTGGCCCGAGGGGCCCGAGGGCCCCATCGCCGGCGAGCACCTGCGGGCCCGGCTGGAGGCCAGCCTGCGCCGCCTCGGCACCGATCACATCGACGTCTTCCACCTGCACGGCGTGACCGAGTCGCTCTACGACCACTGCCGGGCCGAGCTGGTGCCCGAGCTGCTCCGGGCCCGGGACGCCGGCAAGATCCGCTTCCTGGCCCTCAGCGAGCGTTTCGTCGAGGACCCCGGCCACCGCATGCTGGCCCGCGCGGTGGGCGACGACGTCTGGGACGCGATGATGGTGGGCTTCAACCTGCTGAACCCCTCGAGCCCGGCGTCCACGTGGTGCTCACGGGCACGGGCAGCCCGGCCCATCTGGAGGCCAACGTCCGCTCGCTGTGCCGCGGTCCGCTGCCGGCCGCGCATCGGGAGCGGCTCGCCGCCGCCTTCGGCGCGGTGGACTCCGTCTCCGCCAACTGACCCGCCCGAGGAGCCCCCATGATCTCGTCCTGGGACGACTTGCCCGTCCACCAGACCGCGGCGCCGGTGCGCTTCGTGGCCACTGCTACCGGATGGAGCGGCTCCCGTTCATCCGCCGCCACGGCCGGGTGCTCTTCGACACCCGCTAGCTAGCCACCGTCGGGCGTGACCTCGAGCATCAGCGTGGCGACGCCGTGGGTGGGGCCGCGGACCGTGAAGACGCGGGTGCCCGGGCGGCGGCCGGTGCGCAGCTCGGAGACGTCGAAGTCGAGCCCGGCCAGGCGCGCGCGGGCGGCGTCGGCGTCGGGCACCCGCCAGGAGACCCCCCAGAAGCGGTCGGCGTCGCCGGGCGGTGTCTCTGCCTCGGGGCCGGCGGTCTCGGCGCCCGGCAGGCGCGCGGCCACCTCCACGGTCACCCCGGCGACGCGGAAGAAGAGCAGGCGCATGCCCCACTGGGGGAACTCCCGGTCGAGGGCCAGGCGCAGGCCCAGGCCGTCGCCGTAGAGGGCGCGGGTGGCCTCCGGGTCGGGGCTCTGCACCACGGCGTGGTCGATGCCGGAGACGCAGCCCGCCTCGTCGACGAGCGGGCCCGACGGCGGGAGGACTGCGTCCGGCGAACGGTGCTCGATGGCGAAGAGCACCACGCCGCGGGTGCGCTCCAGGGGCAGGGGCACCCGCAGCCACTCGCGGAAGGCGCCCGACTCCACGTCCCGCCCGAGGCCCTTCTCCACGGGGCCGGGCTCGAGACCGCGGTCGGCGAAGGCCTCGCGAAGACCCGCGGCGTCGTCGGTGGCGAACGCCAGGCCCAGGGGACCGTCGCCCCGCTCGGCCAGCCAGGCCCGCAGGGCGTCGCCCACGGGACCCTGGCCCTCGGGCGAGAGCAGCTCCAGGTAGGTGTTCTCCAGCCGGAAGAGCGCGTTGCGGGTGCCGTTTCCCGGGTGCTCGCCGCGCCAGGCGGGGCGCCGGCCCAGGAGCCGGGCCCAGGTGCCGATGGCGGCGTCCAGGTTCTCCACGGCGACCAGCACGTGGTCGAGCGCCGTCAGCATCCGACCAGCATGGCACGCCCGCCCGCACTCCGCGCCCCCCTGCACGGGTGCGGCGCGCCCCCTTGACCCGGGCCGGCGGACGGCGTCCAATGCAGCTGCCGAACCGGAGAGGAGACCCCGATGCGCATCCCCGAGAAGGGCTGGACCCGAGACGCGATCCACGAGCAGCTCGAGCGCTTCCGCCAGGGCGACATGCCCTGGCGCAACGGCCGCACCTGGGCCTACGTCTACGACCCGGGCCAGGAGGCCGAGCAGGTGATCAAGGAGGCCTTCATGGCCTACCTCACCGAGAACGGCCTCGATCCGACGGTCTTCCCGAGCGCGCTGCAGATGGAGAACGAGGTGGTCGCCATGGCGGCGGGGCACCTGGGCGGCGACGAGAACGTCGTCGGCAACTTCACCAGCGGCGGCACCGAGAGCCTGATCCTGGCGGTGAAGGCGGCCCGGGACTGGGCCCGGGAGCATCGGCCCCACGTGGCCCGCCCCGAGATGGTGCTGCCCGAGACGGCCCACGCCTCGTTCCAGAAGGCGGCCCACTACCTGGGCGTCGAGCCGGTGATCGTCCCGGTGGATCCGGGGAGCTTCCGCGCCGACCCCGACACCGTGCGCGACGCCATCGGGCCCGACACGGTGCTGCTGGTGGGCTCCGCCATCTCCTACGCCCACGGCGTGGTCGACCCCATCACCGAGCTCGGCCAGCTCGCCCTGGAGCGCGACCTGCTGCTCCACGTCGACGCCTGCATGGGCGGCTTCCTGCTGCCCTACTTCAGGCGCCTGGGCGACCCGGTCCCGGACTTCGACTTCTCGGTGCCGGGCGTGACCTCCATCTCCATGGACCTCCACAAGTACGCCTTCGCGGCCAAGGGCGCGTCGACGATCCTGTTCCGGGACAAGTCGCTGCGGAAGTACGCCATGTACGCCTGCTCCAACTGGACCGGCTACACGGTGATCAACCCGACCGTGCAGAGCAGCAAGTCGGCGGGCCCGGTCGCGGCCTCCTGGGCCGTCCTCCACTACTTCGGCGACGACGGCTACCTGGAGATCACCCGCAAGGTGCGGGACGCCACCCGCCGCATCGCGGAGGTGGTGGAGGCGCATCCGGACCTGCGCATGCTCGGCCGGCCGGACATGAACCTGGTGGCGTTCAGCTCCGACAGCGTGAGCGTGTTCCACATCGCCGACGAGATGAAGGAGCGCGACTGGTACGTGCAGCCGCAGCTCGCCTACGGCTGCTCGCCCGAGAACATCCACCTCTCGGTCAACCCGGCCAGCGTGCACTGGGTGGAGCCCATGCTGACCGACCTGAAGGACGCGGTGGAGCGGGCCCGGGCGCTGCCCTCGGGCGAGCTGGCGCCCAAGATCCGGGCGGCCTTCGGACACCTGGAACCCGTGGACGTGAGCGACGAGGTCTTCAACGGCATGCTCGCCATGGCGGGCATCCAGGGGGACGCGCTCCCCGGTCGCATGGCGGAGATCAACGAGGTGCTGAACGCCCTGCCCGTGCGCCTGCGGGAGCGGCTCCTGGTGGAGTACCTGAACGAGCTGTTCCGACAGCCCGGGCGCTGAGGCCATGGCCACGTCGCTCGCGGACCTCGACCGCGCCCACGTCTTCCACCCGTTCACCTCGATCGCCGAGCAGCAGTCGCGCGGACCGCAGGTGCTGGCGGAGGCCAAGGGCGTCTGGATCCGCGACGCCCAGGGCCACGAGGTGATCGACGCCATGGCGGGCCTGTGGTGCGTGAACGCGGGCTACGGCCGCGAGGAGATCGCCGACGCCATGGCCGAGCAGGCGCGGCGCCTGCCCTACTACCACGCGTTCCTGGGCCACGCCTCCGAGCCGGGCATCCGCCTGGCGGCCCGGCTGGCCTCGCTCACCCCGCCGGGCCTGGATCGCGCCTTCTTCTGCAACTCGGGCTCCGAGGCCAACGACACCCTGGTGAAGCTGGTCTGGTACTACTGGAACCTGCGCGGCCAGCCCGTGAAGAAGAAGCTGATCAGCCGCCACGGCGGCTACCACGGCGTGACCCTCGGCGGCGCCAGCCTCTCGGGATTGACGCCGCTCCACGCCCACTTCGACCTGCCCCTCGAGGGCTTCGTCCACGTGACCAAGCCCCACCACTACCGCCAGGCCCGCCCGGGCGAGAGCGAGCGCGCCTTCAGCGCCCGCCTCGCCGACGAGCTCGAGCGCGCGATCCTGCGCGAGGGGCCCGAGACCGTGGGCGCCTTCGTCGGCGAGCCGCTGATGGCGGCGGGCGGCGTGATCCCGCCGCCGGAGGGCTACTGGGAGGCGGTGCAGGCGGTGCTGCGTCGCCACGACGTGCTGCTGGTCGCCGACGAGGTGGTGTGCGGCTTCGGGCGCCTGGGACGGCCCTTCGGCTCGCCGCGCTACGGCATCGAGCCCGACCTCATGACCGTGGCCAAGGGCATCACCAGCGCCTACTTCCCGGTGTCGGCGGCGGTGGTGAGCGACCGGATCTGGCAGGTCTTCGCCGAAGCCTCCCCCGAGCGCGGCCCCGTGGGCCACGGCCACACCACGAGCCTGCATCCCGTGGGCGCCGCGGCGGCCCTCGCCAACCTCGACATCCTGGAGCGCGAGGAGCTCCTCACCCGTGCCGCCCGGGTGGGACCGACCTTCCAGCAACGCCTGCGGGACGCCGTCGGCGACCATCCCCTGGTGGGCGAGGTGCGCGGCGAGGCCCTGATCGCGGCCGTGGAGCTGGTGGCCGACCGCGAGCGGGGCGCGCCTTTCCCCGCCGCGGCCCGGGTGGGCCTGCGCATGGCCGAGCTCTGCCGCGAAGAGGGGCTGGTGGTGCGGGCCCTGGTCGACGCCATGGCGTTCTCGCCACCGCTCGTCATCGGCGAGGACGAGCTGGAGGAGGTCGTGCGCCGCTTCACCCGGGCGCTGGGGAGGCTGGAGGCCGCGCTGCGCGCCGACGGAACCCGGAGCTAGGCCCGACGTGCGCCGCGTCGCCCTCGTCCTGCTGGCCCTGCTCGGGGTCCTGCTGGTCGTGCTCGCCGTCCGGGCGGGGACGCTGCCCTCGCGACAGCCCCGGGTGGAGCCCGCCGCGCTCCCTTCGATCGACGCCGAGGCCGTCGCCGCGCGCCTGGGCGCCTCGCTCCGCTTCCGGACGATCTCCCACCTGGAGGCCGAGAAGTTCGACGGCGCGCCCTTTCTCGCGCTGCACGCCTGGCTGGCCCGCACCTATCCGGAGGCCCACCGTGTCCTTCGACGCGATCTCGTGTCGGACTACACGCTCCTGTACACCTGGCCGGGCCGCGATCCGAGCCTGAAGCCCGTGGTGCTGCTGGCCCACCAGGACGTGGTGCCCGTGGACCCGGGCACCGAGGACCGCTGGCTGCATCCGCCGTACTCGGGGGCGATCGCCGACGGCTACGTCTGGGGCCGGGGTGCCCTGGACGACAAGGTCAACGTCGTGATGCAGCTCGAGGCCGTGGAGCGCCTGCTGGCCCGGGGCTTCCGGCCGCGGCGGACGGTGATGCTCGCCTTCGGCCACGACGAAGAGCTGGGCGGGCCCCGCGGCGCCGGCGGCGTGGCCGCCCTGCTCGCGGAGCGGGGCGTGGAGCCCGAGATCGTGCTCGACGAGGGCGGCTCCGTGATCCGCGGCATGTTCCCGGGCGTCGACGAGCCCCTGGCCGTCGTGGGCATCGCCGAGAAGGGCTACCTGAGCACCGAGCTGGTGGTGGAGTCGGCCGGGGGGCACTCGTCCACGCCGCCCTCGGAGAACGCCATCGCGGTGCTGGCCGAGGCGGTGCTGCGGCTGGAGAACGACCCGTTCCCGTCGCGGCTGGTTCCCGCCACCCGGGCCTTCTTCGACGCCCTGGCGCCCGAGGCGCCCTTCGGCATGCGCCTGGCCCTGGCCAACCTCTGGCTCTTCGAGCCCGTGCTCCTCGCCGTCCTCGGCGCCGGGCCCACCACGGGCGCCATCGTGCGCACCACCACCGCCACGACCCTCATCGGCGCGGGGGTGAAGGACAACGTGGTCCCCGCCCGTGCCAGCGCGGTGGTGAACCACCGCATCCTGCCGGGGGACACCATCGAGACCACCCTGGCCCGGGACCGGGCGGTGGTCGCGGACCCTCGCGTCGCGGTGGGGCACCTCCCGAAGCGCCGGGACCCCTCGCCCATGTCCGATATCGAGGCGCCGGCCTTCGACCTGCTGGCGCGGACCATCCGGGAGGTGTTCCCGCAGGCGATCGTCGCGCCCTACCTGATGGTGGGCGGCACCGACGCGCGTCACTTCCGCCCGCTCACGCCGCGGGTCTATCGCTTCATGCCCTTCCCGCTGGTCGCCGAGGACCTTTCCGGGATCCACGGCACCAACGAGCGGGTCCGCGTCGACGCCCTGCCCGCGGCCGTCGGCTTCTACGTGCGCTTCCTGCGCAACGCCGCCGGCTGACCGGCATCCCACCCTTGACCCCCGCGCCCGGAGGAACCGCCGTGCCCACCGAACGCCTCGAGTTCGAGGGAAGCCAGGGCCACCGCCTGGCCGCTCGCCTGGACCGCCCCCTAAGCGAGCCCCGGGCCTTCGCCCTCTTCGCCCACTGCTTCACCTGCTCGAAGGACCTGGTGGCCGCACGCCGCATCGCCCAGGCCCTGGCCGCGCGGGGCCTAGCCGTGCTGCGCTTCGACTTCACCGGGCTCGGCCACAGCGAGGGCGAGTTCGCGAACACGGACTTCTCCTCCAACGTGACGGACCTGGTGCGGGCCGCCGACCACCTGCGCCAGCACTTCCGGGCGCCCGCCCTGCTGGTGGGCCACAGCCTGGGCGGAGCCGCGGTGCTGGCCGCCGCCGCGCGCATCCCCGAGGCGAAGGCGGTGGTAACCCTCGGCGCCCCGGCCGACCCCGAGCACGTGGCGGAGATCTTCGGCGGCTGCCGGGACGAGATCGAGACCCGCGGTGAGGCGGAGGTGACGCTCGCCGGCCGCCGCTTCCGGATCCGCCGCGAGTTCCTGGAGGACGTGGCGGGGCAGAAGCTGGAGACGGCCATCGCGGGCCTGAAGCGCGCCCTGCTCGTGCTGCACGGCCCCCTCGACAACACGGTCGGCATCGAGCACGCGACGCGCATCTTCACGGCGGCGCGCCACCCCAAGAGCTTCGTCTCCCTGGATGGCGCCGATCACCTGCTGTCCCGACGCGAGGACGCGGAGTACGCCGGCGCGGTGATCGCCGCCTGGGCCGACCGCTTCCTGCCGCGGTCCGAGCCCGCCGCGAGCGGGCCCGTAGAGCCTGGGGAGGTCCGCGTGCGCGAGACCCGCGAGGGCCGCTTCACCACCGAGATCCAGGCGGGTCCCCACGCCCTTCGGGCCGACGAGCCGCCGGGCGTGGGCGGCGACGACACCGGCCCCACGCCCTACGGCCTGCTCCTGGCCGCCCTCGGCGCCTGCACCTCGATGACCCTGCGCATGTATGCCGACCGCAAGGGCTGGCCCCTCGAGCGGGCCACGGTGGGCCTCCGCCACGAGAAGATCCACGCCCGCGACTGCGAGGACTGCGAGACCCGCGAGGGACGCGTGGACCGGATCGAGCGCGAGATCGCCCTGGAGGGCCCCCTCGACGCCGCGCAGCGTGCGCGCCTGCTGGAGATCGCCGACCGCTGCCCGGTGCACCGCACCCTCCACGGCGAGGTGTCGGTGCGCACGCGGGAGATCCCGGCCGGCTGAGCCGGGGCGGGCGGCTCAGCAGAGCGCGCGGACGCCGAGCCAGAGCGGGAGGAGCAGCAGGACCAGACCTCCGAGGGTCCAGACCCAGGCCGCGAGCGCCCAGAGGATGAAGGCCAGCCCGTCTCCGAGGCTGGCCGCCGGCGTCGCCTCGGGGATCCGGAGCGCCGTGCGCACGGCGGCCACGGGCTGGTCCAAGAGCGACTCGTCGAGCTCCGGCGCGCCGTACAGGGTGCGGCTGCGACGCCCCCGGACGAAGGCCCGGAACACGGGGCCGGGCGCCAGCACGACGCCGTACGCGAAGGCCCAGAGGTTGAGGGCCCAGGCCG
Organism: uncultured Spirochaetales bacterium; assembly: GCA_964442285.1. GTDB lineage: Bacteria > Myxococcota_A > UBA9160 > UBA9160 > JAFDET01 > CAYTZH01. The sequence continues at coordinate 3,666 of CAYTZH010000051.1, read as the reverse complement.
CCAGATGCCGGCCGCAGCCCCCCGCCACCTCCCAGGCGCCGATCTCCGCCTCGCCGGTCGGCGTCGTGGCGTAGCCGGTGACCACGTGGTGTACGTCGTGGACCTTCACGGCCCGCACCCGCGACGCCGTGTTCGGGAAGGCAACGGGGAGGCCGCCGAAGTCGAGCTTCACCCAGCGGGCCCCGTAGCCGCCGTCCTCGCCGAAGTCGTTCTCGGCGAAGTAGCGGGCCCGGGCCTCGCGGACGGACGGTGTGTCGGCCATGGGACCCTCCTGCCGTTTCCCGCACCTCTCTTGCCACATCGAGTCCCCCGAGACCACCCATGAGAGGAAGCGAGGAACCCGTCCATGCGCATGCGGATGCTGGGGATCGGGGCGATCGGGCTGCTGCTGGCGGCGCCGGCCCCGGCGATCGAGATCTTCTCCGACGACGACTTCGCCGACGCCGTGATCGGCCAGGTGGGCGACACCAGCGCCAGCGTCACCCGGATCGAAGACGCGGGCACCCGCGACGCCTTCATCCGCGTCCAGACCGACCCGGGCGCTCCCACCAACCTCGTCTGGGCCACGATCCTCCTGGACGGCGCCGAGTGGGACACGGGCCTGCTCGGCGCGATCGGAAGCCTCGATCTGTCGGTGGACGCCCGCGTCTTCGCCGCGTCGGGCGAGGGCCAAGCCGTCGGAATCCTGGCGCGAGAGCAGGGGAGCGGTGCCCTCTACCGGGGCGGTAGCGAGATCACCTCCCTTCCCTCCGAGTTCACGCAGGTCACCCTCGAGGGCGTCCAGCAGGGCGGGTTCTTCCTGCTCGACGACGCCAATCCGGGCGGCGTGATACCGCCCCAGAGCCCCGACTTTTCCAGCGGGGTCTGGGAGTTCGGCTTCCTGGCGGGCAACAGCGGCACGGCGGGCGGCATCCTGGACTACGACAACGCCGCGGTCACGGTGACCGAGGCGGTGCCCGAGCCGGGGACCTGGCTGCTGCTCGGGAGCGGGCTGGCCCCGCTCGCCCGGGCGCGGCGTCGGCGCGCCCGCGACCCGCGGGGGCATCTCGCCTGAGCTTCGCCCGGCCACGTCGGAACAGAGCGAGATGGTTGCCGCCCGCGCCGAGAGCCCCGCCTTCGACCCCTCCCTGATCGAGGCCCTCGACCAGCTCGTGCAGCCGCTGAAGCGGCTGCTCAGCCCGGTCTCGCTGGGCGCCGACCGCATCCCGAGCAAGGGCCCGGTGCTGCTGGTGGGCAACCACACGATCTACGGCCTCGTGGACATCCCCATGCTCGGGCTCGAGATCTACGAGAAGACGGGCCGCACCGTGCGGGGCCTGGCCGACCACAACCACTTCGCGCTGCCGATCTGGCGCGAGGCCCTGCGCCGCATCGGCGCCGTCCGCGGAACGCGCGAGAACTGTGCGCGCCTCTTCGACGCCGGCGAGGCCGTGCTCGTGTTTCCCGGCGGCGGACGCGAGGTGATGAAGCACAAGCGCGAGAAGTACAAGCTGATCTGGAAGGAGCGCATCGGCTTCGCGCGCCTGGCCATCCAGCACCGCGTGCCGATCGTCCCGTTCGCGTCGGTGGGCGTCGAGGACATGTTCGAGATCGTGGTCGATGCGGAGGACATCCTGCGCTCTCCAGCCGGCGACCTGCTCCGGGCCCTGGGCATCACCGAGCAGCCCTGGTTCCGCCACGGCGAGATCCTGCCGCCGATCGCGCGGGGCCGGGGCCTGGGCCCGCTTCCGCGCCTGGAGCGCCAGTACTTCCTGTTCGGCAATCCCATCCACACCGAGCGCTACCGGGGCCGCCACGAGGACCGCGAGGCCTGCTTCGCCCTGCGCTACGAGGTGCAGACCGCCGTCCAGCGGCAGATCGCGCAGCTCCTCGAGCTGCGCTCGGCGGACCCGGAGCGCTATCCCATCCAGCGGATGCTGAGGAACATCTCGGCCCGGCTCGGGTCCGGCGGCGACTGAGTGCCACCGGCCGGCGACTGAGTCCCAGAGGCCGGCGACCTGTGGCGCGGGCATCGAGAACCCGATCGGGCGGCGCGTCCAGCTGGGGATGGGCCGCGCGCTTCCGGCCCCCGCCGGCCTTGTTGCCACATTCGCCGTGCCATAGGCTGCGTCGAGCGGGGCCCCACTCCCCGAGGAGCCGCCATGTCGATGAACGTCCAGCCCATCGCCTCGCTGCCCGATCGCGTCAACCAGATCCGCCTGCTGACCGCCGAGATCGTCAACCGCGAGATCCTTCCCAACGAGAACCTGCTGTGGCGCTGGCACCGCGACGGCGTGGACGAGCACGAGCGGCGCAAGGCCCGCGAGCTGCGCGAGGAGATCAAGCTCAAGGTCAAGCAGGCCGGGCTCTGGGCGCCGCACCTGCCCGAGGAGTACGGCGGCTGCGGGCTGGGCTTCCTGGAGCACGCCTACATGAACGAGGTGCTGGCCTACGCCGTGGGAGCGGCCTCCCTCTTCGGCGTGGTGGCGCCCAACTCGGGCAACCAGAAGATCCTGCTGAAGTACGGCACCGAGGAGCAGCGGCAGAAGTGGCTGGTACCCCTGACCGAAGGGAAGATGGAGAGCGGCTTCTCCATGACCGAGCCCGACCACGCCGGCTCGGACCCCCGATCCATCCAGACCACCGCCCGCCGCGAGGGCGACCAGTGGGTGATCAACGGGCACAAGTGGTTCACCTCCAACGGGATCAAGGCGGACTTCTTCATCGTCATGTGCCGCACCGAGGATCCGGACGGCCCCACGGACCAGAGCGGCAAGATGACCCAGATCATCGTGCCCACCGACACGCCCGGGGTGAACATCATCCGCGGCATCGAGGTGTGGGGGCGCAAGAGCGACCACGCAGAGGTCATCTACGACGACGTCCGCGTCCCCGTGGAGAACCAGCTGGGTCAGACGGGCTCGGGCCACCGCGCGGCCCAGGACCGGCTGGGCGCCGGGCGCGTCTACCACTGCATGAACTCCGTGGGCCAGATGTGGCGCGCCTTCGACCTGATGGTGCAGCGGGCCACCGAGCGGGAGGTCCACGGCGGCAAGCTCGAGACCAAGCAGTTCATCCAGGGCTTCATCGCGGACTCGTACATCGACATCCAGACGGCGCGGCTCATGACCATCCACTGCGCCGAGCTGATGGAGGCCGGCGGCGACCCGCGCACCGAGATCTCCGCCCTCAAGATCTACGTGCCGGCGGCCTACGAAAGGGTCGTGGACCGCGCCATCCAGGTCTGGGGCGCAGCCGGCGTGACGGGCGACCTGCCCCTGGCCGCCATGTACCAGGGCGCGCGCACCCTGCGGCTGGCCGACGGCCCCGACGAGGTGCACAAGATCCTGATCGCCAAGAACGTCCTGAAGCGGCGCCACAGCGGCGAGGGCTGGGACTTCGGCAGCTGACCCGGGGCCCGACGGGCCCCGGCGTGGGCCGACGACGGCACACCCGAGCAACGAACGGGGAGCGGGGAGCGGGGAGGCCGCCTAGCATGGCGGGTCGGGAGGACTCTCATGAACATCCGACAGGCGATGGCCCTGGAGGCCATCCAGAACTACACGGCGGGAACCGTCCTCCTGGTCGGCACCCACGTCTTCAAGGGGCGCATCAAGGTCAACCTCGAGCGAACGCTCCACAGCGGCATCGAGATCGAGAACGTCCGCCAGGTCGACGGGTCGCGCC
>CAYTZH010000050.1:0-30045 GCA_964442285.1 uncultured Spirochaetales bacterium | reverse complement strand
CGAAGGCCGCCGAGGCGGGGCCCGAGCCGGAGGCCACGAAGGCCGCCGAGGCGGGGCCCGAGCCGGAGGCCACGAAGGCCGCCGAGGCGGGCGACGCCGAGGCGGGCGACGCCGAGCCGGAAGCGCCCGCCGACGCGACGGCCGTGCTCCGGGTGGTGTCGGACGAGGAGCCCGAGCCGGCGCCCGACCTTCCCGCGGGGGATGCGCCCCGGGCCGCGGGGGACGAGGCGCCGCCGACCGAGGTCCTGCGCATCCCGGAGCCGGCATCGCTTGACGCCGGGCCCGAATCCTCGATACTCCCCGCTCCCGAAAAGCCTGAGGAATCCTGATGTACGCGGTGGTCCGAACAGGAGGCAAGCAGGTCCGGGTCGAGCCCGGACAGGCGCTGCGCGTGGAGAAGCTGCCCGGCGAGGTCGGCGACAAGATCGAGCTGCCGGAGGTCCTCCTCGTGGGCGGCGGCGACGGCACCCGCGTCGGCCGGCCCCAGGTCGAGGGCGCGAAGGTGGTGGGCACGATCACGGCCCAGGCGCGGGGGCCGAAGATCACCGTCTTCAAGCTGAAGCGGCGCAAGAACTACCGGCGCAAGAACGGCCACCGCCAGCCGTTCACCGAGATCCGCGTCGAGAGCATCGAGGGCTAGCCGATGGCGCACAAGAAGGGACAGGGGTCCTCCCGCAACGGTCGCGACTCCAACGCGCAGCGGCGCGGCGTGAAGAAGTTCGGCGGCGAGACGGTCCGCGCGGGCAACATCCTGGTGCGACAGCTCGGCACCCGCATCGTGCCGGGCCGCGGCGTCGGTCTCGGCCGCGACTACACGCTCTTCGCCCTCGTGGACGGCACGGTCCAGTACGGCCGCTCCCGCGGCCGGGTCGTCGCGCACGTCGAGCCCCAGGCCTAGCGCCCCGCGCGGGCGCCGGCACTCCCCGCGCCTGCGATCATGAGCCCGAGCCCGACCCGACAGGAAACCTTCATCGACGAGGTCGAGCTGCGCGTCGCCGGCGGCTCCGGCGGCGACGGCTGCGTGAGCTTCCGCCGCGAGAAGTTCGAGCCCCGCGGCGGCCCCGACGGAGGCGACGGCGGCCGCGGCGGAGACGTCGTCCTGCGGGCCGATCCCAACCTCGCCACCCTCCTCGACCTCCGGCTGCATCCAGACGTCCGCGCCGCGTCCGGCCGCCGCGGCGCCGGCAGCCGGCGCCACGGCCGCGGCGGCGAGGACACCGTGCTGCGGGTGCCCGTGGGCACGGCGGTCTTCGATCGGGACGCCGGGCCCGAGGCACCGCCCGTCGCGGACCTCGACCGCCCGGGCGCCCACTTCGTGGCCGCCCGCGGCGGGCGCGGCGGCCGCGGCAACGCCCGCTTCGCGACGCCGACGCGCCAGGCGCCGGACTTCGCCACCCCCGGCAAGCCGGGCGAGCGGCGCGCCCTGCGGCTCGAGCTCAAGCTGCTGGCGGACGTGGGCCTGATCGGCCTGCCCAACGCCGGCAAGTCGACGCTGATCCGCCGCCTCTCGGCGGCGCGCCCCCGGGTGGCGCCGTATCCGTTCACGACCCTGGTGCCGGCGCTCGGCGTGGTGGAGGTGGACTACCGACGCTTCGTGGTGGCGGACATCCCGGGGCTGATCGAGGGCGCCAGCGACGGCGCAGGGCTGGGGGATCGCTTCCTCCGCCACGTGGAGCGGACCCGGGTGCTGGTGCACCTGCTGGACCTGGAGCGCGCGCTGCTGGCGGAGGGCGACCTGCTGGCCGATTACCGCACCGTGCGTCGCGAGCTCGGCGCCTACGACCCGGCCCTGCTGGAGCGGCCGGAGCTGGTGGTGCTCTCCAAGCTGGACCTCGCCGGCGACCGCGCCGAGCTGGCCCGGCTCGAGGCGGCGCTCGACGTGCTGGAGCGGCCGCTGCTGCGGGTCTCGGGCGTCACCGGCGAGGGCGTGGAGGCCCTGGTGGCCGCGATGCTCGTCGCTCTCGACGCCGCCGGCGACGAGCCCTCCGCCGAGGCGTCGCCGTGAGCCGCGACCCCCGCGCCGTCTGCCGTCGCGCCCGTCGCATCGTCGTGAAGGTGGGGAGCAGCGTCCTCACCGACGCCGGTCGGGTGCGGGCCCGCGCCTTCGGCGACCTGGTGCGCCAGCTCGCGGCGCTGCGCGACGACGGGCGCCAGGTCATCCTGGTGTCGTCCGGGGCGATCGCCCTCGGCAGCCGCACCCTGGGCTGGACCCAGCCGGGTCGCTCGATCCCGGAGATGCAGGCGGCGGCGGCCGTGGGGCAGATCGACCTGGTGCGGATCTACCGGCGGCGCTTCGCCGCCCACGGCGCGAAGGTCGGCCAGGTGCTCGTCACCCGGGCCGGCCTCGAGGACCGCGTCCGCTATCTGAACGCCCGTCACACCCTCGAGACGCTGCTCGGCCTCGGGGTGGTACCGATCGTCAACGAGAACGACACCGTCGCCACCGACGAGATCCGCTTCGGTGACAACGACAATCTGTCGGCCACGGTGGTGAACCTGGTCCACGCCGACCTGCTGGTGCTGCTGACCGACGTGGACGGCCTCCACCGCGAGCCCCCGCGGCCGGGGCGCCCGAAGCCCCCGCTGATCGACCTGGTGGAGGAGCTCGGCCCGGCGGTGGAGCGGGCCGCCGCGGGCTCCGCCCACGCCTTCGGGCGCGGCGGCATGACCACCAAGCTCGAGGCGGCGCGGACCGCCGCCGCCTCCGGGGCGGCGACCGCCATCTGCAACGGCCGCCGACGCGACGCCCTGGTGCGCCTGGCGGCGGGGGAGCGGGTGGGAACCCTGATCGGGGCGGGCCGCCGGCTCGCCAGCCGCAAGCACTGGCTGGCCTTCACCAACCGGGTTCGCGGCCAGCTCGTGCTGGACGACGGCGCCGCCCGGGCCGTGGTCGAGCGGGGGCGCAGCCTGCTGCCGGCGGGGATCACGAGCGTGCACGGGCGCTTCGGCGTGGGCGATGCGGTCGCGTGTGTCGATCCGCGGGGGCGCGAGCTGGCCCGCGGCCTCTGCGCCTACAGCGCCGAGGAGGTGGAGCGCATCAAGGGTCTCTCCACCGCCCGGATCGCCCAGGTGCTAGGCTATTCGAACGGGGACGCGGTGATCCACCGCGACGACCTGGTGGTCTTGTGAGCCCCCGCCCTCCAACGCGAGCCCCTCCATGAGCGACCTGCTGCGAGACGAGATCACCCAGCTGGCCCGCCGCGCGCGGGAAGCGTCCCGGACCCTCGCGGAGGCCGACACCCGCACCAAGAACGCCTGGCTCGAGGGCGCCGCACACGAGCTGGAGCGCGCCCGCGACACCATCCTGGCCGCCAACCGCGAGGACCTCGCGGCGGCCCGGGACAAGGGCCTGGCCGACCCGCTGGTGCGACGGCTCGACCTGGCGGAGAAGTGGGACGACATGCTGGCGGGGCTGCGCGACGTGGTCGCCCTGCCCGATCCGGTGGGCGGCATCGACCAGGTGCGACTCCGCCCCAACGGCCTCCAGGTGGGGCGCATGCGCATCCCCCTCGGCGTCATCGCCATCATCTACGAGTCGCGGCCCAACGTCACCGTCGACGCGGCGGCCCTGTGCGTGAAGGCCGGCAACGCCGTGATCCTCCGGGGCGGCTCCGAGGCCTTCCGGTCCAACGGCGCCCTGGTGGAGTCCCTGCGGGCGGCCTCCCGGGAGGTCGGCCTGCACGAGGACGCGGTGGTCTTCGTGCCCACGCCGGATCGCGCGGCGATCGACGTGCTGCTGACCCTCGACGCCGACATCGACCTGGTCATTCCCCGGGGCGGACGCGGCCTGATCGACAAGGTCACGGCGGAGAGCCGCATCCCGGTGATCAAGCACGACGCTGGTGTGTGTCACGTGTTCCTCGACGCCAGCGCGGACCCGGCGATGGCGGAGGCCATCGTCCTGGACTCCAAGCTCCGCCAGATGGCCGTCTGCAACGGCCTCGAGACCCTCCTGGTCCACCGGGACGCGGCGTCGGGGGTGCTGCCCCGGGTGCTCAAGGCCCTGCACGAGCGGGGGGTCGAGATCCGCGGCTGCCCGATCACCTGCGAGCGCTTCGCCGAGGCCCGCCCCGCCGAGGAGGCGGACTGGGCCGCGGAGTACCTGGCGCCGATCCTGGCGGTGCGCGTGGTGGACGACATGGACGCCGCGATCGAGCACATCCGCCGCTATGGCACCGAGCACACCGAGGTGATCGTGACCGGCGACTACGCCAACGGCCGGGAGTTCGTGCGCCGCGTCGGCTCGTCCACGGTGGGCGTGAACTGCTCCACAGCCTTCAACGACGGCTTCCGCCTCGGTCTCGGGGCCGAGATCGGGGTCTCCACCTCGCGGCTGCACGCCTACGGTCCCATGGGCCTCGAGGAGCTCACCACCCGGAAGTTCGTCCTGTACGGGGACGGTCAGCTCCGCGAATGAGCCGAGGCGACGGCGCCCGAACCGGCGTCCTGGGCGGCACCTTCAACCCGGTCCACCTGGCCCACCTGCGGGCGGCCGAGGAGGTGGCCGACGCCCTGGACCTGGCCCGGGTGCTGTTCGTGCCCAGCGCCCTGCCGCCCCACAAGAGCGACGACGAAGGCGACCCCATCGCCCCGGCGGCCGAGCGCCTGACCTGGGTCCGGCTGGCGGTGGAGGACAACCCCCGCTTCGCGGCGGACTCCATCGAGGTGGATCGCGGCGGCCGCTCCTACCTGGTGGAGACCCTGGAGGCCCTGGGCCGCCGGCTCGGGCAGCGGCCGGTCTTCCTGCTGGGCAGCGACGCCTTCGCCGAGATCCAGACCTGGCGGCGCCCGGAGGTGCTCGTGACCCTGGCCGACCTGGCCGTGATGACCCGGCCCGGCTCCGATCGGGGCGCCCTGGGCGAGCTCCTGCCCCCGGGGCTGGCGGAGCTCTTCCGCGTGGCGCCGGACGGGCGCTCGGCCCGCCACCGGAGCGCCGGCAGCCACATTCAGCTCGTCGAGATCACGCCCCTCGACGTTTCCGCGTCGGACGTGCGACGGCGGCTGCGCGAGGGGCGCTCCGTGCGCTATCTCCTCCCGGAGGCGGTCCGCCGCGCCGTGATCGCAAGCGGGGCCTATCCGCGCGGCCCCGCGGCCGACCCGAACCAGGAGAGCCCGACGAAAGCCATGAGAACGCCCGCGTGACCCAAGCCTCTCGCGTTCGCGCCCTCGCCGACGCCATCCTCGACAAGAAGGGCCTGAACCTCGTGGCCCTCGACCTCCGCGAATCCTCCTCCTTCGCCGACGTCATGCTCATCGCCACCGGCAGCTCCGACCGCCACGTGCGCACCCTGGCGGACGCCGTGGTCGCGGCGTCGAAGGCCCTGGGCGAGCGTCCCCTGGGCGTGGAGGGCCAGGAGGACGGCCGCTGGGTGCTGATCGACCTGAACGACGTGATCGTCCACCTCTTCCTCGAAGAGGTCCGGGAGCACTACGACCTGGAGCGGCTCTGGAGCGACGCCGTCCGCCTGCAACTCGGAACCGAACCCTCCCGCAACGTGGCCTCCTGAGCCCGCGACCCGTGCGGGACCTCCTGCTCGGAGCTTCCCTGGTCGCGGCGCTCGCGACCGGGGCGGCCGCGCAACCGATCGCCGACGACGACCGCTGGGAGCGGACACTCGAGCGCGTCGTCCCGGCCGTGGTGGTGCTCCGCGCCAGCGCCACGCGGCCCTTCGACACCGAGCGCACCAAGACCTACACCGGGACCGGCTTCGTCGTCGACGCCGAGCGCGGCATCATCCTCACGAACCGCCACGTGGTGGGACCGGGCCCGGTCGTCGCGGAGGCGGTCTTCCAGAACCACGAGGAGGTGGAGGTCCGCGCCGTGTATCGCGACCCGGTCCACGACTTCGGCTTCTTCCGCTTCGACCCCTCGGAGGTCCGCTTCATGCCCGCGGCCGAGCTCGAGCTGGCGCCGGAGCGCGCCCGGGTGGGGGCCGAGGTGCGGGTGATCGGGAACGACGCGGGCGAGAAGCTCTCCATCCTGGCCGGGACCCTGGCGCGTCTCGACCGGGAGGCGCCCCAGTACGGCCGGGGCCGCTACAACGACTTCAACACCTTCTACCTGCAGGCGGCGTCGAACACCTCCGGCGGCTCGTCGGGCTCCCCGGTGGTCGACCGCACCGGCCGCGTGGTGGCGCTGAACGCCGGCGGACGCACCCGCGCCGCCTCCAGCTTCTTCCTGCCCCTCGAACGGGTGGCGCGCGCCCTCGAGGCCGTGCGCGAGGGCCGGCCCGTCTCCCGCGGCACCCTGCAGACGGTCTTCACCCACCGGCCCTACGACGAGCTGAGGCGGCTCGGGCTCCGACCCGAGACCGAGGCCCGGGTGCGCCGGGCCCACCCCGACGCCATCGGGATGCTCGTCGTGGACGAGGTGGTGCCGGGCGGCCCGGGCGACGGGCAGCTCGAGCCCGGCGACGTGCTGGTCTCGGCGGTGGGGCGGACGCTCACCACCTTCCTGCCCCTCGAGGCCGCGCTCGACGACGGCGTGGGCGGCGAGATCGCCCTCTCGCTCGAGCGCGGCGGCGAGCCCCTCGAGGTGCGCCTGACGGTGGCCGACCTGCACGCGGTGACGCCGTCGGAGTTCCTCGAGCTCGGTCGCGGCGTGGTGCACGCGCTCTCCCTGCAGCAGGCCCGAAACCACGCGGTGTCACCGGGCGGCGTATACGTGGCCGCGCCCGGCTACGCGCTGGGACGCGCCGGGATTCCCCGGGCCGCGGTGATCACGGCGGTGGGCGACGTGCCGACCCCCGATCTCGACGCCTTCGAGGCCGCCGTCGCCGCCGCCGGGGACGGCGCGCCGCTCCCGCTTCGCTACGTCCGGCTCTCGTCGCGCCGCACCGAAGCCGTGGCCGTGGTCCGCATGGACCGCCGCTGGTTCCCGATGCGCCGCTGCGTCCGCGAGGACACCAGCGGGCGCTGGCCCTGCCGCGACATCGCGCCGCCGCCGCAGGCGCCCCGGCGCGCGCCGGCCAGCGCGCGCCTCCCGGAGCGGGGCGACCGCCGCGCCCGCAAGCTCGCCGCCTCGCTGTGCCTCGTGGAGTTCCACATCCCGTACCGCATCGACGGCGTCCACGGCGATCGCTTCTCCGGCGCCGGCGTCGTGGTCGACGCGGCCCGGGGCCTCGTGGTCACCGACCGGGACACGGTCCCCATCGCCCTCGGCGATGCCCTGCTCACGTTCGGGGGCTCGGTCGAGGTGCCCGCGCGTGTGGTCTACCTGCATCCCACCCACAACCTGGCGGTGCTCCAGTACGACCCGGCGCGCATCGGAGAGACCCCGGTGCGTGACGCCGCGCTGCACGAGCGGTCCGTCGAGCCCGGCGACCGGCTCTGGCTCGTGGGGCTCACGGCGAACCACCAGCTGATCTCGGAGGAGGTGCGCGTCTCACGGATCCAGCCGGCGCAGCTGCCCCTCCCTCGCCCGCCGCGATTCCGGGAGAGCAACGTCGAGCTGGTGGCGCTGAGCACGCGGCCTGCCACCGATGGGGGGGTGCTCGTCGATCGCCGCGGCCGGGTAGTCGCCCTGTGGCAGAGCTTCTCGGCCCACGTGGCCGACAAGGCCCAGGGCTTCTTCGCCGGCCTCCCGGCCGGGCTGGTCCTGGACGTGGTGACCCCGCTCCGGGCCGGACGGCCGGTGGACTGGCGCGGCCTCGGGGTGGAGTGGCAGCCCCTGGACCTGGCCGAGGCGCGGCTTCGCGGCCTCTCCGACGAGGCGGCCCGTCGGCTCGAGGAGCACGACGCCGGGGCGGGGGTGCTGACGGTGCGACGCCTGGCGGCGGACGCCCCAGCGGCGGAGCTGCTCGAGGAGGGCGATCTGCTGCTCGCCGCCGGCGGCGCCCCGGCCAGCCGCGTGCGCGAGGTCGAGCGGGCCTCGCGGCGCGACGCGGTGGCCCTGCAGGTGCTGCGGAACGGCCGGGAGCTCGAGCTGGAGGTTCCGACCCTCGCGCTGGCGGGGCGCGGCACGGAGCGGGTGCTCCAGTGGGCGGGAGCGCTCCTCCAGCGGCCGCACCGCGCCCTGGCCACCCAGCGAGCCATCCCCCGCGAGGGCGTCTACGTGGCCTGGTTCTGGTGGGGCTCGCCCGCCCACCGCTACGGGCTCCGCTCCACGCGGCGCATCACCGAGGTGGACGGGCAGCCGACGCCGGATCTCGACGCCTTCGCCGCCGCCGTCGCCGACCGCACCGACCGCGGCCCGGTCCGGCTCCAGACCGTCGACCTGGACGGGCGGGTCGAGGTGATCACCCTGAAGCTCGACCTGCAGTACTGGCCCACCTTCGAGCTGCGCTTCGGAGCGGAGGGCTGGCAGCGCATGCCGCGCTAGCGATGGCCCTCGCGGGCGCTGCCCGGCCCTCGCGCGCCGCCCACCCCGGTCCCGCGGAGACGCGCCCTGTCCCCGAGCGAGCTGTCGGGCCTGCTGCTGCCGCCGGTCTGCGCCGCGTGCGGCGGCGACCCCCTGGGCGGTCGACTCTGCTCGGCCTGCCGGCGGTCGCTGCTCGCGCCGGCGCACGGCGCCGGACCGCCGCCCCTCGAGCACGTGCTCGCGGCCTCCCGCTACGGGGGGTCGGTCGAGGGCTGGGTCCAGCGCTTCAAGTACCCGCCCGCCGGGCTCGCCGCCCTGGACCCGCGGCCGGGCGCGGTGCTGGCGGCGCTGATCCGCGAGGCCGCCCGGGACGCCCCGACGGCCGACGCGGTGGTGCCCGTCCCGCTGCACCCGCGCCGCCTGCGGAGCCGCGGCTTCAATCCCGCCGTCGCGCTGGCCCGGGAGGTGGCGCGGGCGCGGGCCACCCCGCTTCGCGCGCGCGCCCTGCGCCGTACCCGGGACACGCCGAGCCAGACCGGACTCGATCGAGCGGCCCGCGCCCGCAACCTGGCCGGCGCCTTCGCCGCGCGCCGACCGGTCTCGGGCTGCATCCTGCTGGTGGACGACGTGGTGACCACCGGCGCCACCCTCGCGGCGGCCGCCCGCGCCCTGCGCGGGGCCGGGGCAGAGCGGGTGGTGGGGATCTGCGTCGCGCGGACCCCGTGAGCCGACGGACCGCGAGCGCCCGGGGCGCTCAGTCGCGCTTGGCCGCGACGGTCTCCAGGATGACCTCGCGCAGCCGTCCGGGGTCCACGGGCTTCTTGAAGATCACCCCGGTGAGACCCGACATCCGCGCGCGCTTGATGATGTGGTCCTTGTCGTAGGTGAAGGCGGTCATCATCAGCACCGGCAGCTCGGGGTAGCGTTCGCGCACGGTGGTGTAGAGCTCGTAGCCGTCCATGTGGGGCATCACCACGTCCGAGAGCACCACGTCGAAGGCGCTCTCCCCGAGCTTGCGCAGGGCCTCGACCCCGTCCGACGCGGACTCGACGTTGCAGCCGTCGCCTTCGAGGATCTCCGCGAGGGAGCGGCAGATGCCGAGATCGTCGTCGACCACCAGGATGCGCAGGCCGTCCAGGCGCCGGTCGGGCGGCGTGTCCTGGGGCGTGCGCAGGTCGATCATCTTGGCGGGCCCGATGTAGTCGACGGTGGCGTAGCTCTCGCGCTCGGCCATCTCGCCCAGGCGCTGCACGATCTCGGCGATGCGCGCCGCCTCGCGCCGGATCGCGTCCACCCGCTCGCTCTCCACGCAGGTCTCGGCTTCGCCCGCCAGCCGCAGCAGGTCGCGCTCGAGCAGCTCCGCCTGGTTCACGATGACCGAGAGCGGGTTGTTGATCTCGTGGGAGAGGCCGATGGCCACCTCGCCCAGGGTGGCGAGCTTGTCCTTGCGCAGGATCTCCCGCAGGTCCTTGGCGAAGCCGATGGTGCCGTCCTCGCGATCGCCGTCGTAGAGCACCGTCCCAGTGATCGCCACCGGGATCTCCTCACCGGCCTTCGACAAAAAGGTGGTCTGGAAGGCGTCGACGACCCCCGGCCCGCCGAAGCCCGGGTCGCGCATGGCCTTCATTACCCGCCTGGCCTCGGCCAGGGAGGGATAGAGCTCGGCGACGTAGCGGCCGAGCACCTCGCCGGCCGCGTAGCCCAGGGTGCGGCTGGCGCCGTCGTTGTAGTAGACCACCGTGCCGGAGGCGTCGGTCGCCACCACGCTCTCGGCAGAGTGCGCGATCAGCTGCTCGAGCCGGTCGACGGTGAGCACCATGGGCGGAAGGCTACTCCACCCCCTGCTTCGCGAGCCAGCGCTCGCTGTCGATCGCGGCCATGCAGCCGGTCCCGGCGGCGGTGACGGCCTGCCGGTAGGTGGGGTCCATGACGTCACCGGCGGCGAACACGCCCTCCACGCTCGTCCGCGTGCTGCCGGCCTCCACCTTGATGTAGCCGACGTCGTCCAGCTCGAGCTGACCCCGCAGGAGGTCGGTGTTGGGATTGTGGCCGATCGCCATGAAGACCGCCTCGAGCGGAAGCTCCGTCTCCCCATCGGTCTGCACGTTGCGGATCCGGACCCCCGTCACGAATTCGTCACCCAGCACCTCCTCGACCACCGAGTTCCAGACGAACTCGATCTTCGGGTGGGCCAGGGCGCGCTCCTGCATGATCTTCGAGGCGCGGAGCGCGTCGCGGCGATGGATCACGTGCACCCGGCTGGCGAAGCGGGTGAGGAAGAGCGCCTCCTCCATCGCGGTGTCACCGCCGCCCACCACCGCCATGGCCTTCTCCCGGTAGAGGGCGCCATCGCAGGTGGCACAGGCCGAGACGCCCTTGTTCTGCAAGCGCTCCTCCCCGGGGACGCCCAGCCAGCGGGCCGAGGCGCCGGTGGAGAGGACCAGGGCGTCGGCCGCGAAGGCCTCGCTCTCGGTCCAGACCCGGAAGGGACGCTCGGAGAGGTCGATGCGGGTGGCGTCCTCGAAGCGGATGCGGGTCCCGAAGCGCTCCGCCTGCTTCTGGAACTGGTCCATCATGTCCGGGCCGGTGACGCTCTCGGGGAAGCCCGGATAGTTCTCCACGTCCGTGGTGAGCATGAGCTGCCCGCCGAACTGGAGCCCGGCCAGGAGCACCGGCTCGAGCTCGGCGCGCGCGGCGTAGATGGCCGCCGTGTAGCCCGCGGGGCCGCTGCCCACGATCAGCAGCTTGACGCGCTCCACGACTCAGCCCTCCGCCCCGGCCAGCAGGCCGTCGAGCTCGCCCCGCGCCTCGAGCGCCGAGAGGTCGTCGTAGCCGCCCACGTGGCGCTCGCCGATCCAGATCTGCGGAACCGTGGTGCGCCCGGACCGCTCCACCATCTCGGCGCGCCGCTCGGGCTCGAGGCCCACGTCGATCTCCTCCCAGTCGCGGCCCTTCCCGCGCAGGAGGTCCTTCGCGGCGTTGCAGTACGGGCACGTGGCCCGGGAGTACATGACGATCGAGGCCATTTCACCTCCAGAGATCGAATGTAAGCACTGGGATGCCGGGCCGCTACAGCGGTTCCGTGATCGGGATGTCCTCCCACATGAGCTGCAGGAAGGTCCCGATGAAGAAGGAGAGGAAGGTCATCAGGAACACGGCGGTGGGGAAGGCCAGCAGGGGCCCCACGCCCATGATGCGGGGCAGCTCGCCGGCGAAGGGCGGGAGGGTTTCCCGCAGGGCCTCGACCGGGCCGGCCCCGGCCGCCAGCTCCGGCGAGAGGCCTTCGCTCCAGTTGCGCGCCGCCATGAAGTCCCCGAAGAGGCTGGTCGCGATGAGCCCCAGCGCAAGCGCCTCCACCAGCCCGAGCATGAAGATCGAGAGGGCGCGTCGAAACGCCACGTCCGTGTCCCCGAGCCGACGCTGCACCTCCACGTAGAGGTACAGGAGCGTCACGAAGCCGAGCAGCGTCCCCACGGCGAGGAGCTTGTACCACTCGCCGCTGGCCAGGTCCCAGACCTCGTCGATGAGGAACACGGGCAGATACCCGACGATGATCCCCGCGCCGATCCGGGGAACCGAGGCGTGGAAGAACGTGAGGTCCCGGCGGATGCAGAAGCGCACCAGCAGGAACCAGAAGACGCTGGCCAGCAGCAGCCCCACCTGGAGCGAGCAGACCACGTCGAACAGGAGCGGCGCGCGCTCGTAGGCGACGGCGGCCGCCAGGTAGGGAGCGGCGAGCGCCAGCAGCACGACCCCGTAGTTGCGGGCCGAATGACGCGAGAGCACCCCGTCGGCGTCGTCGCGATGACGCGCCACATTGGCCCGATGCTGCGTCACGGCGGCGGCGTGATTCACGTCGTACTGCCGCAGGAACCAGGACTCGAGGCTCCCGAGCACGCGATCGCAGTCGCGGCTGTTGCGCCGGCGCAGGTAGGGCACCAGGTCCCGCCCCCGCACCAGGGATGCGTCGCCGGCGGTGATCGCCTCCAGCACCTCGCTCTCGCGGTCGCCGAAGGGGGAGCCCTGGACCTCGAAGGCCCGATTCTCCTCCACGAGGCAGACCTCCTCCACCCAGCGGTGGAAGGCCTGCTCGCCCATGGCCAGGAGCCAGCGGTCGGCCGCCTCGGGGTCGTCCCCGGCCAGGGCGTAGAACAGGCCGGTCTCGGAGATCTCCTCGCCGGCCCCGAAGAGTGCCGCGCCCGCGACGTAGCGGTCGACCGACGCCGGCGACACCCGGGCCTCGATCACCTTCTGGAGGGCCGCGTAGGCCAGGCGGCGCAGATGCAGGCAGGCCAGGCGCAGGTCGCCTTCGTCGAGCCCCTTGTCCGCGACGAAGCGGGAGACCACGAGCACCAGCACCGCCACGTCGCCGTGGAGCCGGCAGAGCGCCGCGGCGTCCAGACGCTGCTCGCGCTCCAGGCGGTCCAGGAGCGCCTCGAGGTAGTGGGGAAGGCCGACGACCAGGCGGCGGATGGCGCGCTCGGCGTCCCGGCGATTGGCCGCCGGCGCGATGCGCCGGGGATTGCTCCAGACGTCGTCGAGCTGCAGGTAGAGCTCGGCCGGGTCGTGGCTCTCCGCGCGGAACGAGAACGTCTCCGGGAACACCCGCTCGAAGCGATCGCCCGCGCTGCGCTCGAACCGCACCTCCCGGGCATGGAAGGCGAGGGTGAAGCGAAGGGTGAGACCCAGCCGCTGGTTGCGGAGCTCCAGCCGGGGAAGGCCCGGCCCGGCGGCCCCGGACGCCGGTCCCTCCGCGGGCGCGGCGCTAGAGGGTCGGCTGCTTCGGATTCTCGCCGGACTCGTAGTAGGCCTCCACGCGGCGGGCGAGCTCCGCGACCCGCTCGGGCAAGCAGTCGGGACGCGGCCAGCGCGCGACGGCGACCCGCATCCGGTCCTGCAACAGCTGTGCGTCGGGGTAGTCCTCCCGGGCCAGGGTGTCGTCCACCGTCAGCCAGTTCTCGAAGGCGGTCACCGCCCGCGCGGCCCGCTCCGAGAGCTCGGCCATGCCCGGCGAGCCGATCGCGATGCCCCGGATGCGATCCTGGAGCTCCCGCACCCGGTCGATCGCCTTCTCGAGGCCCGGCCGCAGCGCCTCGGGCTCGGCCACGAGGCTGTCGAGGAGCTCCTCGAAGCTGCGGCGCAGCGGCTCGTGGGTGATCTCCCGGAAGAAGAGCACCACGCCCAAGGGCGCGCCGCTGGGATCCTGCAGGTGGTGCACGCTGAGGCGCAGGCGCAGGGAGAGGGCGCCGAGACTGATCTCGAGGTCCTCCCGGGCGCCGTCGGCCCCGGCGGCCATGGCGAAGGCGGCCGCGCTCAGGGACTCGAGGCGCTCCTCGCCGAGCACCTCCTTGAGGGAGCGGCCCCGGACGTCGCGCTCGAGGCCCAGGAAGTCGCGCGCGGGCTTGTTGGCCGCCTGCACCACGCCGTCGGCGTCGACCGCCAGGGCGCCCTGGTCGAGCTCGTCCATGACCGCTTCCAGCAGCACCTTGTTGCGACCGAGGTCCTGGAGGAGGCGCTCGTTCTCCACCGCGAGGTCGTGGTGGTCGACGGCGCGACGCACGACCTGCTTCAGGTCGTCGGGCTCCCAGGGCTTGGTGATGTAGGCGTAGACGTGGCCGTCGTTGATCGCCTTGATGATGGCGTCCATGTCCGCGAAGCCCGTCAGGATGATGCGTACGGTGCTGGGATGGGATTCGAAGACCCGGGACAGGAACTCGACGCCGGTCATGTTCGGCATCCGCTGGTCGCTGATCACGACCGAGACCGGGGCGTGCTCCTCGAGCAGCGTCAGGGCCTTCTCCGCGTCGGAGCAGGTGAGGACCTCGTAGTCGTCCTCGAAGGTGAACTCCATCGTCTCGAGGATCGCCTCCTCGTCGTCGACGATCAGGAGCCTGGCGCGCTCGGGCATGTGCATGGTCCCGGGGGCCGTCGGCCTACCACCACCTCGTCGAGGGGGAGCTGCTTCCGGACTTCTTGACCTGGTCGTCCTTGCGCTTCTTTCCGTCGATCTCGGCGCGCAGCGACTTTCGCTTCTCTGCGAGCCGCGCCGGGAGGCGCGTCTTCGCCACCGACGTCCAGGGACGCTGCTCGGCGCCCTCGCGGAAGCGGCAGAACTTGCGGTAGCCCGCCAGCTCGTGGCGGAACTCCTGGCCGATGATCTTGACCATGATGGCGTCGTCCAGGAAGCCGAGGCCCGGGATGCTGTCGGGAATCAGGTCGTCCGGATGGGCGAAGTAGGCGAGCGCCGCCACGGCCCGGTCGGCGATCGGCTTGGGCAGCGCCCACTCCTTGTCCTCGACCATGGAGATCAGGTCGTCCAGGGTCTCGATCGCGTCCGTGGCGAAGGAGGGCACCCGCTTGGCGTCCTTCACCCGCGCCACCAGGGCCCGCACGCCGGCGATGATCTCCGCCGGCTCCTGGCCCTTGGCGTAGCGCTTGGCATCGCGCAGCAGGCCCTTGAAGTAGGCGATGTCCTCGTCCGCCAGGGTGAACGTGAATTTGATGGGCAAGGGAGATCTCCTCGATCGCTCCGCGTGGGGACGTGTCCGGGACGCATCCGGGCGAGCGTGTTCCCCGCAGGGACAAGACGTTATCAGTACCGAGCGTACTCCAGCAAGCGACGCGGAGACCGGCCCCAGTCGTCCTCCCAGTGCCGCCGGACGACCTCGCCGGGGCTCAAGCCCTCGTCGAGCTGCTCGCGCACGGGATCCAGGAAGCTCGACTCGTCGGCCCGACCGCGCGCCCCCTGGCCCAGGCGCCGCAGGCCGGCGTCCGCCTGGGCCACCAGCTCCCGGGCCAGCGCGAGCACCGGCTCGCCGCCGGGGAGGGTCGCCGCCAGGCCGCGCCGGGCGACGTCGTCGAGCAGCGCCTCGCGCTCCGCAACGCTCCAATCCGCCACCCGCTCCCAGGCCGCGGCGCGGGCCTGCTCATCGTAGAGGAGGCCCTTCCAGAGCGCCGGGAGCGAGCAGGTGAGTCGCGGCGGGACGGCGTCGGCCCCGCGCACCTCCAGATAGCGCTTGAGCCGCACCTCGGGGAAGAGGGTGGTCAGGTGGCGATCGAAGTCCTCGAGGGTCGCCCGCTGCCCCTCGATGCCCTCCGCCACGTAGCGTCCGAAGGTCATGCCGCCCGCGGGCGCGTAGCGGCCGTCGCGCACCACGAAGAACATGGGCACGTCGAGGGCCCAGCGGGCGTACGGCTCGTAGCCCAGGCCGTTCTCGAAGACGAAGGGCAGCATGCCCGTCCGGTCGGGGTCCGTGTGTCGCCAGATGTGGAGTCGCCGCGACGCGAAGCCGTTGGCCTTGCCGCCGGAGAGACTCGAGTTGGCGTAGATCGCCGACACCACCGGCGTGACGCCCATGGCGGTGCGCAGCTTGTCGGCCATGTCCCGCTCGTCGGCGTAGTCGAAGTTGGCCTGGACCGTTCCGGTGATGTGCATCATCTCGAGGGCCAGCGAGCCGCGGGTGGGCAGGTACTCCCGCATGATCTGGTGGCGCACCCGGGGCATGCGCGGCGCGTCCTCGACGCCGTGGAAGGGACTCGCGCCGAGCGCCAGCCAGACGATCCCGAACTCGGCCGACACTTCGCGCATGAGCGCCAGGTGGGTGTTGAACTCGTCGCAGGTGGCAAAGGTAGAGCGGAGGGGCGCGCCGGAGAGCTCCAGCTGGCCGCCCGGCTCCAGGGTGATGGAGACGCCGTCCTTCTCGAGCGCGATGGTCTGGCCGCCCTCGCGGATCCGCTCCCAGGCGTCGACCTCCGCCAGGCGCTCCAGCAGGGCCCCGATGCCGCGCTCTCCCTCGTAGGGAACCGGGCTCAGGTCCTCCTCGTAGACCCCGATCTTCTCGTGCTCGGTGCCCACGCGCCAGCGCTCGGCGGGCTTCTCGCCCGCGCGGAAGTAGCCGATCAGGTCGTCGATCGACTCGATGGGGGCCTCGAGGCGGGGGTCGCGACGGTCCAGGCTCACGGATCGACCTCGGCGGGCGGCGCAGCGATTTCGATGCCGAGCCCGGCGGACACGTTGCGTCGGCGACGCCCCTGGGCGCGGCACGGCGGGGAGTCGCCGCCGCTCACGGCGTCGCGGCCTCCTCCAGGAAGCGCTCCAGGAAGTCCCCCAGGGCGAGGGCGATCTCCTCATCGGCATCGACCGGGAAGCTCTGGCAGGGGCCCTCGGTCCCGCCGCTCTTGAACGGTCCGACGAGGGTCACCTGGCCCTTGCTCTTCACGGTGACGATGCCGCGGGTGCGACCTCGGGAGATCCCGAACTGCACGCTGCGCAGGTGCTTGTCGTCGATCCGGGCGGCCTCGAGCTCGACCTGCAGATGGGGAGCACCGACCTCGGCGGCGGCGGCATGGAAGCTCTCGAGCCCGCCGGCGACCCAGCTGCGCAGATCCTCGGCGCGGCCGCGCGCCGCGTCGAGCTCGCCGCGATGGGCGGCCTCGCGCTCGCCCAGGCGGCGGCCCGCATCCGCGAGCCGCGCGCGCAGCGTCTGCTGGGGATCGGCCATCGCGCGGGATGTTGACACATCGGACAGGGGCGCGAAAACGCGGCTGCGCCTCGCTGCGCGCCCTCCGGGCTTGCTACGAGGCCGCCTCTTCCGTCGCGACGAGGGTGCGGTTCTCGAGCTCCGCCAGGAGGGCGTCCCGCACCTCGAGGAATCGCGGCCAGAGCGCGTCCGGGACGGGCTTGCCGGCGGGGACCTTGAGCTTGGTGGGATTGACGAAGCGGCCGTCCTTCGCGACGCGGAAGCAGACGTGGGGCCCCGTGGCGAGGCCGGTGGAGCCGACGTAGCCGATCACCTGCTTCTGCAGCACGGACTGCCCGAGCCTCAGACCGCTCGCAAAGCGACTCATGTGCGCGTAGTAGGAGACGTAGCCGTTGGGATGGCGGATCTTGACCAGGTTGCCGAACCCGCCGGCGCGGCCGCGGAAGATGACCTCCCCGTCGGCGACGGCGAAGATGGGTGTGCCCCGGGGTGCCGCGTAGTCGATGCCGTGGTGGGGGCGCGTCACCTTGAGGATGGGATGGCGCCGGCTGCTGCTGTAGCGCGAGCTGATGCGCGAGTAGCGCAGCGGCGCGGCGAGGAAGGCCCGGGTGACGGCGCTGCCGTCATCGCGGTAGTAGCTGCCCCGTCCGGTCTCGGGATCCTCGAACCACAGGACCCGGTGCTCACCGGTCTGGCCGGCGTAGCGCGCGGCCAGGATCCTTCCGGGGCCCTCGTAGCGCTCGCCGCCGAGCTCGTCGATCTGGTAGATCCGCTCGTAGAGGGCGGCGAACTCGTCGCCGGGCTGCACGTGGCGGGAGAAGTCGACGTCCCACGCCAGGATGTCCGCGAACTGTCCGGCGAGGGCGGGCGACTCGCCGAGCTCCTTGATGGCGTCGTACAGGGAGCTGGTCACGATCCCGGCGATCCGCGCGGTCCGGGTGACCCGCTCCGGCTCGACGCGCAGGGCCACGAACCCGTCGCCCTCCCGGCTGAGGTGGTACAGGGAGCGGTCGGCCGTCGCGTACTCGAACTCCAGCACGTCGCGACCCTGGGCGTGGACCAGGCGGAAGCGGTCGCCGGGGCGGGCGCGCCGGAAGTCGAACACCGGCCGCATGTGCTCCGCGATGGCGTGGACGGCGGACGGCGAGACCCCGTGGGCGCCGAGGGCCGAGGCCAGCGATCCCCCCTTCTCGATGACGCCGCTGGCGACCTCGGGCACGCGGGCATCGCGGCCCGCGGGCAGCGCCAGGCGGAAGGGGATCTCGGGCAGCGGGTCGAACAACGGGATGGGGTCGCCGGAGGACGATGCAGGCGCAGGCGCAGGCGTGCTCGCGACCACCGGGGACGCCGACGCCGTCGGCGCGGGCGCCTCGGTCGAGCGCGCCACCCACAGGCCGGCGGCGAGCAGACCGAAGAGGACCGCGATCACCACGACGAAGGTCGAGCCCCGGCCCACGAGCGCGGAGAGGTCGTGCTTCCGATGGTGCTGGCGGCTCGCGCTCACCCGTCCCCCCTTCGACCCCGGCCTTCCGGTGCCACGTCCCACGACCCCTGCGTGCACGGTGCGGGTCCCGCGACGGCCCGCCGGTGACGCTAAGGCGATTTCGATCCCAGGTCGACACCTCGGTCGCAGGACGGTGGCAGCCCCGTGTCGCCGGCCCGCCACCTGCCACCTGCGAATCGGCGCGTATACTTAGCACTCGAGCACGCAACTCCGCATGGTCGGCCGCGGGCCGACGGCCGCGCACCGGCCCGCAACTCCCGCCCGGAACCCTGCCCACGGTGGGCCCGCTCGGGCAGAGTGGGCTCGTCGAGGCTCATCGGCGATGCGGGCCCCGTGCATGAACCGGCGCCTCGAGGGCATGACCCCGCGGGGACCAAGGCTCGGACCGGCCGCAGCCCCGGAGTCACACTGACGCGCGAACCTCGCAGGCTGCGGACTCTTCTGCTGACCGCGGGCCTGATGCTGCTCTGCCCGCTGGGCGCCGCCTCGGCGGACTGGTGGCCCTTCGGCGACGAGCCCGTGGACCTCGACCAGGGGCTGGCCCCCGCCGCCGCGGCCCTGCTCTCGCGGGCCATCCGCATCCAAACGGTCAACCCGCCCGGGAACGAGCGCGACCTGGCCGAGCTCTTCGCCGACGTCGCGCGGCGGGCCGACCTCGAGGTCAAAGTGGTCCCGACCCCGGCCAACGGCTCCGGGGCGCGGCGGGCGCTGGTCTGGGCGCGCGTGCCCGGCACCGGCAGCAAGCGGCCGATCGTCCTCCTGTCCCACCTCGATGTGGTGCCGGCCGATCGGGACGAGTGGGCCATCGCGCCCTTCGAGGGCGTCGTGGGCGGCGGCTACGTGGTAGGCCGGGGGGCCCTCGATGCCAAGGGCGTCGGCGTGGTCCATCTGCTGACGGCCGTGGAGCTGGCGCGACGGGAGCGCGGCCTCGAGCGCGACGTGATATTCCTGGCCACCCCCGACGAGGAGTCGGGCGGCCGCGCCGGAGCCGGCTGGCTCACCTCGGCCCGTCCCGACCTCCTCCGCGACGCCGAGTACCTGCTGACCGAGGGTGGCGGCATCCTGGTCTCCCAGGGCGAGCGACCGTCGATCTGGGGCGTCTCCATCGCCGAGAAGAGCCCCTGCTGGCTCGAGCTGGTGGCCCGGGGCACCCCGGGACACAGCTCCTCGCCGCCCCGGGACGCCGCCGTGCCGCGGCTGGTGGCGGCCCTCGAGCGCGTGCGCCGGCTGGAGACGGAGGTGCGCGTGATCCCCGAGGTGGCGCGGATGTTCCGCTTCCTCGCGCCCCATGCAGCGCCGGAGGACCGCGAGGGCTACCGAGACCTCGCCCTCGCCCTGGGCGACCCCGCCTTCCGCGGTCGCTTCCTCGCCAACCGCGGCCTCTCCGCGCTCGTGCGCAACACGGTGACCATCACCGTGCTGGAGGGCAGCGCGCGCACGAACATCCTGGCGGCGGAGGCCCGCGCCCACCTCGACGCCCGACTCCTGCCCGGGGAGCGCTGCGACGTCTTCGCGGACCAGGTGCGGGCGGCCGTCGCCGACCCCGGCCTGGAGATCCGACCGATCCTGGCGTTCCCCTCGCGCAGCGCGCCGGTGGAGACGCCGCTCTTCGACGCCATCCGCGCGGTGGCCCTGGAGGTGGATCCGGGCGCCGCCGTGGTGCCGCGGGTGATCGCCGGCTTCACCGACGCCCACTACTTCCGCGACCTCGGCATCGTGGCCTACGGCTTCGTCCCGCGCTGGCTCCCGCCGGCCGAGACCCGCGGCATCCACGGGCCCAACGAGCGCATCTCGATCGAGAACCTCGAGCGCGGGGTCCGGACCCTGATCCGCATCCTCGAGGCCCTCGACCGCCGCACCTGACCCAGCCGCTAGTAGGCGCCCCGGCGCGAGAGCACGACCCCGACGGTGCGGAGCAGCAGCCACAGGTCCAGCCCCAGGGACCGGTTGCGGATGTAGTAGAAGTCGTACTGGAGGTTGCGGTGCATGGGCAGGTCCTTGCGCCCGAGGATCTGCCACAGGCCGGTGATGCCCGGCTTCACCGTGAGGCGCCGGCGCTGCCACTCGTCGTAGCCGTCGACGATGAAGCGCATCTCGGGGCGGGGCCCGACCAGGGACATCTCGCCGCGGAGGACGTTCCAGAGCTGGGGCAGCTCGTCGATGCTGGTCCGCCGCAGCCAGCGCCCGAAGCGGGTGATGCGCGGGTCGTCCCGCTCGCTGGGCGCGACGGCGTAGGCCTCGGTGTCGCAGACCATGGTGCGGAACTTCCACATGGCGAAGGGCCGCCCGCCGCGCCCGATCCGCTCCTGGACGAAGAGGACCGGGCCGGGGGAGTCGCGCCGGATCCGGAGGGCGCACCCGACGAGCAGCGGGGCCAGCAGCAGCAGCCCCAGGACGGCGCCCGCCACGTCGACCAGGCGTTTCGCCGGCTCGTAGAAGGCACCGACCCGCGGCGCGCCGAGGGCGACCAGGGGCAGGTCGTCCACCAGGTCCACCTGGGTTCCGGCGGTCAGCACCTCGAAGAGGTTCGTCACGACGCGGAAGTGGACGTCGAGATCCTCGCAGGCGAGCACGAAGCCGAGCATCTCGGTGTGGCCCATGCCGGGCGCCGCGACGAAGACCTCGCGCACGCCGTGGCGCTCGATCGTCTCGCGGAGGGCCTCGATCGGGCCGAGCACCGGACACCCGGCCACCTTGGTCTCCCGCAGGCTCGGGTCGTCGTCCAGGAAGCCGACGACCCGGTAGCCCACCTCCGGGTGGTCCTGGATCTTCTGGAGCAGGCGGATGCCCGTGGTCCCCGCGCCGAGGATGAGGGCCGGAACGTCGAGGCGGCCGGTCGCCCGCATCCGGTCCTCGAGGGAGGCGAAGAGCAGGCGACTGCCCGCCTGGAGCATCGCGCTGTACGCCGCGGTCAGCAGCACCACGGCGCGGCCGAACGAGAGCTCGCGGAAGAAGTAGCCGATGCTGCTCACCACCAGCAGGCCCAGCAGCACGCCCCGGGAGAGGTCGCCGAGCTCGCTGCCCGCCGAGCGGAGGCGCGCGCGGCGGTAGAGACCGAAGGCCCAGCACGAGCCCACCCAGGCCGCGACCACGGCGGGGAGCGCCATCAGGTAGACGTCGAGGGGATTGATCGCGTACCCGAAGAGCGAGTCGAAGGCACGGCGGGTGGCGTGGGCGCCGAGCCAGGCGCCCGACACCAGCACCAGGTCCGTGTAGAGGTGCAGCCGGCCGAGGGAGGAGAGGCCGTCGCGCCTCATCCCGGCAGCTCCAGGGGCTCGCTGCCGTCGGGGAGGACCGGCTCGAAGCGACGCAGGCCCGCGCCCTGCAGCAGCACGCCCAGCGCGAACCGCGGGTTGGTGGTGGCGTAGCGCCGCCAGAGCCGACGCGGCTCGCAGGCCAGGCGGAAGACCCACTCGAGCCCGGCCCGCTGCAGCCAGACCGGGGCCTGGGGCAGGCGGCCGGCGTGGAAGTCGAAGGCGGCCCCGACCGCCAGCAGCGGCATGGGCAGCGCGCTGCGGTTCTCGAAGACCCAGGTCTCCTGACGCGGACAGCCCAGACCGACCAGCACGCCCCGCGCCCCCGAGGCCCGGATGCGCGCCACCACCGCGCGCCGCTCCTCGGCACTCTCCCGGCGGAACTTCGAGGGCTCGCGACCGGCGATCCGCAGCCGGGGAGAGCCCGCCTGCAGGCGCTCGGCCAGGGCGGCGAGCACCGGCGCGGTGCTGCCGTAGAGGTAGAGGGGCAGCTCGCGCTCGGCGAAGGCCGCGGCCACGCGCAGGGTGAGCTCCGGACCGTAGACCCGGTCCGGCAGGCGCACGCCGTGGAGCCAGCGCAGGGCCCAGCGCACCGGCTGGCCGTCGGGAACCACGAGGTCCAGCCCGTTCAGGCGCCGCGCGTGGACGGGATCGCGCGCGCCGCTCACCACCCCGTGGACGGCCAGGGCCGACACCGCCAGGGGGCGGCCCGCCTCGGCGGCCCGGACCACGGCCTCCACGGTCGCGTCGTAGTCCACGCCGCTCACCCGGACGCCGAGCACCGGGTGACGGCCGGCGTCGATCATCGGGGCGCCCGGCGCTCGGCGTCGATCATCGGGGCGCCCAGCGCTCGGCGTTGGCGGCGTGGATCTCGCGCAGGATGTCCGGAACCCGGCGGGTGATGCGCCAGCCCGGGTAGCGGGCCCGGAAGCGCGAGAGGTCGCTCACGTACCAGATGTGGTCGCCGGTCCGCGCCTCGTCGGCGTAGCGGCGCTCGAGGGGACGCCCGGCGACCTCCTCGCACAGGGACACGGCCTCTTGCATGGAGCAGTGGCTCTCGCGACCGCCGCCGATGTTGTAGACCGCGCCCGGGTCCGGATCCTTGTAGTACTCGTAGAAGGCCGCGATGAGGTCGCTCGAGTGGATGTTGTCGCGGACCTGCTTGCCGCGGTATCCGAGCACGGTGTAGGGCGTACCGGTGACGGTACAGCGCATCAGGTAGGCCAGGAAGCCGTGGAGCTGGGCCCCCGCGTGGTGGGCGCCGGTGAGGCAGCCGCCCCGGAAGCAGACCGTGTTCATGCCGAAGTAGCGGCCGTACTCCTGCACGGCCACGTCCGCGGCCACCTTCGAGACGCCGAAGACCGAGTGGGTGCAGGCGTCGATGGACATCTCTTCCGGGATGCCCTCCTGCCAGGGGTGTTCGGGGGCGAGCTCCCAGCGCGTCTCCTGCTCCACCAGCGGGAGCTGGTTCGGCCGGTCGCCGTACACCTTGTTGGTCGAGGTGAATACGAAGCGGGCGTCGGGACAGTGCTCCCGGGTCAGCTCGAGCAGGTTCAGGGTGCCGACCGCGTTCACGCCGAAGTCGGTCAGGGGCTCCCGCGCCGCCCAGTCGTGGGAGGGCTGGGCCGCCGTGTGGATCACCAGCCCGATCTCGCGGCCGTAGCGCCCGAAGACCTCGCCCAGCTTGGCCAGGTCGCGGACGTCGGCGTCGACGTGCTCGTAGCCGGGATGGAGCCGCTCCAGGCGCTGGCGGTTCCACGAGGTGGAGGCCTCCTCGCCGAAGAAGTAGCTGCGCATGTCGTTGTCGACGCCGACCACGTCCATGCCCAGGTCGGCGAAGAAGCCGACCGCCTCGGAGCCGATCAGGCCGGCCGAGCCCGTCACGATGGCAACGCTCACTGCACGCTCCGAAGCTCGTTCACGGGAATCCATCGGCGCGAAACCCGCCATCCTGAAGGCGAATCGCCCCGCGCGGGCCGGGCGCCCCGCCGCACCTCAGGAATCGGCAGCTTCCGCCGATAGGTCTCCCGTGCGGATCCTGTTCCTCACCTACGAGATCCAGGGCGCCGGCGGGAGCTGGATGCGCTCCTCCTCCCTGGCCCGCGGGCTCGTCCAGGGCGGCCACGAGGTGACCCTGTGGTGCGCCCGCCCCCGGGGCGGCGCGCCTCCGGCCGCGCCGGACGGGCTGCGGGTGGAGCGCTTCCCCGGTGCCCTGCCGGACCGCCTGCGCCACGCCGGGATCGACCCCGCGGAGATCCTGGCGCGGCGCCTGCGCGCCCGACACGCCGGGCCCTTCGACGTGGTGCACGGCTTCGGTCATCGGCCCTCGGTGGCGTGGGTGGGCCGCGCCATGGCGAGACGCCTGGGGGTACCGTGGATCGCGGACTGGGCGGACCTCTGGGGCATGGAGGGCATCGGCGGGCGTCGACGCGGGCTCTCGCGCTGGCTGTTCGGACCGGCGGACACCCACGGAGAGCGCCGGGTCTACGCGGCGGTGGACGGTCTCAGCGTCATCACTCGCGACCTGGCGCGCCGGGCGCGCGCCTTCGGCCTCGCCGAGGAGCGCATCCGCCGCGTCGCCGTCGGCGCCGACGTGGACGGGATCGTGCCCCGGGATCGCCGCGAGATGCGCCACCGCCACGGCGTGCCCCAGGACGCGCCGGTGGCCTGCTACGTGGGCTTCAACAGCTACGACGGGGCCTTTCTCGGGCGGGCCTTCGCGGCGCTCCACGCCCGCCAGCCCGAGGCCCGGCTGCTGCTCGTCGGCGCGCCCATGCCGGAGCTCGACGCGGTGGTGGCCTCCGCCGGCCTGGCCGACCGGGTGCTCCGCCACGGCGTCGTGCCCCACGAGCGGCTCAACGAGCACCTGGCCTGCGCCGACGTGATGCTGCTCCCCTACCTCGACCGGCCGATCAACCGCGGCCGCTATCCCCACAAGCTCGGCGACTACCTGGCGGCGGGACGCCCCACGGTGACCAACCCGACCGGCGACCTGAAGGATCTCGTCGCCGACGAGGCCGTGGGCCTGCTGGCCGAGGAGTCGCCGGAGGCCTTCGCGACGGCCGTCGACGCGCTGCTCTCGGACCCGGACCGGGCGGAGCGGATGGGCAAGCGGGCCCGGCGGCTCGCGGAGCAGCGACTCTCCTGGCGCGCCATCGCCGCGGACCTGGCGGACTTCTATGCGGAGCGCGCTCGCGCCTAGCGCCGCGGGCCGCGGCCGCCGCCTCACCGTGGGCACCCTCTGGGTGCTGGGCGGCATGGCCGTCTACCAGCTGCTCATGTACGCCAACGTGGGCCTGGCGCTGCGTGCCGTCGACCTCTCCGTGTACGGTGCCGTGCTCTTCGTCGTCAGCCTGGCCTCCTTGTGCCAGCCCCTGGCCGTGCTGGGCCTGGGGCAGGGCGCCATGCGCGAAGTGGCCGAGGCCCGCGCCCAGGCCGACCCGGAGCGGGCCCGCGACACCCTGAACCGGGCGCGCGCCCTGGTCGCCGGCGCTGCGGCGGTCGCGGTCGTGCTGGCCTGGCCGCTCCACGGACTCTTCCCAGACGACGTGGCGGGACGGGTCTCGCCGCGCCTGTTCGCCGGCCTGTTCGCGGGACTGGTCCTGTTCGGCGCCCTGCAGGCGGTGGGGCGCGGCGGCCTGCTCGGCTGCCAGGACGCCTTCGGCCGCTCGCTGTCGGGCTTCCTGGTGGAGCCCGTGCTGCGGGCCGTGCTGCTCCTGGCCCTGCTGCCCCGGCTGCCCGACGCCCGGGGCCTGGCCGTCGCCACCGCGGCGCCCCTCGCCGCCGCCTGGCTGGCGGGCGAGCTGCTCCTCGCGCGACACCGCCTGGGCTGGGCGCGAGCGCGCAGGCTCCCGACCCGCCCGGGAGCTTGCGCGACCCGCGAGGGACCTTCCCCGACCCGCCTCCTGCTGACCTCGAGCGCTCCGCTCGTGGCCACGGGCCTGCTCGACGTGGCGCTGTTCCAGAGCAGCCGGCTCCTGGTCGGCGGCTTCGCCGGCGCCGAGTCCATGGGCCTGTACAGCGTGGCCGCCCGGGTGGCCTTCCTGGTCGCCGCCCCGCTCCAGGCCCTCGGCCAGGTGCTGGCTCCCCAGGTGGCGGAACGCTGGTCGCGCGGCGACGCGGCGGGCCTGGCGCGGCTCCACGCTCGGCTCGCGCCACCGACACTCCTCGGACTCGGCGCCCTCTACGCCCTGCTCGTGATCCACGCGGGTCGGATCCTCGGCTGGCTCGGTCCCGAGGTCGCCACACCCGAGGCCGAACGGGTGGTGGCGATCCTGGGCGCCGGCCTCGTGGGCCTCGCCCTGTCGGGCTTCGATGGGGTGATCCTGCGCATGACCGGTCGCAGCCGTCTCGAGGCCGCCCGCGCCGGCTTCGGCGTGGCGGCCAACCTCGTGCTGGGCGTCTGGTGGATCCCGAGCCACGGCGTGGTGGGCGCGGCCGCGGCCTGCGCGGTCTCCGTCCTGGGCATGGGCCTGCTGGGCGGGGCGCTGCTGTGGCGCGGGCTCGGCGGCCGGGTCCACCCCTACCACGCGGCCCAGGGGCTCGCCCTCGCCGGCGCCGTCGCCCTGGGCGCCGGCGTCCACCTGCTGCCCGATCTCGATCCGCTGCTCGCCAGCGCGGGCGTCGCGACGGCCGCGGGCGCTGTGGGCGCGCGGCTCCTCCAGCCGACCCGGCAGGCAGCCGGCCGCCTCTCCGCGGAGGCCTCCTGATGTGCGGTCCGCGACCCGCCTTCCTGCTCTCACTGCCCCGCTCGGGCTCGACGCTCACCCAGCGCCTGCTCGCGGCCCATCCGGAGGTGGCCACCGTCTCCGAGCCGTGGGCGCTCCTGCCCCTGCTCTACGCCTTCCGCGAGCGCGGCCTCTACGCCGAGTACGCCCAGGTCGACTACCGCCGCGCCCTGGACGACCTCTGCCGCGAGCTGCCCGGGGGCCGGGACGACTGGCACGCCGCGGTGCGCGACTTCGCCGGCTCCATCTACGCCCGGCTAGCCGGCGGGGCGCCCGTCTTTCTCGACAAGACCCCCCGCTACGCGTTGGTCGCCCGGGAGCTCCTGGCCGCCTTCCCGGAGGCGCCGGTGGTCTGCCTCTGGCGCAACCCGCTGGCGGTGGTGGCCTCGATCGCGGAGACCTGGGACGCCGGCCGCTGGAACCTGCACTACTTCCGCGTCGACCTCTACGATGGACTCGCGCGGCTGGTGGATGCCGCGCGCGACGCACCGGGCCGCGTGCACGCCCTCCGCTACGAGGACCTGGTGCGCGAGCCGGAGAAGCACCTGCGGGCGCTCTTCGCCCATCTCGGGGTCTCGCCGGACGCGTCGGTGCTCGAGGCGTTCGGCGACGTGGCGCTGCGCGGGACCATGGGCGACCCGGTGGGAGCCCGCGTCTACGACCGGGTCAGCGACGCGCCGCTCGACAAGTGGAAGCACACCCTGGCCTCGCCCCTGCGCAAGGCCTGGTGTCGACGCTACCTGCGCTGGATCGGCCGCGAGCGGCTGGCCTTCATGGGCTACGACCCGGAGCGCCTCCGCGCCGAGCTCGACGCGCTTCCCGACCGGCCGGGGCCGATCGCGTCGGACGCCGCGCGCATGCTCTGGGGCGTGGTCTACTCGGGGATCGAGCTGCGCCAGCTACGCCTCAAGCTCGAGACGGCCCTGGGCGGCGGCCGCGTCCACGCCCACCGCTAGGTCGGCGTCTACCGGGGCGGGCAGCGGCCGCGCGTAGCGCTCCCGAGCGTAGCGCCAGGCGGCGTACTCCAGGGGGTGCTCGCGCTCGAAGCGCTCCCGGGCGCCGGGCGGCACGCGCTGGGTCCGCGGGGCGGCGTTCAGCACGGGTACCCGCTGGCCCGGAAGCCCGAGCAGGCTGGCCAGCTGGTCGACGGTGGCCTGCAGGTCCTCGGCGACGCCCACGTAGAGGAAGTCCCGGTCGAGGACCGAGGCCAGGTTCGCCTCGCCGAGGTCGGCCGGCAGGAAGTTCAGGTACTGCGCGGGCCGCTCCTCGAGAAAGCGCTCCAGGGTCCAGGCGGGATCGACGGCGACCGGATCGACGGTGCCGCCGTACCAGGCCTTCGGTCCCTCCCGCTTGCGGTAGTGGAAGAGCGAGACGTGCGCCTCGAAGGGATCCCTCAGCACGAGGATCCGCTGATCGAGGGCCGGGTAGTAGTCCTCGACGCCGAAGCCGCGGTCGCGGTTGAAGTGGCCGTGGATGCACAGGCCCGGGCGGTAGCCTCCGCCGAGGCGCCGCTCCAGGCGGTGTCGCCGCGGCAGCCGGGCGCGGCGCTCGTCGCAGTAGTGGAGGCAGAGACGCCGTCCGTACCAGCGGCGCAGGACGCGCTGGAAGCTCGTGCCCGCGCACTTCGGGACGTGCACCGAGAGGAGCGGCCGTCGCGGGTCGTAGGCGTGTCCGTTCGCGAGACCGGAGCCGACCATCCGCACCTCCTCCCGAGGCCCCCTTCGTCCGCGATCCACCGGGAGTTGAGTCCGCCGACTGCATGCGCCTGCGCCGTCGCTGCAGCGCTGCGCGGGGCTCAAGGCGCGGTGCGCAAGTGCCGATCCCAGAGGGTCGCGGCGGCAGGGTTTCCGCGCTCGTGCCCCGCGGGAGATCGAGGGTTCCCCGAATGCAGAGTCCCCGCCTGGTGCTGCTGCTCGTCCTCCTGGTCGCGGGTGGGATCCTGACCGCCACGGTCGTGCCGGGAGTCTTCATCCTCGACGAGGACAACTACCTGACCAGCCTGGTGGCCCTGCGCCACGGTCGCTTCGGCCTGCCAGGCCTCGAGGGGCTGCCCCACGCCAAGGCGCTCTTCTACTTCGATCCCGCCATCAACACCCGGGCACTGCCGCCGCCGCCGGTCAGCTCCACGGCGCCGCCCCTGTACGCCTTCCTGGCGCTGCCGTTCTCGCTCCTCGGCTGGCGCGGCCTCGTGGCCCTGAACACCCTGGCCTTCCTGGGAACGGTGTGGCTGCTCCACGACCTGGGTCGTCGCCATGGCTCCGAGCGCGCGGGCTGGCTCGCGGCGACGGCCTTCGGCCTGGGCTCCTTCGCGCTCGAGTACGCCCAGGGCGTCTGGCCACACATGCTCTCGGTCTTCCTCGTCACCGCCGGCGTCTGGCTCGCGGCCCGCCAGCGCGAGGCCGACGGACCCTGGCTGGCGGCCGCGGCCGGGCTCTGCGTCGGGCTCGCGTGCGGGGTCCGCTACCAGAACGTGGTGCTCCTGGGCGGGATCGGTCTCGGCCTGCTGCTGCTCTCCCGACATGGGCTCCTGTCGGCACGCCGCCTGGGGGCCACCGCCGCCTACGGCCTGGGCGCAGCGGCTCCCTTGCTGCTCTCGGGCTACGTCAACTCGATCCGCCAGGGCTCCTGGAACCCGATCAGCAAGGGCAGCGGCTATCTGCCCGGCCAGGGCGCCGTCGAGCGCTCCCTGGGCGGCGATCTGCTGCCCTTCCTGTGGACGAAGCTCGTCGACTACTCCGCGCATCCGCCGCTGGTCGGACGCGCCCTGGAGCGCCACGGCTACTACATGAGCCAGGACGAGGTCACCGGCGCCGTCGAGATGCTCGGCGGTGCGGTCAAGAAGGCCTGGATCCAGTCGTCGCCCTGGGTGGCCCTGGCCCTGGCGCTCCTGGCCCTGGTGTGGCTCGGGCGTCGCCGCCTCGGCGGGCTGCTGACCCGGGCCGACACCGAGCGGGAGCTCCGCGCCCTGTCCCTGGCCGTGGCCCCGGTGCTCCTGGCCTTCGCCCTGGCCGGCTTCCGCCGCTTCGACGGTCTCTGCTACAACCAGCGCTACTTCCACGAGCTCGTGCCGCTGGCCGCGCTCGCCTTCGCCTGGGCCCTCGACGGGCTCCCCCTGCGCCGCGACCGCGTCCTCGCCGGCGCGCTCCTGGCGGCGATCGGCGTCGTCGGCGTGGATCTGTTCGCCGACGCCACGACCTTCGAGCTGCGCTGGCTCATGCACGCTCCGCTGCTCCTCGCCGGCGTCCTCCTGGCGAGCTTCGCCTGGGCCCGCACCGGACGCCCCCGGGCCCCGCTCGCCCTGGCGGTGGGCGCGTGCCTCGGCTGGGGCCTGGCCGTCCACGCGAGCGACGACCTTCCCGCGTCGCGCGACTTCCGGGCCCGCAACGCCGCACACCGGGAGGCGCTCGCGGCGCTGCTCCCGGCGGGCCCCACGGGCCTGCTCACCTACTGGGGCGCCAAGGACGCCTTCGGCCCCCTGCAGCTCGAGACCGACCTGGTCATCGCCGACGCCTGGGCCGCGGACGCTACGCCGCCGGGGGCGATCGTCGACGGCATGCTGGCCGCGGGTCGCCGGGTCTTCGTGATGGCCAGCGCGCTGCCCGAGGACCTGCGCAGGGACGTGCTCCGGGGACGCGGCGCGCTGCGCCACCGCGTCCCGGTTCCCGGCTTCGGGGAGCTCGAGGTCTTCGAGGTGCTGCCCGCCGTGGGCGCCGCGGAGGGGACCGACTAGTCCCGCAGCTCCTGCACCGCGCGGTGGAGGGCTTCGAAGAGCTCCTCCACG
>CAYTZH010000049.1:0-31783 GCA_964442285.1 uncultured Spirochaetales bacterium | reverse complement strand
CAGCAGCCGGGCGACCAGCAGCTCGGAGCCCTCGTAGCCGGAGAGGGTGATGCGCCCGCGGAGCGGGGCCGCCTCCAGGGCGCTCCGGATGGCCGGGAGGATGCGGTCCTTGGCCGCCTCCACCTTGCCTCGCTCCACGCCGCAGGCCTCACCGACGGCGTCGAGCCAGTCGGCCGTGCCGTCGCAGCCCACCGGCGCCGAGCCGATGATGGGCCGACCCGCGGCCTCGAACTCGCGACAAGAAGCGGTGTAGAAGGGGTGGATGGCGGCGACCGCCGTGCCGTCCAGTGCCGCGTAGAGCTCGCGCCACTCCCGGGTGGGCACCACCGGGCCGGCCGCGAGGCCCAGGGGCTCGAGCATCCGTCCGATGCTCACCGGATCCACCGGGAACATCTCCCCCAGCAGGGTCAGCGTCGGCCGCTCGCTGGGGCCGCCCCGGGGCGCCTGCACGGGCCCGTGCTCGGCCTCGCTGCGCGCGTAGGCGAGCATGGCGCCCGCCAGCACGTCCTTGGCCTCCGCGTGGGTGGGGACCCCGAAGCCCGGCACGTCGATGCCGATGATGCGCACGCCGTTGATTTCGCGGGGCAGCAGCCGCAGCGGGACGCCCGACGCCGTGGGCACGCACAGGTTGGTGACCACCACGGCGTCGACCTGCTCCGGGTCCGCCAGCTCGATCACGGTCTCGCGGATGTCCTCGAAGAGCTTCCCGGTGACCAGGGACTCCGAGTCGAACGGTACGTAGTGCACCGAGCGACGCGCGCCGTAGAAGTGGGACGTGAAGGTGAGGCCGTACACACAGCACGCCGAGCCCGAGAGGACGGTGGCCGTGCGGCGCATGCGCAGGCCCACCCGCAGGGAGCCGAAGGCCGGGCACATGCTCTGGGGCCGGTCGTGGGGGCCCACCGGGTAGTCTGCGGCGTAGCGATCGAGGGTCTCGCTCTGGCCGGACTCGGCCGCGGCCCGCCGCAGCTCCGCCTTGCCCGCGTGGCAGCCGAGGCCGTCCCGCCCGGCGGCGGCGGGCGAAGCAGGCGGATTCGGGTTTCGGGCATCGGCCATGGCTTGCCTCGATCCTCAGACGTTGTCGTAGATGACCTCGAGGGACGGTCTCTGGATCATCTCCGTGCCGCACATGTCCTCGAGGGTCGCCGGCTCGAGCACGACGTCGCGGCCCGTGTCCTCGCTGGCGAACAGGGACAGGAGGCCGTCCTGGTCGAGGGGCGTGGGCAGGACCGGCGGCGCGTCGGCGGTCTGCTGCGCGAGCGCCTCGAACAGCGGCGCCCAGGTCGCGCCGGGGCGCGCGATGATCTCGTAGTTGGCGCTCTTGCGGCGGATGTCCTCGTCTGCGGGGATCGAGGCGAGGACCGGGATGCCCGCGGCCTCGGCGAAGGCCCGGGCTTCCCCGGTGCCGTCGTCCTTGTTCACCACCAGGCCCGCCACGCCGACGTTTCCCCCGAGCTTTCGGAAGTACTGCACCGCGGAGCAGACGTTGTTGGCCACGTAGAGCGACTGCAGGTCGTTCGACCCGACCACGATGACCTTCTGGCACATGTCCCGGGCGATGGGCAGCCCGAAGCCGCCGCAGACCACGTCGCCCAGGAAGTCGAGGAGCACGTAGTCGAAGCCCCAGTCGTGGAAGCCGAGCTTCTCGAGCAGCTCGAAGCCGTGGATGATGCCTCGCCCGCCGCAGCCCCGGCCCACCTCGGGGCCGCCGAGCTCCATGGCGAAGACGCCGTCCCGTTTGAAGCACACGTCGCCGATGGCGACCTGTTCGCCGGCGAGCTTCTTCTTGGCAGAGGTGTCGATGATGGTGGGGCAGGCGCGACCGCCGAAGAGCAGCGACGTGGTGTCGCTCTTCGGATCACAGCCGATCAGCAGGACCTTCTTGCCCTGCTGGGCCATCATGTACGAGAGGTTGGCGAGGGTGAAGCTCTTGCCGATCCCGCCCTTCCCGTAGATCGCGATGATCTGGGTCTCCGAGGTCGCGGGCGCGGTCTCGACCGGATCCGGCTCGACCGAGGCCTCGGCGCGGAGGCTGCGGTTCAGGGATTCGATGGTGGCCACGATCGACCCGCCGCCGTTCGGCGCAACGCCGTTGCTTCCGTTCACGAACACTCCCTCCAATCGAGGACCATCTTGAGACACGCGGGATCGGTGAAGGCCTTCTCGTAGGCGGCGGCTGCCGCGCGCACCGGCTCCCGGTGGCTGATCAGGCCGTCGAGAGACAGCCGTCCCGAGGCGACGAGCGCCTGCGCCGCTGCGAGGTCGGGCTCCTTCCACTCGGCCGCGACGCGGATCCGCGCCTCGCGGAGGAACGCGGGTGGGAAGGCGAACGACAGGGGCTCGCGGTAGAAGCCGGCGAGGACGACCTCTCCCGCCGGCGCGAGCCGGCCGATCAGCGCGTCGAGGAGCGATCCGTCCCCGCTCACGTCGTAGATCGCGCGGTAGTCGCGGCGCTCGTCCTCGCGCGGGTCGACCACCCGGTACCCGGCCGCGCCGCCGCGGCGATCCGGCGCCGTCTCCCACACCACGGGCGGCGCGTCGCCGAGCCGGACCGCCAGTCGCGCGAGCAGTCGCCCCAGGACCCCGTGACCCACGATGAGGTCCGGCGGACGCGAGCCTGCCGCGGACATGGCGTGGTGGGCGGTGGCCGCCAGCGCGAGCAGCGTGGCCCGGTCGCCGAGCGCCTCGTCCACGGGAAGGACGCGCAGGCCGGGAACGACCACGCGCGAGGCCGCACCGCCGAAGAGGCCGTGTACCGGGCCGAAGCAGCGGGCGCCGGGCACGAACACCACCTCGCCGACCCGTCGCCCCGAGGCGGCGCCGGCCTGGGAGACGCGGCCGACCGACTCGTACCCGGGGACCAGGGGATAGCCGAGGCCAGGGAAGTGCGGCATCCGGCCGGACCAGAGCAGGCGCTCGGTGCCGGTGCTGATGCCGCTCCACGCCAGCTCGACGACGACATCGGCGTCGCCGGCGGGCTCCAGGGGCAGGCGTCGCAGGCGCAGTCGGTGGGGCTCCTCGAGCACGACGGCCAGGGCGTCGAGGGCGGGTGAGGGGGCCGGGTGTCCTTGCAGCTTCACAGCACTGTCAGTCTACGCTGACGATCAGCGCTGTCAATCGTAATTGACGACGAGACGACGAGAGGCGTAGACGCGAAGGGCGAGACTCAGGGCACGGGGTCGGAGGTGGGTCCCCGGGGGCGTGATCCCTCTCGGCGCTGCGGTGCCAGCAGGCCGGGCAGATCGGCAAGGGAGTCGACCACGCGGTCCGGGGAGAGGCTGCGCGCGTCGAGGCCTCGTCGGTAGCCGTAGGAGACCGCCACGAACGCCAGCCCCGCCGCGCGGGCGGCCCGGGCGTCCACGGGCGAGTCCCCGACGTAGACGCAGTGGCGGGGCTCGACCCCGAGCTCGCCGCAGGCGTGCAGGAGCGGGAGCGGGTCGGGCTTGCGCCGGGGCAGGGCGTCGCCAGAGACCACCAGCGCAAAGCGGGCCGCCAGGTCGAGATCCCGGAGGAGCGCCTCCGTGAAGATCCCCATCTTGTTGGTGATGC
Source organism: uncultured Spirochaetales bacterium (assembly GCA_964442285.1). Taxonomy (GTDB): domain Bacteria; phylum Myxococcota_A; class UBA9160; order UBA9160; family JAFDET01; genus CAYTZH01. The sequence goes on along the minus strand of CAYTZH010000049.1, from coordinate 28,234 downwards.
AGGCGAGCGACCGTCCGCTCGCGCGGAGGGCCTCCAGACCTTCCCGCACACCCGGATAGGGGCGGCTGCGGTCGGAGACGTGGCGTCCGTAGTGCTCGAGGAAGCGCGCGTAGCCGCGCTCGTAGAGCGCCGGGTCCGGCTCGCCGTCGCGGTCGCCGGTGAGCGCGCGCTTCACCAGCCGGGCCACCCCGTCGCCGATCCAATCCTCCACGCTCGACGGATCGGGCGCCGGTCGGCCGAGGTCGGCGAGCATGCGCCGTACGCCCTCCGCGAGGTCCGGGGCCGTGTCGACCAGCGTGCCGTCGAGGTCGAGCAGGACCGCGTCGGCGCGCAGGAGCGCCTCGGCCGGGGCCACGCTCGCGCGCTAGGCCGCCGCCCCGCGCAGGGCGAAGGCGCTGGCCAGCATCCCGAGAACGTAGAGGCTGATCCCCGTGGCGTTGTACCAGGGCGCGCGCTCGCGCGGGCTTGCGAGCAGTCGCCGCATCAGGCCCAGCTGGGCGGCGAGGAGGCCCCCGACGAGCGCGGCGTGCACCGGCCGTCCCCACGCGAGCAGCAGGGCCACCACCACGAACTGGGGCAGCGCCATGGTCCAGCAGGCCAGCCGCGCGGCGCGCGCGACGCCCAGGCGGGCGGGCAGGGAGCCGATGCCGACCCGGAGATCGCCCTCGATGGACTTGAAGTCGTTCAGGGTCATGATGCCGTGTGCGCCCAGGCTGTAGAGCCCGGCCAGGGCCAGGACCCGGGGCTCCGGCATCGCGCCTCCGGCCATCACCGCCGCGCCCGTCACCCAGGCGAGCCCCTCGTAGCAGAAGCCCACGGCCGCGTTGCCCCACCAGCCGTTCCGCTTCAGGCGGAGCGGCGGCGCGCTGTAGGCCCAGGCCAGCGCCATCCCCAACAGGGTGGCCCAGGCCACCCAGGGGCCCAGGGAGAAGCCGACCGCGAGCGACAGCCCGGTCCAGGCCAGGGCGAGATGGAGGCCCGTCCGACCCGGCAGGCGCCCGGACGGGATCGGCCGGTCCGGCTCGTTGATGGCGTCGACGTGGCGATCGAACCAGTCGTTGACCGCCTGGCTGGTCCCGCACACCAGGGGCCCGACCAGGGCGACGCCCGCCAGCAGCGTGCCCACGTGCTCGACCGGGAGCCCGGACGACACCACGCCGCAGCCAAAAGCCCACATCGGTGGGAACCACGTGATGGGCTTCAGGAGCTCGAGGGCGGCGGACGGCTGGAAGCGGGGGGCCGCCCCCGGCTCGGGGGTCGTCTTCGCGAGGGACTCCGGCACGAACCGCTGGGACATCGGGGCCTCCGCGGGCGGGGGCGAGGGGCCCGCCGCTTCCCAGGGAGCTGTACATCGGTCGCGCGGCGACTGTCAATTGTTATTGACGTCTATTTTGATTGACACTCTCCTCCGCCCGGCCTAGCCTGCGGTGGACGATGGACGGGAGGCCCATGCGCGACTGGCAGCCGGAAGTCCCCACGCTCTACACCCCGGAAGAGCGTCGCCGGCGGGACGCGTCTCCCTGGACCACGGTGCAGGCCGTCCTCGCCCCGCTCCAGTTCCTCGTCTTCCTCGGGAGCCTCGGCCTGATCCTCCGCTACCTGGCCACGGGCGAGGGCCTGGCCGTCGCGACCGCCTCCGTCGTGCTCAAGACCCTCGTCCTCTACGCGATCATGGTGACCGGCTCCATCTGGGAGCGGCAGGTCTTCGGCCGCTACCTCTTCGCCCGGCCGTTCTTCTGGGAAGACGTCTTCAGCCTTCTCGTCCTCGCGCTGCACACCGCCTACCTCGTCGTCCTCGTCGGCGACGGGCTCTCGCCCGCCGGCCAGATGGCGATCGCGCTCGCGGCGTACCTGGCGTACGTGATCAATGCGGGCCAGTTCCTGCTCAAGCTGCGCGCCGCCCGGCGTGAGCCGCCCGCCGGTCGCGACGCGTCGCGGGGCGAGGGCGCCGCCGAGCACGGGCTGGGGCTCGCCCGATGAGCGCGGCTGCCGCCTGGGGGGGCGCCGGCACGCGGCGCGACGGGCTCGAGGTGCTGCGGGAGCGGGGCCAGCGCGAGGTCTTCTGCGGTCTCACCGGCATCGTGTGGCTGCACCGCAAGATCCAGGACGCGTTCTTCCTGGTGGTCGGCTCGCGCACCTGCGCCCACCTGCTCCAGTCGGCCGCGGGCGTGATGATCTTCGCCGAGCCGCGCTTCGCCACCGCCCTGCTCCAGGAACGGGACCTGGCCGGCCTCGCCGACTGCAACGACGAGCTCGACCGCCTCGTCGACCAGCTCCTGGCGCGTCGGCCGGACATCCGCGTGCTCTTCCTCGTAGGCTCGTGCCCGTCGGAGGTGATCAAGCTCGACCTCGGCACGGCGGCCGAGCGGCTCTCGCGCGTCCACGCGGGCCGCGTGAGGGTGCTCAGCTACAGCGGGAGCGGGATCGAGACGACCTTCACCCAGGGCGAGGATCGCTGTCTCCAGGCCCTGGTTCCCGAGCTGCCGTCGTCGTCGGAGCGCGCGCTGCTGGTCGTGGGCTCCCTGGCCGACGTGGTCGAGGACCAGCTGGGGCGGCTGTTCGAGGCCCTGGGGGTCGGTCCCGTGCGCTTCCTGCCGGCCCGCCGCGCCGCGGCGCTGCCGGCGGTGGGGCAGCGGACCTCGGTGCTGCTCGCGCAGCCCTTCCTGGGCGAGACCGCCCGCAGCCTCGTCGCGCGGGGGGCGCGGCTGCTCCCGGCGCCGTTCCCGCTGGGCGTGCGCGGGACCCTCGACTGGCTCCGGGCCGCGGCCGACGACTGGGGGATCTCTTCGCGGCGCTTCGCGGCGGCCACCGCCGCTCCCGCCGCGCGCGCCGAGGGCGCCTTGGCGCGCTACCGGGCCCGTCTCGCCGGCCGGCGCATCAGCTTCCTGCCCGACTCCCAGCTGGAGATCCCCCTCGCCCGCTTCCTGGCCGAGGAGTGTGGCGCGGAGCTGGTGGAGGTCGGCAGCCCGTACCTGGACCGCCAGATCCTCTCGCCCGAGCTGGACCGGCTGCCCGACGGCGTACGGCTCTCCGAGGGCCAGCACGTGGACCGCCAGCTCGATCGCCTCCGGGCCGACCGTCCCGACCTGACCGTGTGTGGACTGGGGCTGGCCAATCCCCTCGAGGCCGAGGGCCTGCGCACCAAGTGGTCCATCGAGCTGGTCTTCACCCCGATCCAGGGCTTCGAGCAGGTCGCCGACCTCGCCGAGCTCTTCGCGCGGCCGCTCGAGCGGCAGGAACGGCTGGTGGTCTGATGGAGCTCACCTTGTGGACGTACGAGGGACCTCCCCACGTCGGCGCCATGCGCGTCGCGACGTCGATGGAGGGCGTCCACTACGCCCTCCACGCGCCCCAGGGCGACACCTATGCGGATCTGCTGTTCACCATGATCGAGCGCCGGGACCGGCGTCCCCACGTGAGCTACTCGACCTTCCAGGCCCGGGACCTCGGGGGCGACACCGCCGAGATCGCCAAGACCACGGTGCGCGAGGCCTACGAGCGCTTCCGCCCCGAGGTGCTGCTGGTGGGCGAGTCGTGCACCGCGGAGCTGATCCAGGACCAGCCCGGCGCCCTCGCCGAGGGGATGGGGCTGCCCATCCCCGTGGTGCCGCTGGACCTGCCGGCCTACTCCAAGAAGGAGAACTGGGGCGCCAACGAGACCTTCTACCGTCTCGTTCGCGGCCTGCTCGCCTCGCGCGCCGACGTCGAGCCGCCGCCCCGGGCGCCCGAGGCCCGCCCCCGCGCCAACCTGCTCGGACCCTCCGCCCTCGGCTTCCGCTGCCGCGACGACGTGCGCGAGGTGACCCGGCTCCTGGCGTCCATCGGCGTGGACGTGAACGTGGTGGCGCCGGAGGGCGCCACGGCGGCCGACCTCCTGCGCCTGCCCGAGGCCGACGTGAACGTGTGTCTCTACCCGGAGGTCGCCCGAAGCGCGTGCACGTGGCTCGAGCGCACCTTCGGCCAGCCGACGATCGCGACCGTGCCCATCGGCGTCGGCGCCACCCGCGACTTCCTCCGCGAGGTGGCGGCCCGCACGGGCGTCGACCCGGGCGCCGCCCTCGAGGCCGACGCATCGCGCCTTCCCTGGTACTCGCGCTCCGTCGACTCCACCTACCTCACCGGCAAGCGCGTGTTCCTGTTCGGCGACGCCACCCACGTGGTGGCCGCCGCCCGGGTCGCGCGCGAGGAGCTCGGCTTCGACGTGGTCGGCCTCGGGACCTACAGCCGCGAGCTCGCCCGCGAGGTGCGCGCCGCGGCCGCCCAGCACGGTGTGGACGCCCTGATCACCGAGGACTACCTCGAGGTCGAGGCGCGTGTGGCGGAGCTCCAGCCCGAGCTCGTGCTCGGCACCCAGATGGAGCGCCACGTGGCCAAGCGCCTCGGGATCCCCTGCGCGGTGATCTCGGCGCCCTTCCACGTGCAGGACTGTCCGGCCCGCTACTCGCCCCAGATGGGGTTCGAGGGCGCGAACGTGCTCTTCGACACCTGGATCCATCCCCTGATGATGGGCCTCGAGGAGCACCTGCTGGCGATGTTCCGGGACGACTTCGAGTTCCACGACCGGGCGGCGCCCTCGCACCTGGGGGCCGAGGCCCCGGCCGGGTCGCCGGCCCCCGAGGCCGAGGGTCCCGTGGCGTGGGCGTCCGAGGCCCGCGCCGAGCTGCAGAAGGTGCCCTTCTTCGTGCGCGGCAAGGCCCGCCGCAACACCGAGCGCTTCGCGGAGGAGCGCGGCATTTCCACGATCACTGTCGAGACCCTGTACGATGCGAAAGCCCACTTCGGCCGCTGATCCGACGCCCATCCGCGTCGTCGTCGTCACACTCGACGGCCATCTGGCCGGGGCCTTCGACCGCGCCCGGCGCACGCTGCTGCGCGAGCTGCCGGGCCTCGATCTGCGCCTGCACGTCGCGGCGGAATGGGGCGGCGACGCCGAGGCCGCCGCCCGCTGTCGGTCGGACATCGCCGAGGGCGACATCGTGATCGCGCACATGCTGTTCATGGAGGAGCACATCGAGCCCGTGTTCGCGGCGCTCGAGGCACGGCGCGAGGCGTGTGACGCGATGGTCGGCTGCATGTCCGCCGAGTCGGTGGTCAAGCTCACGCGCATGGGTCGCTTCCGCATGGAGTCGAGCGAGTACGGCCTGCTCGGCCGTCTGAAGGGCCTGCGCAAGGGCCGGGACAAGGGGCAGGCGAAGGCCAGCACGGGCGCGCGACAGATGGCCATGCTCCGCCGCATCCCGCAGATCCTGCGCTTCGTGCCCGGGACGGCGCAGGACGTCCGCGCCTACTTCCTCACCATGCAGTACTGGCTGGCGGGCTCCGAGCACAACGTCGCCAACATGGTCCGCTTCCTGATCGACCGCTACGCGGACGGGCCGCGCCGGCGGCTGCGCGGCCGCGCGAAGTCCGAGCTCCCCAAGGCCTATCCCGACGTCGGCGTCTACCACCCGCGGCTGCGGGGGCGGATCGCGGCGGATGCGACGCGCCTGCCCGGTCCCGCCGACGCCCCGGGCGGCACCGTCGGCCTCCTGCTGATGCGCTCCTACGTGCTCGCGGGCAATACCGGCCACTACGACGGTGTCATCGAGGCCTTCGAGGCGCGCGGGATCCGGGTGGTCCCGGCGTTCGCCAGCGGCCTCGACGCGCGCCCGGCGGTGGAAAGGCTCTTCCTCGAGGACGGGCGGCCGACGGTCGACGCGGTCGTCTCCCTGACCGGCTTCTCCCTGGTCGGCGGGCCCGCCTACAACGACGCCCGAGCCGCGGAGGAGATGCTGACGCGGCTCGACGTGCCCTATGTCGCGGCCCATGCGGTCGAGTTCCAGGCCCTCGAGCAGTGGGAGCGCTCCGAGGCCGGTCTGCTCCCGATCGAGTCGACCATGATGGTGGCCATCCCCGAGCTCGACGGGGCGACCGGGCCGCTCGTCTTCGGCGGTCGCTCCGACACCGACCCCGCCGACGGGGGCCGGGAGATGCGGGTCGACCCGGAGCGCGCGGAGCGCCTCGCCGCGCGCACCGAGCAGCTGATCGCGCTGCGGCGCACTCCGCGACGGGACCGCAAGCTGGGCGTGGTGCTCTTCAACTTCCCTCCCAACGCCGGCAACACTGGAACGGCGATGCACCTGTCGGTCTTCGCCTCGCTCCACCGCACGCTCTCGGCGCTCCGGGAGGCGGGCTACACCGTCGAGGTTCCGGCCGACGCCGACGCGCTGCGGGAACGGATCGTCGACGGCAACGCCGCGCGCTTCGGCGCGCCCGCCAACGTGGCGCATCGGATTCCCGCCGACGACCACGTGCGCCGGGAGCCCTTCCTCACCGAGATCGAGGCCCAGTGGGGACCGGCTCCGGGCCGCGACCAGAGCGACGGCAGCACGATCTTCGTGCTGGGCGAGCGCTTCGGGAACGTCTTCGTCGGCGTGCAGCCCGCCTTCGGCTACGAGGGCGACCCGATGCGTCTGCTCTTCGAGAAGGGCTTCGCCCCCACCCACGCCTTCTCGGCGTTCTACCGCTTCCTCCGGGAGGACTTCGGCGCCGCGGCGCTGCTCCACTTCGGGACCCACGGCGCGCTCGAATTCATGCCGGGCAAGCAGGTGGGCCTGTCCCGCGACTGCTGGCCCGATCGGCTCCTCGGCGACGTGCCGAACTTCTACCTCTACGCGGCCAACAATCCCAGCGAAGGCACCCTCGCCAAGCGGCGGAGCGCCGCGACGCTCATCAGCTACCTCACGCCTCCGATCGCGGAGGCGGGGCTCTACAAGGGGCTCGTCGATCTGAAGGCGAGCCTGGAACGCTGGCGTGCCCAGCCGGCGGACCGGGCCGCGGAGCGCGCGGAGCTGGCCGGGCTGATCCAGACCCAGGCCGCCGAGCTCGAGCTGGCGTCCGCCGAGCCCGCGTGGGACGCCGACGCGGAGGCGCACATCACGCGGCTGGTCGAGGCGGTCGTCGAGCTGGAGCACACGCTCGTCCCCCACGGCCTGCACGTGGTGGGCGAGCCGCGCTCGCCCGAGGAGCGCGCCGATCTCCTGCTCGCCGTGGCCGAGGCGTCCGGCGAGGGGCCGGTGCCGTCGCGCCCCGTGGTCGAGGCCCTCGTGGCGGGCGCACCGCCGGAGCGGGCTCTCGCGGGTGCGGGCCAGGTGGCCGATACCGCCGCGATCGCCCGTCTGCGGGAGCTGGCGGCCACCGACCGGCTGCTCGCCCGCGACCACGAGTTGCCCGCGCTGCTCCGCGCCCTCGACGGGCGCTTCATCCCTCCGGCGCCCGGCGGCGACCTGCTGCGCAACCCGGCGATCCTGCCCACCGGGCGCAACGTCCACGGCTTCGATCCCTTCCGCATGCCCAGCGCCTTCGCCGTCCGCCAGGGTGTCCGCCAGGCCGAACGGCTGATCGAGCGGCACGCGGCCGACGGCAATCCGCTGCCCGAGTCGATCGCGATCGTGCTGTGGGGCACCGACAACCTGAAGACCGAGGGCGCCTCGATCGCCCAGGCCCTGGCCTGGCTGGGGGCCCGCCCGCGCTTCGACAGCTACGGGCGCCTGGCCGGCGCGGCGCTCGTCCCCCTCGAGGAGCTCGGGCGGCCCCGGATCGACGTGGTGATGACCCTCTCCGGGATCTTCCGCGACCTCTTCCCGCTGCAGACCCGGCTCCTGGCCGAGGCGGCCTTCCTGGCGGCGAGCGCCGAGGAGCCCGAGGCGCTGAACTTCGTGCGCAGGCACGCCCTGGCGCACCAGCGCGAGCACGGCTGCGACCTCGAGACGGCGGCGTTGCGGGTCTTCAGCAACGCCGTCGGCGCCTACGGCGCCAATGTCAGCCACCTGGTGCAGAACGACCTCTGGGACGACGGAGACGAGCTGGCGCAGACCTTCTCCCAGCGCAAGGGCTTCGCCTACGGCCGCTCCGGCGCGCCGGTGAAGCGGACGGAGCTCCTCCAGAGCGTGCTGGCCGGCGTCCAGCTGGCCTACCAGAATCTCGATTCGGTGGACGTGGGCGTCACCACCGTCGACGTCTACTTCGACAACCTGGGCGGCGTCAGCCGCGCGATCGAGCGGGCCGGCGGTGCGCAGGTCCCCGTGTACATCGGCGACGAGACCCAGGGCGACGGACGCGTCCGCACGCTGAACGAGCAGGTCGACCTCGAGACCCGCACCCGCATGCTCAATCCCAAGTGGTACGAGGGCATGCTGCGGCACGGCTTCGAGGGGGTGCGGCAGATCGAGGCCCACGTGACCAACACACTCGGCTGGTCGGCCACCACCGGGCAGGTCTCGCCGTGGGTCTACCGCGAGCTCGCCACGGCCTTCGTCCTCGACGACGAGATGCGGGAGCGGCTGGCCGCCCTGAACCCGTCGGCGTCGTCGCGCATGGCGAACCGCCTGCTCGAGGCCCATGAGCGCGACTACTGGTCGCCGGATCCCGCCACCCTCGAAGCCCTCCAGCGGGCGGGAGCCGACCTGGAAGACCGGATGGAGGGCATCCACTCGGGAGTCGCTGCATGAACACTGGAAACCTTCCTTCCCGCCCCGACGGCGCCGGCAGCGTGCAGGTCCGCCTGGATCCGGGCGTCCGCATCGACGGCGCGCGCGTCTTCGCCGTGTACGGCAAGGGCGGCATCGGCAAGAGCACGACGTCGTCCAACCTGTCGGTGGCCTTCTCCAAGCTGGGCAAGCGGGTGCTGCAGATCGGCTGCGATCCCAAGCACGACTCGACCTTCACCCTGACGAAGACCCTGGTACCCACGGTGATCGACGTCCTCGAGAGCGTCGACTTCCACTCGGAGGAGCTGCGGGTCGAGGACTTCGTCTACGAGGGATACAACGGCGTGATGTGCGTCGAGGCCGGCGGCCCCCCGGCCGGCACCGGCTGCGGCGGCTACGTGGTGGGCCAGACCGTGAAGCTCCTGAAGGAGCACCACCTGCTCGAGGATACCGACGTGGTGATCTTCGACGTGCTCGGCGACGTGGTCTGCGGGGGCTTCGCTGCGCCCCTCCAGCACGCCGACCGGGCGCTGATGGTCTGCGCCAACGACTTCGACTCGATCTTCGCCATGAACCGCATCGTGGCCGCGATCCGCGCCAAGTCCAAGAACTACAAGGTGCGGATCGGTGGGGTGGTCGCGAATCGGAGCGCGGCGTGCGACCAGATCGACCGCTTCAACAGCGCCGTGGGGCTCAAGACCATGGCGCGCTTTCCGGACCTGGACGTGATCCGGCGCAGCCGGCTCAAGAAGTCGACGCTGTTCGAGATGGAGGCGTCCCCCGAGCTCGAGGCGGTGCAGCGGGAGTATCTCCGGCTGGCGGAGTCGCTCTGGGAAGGCGCCGACGCCTTCGCGGTGGAGCCCCTGCGCGACCGCGAGATCTTCGACCTGCTGGGGTTCGACTGATGGAAGCGGCCTCGTACCAGGCGCGCCGCGCGGCGCTCCAGACCTACTTCGACCGCACCGCTGCGGCTACCTGGGCGCGTCTCACGTCCGAGGCCCCCGTCGGGCGGATCCGCGCCACGGTGCGCGCGGGGCGGGACGAGATGCGGCGGACGCTGCTCGCCTGGCTCCCCGACGACCTCCGGGGTCGGCGGGTGCTGGACGCCGGCTGCGGCACCGGGGCCCTGGCGGTCGAGGCCGCGCGCCGCGGCGCCGAGGTCGTGGCCGTCGACCTCTCCGGCACGCTGGTCGGCCTGGCCCGCGAACGCTGCGCCGCCCACGGCCCGGGCCGGATCCAGTTCCGCACCGGCGACATGCTCGATCCGGCGCTGGGCCGCTTCGACCACGTGGTCGCCATGGACTCGCTGATCCACTACGCGACGACCGACATGGTCCGGATCCTCTCGGGCATGGTGGGCCGCGCCGAGCGCTCCGTGGTCTTCACCTTCGCGCCGTGGACGCCGCTGCTGGGCGCGATGCACGCGGTGGGGCAGCTCTTCCCCCGCTCCAACCGCTCGCCGGCGATCGAGCCCGTCGCCGAGCGGCGGCTCCGCGCGCGGATCGCCGACGCGCCGGGCCTCGCCGGCTGGCAGGCCGGACGGGGCCATCGGGTCGCCCAGGGCTTCTACATCTCGCACGCGCTGGAGCTCGCCGCGGCATGAGTGGTATGGGCGACATGCTGGCGAAGGCCTGGACGCGGGTGGGCACCCGCTTCCTGCCCTTCGCCGACGCGGCCAGCGACGCGCTGCCCCTCGGGCGCCTGCTGCGGCTGTCGCTCTTCCAGGTGTCCGTGGGCATGGCCCTCGTGCTGCTCACCGGGACCTTGAACCGCGTGATGATCGTCGAGCTGGGCGTCTCGGCGTGGCTCGTGTCGCTGATGGTCTCCCTTCCGATCGTCTTCGCACCGCTGCGGGCGCTGGTCGGATACCGCTCGGACACCCACCGCTCCGCCCTCGGATGGCGTCGCGTACCGTACATCTGGATGGGCACGCTGCTCCAGTTCGGCGGCCTGGCGATCATGCCCTTCGCCCTGATCCTGCTGTCGGGCGACTCCCAGGGGCCCGCCTGGGTCGGCACCGCCGGCGCCGCGCTCGCCTTCCTGCTGGCGGGGGCCGGGCTGCACACGACCCAGACCGCCGGGCTGGCGCTGGCCACCGACCTCGCGCCCTCCGAGTCGCGTCCCCGGGTGGTGGCGCTGCTCTACGCCATGCTGTTGCTCGGCATGGTGGGCAGCGCGCTCGCTTTCGGTGCGTTGCTCGCCGACTTCGGCCAGCTCCGGCTCATCCGCGTGATCCAGGGCGCGGCGGTCGCCACGATGCTGCTGAACGGGCTGGCCCTGTGGAAGCAGGAGGCACGCGACCCGAGCCGCACGACGGGCCACGTCGATCGACCCGCCTTCCGCGACGCCTGGCGCGCCTTCACCGCCCAGGGGCGCACGAGCCGCTTCCTCGTGGCCGCGGGCCTCGGGACCGCCGCCTTCGCCATGCAGGACATCCTGCTGGAGCCCTACGGCGGCGAGGTCCTGGGCCTGGCGGTGGGCAGCACGACCCTGCTGACCGCGGTGCTGGCGCTCGGCACCCTGGCGGCCTTCGGGCTCGCCGCGCGCTGGCTCGCCCGCGGCGCCGACGTCTACCGCATGGCCGGCTGCGGCGCGCTGGTGGGGGTCGCGGCCTTCGTGGCCGTGATCTTCGCGGCGCCCCTGGAGTCGCCGCTGCTGTTCCGGCTGGGGACGGCGGGCATCGGCTTCGGCGGGGGCCTGTTCAGCATCGGCACGCTCACCGGGGCGATGGGTCTGGAGCGCGGCAGCGGCGCGGGGCTGGCCCTCGGCGCGTGGGGCGCGGTCCAGGCGACCGCCGCCGGCGCCGGGATCGCCTTCGGCGGCGCGCTCCGCGACGGGGTCGCCGCCCTCGCCGTCCAGGGTCGGCTCGGCCCGGCGCTCACGAGTCCGACCGTAGGCTACGGCGCGGTGTATCACGTCGAGATCGCGCTGCTGTTCGCCACGCTGATCGTCATCGGACCCCTGGCGGGTCGGGCCGGGACGGCGCGAGAGACGCCGCCCACCCGGTTCGGGCTCGCCGAGTTCCCCAGCTAGATCGAGGAGGTCACGCCATGACCGGAGCCATCACGGAGTACATCGACGTCGCCCAGGTCGTCCTGTACGTCTTCTGGGCGTTCTTCGCAGCTCTCATCCTGTACCTCCGGCGAGAGGACAAGCGCGAGGGCTACCCGCTCCTGTCGGATCGCTCGGACGAGGTGGAGGTCGTGGGCTACCCCGGAGTGCCGGAGCCGAAGGTTTTCGCGCTGCCCCACGGTGGCACCTACGAGGCGCCGCACGAGGAGGTGGACGAGCGGGAGATCGCGGCGGAGCCCGTGGCGCCCTGGCCGGGAGCCCCCCTGGAGCCGACCGGCGATCCTCTGCGCGACGGCGTCGGGCCCGCCGCCTGGGCCGAGCGCGCCGACACCCCGGACCTCACCCTCGAGGGCCATCCCCGCATGGTGCCGATGCGGGTCGCGACCGAGTTCTGGGTGGAGGAGCGGGACCCGGATCCCCGCGGCATGGAGGTGGTCGCCGCCGACGGGGCTGTGGCCGGCACCGTCAGCGATATCTGGGTGGACCGCTCCGAGCCCCAGATCCGCTACCTCGAGGTGGACGTCGAAGGGACGGAGGGCCGCAAGGTCCTGGTGCCGATCACCATGGCGGTCGTGCGCGGCGGGCGCGGCAGACACGTGAAGGTGTCGTCGATTCTCGCGTCCCAGTTCGCGAACGCGCCCCAGCTCCGACAGCCCGACCGGATCACGCTGCTGGAGGAGGACCGGATCTGCGCCTACTTCGGCGGTGGCCACCTGTATGCGACGCCCGCGCGGCGGGAGGCGATCCTGTGAGCGTCGCAACCCCCGTCACCGAATACGAGGACGAGCCGATCCGCGGGCTCCCGGGCCTGCTCCCCGAAGGCGAGGAGATCCTCTGGCAGGGAGCGCCGTCCTGGCGCGGCCTGGCGCGCCGGGTCTTCCACCTGCGCAAGCTGGGCCTCTACTTCGGAGCCCTCGGTGCGTGGCGCGTGGGCTCGGCCGTGGCCGCAGGCGCGCCCGCGGCCGAGACGGCCGTCTCCGTGGTGGGCCTCGCGCTGCTCGCGGCGGCCGCCGTCGCCGTGCTCGCCGGGATCGCGTGGCTCCAGGCGCGGACCACGGTGTACACGGTCACCAACCGCCGGGTGGTGGTCCGCTTCGGCGTGGCCCTCCCGATGGCGGTGAACTTCCCGTTCGCGATCGTCCGTTCCGCGGCGCTCCGAACCTACGGCGACGGGACGGGAGACATCCCCCTCGAGGTGTCGGGGGTGGAGCGGCTCGGCTTCGCGATGCTCTGGCCCCACGCGCGGCCCTGGCGCTTCGGCAAGCAGGCACAGCCCATGCTGCGCTGCGTTCCGGACGCTGCGAGCGTCGCGGCGGTCCTGGTCCGAGCGGCGTCGATGCCTGCCTTGCTGCCCGTGGGCGCCGCGGCCGAGGAGGACCCGGACGTGCGCCCCGCCTCCCTGCCCGTGGCGGCGGCCTGAGGGGCGGGTCGTGGGCAACCCCCATGCCGATCCCTCGGTGCCTCGGGGTCTGCTGCTGGCCATCGCGGGCCTGCTCGGGCTCGCCCTCGCCGCCACCGCGGTGGCCCGGCTCACGGGCATCGGGACCACGCCCAACCCGTCGTCCGCCCTGGTGTCGCGCCTCGACCTGCGGTTCGCGGATCGGCCCGACGGCGCGGTGAGCGTCACCACCGGGGGCGACGGGCGCGAGATCGCGGTCCTCGAGCCGGGTCATCATGGCTTCATCCGCAGCGTGGTTCGCGGCCTGGTGCGGGAGCGGCGGGCGCGGGGGATCGGTCCCGGGCCGCCCTTCGAGCTCAGGCGCTGGGCCGACGGCCGCCTCTCCTTCGACGACCCCGCCACCGGCCGCACCGTGGAGCTCGGCGCCTTCGGCCCCGACAACGCGGGCGCCTTCGCCGCGCTGCTGACGGCCGCGACGGTGCAGCCGTGAGCGTCCGGCGGCGATCCGCGTTCGAGGTGCCCTGCACCGTCGAGATCGAGACGTCGGCGCGGGGCCTGCACGCCCACGTCGAGCTCGACGGCGTCGACGCGGAGCCCGGCGACCGCGTGCAGGTCCACGACGCGCCGATCGCCGTCCCCTTCGGTCGCCGCCAGCGCTGGGTCCGGCGCGCCCGCGTGATCCGAGCGGGCCGCGTGAAGCGCGCCCTCACCCGCCTCTCCGGGCTCTTCGAGCTCGGCGAGCTCTTCGAAGTCGGCTTTTCGCCCAGGAGGAACCCGTGACGACGTCGAACACTCCGCCCCCCAACGAGACGACCCGTGCGGCCCAGCGCGACACCGTCCTGAGCCCGCGCTTCTACACGACCGACTTCGACGAAATGGACCGGCTCGACGTGAGCCCGGTCCGCGCGGAATGGGACGCGCTGATCGACGAGCTGAAGCGGGACGTGAACCGGGACCACTTCCAGCGCGACGAGCGCTTCGAGCGGGAGCTCTCCGAGATTCCCGAGGAGGTCCGCGAGGAGTTCGTCGACTTCCTGGTGAGCTCCATCACGGCGGAGTTCTCGGGCTGCGTGCTCTACGCGGAGATCAAGAAGCGGGCGAAGAACCCGGACGTGCAGGACCTGTTCGGACTGATGGCCCGGGACGAGTCGCGCCACGCCGGCTTCATCAACGCCTCGCTCAAGGACTTCGGCATCGGCGTGGACCTGGGCTTCCTGACCCGGGAGAAGCAGTACACCTTCTTCAAGCCCAAGTTCATCTTCTACGCGACGTACCTGTCGGAGAAGATCGGCTACGCCCGCTACATCACGATCTTCCGGCAGCTCGAGCGCAACCCCGAGCTCCGCTTCCACCCGATCTTCCGCTGGTTCGAGCGTTGGTGCAACGACGAGTTCCGCCACGGGGAAGCGTTCGCCCTGATCATGCGCGCCAACCCGAAGCTGCTCCGCGGCGCGAACCGGCTCTGGATCCGGTTCTTCCTGCTGGCGGTGTTCGCGACCATGTACGTGCGGGATCACGCCCGCCCGGCCTTCCACCGGGCGCTCGGCCTCGACCCGACCGAGTACGACTACACGGTCTTCCGCATCACGTCGGAGATCAGCCAGCAGGTCTTCCCCTTCACCCTGGACCTCGACGATCCGCGGTTCCACGCCGGGCTGGAGCGGCTGCGCCGGATCTCGGAGGCGTCGGCGGCGGCGCAGGCGCGCGGGGGTCTCGTCGGACGACTCCAGCGCCTGGGCCTGACCCTCGCCGGAGCCGCGATCTTCGCGCGGCTCTACTTCCTGCCCACCAAGAAGAACGCCGTACCCCAGGACGTGCGTCTGGCACCGGCCTGGTAGCCGGCGGAGAGGTCGCGATGCAGGGCGAGGCGATGCTCGGCGTGGAGACAGGACTCGGGAGACGATGGGGTCCGACCCTCGAGGAGGCCCTGGCCTCGCCGCCGCTGCTCCGGCAGCTGCCGAGGGCCCGTCTGCCGGCGGCGGCCGCCGCCCTGCGCGGGGCCATCCTGGAGTCGGTCGCCCGGACGGGCGGCCACCTCGGCGCCGGGCTCGGCGTGGTCGAGCTCGCCCTGGCCCTCCACTACGTCTTCGATACGCCCCGGGATCGCCTGCTCTGGGACGTCGGCCACCAGGGCTACCCCCACAAGTTCCTCACCGGACGGGGCAGCGCCTTCTCCGGGCTCGGTCGCAAGGGGGGCCTCGGCAAGTTCCTGCGCCGCACGGAGTCGGCGTACGACGTCTTCGGCGCCGGCCACGCGGGGACCTCCATCTCCGCGGCGGTGGGCATCGCGGAGGCCATCCGTCGCCGCGGCGGCGACGAGCGCGTGGTGGCGGTCATCGGCGATGGCGCCCTCACCGCGGGCATGGCCTACGAGGGCCTCAACGGCGCGGGCTTTCTCGGTCTCTCGAACCTGGTCGTGGTGGTGAACGACAACGGCATGTCGATCTCGCCCAACGTCGGCGCCCTCTCGCGCTACCTGCGCGACGGCGGCTCGCGTCCGACGACGCGTCGCATCCGCGCCACCTTGCACGAGCTGCTCGAGTCCGTGTCCGTGGACGGGGAGCGCCGCCTGGACGGCGTGCGCCGGGGCGAGGAGGCCCTCCAGACGCTCGCGCCGGCGGCCTGGTTCGAGGCCTTCGGCTTCCGCTACGTGGGCGCCGTCGACGGTCACGATACCGACGCGCTGGTCGGGACCTTCGAGCGCGTGCGGGCGCTGCGGGGCCACGAGGAGCCCGTGCTGGTCCACGTGCGCACCGAGAAGGGGCGCGGCTACGCGCCGGCGGAGCGCGACCCCGTGGCCTATCACGGCGTCACGCCCTTCGACCTGGACTCGGGCCGCGCGAAGAAGGCCGCGCCCCGGAAGGCCTCGCCGCCGTCCTGGACCGCCGCCTTCGCCGACGGACTCGTGGCGCTGGCCGACGCCGACGCCCGCATCGTGGGCGTGACCGCGGCCATGGCCGACGGAACCGGCCTCTCGCGCCTGCGCGCCCGGCATCCCGAGCGCTTCTACGACGCCGGGATCGCCGAGCAGCACGCGGTGACCATGGCGGCCGGCATGGCCTCCGAGGGGCTCAAGCCGGTCTGCGCCATCTACTCCACGTTCCTGCAGCGGGCCTTCGACCAGGTGATCCACGACGTCTGCGTGCAGGGCCTCGACGTGACCTTTGCCCTGGACCGGGCGGGGCTGGTCGGCGCCGACGGCGCCACCCACCAGGGCCTCTACGACATGGCCTACCTGCGCGCGTTGCCCGGGATGGTCGTGATGGCGCCGAAGGACGAGAACGAGCTCCGCCGGCTGCTGCGCACGGCGATCGAGCATCCGGGGCCGGCGGCCCTGCGGTTTCCGCGGGGCGCGGCCCCCGGGGTGCCCCTCGATCCCGGCATCGAGCCGCTCCCGATCGGAGAGGCCGAGCTGCTCCGGGACGGCGCCGACGTGGCGTTGATCGGCATCGGCGCGAGCGTGGCGCCGGTCCTGGCCGCGGCGGAGCGCCTCGCCGAGGCGGGCATCGGCGCCGCGGTCCTGAATGCGCGATTCGCCAAGCCCCTGGATGCCGAGCGGATCACGTCACTCGCCCGGGCCACGGGGCGGATCGTCACGGTGGAGGAGCACGTGCGCAGCGGCGGCTTCGGCGAGGCCGTGGCGGGTCTGCTGGCGGAGCGGGGCGTCACGGCCGCCTGTCGGATCCTGGCCGTGCCGGACCGGGTGGTGGAGCACGGCGACCCCGGGGCGCAGCGCGCGGAGTTCGGGCTGGACGCGCAGGGCGTCGCCGATGCCGCTCGGGCGCTGATCGCCCGCAGCGGGCCTTAGCCCGTGGGGTTCCCGAGGCGTGGCCCTGACCCCGCGGGATTCGCTGTGTATACTCTCAGGTGCTCGAAAGCGCTCATGAATGCGATGCGCCACCGACTTCGAGCCGAGTGAGGAACCTGTCGTGGATGCGTCTGCTGCCGCTGCTCCGGTCGTCTCGGCCACACCCGATGTGACACTCCGCCTCGACGAGGCGGGAGTGATCCGGGGGGCGACCCTGTCCGCGGCGGTCCCCGCCGAGGACCTCGCGAGCTGGATCGGCCGCCCCTGGTTCGAGACGGTCGTCGATCCCGGCAGCGAGAAGGTCCAGCGCATCCTCGACGATGCCCGCACCCAGGGCGTATCGGGCTTCCGGCAGGTCAATCAACGCTTCCCGAGTGGCCTCGAGCTCCCCATGGAGTACACCGCCGTACGTCTCGGCGAGCGGGGTCTGGTGGCCGTGGGCAAGAGCTTGAGGGTGGTGGCCGATCTCCAATCCCGCCTGGTCGCCGCCCAGCAGGCCATCGAGCGCGACTACTGGCGACTCCGGGAGGTCGAGACGCGCTGTCGTCTCCTCTTCGACCACGCCAACGAGTCGGTCCTGCTGCTGCGGGCGAACGACCTGAGCATCCTCGAGGCGAACCCCTCCGCCATGCGTGCCCTGGGCCTGTCGCCCCAGGCCTCGGAGCGCGCACGCGCCTACGATCTCCTGGCCGCGCTGGACCCCGCGGACCGGGCGCCCTTCGACGGCATGCTCCACCGCGTCCGCGACCAGGGCAAGGCCCCGGGGATCCTCGTGCGTCTGGGGCCGGATCGGGAGCCCACCGTGGTCCGGGCCTCACTCCTGCCCTCCCAGGACGGCCTGAGCTACCTCCTCCAGCTCACCCCGGCGGCCGGGAGCGCCTCCCTGGAGACGGGCCGATTCCCCCTCGACGAGCTGGTGGAGCGCTCGCCCGACGCCTTCGTCGTGCTCGACGGCACCGGCTGCATCGAGTACGCGAACCGGGCCTTCCTCGACCTGGTGCAGGTCGGAGAGCGGGCGTCCGTCGTGGGCGAGCGCCTCGGGCGTTGGCTCGGGCGACCCGGCGCGGACCTCGCCGTGCTGCTGGCCAGCGTGGCGCGCCACGGGAGCGTACGGCTATTCTCGACCAGCCTGCAGGGAGAGCTCGGGGTCTCCACCGAGGTGGAGATCGCGGCGACGGGCGAGACCGAGGGCAGCGCGCGGCGCATCGGCGCCTGGATCCGCGACGTATCCTCGCGGCTGCCGGCGCCCGGAGGCTCCGAGCGACTCGTCACGGCGCTGGGTTCGTTCTCCGAGCGGATCGGCCGGACCTCGCTGCCGCAGCTCGTGAAGGAGGCCGTGCGGGTCGTGGAGCAGCACTACATCCAAGCCGCCCTGGAGCTCACCGGCGGCAACCGCACGGCCGCGGCCCAGCTCTTGGGAGTGAGTCGGCAGAGCCTCCACGCGAAGCTCAACCGCTACGGGTTCGAAGGCCTGGAATCCTCGACCCGGATCGAGTGAGCAACCCGCCACGTTGTCGCACGTCGTCGAACCGCCCGCATTCGGAGAAGCCGACCTCTCCAACTGTGAGCGGGAGCAGATCCACCTCGCCGGCGGCATCCAGCCCAACGGTGCGCTGCTCGTGGTGCGCGAGCCCGAGCTCGAGGTCGTCCAGGTCAGCGCCAACGCGAGCGCCTTCCTGGGTCTCGGCCGCTCTCCGCTCGGCTGCCGCCTGGAGGCCCTCCCGGGCGACCTGCCGGCGCGGATCCGGCCGCGCCTCGGGCACCCGCTCCACGACATCCCGAGTGCCCTGCGCTGCCGCCTGGGCGAGCCCCTCCGCGAGCTCGATGCCCTCTTCCATCGCCCGCCCCAGGGCGGGCTCGTGATCGAGCTGGAGCCTGCCGGCCCGCCGGTCGACACCATGGCGGAGGTGGAGTCCGGGCTGCAGGTGGTCCGCACCGCCTCTTCGCTCCAGGAGCTCTGCGACGAGACCGCGCGCCTGTTCCGGGGCATCGCGGGCTACGACCGGGCGATGGTCTATCGCTTCGACGAGCGTGGACACGGAGAGGTGCTCTCGGAGAGCCGGAATCCCGAGCTCGACTCCTACCTCGGCCAGCGCTATCCGGCCTCGGACATCCCGCAGATCGCGCGCCGACTCTACGAACGCAACCGGGTCCGCCTGCTGGCCGACGTGAACCATCCCCGCATCCCCCTGGAGCCCCGGCTCTCGCCGCTCACGGGCGAAGACCTGGACATGTCGCTCTGCTTCCTGCGCGCCATGTCGCCGATCCACGTCCAGTACCTCAGGAACATGGGGGTGGCGGCGACGCTCGTGGCCTCGCTCATGGTCGGGGGCAAGCTGTGGGGCCTGGTGGCCTGCCACCACGGCGCGCCGCGTGTGGTGCACTACGAGACCCGCGCGATCTGCGAGCTGCTCACCGAGACCGTGGCGACGAGGATCGCGGCCCTGGAGAGCTTCTCCCAGGCCGAGGCCGAGCTCTCGGTGCGCCGGCTCGAGCAGCGCATGGTGACCGTCATCTCCCGGGACGGCGACTGGCGGACCGCGCTCTTCGACGGCTCCCCGACCCTGCTCCATCCCGTCGACGCCAGGGGCGCGGCGCTGCTGTTCGAGGGCGAGGTGCTCAGCGTCGGCGAGGTCCCGGGAACCCCGGAGCTTCGGTCGATCGGCGCGTGGCTCGACGCCCGGGAGCCGGTGCCCGTCTTCGGCACGGACTCCCTGGGTGCCGAGGACCCGGCCTTCGAGTCCATCCGCGACGTGGCGAGCGGGCTGTTGGCCGCGCGCGTGTCGACGGCGCCCGGGGAGTATCTGCTCTGGTTCCGGCCGGCCCAGGACCGCACCATCACCTGGGGCGGAAACCCCTTCAAGCCCTTCGTCATCGGGGACGATCCGTCGGACCTCTCTCCCCGGCGCTCCTTCGCGCAGTGGCACCAGCAGGTGGAGGGCACCGCGGAACCGTGGCTCCCCGCGGACCGGGCGGCCGCCAAGCTCATCGGGGCGACGGTGTCCGACATCGTCCTGCAGTTCCGATCGGTGCGGGTGTTGATCGCCCAGGACCAGCTCCGCACGGTTCGCGCCCAGGTGCAACGATCCGAGCACCCCGTCGTCATCGCGGACCCGGAGGGCCGGATCCTGCTGACCAACGAGGCCTTCGAGGCCCTGCTCCGGGCTGCCCATCCCCACCTGGAGTGGATGACGGATCTGCCCCCGCTGTTCACCGAGTCCGGGGAGGTCCGCGCCATGCTGGCGGACCTGGTCGCCAAGCGCCGCTCCCGGCGCGGCGAGTTCGGCCTCCGTGCGGCCGGGGGATCGATCCGGCCGCTGGTGATCCGGGCCGACCCCGTCCTGGCCGCGCCGGATCGACTCCTGGGCTTCGTGCTGCTGATCACCGACCTGAGCCAGCGTCGGGAGGCCGAGGACGCGCGGCGGCGTTTCCAGGAGAGCCTCATCCCCGGTCCCAGCCCGGAGATGGCGGAGGGATCGGGCTACCAGCATCTCCTGGCAGCGGTGCTCGGCAACGCGCAGCTCGCGGGCCTCGAGATCACCGAGGGCGTCGATCTCGAGCGGGTGCCGGAGATGCTCGAGAGCGTCCGGTCCTCGGTGGAGCGGACCGCGGAGCTGCTGGAGCACCTGATCGCCCACGCCGCGCGCTCCAAGTCGCGCTAGCCGGCGGGGCGCAGGAGGGTTCCGGCGTCCGCCCGACGCTGGACCGCCTCCGAGAGCGCGATGTTGAGCTCGAAGGCCAACCGCGCCTCGTCGAGGGCGGCCTCGGGGTCCACGTGGGGAGCCGCGCGGTCCACGGCGCGGCGGTAGGCGTCCCGGAGCGGCGCCAGGTCGGAGACCTCGGGATAGGCGTAGAAGTGCAGGGCCCGAGGCGGGAGTCCCAGCGCCTGGCCGAGCCGCCGCGCGACGATCCGACCGCCGTTCAGGTCGCCCAGGTAGCGCACGTAGGCGTGGGCGAGAAGCCGGGCGTCGCTCCCGGCCGACGCGGCGATCCGCTGCGCATAGTCCCGGCCCGCCGGCAGCACGGGCAGGGCGCGTGCCCAGTCGGGTCCCGCCAGGGACCGCAGGTCGGCCTCGAGGGCCGCGCTTCGGAAGACCACCGGGTCGGCGAGCGGCCCGATCCCAACGCTGCCGCGGCGGCGCCCCAGGGCCTCTTCCAGGCTCCGGTAGGGAGGCAGCAGGTTGCGCAGCAGCAGCGCGTACTCCTCGCGACGCGCGCGGCCCCGGATCAGCGCGGCCACGACGCCCGACCGCTCCGCGCGATCGTGCAGCGTCCGGGTCGCGTCGCGGAGGAGGTCGGCGAGACCGATCGTCGGGGCGGTCACGGGTCGAGCATACGGAGGCCGCTCCGCGACCGCAACGCGATCCGGCGCCTACTCGAACTCGAGCAGGAGGTCCTTGGCGTCGACCTCGGTGTCCGGCGCGGCCACCACCCGCTTCACCACGCCGGCGCGCTCGGCGACCACCGCCGTCTCCATCTTCATGGCCTCCATGATCAGGAGCAGGTCGCCGGGCTCCACGGACTGACCCGTCTCGACGGCCACGGAGACCACCAGGCCGGGCATCGGGGCCGCGACGTGCGTCGGGTCGTCGAGGTCGGCGCGCTCGTGCAGGACGGCGTCGTGGGCCAGGGCCCGATCGCGGATGCGCACGGAGGCGGGCCAGCCGTTGATCTCGAAGAAGAGGTGGCGCATGCCCTCGGCGTCCGCCTCGGACACCGTCAGGTAGCGGAGGACGGCCTGGCTGCGGTCTTCGAGCATGGTCACCGTCACGTCCTCCCCGGGCTGCATGCCGTAGAAGAACACGTGGGTCGGAAGCACCTGGACGTGTCCGTAGGCGTGGACGTGGCGGGTGTAGTCGAGGAAGACCTTGGGATACAGGGTGTGGCTGGCGAGGTCGCGGTCGCTCGCGGGCCGGCCGATGCCGCGGGCGAGCTTCTGGCGTTCGGCGTCGAGGTCGATCGGGGCCAGGTGCTTGCCGGGCCGCTCGGTGAGGGGGGCCCGGCCCCGGAGCACCTTGCGCTGGAGCGCCTCGGGGAACCCGCCGGGAGGCTGGCCCAGCTCTCCGGCGAAGAAGGCGACGACGGAGTCCGGGAAGGAGATCTCGCGGTCGGGGTCGCACACGTCCTCGATGCCGAGATCCGAGGAGACCATCATGAGGGCCATGTCGCCGACCACCTTGGACGACGGCGTCACCTTGACGATGTCGCCGAAGGCCCGGTTCACGTCGGCGTAGGCTCGAGCGACCTCGTGCCAGCGGCGCCCGAGGCCCAGGGACGCCGCCTGCTCCTTCAGGTTGGTGAACTGGCCGCCCGGCATCTCGTGCAGGTAGACCTCCGATGCGCCGGAGCGCACGTCGGGCTCGAAGGCGGTGTACTGGGCGCGCACCTGCTCCCAGTAGTCGCTGAGCAGGCGGATGTGGGCCTCGTCGAGGCCCGGGTCCGCCTCGGTGAAGCGGAGGGCGGCCACCGTCGAGCCCATGCACGGCTGGGAGGTCAGGCCACTCATGGAGTCGATCGCCGTGTCGAAGGCATCCACCCCGGCCTCCACGGCGGCTAGGATGCTCGCCACGGCGGCGCCGCTGGTGTCGTGGGTATGGAAGTGAATCGGCAGCCCGATCTCGTCCTTCAGGGCGCTCACCAGGCGTGTGGCCGCGGCCGGCTTCAGGAGGCCCGCCATGTCCTTGATGGCCAGGATATGGGCGCCCGCGGCCTCGAGCTCCCGGGCCAGGCCCAGGTAGTAGGCCAGGTCGTACCGGGGCCGGGCGGGATCCAGCAGGTCGCCCGTGTAGCAGATGGCCGCCTCGGCGATCTTGCCGGTCTCGCAGACCGCCGCGATCGCCTCCCGCATGTTCTCCGTCCAGTTGAGGCAGTCGAAGATGCGGAAGACATCGACGCCGGCCTCGGCGGCCCGGGTGATGAAGTGGCAGACCACGTTGTCCGGATAGTTCGTGTATCCGACCGCGTTCGACGACCGCAGCAGCATCTGCTGCATGAGGTTCGGCATGGCGGCGGAGAGGTCGGCGAGCCGCTGCCAGGGGTCCTCCTTCAGGAAGCGCAGGGCGACGTCGAAGGTGGCTCCGCCCCACGACTCTACCGAGAACAGCTCCGGCAGCAGCCTCGCGTAGTGGGGCGCGATCCGGAGCATGTCGAGCGTGCGGACCCGGGTCGCCAGGAGCGACTGGTGCGCATCCCGGAACGAGGTGTCGGTGACCACGGGCACCGGGTGCTCGAGGAGCCAGCGCGCCACCGCCTCCGGGCCCTCCCGCTCGAGGAGCTGACGCGCCCCGTCCCGGGGCGCGACGTCGGGCAGGGGCGGCGCCTCGGGCTCCCGCCAGCTCGACGGCCGGGCCCGCCCTGCCACCTGGGGATTGCCGTTGACGATGACCTCGCCGATGTAGTGGATCAGCTTGATGGGCTGGGTCTGGGGCAGCGGGAGGTCGAAGAGCTCCGGGGTGTCGTCGATGAAGCGGGTGGTGTAGTGGCCGGGGAGGAACGCCGGGTGCCTTACCAGGCCCTGGAGGAAGTCCAGGTTCGTCTCCACGCCGCGCACGCGGAACTCGCGCAGGGCGCGATGCATGCGGTCGGCGGCCTCCCGGTCGTCCTGGCCGGACGCGGTCACCTTCACCAGCAGGCTGTCGTAGTGCCGGGTGATGAGGGCGCCGGAGTAGGCCGTGCCCTCGTCGAGTCGGATCCCGGCGCCGGCCGGCCCCCGGTACGAGACGATCCGGCCGAAGTCCGGAATGAAGTTGTTGCGCGGATCTTCGGTGGTCACCCGGCACTGCAGGGCCGAGCCCCGGAGACGGATCGCTTCCTGGGCGGGGACGCCACTCTCGGGCTCCCCGATCCGCGCGCCGGCGGCGATCCGAATCTGGGCCTTCACCAGGTCCAGTCCCGTGACCTGCTCGGTCACCGTGTGCTCCACCTGGATCCGCGGGTTGACCTCGATGAAGTAGAAGGCCCCGCTGTCACGGTCCTCGAGAAACTCCACCGTACCCGCGTTGGTGTAGCCCGCTGCCCGCGCCAGGCGCAGCGCCGCCTCGCAGAGGGCCGCCCGCCGCGCTTCGTCGAGGTAGGGGGCCGGGGCCCGCTCCACCACCTTCTGGTGCCGCCGCTGCACGGTGCAGTCGCGCTCGAAGAGGTGCACCACGTTGCCGTGGTGGTCGCCCAGGATCTGGACCTCCACGTGGCGCGCGTGGCGCACGAGCTTCTCGAGGTAGACCTCGTCGTTGCCGAAGGCCGACTTCGCCTCTCGCCGACCGATCTCGAGCTGCCCGGCCAGCTCTGCGGCCGACCCGATGACGCGCATGCCCCGGCCGCCACCGCCCCAGCTCGCCTTCAGCATGACCGGGTAGCCGATCGCCTCGGCGAGGCGCGCGGCCTCCGCCGCATCCTCGGGCAGCGGTCCGGTGGCCGGCATCACCGGCACGTCGGCGCTCTCGGCCAGCCGGCGGGCCTGCACCTTGTTGCCGAGGCGGCGCATGACGTCGGGCTCGGGGCCGATGAAGCGGATGCCGGCCTGCCCGCAGCGTTCGGCGAAGTCCGGGTTCTCCGAGAGGAAGCCGTAGCCCGGGTGCACCGCATCGCATCCCGACTCCCGCGCCACCCGCAGCATCTCGTCGATGTCCAGGTAGGCCCCCGCCGGCGTCCGCCCCTTGCCGATCAGGTAGGCCTCGGGCGCGGCGAAGCGGTGGAGGGTGAGGTGGTCCTCCTCGGAGTAGACGTTGACCGCCTCGAGACCCAGGTCATGGGCCGCCCGGACGATCCGGATGGCGATCTCGCTCCGGTTCGCGACCAGGATCTTCGACACGACCATCAGGCCATCAGGGCGAGCACCCGCCAGTCGAGCACGAGCACCTCGTCCTCGTTCTCCGCCGGCGCCGCCCGCTCCGCCCACACCCGCGCGCGCAGGTCGAGCAGGCCGCCGCCGCCCGCGAGGGGATGGCGGGCCTCCACCTCGAACTCGCTGCGCAGGACGTCGCCCTCGAAGACCGGCGCCGTGTGGTCGCAGCTGCGCCACGCGACGAAGGTCACCAGGTTGGGCAGGGCCCGGGTGAGCTGCGCCGCGGCGGTGGAGATCGTGTGGCCGCCGTAGACCAGCCGCCGGCCGTGGGCAGCGGCGCCGGCGTCGGTGTGGGCCGCGGCCACGTTCAGGGTGAGGCGAGTGATCTCCGGCGCGCACGTCACGGTGTCGCGCCCCTCGACCTCGTACACGACGCCGCTCGGCACGTCGGCGAAGTGGAGGCCGGGGAGGCGTTCGCGATAGACGTCGAGGCACCATTCCGCGGGCACAACGCCCCGAACGCGGTCCATGTCGAGCTCCGCCTCGATGGCGTCGAAGGAGTCGGCGTGCCCGGTGGCGGCCTCGGGGTCGCGACAGGGCAGCATGGGGCAGCGCCAGAAGTGCAGCACGGTCTCGCCCCGCTGGTTCTCCACGTGCATCTCGAAGACGGCCATGCCCGTGGCCGGCCGGCCGGGCTTCGGGCGGTTCTGCCGGAGGGCGGCGATGGTGGTGGTCGTGCGGAGGGTGTCCCCTTCGTAGACGGGGCGCTGCAGGACGAGGCCGCGGTAGAAGAGATTCCCGATCACGCGTCCGGAGGGAAACGTGGTCTGCCCGATGGCCACGTTGCACACGACGTTGGGGTTGATCAGCATCCTCTCCTGCCCCGTCACGGCGCGGGAGAGCTCGGCGTCGAGGGGAAGGCGCAGCCGATCGCCGTACGCGGCCTCGTGGAACGCCGCGTGCCCCGAGGTGAGCGTCACGGCCGGGGCATCGTCGAAGACCTGACCCCGCTTGAGGTCGTCGAACCACGGGCTGCCGACGGCGATCCGCTCAGCAGCCATGGGCATCTCCGTCCAGGACGCCGGCGCGCCGGGCGCGGTCGAGCACCCGGTGCTGCGCCGCGATCACGGGGGCGTCCACCATCTTGCCGTCGACGGTGAAGACCCCCCGGCCCTCGGCTTCGGCCTCGCGCGAGGCCTCCATCACCCGCTGTGCGTACATGATCTGCTCCTTCGAGGGCGTGTGAACCTCGTTCGCGACGCCCACCTGGCTCGGGTGGATGCAGAGCTTGCCCTCGAAGCCCAGCTCCAGGCCCAGCTGCGCGTCCCGGCGGAACCCCGCTTCGTCGCGAACGTCGAGAAAGACCGTGTCGACGGGGACCACCTGGCCCGCCCGCGCGGCGATCGCCAGGGCGCAGCGCGCGTGGAAGACGACACCGCGGGCGGCGTCGGCGCTGGCGAGCCCCATGTCGCGGGAGAAGTCGGCGTGACCGAAGCAGAGCGCGTCGACCCGCGCGCGGCTCGTGGCCAGGGAGTCCACCCGCGCGATCCCGTCGGCGGTCTCCACCAGGGCCAGGAGTCGGACCGGGGCTGCGGGGTCGCGGCCCGCGGCCTGCTCCGCCGTGCGCAGGCGCTCGGCGGCGGCGAGCAGCGTCTCGGGTGAGCTCGCCTTCGGCAGCATGAGCGCCGCCGCGCCGGCGCCGACCGCCGCATCGACGTCGTCGTCGAAGTAGGGCGTACCGAGCGGGTTGACGCGCACCGCCGGCTCGGAGCCCCCGAACTCGCCGGCGCGCAGGAAAGCGGAGACCTGCTCCCGCGCGCCCTCCTTCTCGGGCAACGCCACCGAGTCCTCGAGGTCGAGCAGCAGGGTGTCGGCGCCGATCCCGCGCGCCTTCTCGAGCTTGCGCGGCTCTCCGCCGGGGACGAAGAAGAGGGAGCGGCGCAGGGGAGCCTTGGGGGTCGACGGGTTCAAATGGGCTCCGAAGGGGCGTGCGTTGCGTTGCACGCGCGGGCGAAGGCGAGGATCCGGCGGGCGATCTCGCGCGGTCGTTCCTCGTGGGCAAGATGGCCCAGTGCGGGATAGCGGGCCACGTCGGCGCGCGGGACGCGCTCCCGGATGCGGTCGGCCTGGGCGGGCGCGATGTAGCGGTCCCGGCCGCCGACGATCAAGAGGAGCTCGGCCTCCAACGCGGGCAGCGCGCGGACCAGGGGGGCCAGGTCCCAGTGGGCCATCATCTCGAAGGTCCCCAGGAGGTGCTGGGGGCTGCGCATCAGCCGGGCGTACAGTCGCAGGCCTTCCGGATCGATTCGCGACCCGGTGCCGCGGAGCACCCGCTCCGGCGCCCTGGGCAGCAGCTCCGCGCGTTTCGCCAGCAGCCAGGGGACCAGCGGATTGCCGAAGAGCAGGCGGGCCATTCCCGGGAAGAGGTGGCCGGCCGCGCCGCCCAGGGGCAGGAAGGCGCCGTTCAGGCTGACCAGTCCCCGGGGTGCGATCGCTCCGTCGAGGCACATCCGACACAGGATCGCGGCGCCCGCCGAGTGCCCGACGGCCAGCTCGACGGGAGCACCCGCCCGCGCGCGGAGCAACGCAGCCAGGGCTCCCGCCATGCCGGGCAGGGACGAGGTGCCCTGCGCGCGCTGGCTGAAGCCATGGCCGGGCAGGTCGGGGGCGACGACCGTGAAGTGCCGGGCCAGGATCGTCGCGAGGTCCCGCCAGGTGTGGGTCGAGGCGCCGGTGCCGTGCACCAAAAGTAGGGTGGGGCCCTGCCCGAACTCCTGGAGGTGCCAGCGCAGCCCGCCGGCCTCGCGGAAGCGGCTCGCCTCCCGATGCGGCCAGTCGCGTCCATCGACGTCCCAGTCGAGCGGTCCGCCCGCGCCGCCGGGCCGCGGCCACGGGTCGCAGCCCGCGGTCACGAGCCCAGCCTGGCTGCGGGAGCGGTCGATCCGCTCGCGCCCGCCGCGCGCACTGCCTCGCTGAGGCTCGCGGCGTCGGCGTAGGGCAGGGGCAGGTAGGTGGCGCCCATCGCCCGGGCGAGCGCGCCGGCCGCCGCCTGGGGCCGACGCGACGTATCCACGAGCAGCGCCGCCATGCCCGAGGCCTGCAGCGCCCGGGCGCCCGCGAGCGCATCGGCCTCCGCAGCGGCGCGGCCCGGGCTGCCGTCCCGCGCCACGTTGGCGCGTCCGTCGGTGAGGAACACGAGCAGCGGCGTCCCGCCCCGGCGCGCCACCGCCTCGGCGACCTGCGCGCCGAGCTCGATGCCCGCCGCCAGGGGCGTCCCGCCCCCGCCCGGGAGCGCCGCCAGCCCTCGCTTGGCGCGCACCAGCGAGCGCGTCGGCGGCAACAGGAGCTCGGCGCCGCGTCCCCGGAACGCCAGCAGCGCCACGCGGTCGCGCCGCGCGTAGCAGGCGGCGAGGAGGATCTCCACGGCCCCCTTGGCCTCGGCCAGGCGCTGCACCGCGGTCGAGCCCGAGGCGTCCACGGCGAAGATCGCCGTCGTCTCGCGGCGCTGGGTGAAGCGGGTCACCCGGAAGTCGTCGCGTCGGACCCGCACGCGATCCCGGGCGCCCTCGCCCCGGGTCTCCGCCTCGGGGTGCGGCCGCGCCTCGCGGCGGCGGAGGCGCTGCCAGGGCGCGGCCGCGCGCAGCGTCTCGACGACGTCCAGTCGGGCGCCCGCGTCCGGCGCTCCCCGGCGCGTGCCCGCCGGCCGG
>CAYTZH010000048.1:0-32184 GCA_964442285.1 uncultured Spirochaetales bacterium | reverse complement strand
GGTACCTGGATGGGGATCACGTTCAAGCGGTAGAAGAGGTCCTCGCGGAAGCGCCGCTCCTGGATCGCCACCTCCAGGTCCTGGTTCGTGGCCGCCAGGATGCGGGCGTCCACGTTGGAGGTCTTGGAGGAGCCCACCGGCTCGAAGGTGCCGTCCTGGAGGACCCGCAGGAGCTTCACCTGGAGGTTCGGGCTCATGTCCCCGATCTCGTCCAGGAAGATCGTGCCGCCGTTGGCCAGGGAGAAGCGGCCCTCGCGGTGGGACACGGCGTTGGTGAAGGCGCCCCGCACGTGGCCGAAGAGCTCGCTCTCCAGGAGCTCCTCCGGGATGGCCCCGCAGTTGACGGTGACGAGCATGCGATCCGCGCGGCGGCTGTTGTAGTGGATGGCGCGGGCAATGAGCTCCTTGCCCGTGCCGCTCTCCCCCCGCACCAGCACGGTGCTGTCGGAATCCGCCACCTTCTCCACGACCTCGAGCACCCGCCGCAGGGAGGGGCTCTGGCCGACCACGTTCCTGAAGCGGTAGCGGGCCTGGAGCTGGCTCTGGAGGAGCCGGTTCTCCGCCTTGAGCCGCCCGTGCTCGATGGCCTGCTGCACGAGCCGTCGCACGGCGTCGAGGTTGTCCTGGTCGAAGGGCTTCTGGAGGTACCAGTAAGCCCCCGCCCGCAGGGCTTCCACCGAGTTCTCGGCGGTGCCGTAGCCGGTGATCACGATGCAGGGGAGGTCGGGCTCCACCTCGTGGATCTGGCGCACGAGCTCGATCCCGTTCACACCGGGCATCTTCACGTCGCAGAGCACGAGGTCGACGGGCTCGGCGTTCACGACCCGGAAGCCTTCGGTGGCATCGCGGGCGGTCGACACGACGTAGCCCGTACGCGTCAGGATCCGCTCCAGCGCGCGCCGGTACAGCTTCTCGTCGTCCACGACGAGGACGTGGGCTTTGGGCAGGGTCGAACTCCTCCGCGAGGGGGAGGGGGGCGCAGCCAGATCTTAGGCAATTCGGCGCCGGGCATTCAAGTCGTCGTCGCATCAGGGGATTCCCCGTTTCCGGCTCAAGCGTCCCGGGAACGGGACCGATAGCGGCCTCGTGGCGTCCCACCCCCGAGACGAGACGACCCCCGGCGGCGATCCCGGCTCGCTCACCCTGATCGTCGACGACGAGCCGAACCTGCTCCGATCCCTGCGCCGGATCCTGGAGGGCGTCGGCCTCCGGGTCGTCCTGGCCGAGTCCCCCGCCGAGGCGGAGCCCGTGCTGGCCGATCCGACCCTGGCGGTGGTCCTGCTCGACCTCAGGCTGCGCGGCGCCAGCGGGCTCGACCTCCTGGAGCGCGTCAAGGGCGAGCGGCCCGACGTCGAGGTCGTGGTGATGACCGGGCACGGCAGCGTCGAGAGCGCCGTGGGCTGCATGCGCCGGGGCGCCTTCGACTACCTGGAGAAGCCCTTCGACGACGTGCATCGCGTGCACACCACGGTCAGCAAGGCCCTCGAGCGCCAGCGCCTGGTGCTCCGGAACCGCGTCCTCGAAGAGGAGCTGCGGAGTCGCACCGGCGCCTCGGCGCTGGTGGGATCGTCCGCGCCCATGCGCGCCCTGCGGCGAACCATCGAGAGCCTTCGCCACAACGAGAGCCGGGTGCTCGTGCAGGGCGACAGCGGGACCGGCAAGGAGCTGGTGGCGCGGGCCATCCACGGCGTGAGCGCACGAAGCGAGGGGCCGTTCGTCCCCGTGGATTGCGGCGCCCTGCCCGAGACCATCATCGAGAGCGAGCTGTTCGGGAACCGACGCGGCGCCTTCACGGGCGCCACCGGTGCCCCGGGCCTGTTCCGGATGGCCCACGGCGGCACGCTCTTCCTGGACGAGATCGGCGAGATCCCCCTGGCGGTCCAGGCCAAGCTGCTGCGGGTGCTCCAGGAGGGCGAGCTGCGCCCGGTGGGCGCGGCGGAGACGGTGCCCGTCGACATCCGGGTGGTGGCGGCGACCCACCGCGACCTGGAGGCGATGGTGGCGGAGAAGCAGTTCCGCAGCGACCTCTTCTACCGCCTCAACGTGGTGCGGATCGGCGTACCGCCCCTGCGCGAGCGCCGCGAGGACATCCCCCTGCTGGTCCAGCACTTCCTGCAGAAGTACCGGCGCGAGGACGCGCCCGTGAGCGGGATCGAGGACGAGGCGCTGGAGCGCCTCATCTGTGCCGAGTGGCCCGGCAACGTGCGCGAGCTCGAGAACGCCATCGAGTCCGCCCTGGCCCTGGCCCCCGGTCCGCAGCTGCGTGTCGCAGACCTGGCGGCGCGGCCCGCCGCGGGCGGGCGGGCGGGGGCAGCCGAGGTCGACCTGCCCCTGTCGCTGGCGGCCTACGAACGCCGCGCGCTCGAGCGCGCCCTGGAGGCCAGCGCGGGCGATGCAAACGAAGCGGCACGCAGGCTGCAGATCGGACGCAGCACGTTCTACCGCAAGCTGGCCAAGCACGGCCTCGCGCCGCGTCGAAGGGTTGGTCACCCCTCCGCGATCGGGTAGCCTCGAAACAGCCCCCCGGACGCCTCGCCCCCCGCAGCGGAGACGTTCCCTTGCACCCTCATCCGCTACCGCCCGTCGTCCAAGGACCGGGGCGCCGACCGGCGCCGCGCCCCACGGGAGCCCCTCGGTGACGGGCCCCGTACGCCTCGTGCTGGCGCTGCCGCGGGCGTTGTCGGCGACGGGACGCCGGGAGGACGTCCATCGCCTGCGGGAGACCCTCGAGCGTCTCGGTCCCGACGTGGAGATCGTCGAGGCGGCGTCGCCCGACGCCTGCGCCCGGGCGGCCCGCCGCGCCGACGCGCTGGTGGTCGACGTGGGTCCGCCCGCGGTCGCCGCGCCGCTCCTGGACGCCCTGGAGCCGGGGGGGCCGCCCCTGATCGCCGTCGTCTCCGGCGACGCCGAGGAGGACGCCGTCGCGTGGTTCCGGCACGGCGCCGCCGAGTGCGTGCGGCTGGGTCCGGAGGCGTCCCACACGCTGACCCAGGTCGTGCTCGAGCAGGTGCGGCTCTGGCGGGACCGCTGCGCGCGCAGCCGTGCCGAGCGCCGGATCGCCTGGCTCGAGCAGCTCAACGCGGCGATCGTCAGCGAGATCCCGGCCGCCCTGGCCGTGCTCGATGCCGAGAACCGCGTGGTGACGGTCAACCCCACCTTCGTCCGGATCTGGGGCGCGTCGTCGGAGGTCGCTCTCGGGCGCCCGCTCTCCGAGACCCTGCCGCGGTCCGTGCGCGAGTCCGGGCAGCTCGAGCGCTGCGTCGGCGAGGCCCGACAGGGGCTCGATCCCACGCCGCGGCTGGCGCGCTGGGAGCCGTCGGGCGGGGAGCCGCGCAGCTTCGACGTCCGCGTGCAGCGACTCGATGCCGAGGGCCGCGTCCTGCTGGTCCTCACCGACGTGACGGAGCGCGAGGCGCTCACCAAGCGCATGGCCGGCCTGCGCCGCTACACCGAGAACATCATCCAGAACATGAACAGCGCGCTCCTGGTGGTGGATCCCCAGGGCCGCGTCACCTTCGCGAACCGGATCGCCGAGGAGATCCTCGGCGTGGAGGCGGGCGGGCTGCGGGACCGTCCCATCTGGAGCTGGTTCAAGGCGAGCCACGCGGAGGGCGCCCTGCTCGTGCGGACCCTCAAGGAGGGCCGGCGCTACCGCGGCGCCGAGACGCTGCTCACCCGGGCGGACGGCCGCGTGATCCCGATCGGGATCTCCTGCGCACCGCTCCTGGACGCGGAGGGCGCGTCGCTCGGCGCCGTCGCCATCTTCCAGGACCTCACCGAGATCACGCTCCTGCAGCAGCAGGTGCTGCAGAAGGCCAAGCTGGCGTCGATCGGCGAGCTGGCGGCCGGCATCGCCCACGAGATCAACAATCCCATGGGCTTCATCCACGCGAACCTCTTCCAGATGGGCGAGTACCTGGGGGACCTCCGCGAGGTCTGGAAGCGGGTGGAGGGGCTGCGGGAGGCGGTGCGGGACGGCGATCCCGAGGCCGCGCGCCTGGCGGAGGCGCGCCTGGGCGATCAGGCCGCGGAGGTGGACGTCGACTACGTCCTCGACGATTTCGCCAAGGCCATCCGCGAGTCCCAGGAAGGCTCGGAGCGCATCCGCCACATCGTGCGCGACCTGCGCGACTTCTCGCGCCAAGACAGCGACGAGCGCGTGCCCGCCGACCTCAACCAGTGTCTCGATTCCACCGCCAACATCGTGTGGAGCATGATGAAGCACTCGGTGGTGCTCCGGAAGGAGTACGCCGAGCTGCCCCGGATCCGCTGTCACCCCATGCAGCTCAAGCAGGTGTTCATGAACCTGCTGGTGAACGCCTACCAGGCCATCCAGGAGCGGATCGGCGAGGGCGGCGACGTGGGGGAGATCGAGCTGCGCACCGAGTGCCGGGGCGACTCGCTGGTCGTCGCCGTGAGCGACACTGGGACGGGCATCCCCGAGGGCGATCTCGAGCGGATCTTCGATCCCTTCTTCACCACGAAGGAGGTGGGCGTGGGGACCGGTCTCGGGCTCTCCACCTCCTACAGCATCGTCCGCAAGCACGGCGGGATCCTGCGGGCCTCCAACCGGGACGGCCCCGGCGCCACCTTCGAGGTGGTGCTGCCGCTGGCCGAGGGCGCGCGTTGACCTCGGCCACGCTGCTGATCGTCGACGACGAGGTCCGGATCCTCTCGGCCTTGAAGCGGACCCTCCGCCGGGAGGGCTACCGCCTGCTGACGGCCGAGAACGCGGCGTCGGCCCTGCGCCTGCTCGAGCGCGAGCCGGTCGACCTGGTGCTCACGGACCACAAGATGCCCGGCATGAGCGGGCTGGCGCTGCTCGCCGAGGTGGTGCGGCGCTGGCCCCACGTGCGTCGCGTGCTGATCACCGGCTGGAGCGAGGAGGTGGCGCGGGCGGAGCTGGCGCGGCTCGGCGTCGCCGCCCTGGTGACCAAGCCCTGGGAGGACGGGGAGCTCAAGGCGGTGCTGCGCGAGCAGCTCGCCGCGCTCAGGTCCGCGTGACGATCCGGCTCAAGTACTCGAGGTCGGTCTTCTGGGTGTTCTTGGCGCCGACGCACAGGATGCGCAGGCGCCGCTGCGTGCCCGTGGTGTAGTAGAGCCGGCCCTTGCCGGCGAAGCCCAGCTCGAAGACGGGCAGCCCCGGCGGCAGACCGCCCACCTTGCGCCGCGCGCCCGCGGTCTCCACGTCGTCGGAGAGGCGCTTGATGCCCTCCTCGGCGCGGAGCTTCATGCTCTCGTCCCGGAGCCCCACCAGGTCCTCGACGGCGCGGTCGTCGAGCTCCAGGTTCTTGTACAGGGTGCGCAGGCGGCGACCCAGCCACTCCGCCTCGCGGGCGGCCCGGCCCTTGCGGGAGGCCTCGTCCTTGGAGGCGCGCTTGAGCCGGCTCTCGAGCCCGTCGATCGCCTCCTCCTTGCGGCGTACGTCCTCGAGGGCCTCGTCCAGCAGATCCTCCAGGGCCTGCCGCTCCTCGTCGAGGGTCGAGGCCGCGTCGGCCTGGCCCGCGATCAGCTCCCGCTCGCGCTCGGCGAGGGCGGCGAGCTTCTCCTGGAGCGAGGCGCGCTCCAGGCGCAGGCCGTCGATCTCGCGCGCATGCTCGCTCTCGCTGGTCGAGACCTCGCTGAGACGATCCTGGATCTCCTCGAGCTCGCTCTCGATCCGGGCGGCCCGGCCGGCCGCATCCGCTCGGGCCGACTCGGCCTCGGACAGCATCGAGGCCTCGTGACGCGCGACCCGACGTTGATAGAGGTAGAGCAGCTGGAGGAGAATCCCCGCGTAGAGCACGAGGAAGGCGTTGGCGACCAGCGCGTTGTAGGGGACGCCCACCGTCACCGTGGCGCTCACCGGAAGCACGCGATCGGCCTCCCGGGCGGCCTGCTCGGGCGACAAGGGGGGGGGCGGCGGGGCTCCGAGCCCACTCATGAAGATGGGCGTGCCGTCCGCGCCCAGCACCACGGCGTCGACCCGGACGCCGCCCCATCCGACCCACGGCGAGCGGCGCACCAGGCGGACGACGCGCTCGCGGATCTGCGCCGTCACCGGGCCCTGCCGCCAGTCGACGTCGACGGCCTCGGCGATTCGCAGCTCGTACCAGGCCTGGAGCGCCCGCTCGGTGACCTTGACGCTGAACACCGAGAGGAAGACGAAGGCCACGATCGCGACGTAGGTGATCCGGAAGCTGGCCAGCCGGTCGAGGGCGCTGAAGCCCGACCGTGCACGATCCGGCCGCTCCCGCCGATCCGGAGTGGGCGCGGAGGCCTGCGGAAGAGATTTTCCCATCGGCGGTAACGAATTTGCCATTCGTTCCTAGCAGGATACCTCCGCCTCGGGCGGCTGGACAGGCGAACAGGCCCGTCGCCCGCGGGTTTGCGCCGCCCGGGCCCCTTCACAGAATCGTCGCACAGATCTTGCACTGCCTCTGGAGGTTCGGGTCACGCACTCCGCGCCTCCGTGCTCTCGCACTCCGGTGTGGCGTCGTGGTGGCGCCGGGGGGACGGTGGTGGACGGGTCGCAAGACCGACGCAAGTCGTCGAGAGCCGAGCTGCGGAGCTGGGTCGAAATCACGTCGGACGGTGTCAGGCGCCGGGCCGAGTGCTTCGACCTCTCGGTCGGCGGCCTCGGGGTGGAGCTCCGCAGCGACGGCTTCCCCCGAGACGCCGCGGTCATCAGCGAGTTTCCGCTGCCGGGCATCGGTCTTCCCCTGGAGCTCTCGGGCGTCGTGGTGTGGCACGACCCCGCCACGGGTCGACTGGGGCTGCGCTTCGTCGACCTCGACCCGGGCCTCGGCGAGCTCGTCGAGAGCTTCGTCCGCGGAGACCTGCGGGGTTAGCGCTGCGAGGCTCCCCGCCTCGAGCGGGGTTCGCCCCCGCCTGCCGTCCGGCTAACGTGTGCGGCCATGCGCGTGGCCGACCTCGACCGGGACATGCGAGACGTCATCCCGACCGGGGTGAGCCTCGACAGCAGCTACCTCTTCGACCGCATGACCGGCGTCACCCTCGCGCTGGCCCGGGGCGGTCCCGGACGCCGGGTCCTGGACGTCGCTTCGGGCCTCGGGGCGGACGCGATCCGGCTGGCGGCGGCGGGGGCCACGGCGGTCGGGGTGGAGCCCTCCTCGCGAATGCTCGCGCTGGCGCGCATGCTCGAGGCGGAGGCGGCCGCCGCCGACCCGGCCCCCCAGCGGGCGCCGGTCTGGATCCAGTCCTGGTCGTCGGGCCTGCCCTTCGCCGACGGGAGCTTCGACGCCGCGCTCTGCAAGGGCTCCATCGACCACTTCGACGAGCCCGCGCGGGCGATCGCCGAGATGGCCCGGGTGACCCGGCCCGGTGGGCGGGTGGTGCTCGCCATCGCGAACTTCGAGTCGATCGGGATCCGTCTGGCCCGGACCCTCGACGAGCTGGCGGAGGGTCCCCTGGGCCGCGCCGTGCGTCCGGGGCGCCGCATGTACGACGTCCCGACCGATCACTTCACGCGCTACGACCTCGCGCTGATGCGCGCGCAGGCCGAGCGCGCGCTCGTCCTCGAGGAGGTGGTGGGCATCTCCATCGGCTGGGGCTTTCCCGGCTGGTCGGGGCTGCTCGGACGCCTGCCCGAACGGGCCGCCCGCTGGACGCTTCATGCGCTCGACGCCGGCGCGCGTCGGCTCCCGGCCTGGGCCGACGTGGTCGTGCTGGCGGGCTGTCCGCGCCGCGCCAGCACCGTCCGGTAGACCGCCGCGGTGGACTCCGCGATGGGCCGCCACGAGAAGTGGGCGGCCACGCGATCGCGGCCGCGCCGGCCGAGGGCCCGGCGCCGCTCGGGCTGCTCCAGCAGCGCGCCCATCTCCTTCGCCAGGGCCTCGACGTCGCCGGGGGGCACCAGCACGCCGCCGCCGCCCACGCGCACCACCTCCGCCAACGCCCCGGCGGCGCTGGCCACCACCGGTGTACCGCAGGCCATGGCCTCCACCGCGGGGAGGCCGAAGCCCTCGAAGTGGGAGGGGACGACCACGAGCGCGGCCCGGTTGTAGCGCCGCACGAGCTCCTCGGTGGGGATCCGTCCGGTGATGTGCAGCCGCTCGGCACAGCCGGCGTCGCGAGCCCAGCGGCGGGCGGGGTTCATGGGGTGGTCGTCGTCCACGAGCACGAGCCGGACGGGGCGCGGAAGCCGGGCCAGGGCCTCGATCAGCGGGCGCACGCCCTTGGTGGGGTCGCCGGCGCGCCCGACGCACAGCACCTCGTCGTCGCAGCGCGCCACGTCCGGGTCGGGCCGGAACAGCGCGGTGTCGATCCCGTTCTGGACGTTGTGGACCCGCGCGGGCGGCACGCGGAAGTCGCGCTGGATGAGGCCCGCGCTGGCGTCCGACGAGGTCAGCACCGCGTCCAGGCGCCGGGCCACCGCCGCCTGCATGCCGACGGGGTGGAAGGTGACCGTGCCGACCGCGTCGCGGAAGGTCTCGTCGCGGACGAAGGAGGCGCGTCGATCCACCGAGAGCGGGTGGTGGATCGTGGTGACGACGGGGAGCCCCAGGGCGCGCAGCCCGAGCAGGCCCCAGCCGAGGCACTGGACGTCGTGCACCAGGTCGTAGCGCTCGCCCCGGCGCAGGCGTCGGGCCAGGCTGTGGAAGGCGCGCAGGCTGAAGGCCATCGGCTCCGGCAGGAAGCCCAGGCGGCTGGCGGCCAGCTCGAAGAAGTTCAGCGGCGTGAGGACCTTCCAGGGGTGCGGTCGCGGGAAGAAGGTCGCCCAGTCCCGGGTGAACCACTTGGCCCAGAACTGCTCGTTCGGGAGCGTCTCCACGCCGTCCGCGAAGGGCATCGGATCCGGATAGGGGGGGCCCACGATCACGTCGACGCGATGGCCCAGGGCGACGAGCTCGCGGGCCAGGAACCAGAGGTAGACCCCCTGGCCGCCGCAGCGCATGTTGCCGCGGTAGGCCACCATGCAGATCCGCAGGGGCCGCTCGCCGGCGCTGACGGCGCTCACGGCGCGCTCGACGCGCGCCGCTCGCCGTACAGGATCACGCTCTTCGGACACACGAAGTTGAGCAGCCCCTCGAGGCGCTCCATGAAACGGGAGGCCGTGGCCCGGATGAGCAGGTGGCGGTAGCCCCGGACCAGCGGGCTGCGGTCCGCGTCCGGGAGCCCCACCGCGGAGCGCAGCACCCAGTAGGGCGTGTGGAGCGCGTGGGCGAAGCCCACGCCCAGGGTGGCGAAGCCCGCGGCGGCCAGCCCCTCGGCGAGGGCCCGCGGGCGGAAGATCCGGATGTGGCCGCCCGGGCTCTCGAAGTACTCGTCGCCCAGTCGGAGGTAGAGGTGCTCGCTGGTCGCGGTGGGAATCGTGACGGCGATGCGTCCGCCGGGCCGCGTGACCCGGGCCAGCTCGCGACAGGCACCGCGGTAGTCGTGCACGTGCTCCATGACCTCGGAGCAGATCACCTTGTCGAACCGGCCGTCGCGGAAGGGAAGCCGGAAGGTGTCGCCCCGGATCATCGCGGCCAGACGGCCGAGCTCGTCCCCCCGGTTGCACAGGGGGCGGGCGCCGGCAGCCAGGGAGTCGCGGTCGAGGTCGAGGCCCACCACGCGCGCGCCGCGCTCCAGCGCGCCGAAGCAGTGACGGCCCTCCCCGCAGCCCGCGTCGAGGAGGAGCTCGCCGGGGCGGACGTCAAGCCGCGCGAGGTCGACGGTGAGGAGCACGTCGGACCTCCTCGAAGACGTCCACGAGTCCGGCCGCGGCGTCCCGCCAGCGGAACAGACGGGAGACCCGGGCGCGGGCGTTACGGCCGAGCTGGCGCGCGCGGGCCGGATCCGAGAGCAGGTCGGCGATGGCGACGGCCAGCCCCCGGGCGTCGCGCGGGGCCACCAGCCGCCCGCACTGGCCGTCGCTGCCGACGACCTCCGGCAGGGCGCCCGCGGCGTTGGCCACGACGGGCAGGCCGCAGGCCATGGCCTCGCTGGCCGGGAAGCCGAAGCCCTCGAAGAAGGAGGGCACCACCGCCACGCGCGCCGTCGAGTACTCCGCCACCAGCTCCGGGATGGTGAGCATGCGCCGCTGCAGTACCACC
Organism: uncultured Spirochaetales bacterium; assembly: GCA_964442285.1. Lineage (GTDB taxonomy): Bacteria > Myxococcota_A > UBA9160 > UBA9160 > JAFDET01 > CAYTZH01. The sequence continues at coordinate 22,147 of CAYTZH010000048.1, read as the reverse complement.
CGATCGCCCAGGTCGTAGCGGCGCAGCAGGCGCGCCACGAGCCCCTTGGGGCCGATGCGGCCGTCGACGATCTTGAGCCGCACCGAGTCGGGCAGCAGGGTCATGGCCTCGAGCAGCGTCCCGATGCCCTTCTTGCGGTCGTCGGTGCGGCCGACGAAGAGCAGCTCGAACTCGGGCCGAGCCTCCGGCAGGGGGCGGAACACGTCCAGGTCGGTGCCGTTGTAGACCACCGGCACCTGCTTCTCCGGGATGCCGAAGTAGCGCTCGATCTCCCGGCGCGACGACTCGCTCACGGTGACGATCCGCGCCAGGCGCGGTGCCACGAACTCCTGCATGCGCAGCGGGAAGTAGAGGGTGCGCTTCAGCTTCATCGAGAGGCGCGGGTCGATGGCGAAGTCGGCCTCGCGGTCGATGTGGAGCGGGTGGTGGATCACCGACACCACCGGGGTGCCGGCGGCCTGGATGCCCAGCAGCCCCCAGGTGAGGCTCTGGTTGTCGAAGACCACGTCGAAGCGGTGCCGCTCCTGGAGCCGCTTCCAGCGCAGCAGCAGCCGCAGGCCGAAGGTCTGCATCTCGGGGAACATCCCGAGCCGCGAGACGCCGAGCTCCCAGAGGTTCAACGGCCTGAGGAGGTTCAGGGGCTCCGGTCGCAGGGCCCAGTCCGGATGGGGCACGCCGAAGACGTTCTCGTTCGGGATCACGTGTAGGGGGATGTCCGGGTCGAGCGCAGGCAGGGGGGGGCCGCCGATCACGTGGACCTCGTGGCCCATCCGGTGCCACTCCCGGGCCAGGTGCGCCGCGTAGACGCCCTGGCCGCCGCAGTACATGTTCCCGCGATAGGTGAGGAGGGCGATGCGCATGGCGCCTAGGCGTCGCCCGTGGCCGAGGCGTCGCCGGCCGGGGAGGCGGCGGGGTCGGCCGCGGGGGCGTCCACGGGCTCGGGCTCGACCCGCACCGTGGCGATCGTCCAGCCCACCCAGAAGGCCAGTCCGAGGACGAAGAAGACGAACGCCGCCACGGGGATCGCGAGCGCCAGGTAGCTCCCGCTCAGGAGGCCCACCAGGAAGAGGGATCCCAACACCACCACACCGATGCAGATCATGCCGCCCTGGGCGCGCGAGTCGTCGGTCATGGGGTCCTCCGGGCTGCGGGGCCGCGAGTATTCGGGGGGTCGACTCGGCTGTCAACGGTCCGGTCGCCGCGGCGCCCGGTATGATGGTCCGCGTGCGCGTGATCGGCCTCATGTCGGGAACCTCTGCCGACGCCATCGATGCCGCCCTGGTGGAGTGGCCCGACGGGCCGGCGGCCAAGCCCTTCCGGCTGGCGGCCTTCCGCGAGGAGCCGCTTTCCCCCGACCTCCAGACCCGCATCCACGCGCTGGCGGCGGGACGGGTCCCGGCGGAGCACGCCCTGCGGGAGCTGGCAGGCCTCGACGTCGAGCTCGGCGAGCGCTTCGCCGCCGCCGCCGCCGCCGTGGCCGAGGCGGCGGGCTTTCGCCTCGCGGAGGTGGACGCGGTGGCGTCCCATGGCCAGACCGTGGCCCATCGCCCGGAGCGGCGCGCGACGCTGCAGGTGGGCGATCCCTCGGTCATCGCCGAGCGCACGGGCTGCACCACCGTGGCCGACTTCCGCCCCCGCGATCTCGCCGCCGGCGGCGAGGGCGCCCCGCTCGCCCCCTTCTTCCACCACGCCGCGCTGGCCGACCCCGGGGAGGATCGCGTGATCGTGAACCTCGGGGGGATCGCGAACGTCACCGGCCTGCCCCGGGGCGGCGGCCCCGACTCCGTGCGCGCCTTCGACGTGGGGCCCGCCAACGCGCTCCTGGACGGCGTGGTGCTGCGCCTCTCCAACGGTCGGGAGCGCTTCGACCGGGACGGGGCCCGCGCCCGGGCCGGCCACGTGGACGAGGCGCTCCTGGCCCGGCTGCTCGACGACGAGTTCCTGCGGCGTCCCCCGCCGAAGTCCACGGGCCGTGAGCGCTACGGCCTGCGCGAGGCGGACGCCCTGGCCGCCGACTGGCGCAGCGCCGGCCGGCCGGCGGAGGACCTGCTGGCCACCCTGGTGGCCTTCACGGTGGGCGCCGTGGCGCGGGCCTGCCTCGACTTCCTCGGCGGGCGGCCCGACCGCCTGCTGGTCTGTGGCGGCGGTGCGCGGAACCCGGCGCTGATGGGCGGGCTGGCCGAGGCGCTGGCGCCCGCGGTGGTCGAGCCGGTGGACGCCGTCGGCGTGCCCGCGGCCGCCGTCGAGGCCATGGCCTTCTCGCTGATGGGTCGCAACGCCCTGCTGGGTCTCCCGAACCACCTTCCCCGGACGACCGGGGCGGCGCGGGCGGCGGTGCTGGGGGAGATCGTCCCGGGCCGGGACGGGCGCGTCCGCGCCTGAGAAGCGCGGGGGCCTCAGAGCTTGATGCGGAGGCCGTCGTCGGCGGTCTCGAAGTCGCAGCGGCCGCGCAGGCCCGCCATCTCCTCCGAGAGGTGGGTGATGATCATCCGCTTGCAGTCGAAGCGATCGCGGTGGGCGCTCAGGGTGCGGTAGTTGAGGTGGAAGGCGTAGTCGCGGTCGAAGAAGTTGCACTCGCAGATGAACAGGTCCACGCCGCGCACCCGCTCGGGGAGCTCGTCGAACCAGCCGGTATCGCCGGAGAAGGCGATCCGCTTGCCCTCGGCCTCGATGATCAGGCCGTGGGGATTCACGTCGTCGTTGTGGTGGACCGGGAATGGGCGCACCCGCACCGGGCCCACGGTGGTCTCCACGCCGGCCTCGAGCTCCGTGTAGAGAATGGGATAGCTCCAGTGCTCGACGTCCACGCGGTGGGCCATGGCCGTGGCGAGCGTGTCGACCCGCTGCTGGATTCCCCGCGGCCCGGCGATCCGGATGGGCTTGGTGCGGTCGTCCTCGTAGCGGGCGCCGAGGAGCAGGAGCGGGATGCCGCCGAAGTGGTCGCCGTGGAAGTGCGAGACGATGATGCCGTCGACCTCGTCGCGCGGGATCCCGAGGTCGGCCAGCCCCGTGTTGGTGGTCGGACCGCAGTCCAGGAGCACGGATCCGTGGGTGGTGCGCACGAGGATCGCCGTCTGACGGCGCCCCGCGGCGCCGAAGGCGTCGCTCGTCCCCACGAAGATCACCTCAGGCATCGCTCTCCCCGAATTGCGGGCCGCCCGGCACGGGGTGGAACGCTCCCCCGGCGAAGACACCGTCCCGGGCGACCAGGTCGTCGGGCACGGTCTCGCCGTCCCAGACCACCGCTCTCTCCAGCTTCGCCCGGGCGCCCAGGCGGGCCCCGGCCCCGATCACGAGCCCGGGCTCGAAATGGGCTCCCCGGCGCCGTGCTTCGGCATCGGCATCCAGGTACGAAAGCTTGGGGGGCTGAAGATTCGCAGCGAGATATTCCCCCGGGGTGCCGACGGGCTCCCAGATGGACTCGCTCGCTGGGGTGATCAGGCCCCGGATGTCTTCGGCGCCTGCGGCCAGACGCGGTACCAGCCAACCGTCCAGGTGTCCGAAGGCCACCTGACGTCCGATGCTCTCCTCCGGAGGCAGCGTCTCGAGCGCGGCGGCCGAGAGGACCGTAGCGTGCACGTACACGCCCGCCGCCATCTCGCCGCCGAGGTCGAAGCGCCGACCGATCCGGCGCACCCGCCCCTCCGCGTCCACCCCGATGCTCCCAAATGTCTCACTGCGGCGATCCCGCCGCAACAGCAGCGTCACGGCGGCGCCCCAGGCGCGGTGACGGGCGAGCAGCTCGCCGAGGTCCGCGTCCAGCAGCATGTCCGCCGCGACGACCAGGCTGGGATCGCTCTCCGCCAGGAACGCCGCGACTCTTCGGATGCCGCCGCCCGTGCCGAGTGGCGCGTCCTCCTGGGAGAAGTGCAGGGAGAGCCCCGGGGGCGCGAAGGCGCGGGCGGCCGCCTCGACGAGCTCCGGCCGGGGATGGACGTTGACCACCACCTCGTCGAAGCCCCAGCGGTGCAGGAGCGCCAGCTGGTAGCCCACGAGCGGAACCCCGCGGACGGGGACCGCCGGCTTGGGACGGAGGCCGGTCAGGGGCGCGAGGCGCGTGCCCAGCCCGGCCGCCAGGATCATCGCGCGCACGGCGCCTCCGGGAGGGCCAGGACGAGCTCGGCGAGGCGGGTGAGGCGGGGGTCGAGCGACGCGGTGCGCCGCGCCGCCGCCTGCAGCGCGCGGGTCGTCGCGGGCACGGAGCGCAGCCAGCTCCGCTCTCCGCGGTCGGCGGCGACGTAGTGGAAGAGGGCGTGGTCCTTGCCCTTGCGGGCCAGGGTCAGGAGGTCGAAGCGTCGCCAGAAGGTGTCGGGCTCGGGCGCGTCGGGCAGCTCCGCTCGCGCCGCCTCGGCCAGGGCTCGGACCCGGGCGTCGGGCAGCTCGACGTACGAGTCCCGGAGCAGGCAGACCAGGTCGTACTCCGGAGGCGCGAGCCAGGCGCCCTGGAGGTCGAGCAGGACGAGCTCGGCGCCCGGCGCCGCCTCGCTCCGCAGGTGGAGGTTCATGCTCTGGTAGTCGCGGTGGGCCAGGCGCGCCGGCGCGGCCGCGACCGCGTCCGCGATCCAGGCGAATGCCTTGCGCACGACCTCGCGCTCGGCCGGCCGCGCCGGCCGGCCCAGCGCCTGGGGCAGGCTCCAGTCCGCGAAGCGCCCGGCCTTGTAGGCCAGCTGTGCCCCATCGAGCCGCCGCCCGAAGGCGGCCACGCGGCCGTCGCCGGGATCCTCGATCCGCTGCAGCCGGGGCACCAGGGCGCAGGCCTGGCGGTAGAGCGCCTCGCGCCCCTCGGGTGCGAGCCCGGGGGCGACCGAGCGCAGCGAGCGGTCGCCGACGTCCTCGAGGAGCGCGATCCGCCCTTCGGCATCGGCCCCGTAGCGGGCGGGAACGGGTAGCCCCGCGGCCTCCAGCAGCGCGCGCAGTGGCTCGAGCGGCGGCTCCGGCGCGGCGCCCGCGGGCCGGCCCGTCGGGTCCTCGGCGGCCTCCACCCGGGCCACGCAGCGCGCAACGGTCGCGCCCGCCAGGTGGATGCGGAAGAAGCGGCGCAGGCCCAGGCCGGGGGGCAGGGGCTCGACGGCGACGACCCGTCCGCCCAGGACCCGGGCGGCCAGGGCGGACAGAAGCGCTTCGACCTCCTCCGCCACCGCCCGCCTCAGCCGAAGATCCAGTGACACGCGGCGGTGGCGGTCGCGACCCCCGCGACGTCGCCGCAGAGGCAGGCGATCAGGGTGTAGCGGCCCGCCCGGACCCGGGCGGCGCCGAAGTACACCGCGAGCACGTAGAAGGTGGTCTCGGTCGAGCCCTGGAAGGAGCTCACCAGCAGGCCCACGAACGAGTCGGGACCGCGCGCCTGGAGGATCTCGCTCATCACCCCGAAGGCGCCCGAGCCCGAGAACGGGCGCAGCAGCGCCATGGGCAGCGCCTCGGCGGGCAGCCCGACGGCACTCGTGACCGGGTCGAGCACCCCGATGAAGAGGTCGAGGGCGCCGGAGGCGCGGAACATCGCCACGGCGGTCAGGATGATCACGAGGAAGGGCGCCACCCGGATCGCGACGTCCAGGCCCTCGCGGCCGCCGGCCACGGCGCTCTCGTAGACCTTCACCCGCCCCGAGAAGCCCACCAGCAGGAACCCGGCCACCAGCAGCGGGAGCAGCCACTGGATCACCACGTTGGCGACCTCGAGCTCCGGGTCGCGCGCCGCGCCGGCCAGCGCCCGGGCGAAGTAGAAGAGCAGCGCCGCCCCCAGCGCCCAGACCAGGATCCGGCGGGAAAGGGGCGGCGCGGGCGGCGTCGGGATCGCCAGGTCGGGCTCGGCGGTCGGGGACGGCGCGGCCTCGTCGGCGTCGGTGTCGTCGGCGTCCGCGGGGTCGGAGCCGGCCGTGTCGGAGGGCCAGAACCGCCGCAGCACCAGACATGCCGTCACCGCGGTGACCGTGGACGCGGAGGTCGCGAGCAGGGTGGGAATCCAGAAGGCCAGGGGGTCGGCCGAGCCGGCGGCCTCGCGAACGAAGAGGGTCCCCAGCGGCGGCATGAGCGTGACGCTCGACGTGTTGACCGCGAGGAACAGGGCCATCGAGTCGCTCGCCACCCCGGGTCGCGCCGCGAGCTTGCGCAGCTCGATCATGGCCTTGAGGCCGAAGGGGGTCGCGGCGTTGCCGAGCCCGAGGATGTTGGAGGCGAGGTTCAGGATCATCGCGCTCATGGCCGGATGATCCGTCGGGACGTCGGGGAAGAGGCGCTGCAGCAGGGGCCCCAGCCGCCGCGCGAGCCACGCCAGCAGCCCCCCCTGGCGGGCCACGTTCATGAGCCCGAGGAAGAAGACCATGCCCCCCACGAGCCCCACGACCAGCTCGACGGCGTCGCCGGGCGCGTCGAGGAGGCTCTGGTAGGTCTGCTCCATGCGGCCGTAGTGGGCCGCGACTCCGATCGAGCCGAGCACGAGGAACAGCCAGACGGCGTTCAGTGGAGGCCCCCCCGGCGCCGCAGGGGGGTGGCGGCGCATCGATTGCTCGGCGGCAGGCTCCCCGATAAGCTCGCGGTCGTCAAGCGCTCCACCCGGTCCGAACCCACCCCCGCCTCCGGTCTGCGATGCCCACTCGCCCGCTGCTCCTGCTCGCGGTCCTCCTGCTCGCCTGTGCCTGCGCCGCGTCGGCCCAGGGGACGCCGGACTCCGGCACGGCCGGCCTGGCCGAGGCCCTCGACCACCCCGGGCTGCGCGGCGCGCGGGTGGGGGTCCTGGTCGTGCGCGCGGCGGACGGCGCGCCCGTGTTCGCGCGTCAGGCCGACAAGCCGCTGATCCCCGCCTCCAACCTGAAGGTGCTGACCACCCTGGCCGCCCTCGAGTCGCTGGGCCCCACCCATCGCTTCACGACCCGCTTCCGGAGCGACGCGCCGCCCGACGCCGACGGCGCCGTGGCGCGTCTGGTGGTGGAGGGCGGCGGCGACCCGGCGCTCACCTCCGAGCGCTGGTGGCGGATTGCGGCGGACCTCCGCCGGGCGGGCGTGCGAACGGTGCGCGGCGACCTCGTCGTGGACGACCGGGCCTTCGACGCCGAGCGCTGGAGCCCCGGCTGGGGGAAGGTCTCGTCGCGGGCCTATCACGCGCCGATCGGCGCCCTCACCGCCAACTATGGGGCCTTCGCCGTGGAGGTCGCACCGGGCGCCGCGCCGGGCGCGCCCGTGTCGGTGACGCTGGATCCTCCGATCGGCTACCTCCGGATCGTGAACGAGGCGCGGACCGGGTCGCCCGGCAGCGCGGCCACGCTCTCGGTCGGCCGTTCCGCCCGCGCGGGCCACGAGCGGATCCGCGTGGGCGGGCGCCTCCCCGCCGGCGCCGCGCCCGTGGTCTTCTACCGCAGCGTGGCGGATCCGGGCCTGTACGCCGGTGCCGTGCTGCGCCTCCAGCTGGAGGCGGTGGGCATCGAGGTGGCCGGGGAGGTGGTGCGCGGGATGGCCCCCGAGGCGCGATACGAGATCCTGGCCTTCGAGGGGCCACCCCTGGCCGAGGTGGTGAGCCTCTGCCTGAAGTACAGCAACAACGCCATCGCGGAGATGCTGCTCAAGCAGCTCGGACGCGAGCGCGGCTCCGTGGCCGGCTCCTGGGCGAGCGGCCGCGAGGCCGTCCGCGCGAGCCTGGGCCGGCTGGGTCTCGACGCGTCCGCCCTGACCCTGGTGGACGGCTCAGGGCTCGCCCGCGACAACCGGGTGACGCCCCGACACCTGGTCGAGGCCCTGCGGCGTGCGAAGCACTCCTTCGCCTTCGGTCCCGAGCTGCTCGCGGCCCTGCCCATCGCCGCCCGGGACGGCACCCTCGAGAAGCGCACGGGCGGCTCGGTCGACGCGCTGCGCGCCAAGACCGGCCTGCTCGACGGCGTGACGGGTCTGTCCGGCTTCGCCCGTCGCGGCGACGGCGAAGAGCTGGCTTTCTCCATCCTCGTCAACGGGGCGCGCTCCGACGTGGCCGCGATGGCCGCCGTGGATGCCTTCGCCGCGGCGCTGGTGGGTGGGCGCTAGCTCGCCGGGTCCGTGCCGAGCGGTGCTAGGAGCGCGACTCGGGCGCGGCCCGGTAGACCGCCAGGACGTCGTCGACGTAGCGCGCGGGCAGCGGACGTCCCGCGCGGAGCCGACGGTCGATGCGACCCGGCCCCCAGTTGTAGGCGGCGAGCGTGGCGTCGAGGCTGCCGTAGCGGTCCCGCAGCCAGCGCAGATAGGCCACGCCGAGGACCACGTTGATCTCCGGCTCGAACAGGGTCCGGGTGCCGCGCCAGGGGATGCCGCGCTCGAGGGCGAGCTCCTCGGCGGTCGTGGGCAGCAGCTGCATCAAGCCGATGGCGCCCACGGGGGAGACGGCGAACGGGTTGAAGCGGCTCTCCACGTGCATCACCGCCAGCACCAGGTCGATGGCGACCTCGTGGCGCCGGGCCTCGCGCACGACGGTGCGGGCGAGGCCGCGGAGCTCGTGGCGGTCGAGCCCCGTGCGGTAGCGCTCCATCCGCGCCACCACCGCCGCCACCGCGGGATCGGGAGCCCGGGGAGCGGCGCCGACGGCGGGCAGGGCGGCGGTCTTCGCCGGAGTGGGCGCCGACGCCACGCCACCCGGCACGTGAAACGACGTGCACAGGAGCCCCGAGGCCGCCACGGCCAGCAGTGTGGAACGGCGTCCGGCCCGATTCATCCGGCGATGCCTCCGCCGTTCCCGCCCAGCAGCGACAGGCCGAGGGCGTGGACGGCGCCCAGGTTGTTGGTCACCGCGTAGGCAGTGGTGGCGGCGAGCAGCCCGAGGCACGCCAGCTTCGCGTGCGCGCCGAGCAGGTCCGTCCGCGCCACGAAGGCCACGGCCGCGAGGGTCACGAGCGTGTCGATGGCCAGTCCCTCCACGAGCCCGAAGCGGTCGAACAGCCAGGCTGCCAGCGGGTTGCCCTCCGTCACCAGCCAGCCCTTCACGGAGGCCTGGAGGCAGACATAGGTGGTCCAGTGGTCCAGGGCCGTCAGCACCAACACGAGCACGGCCAGCGGCAGCAGCATGACTTCGAACCCCCCGACGGTCCGTCCCCTCGGGGGGCTGAGTCCCCGGGTCGCGTGCCGTCGGCCCCTTACAGCAGCAAGGAGCGTGCCCCCCGGCGGGGCGGGGCCGGAATCACCTGGGTTCGATGGCGCTTGGCGCGCTGGGTTGCAGCGGGACGGGGATCGCGAGGCGGTGGGAAGAGGGAAGTTTTCTTCCCTTCGACGGCCACCGGCTGCCCTCGCGGCTCGGCGTGCGGGTCGTCCCCGCCGGGAACGACCCGCATCCGGCTCAGCGGCTGCGCTTCATCCGTCCCTTGCCGAGGAGGAGCCAGTCCAGGGAGATGTTCTCCTTCAGGGCGAGGGTGATGAGGAAGTCGGTATGGGGCGTGGTCCCGCTCTCGTAGCGATTCACGTTCTGCTGGAAGACCCCGAGATCCCGGGCGAACTGTCGCTGGGATCGGTCCGACCGGACCTGGGCCAGGCGCTCCGGTAGTTTGCGCTTCAGTCTCTCTACTTGGACGGAGGCCATCGTCTTTCCCTCGAAGGTTGGTGCGGGCCTCGGCAGGCGAGGCAGCACGCACAAGTTTCAAGCTGCTGAAAGCGCGAGCACTGCAATGACCCGAACCCGCCCCTTCACCCGATGGCACGCAACGGATCGGGCTCTGCTCGGTGCACCGGGACGGAATCAGATCGATTGCGCGGTCGGAGGTTGCCGCATCGACGTGTCGGCTACCCCCGTGCGACGCGCTATCGCGCCGACCTTAGCAGGTCGCCCGAACGCGTCACCCTCGGAGATCACCCGAAAGAGTCGGCGCGCGGAGGGCGTGCCGATAATGCGACACCTCCGCATCGGCGCACCGGGGAACACCCTGGCCGGACCGCCGGTCACCCGTTCGAGCCACGGGCGAAGCCTCCGATCGGGAGCGCCGCGGTGCGCGTGATCGCCGGTCGTTTCCGCGGCCGCAAGCTCCGCGCCGCACCCGAGGCGGGCGTCCGACCGACATCGGACCGGGTACGCGAGTCGATGTTCGCGAGCCTCGGCCCGCTGGACGGGGCCCGCGTGCTGGATGCCTATGCGGGCACGGGCGCGTTGGGGATCGAGGCGCTCTCGCGCGGCGCGGCCTCCGTCGTGTTCTGCGAGCGCGCCCGGCGCGCCCTCGCGACACTCCGCGGCAACCTCGAGCTGCTGGGGCTCGCCGGCGACGCGGCGGTGGAGGTGCACGCCGGCGAGGCGCGGGCCGTGCTCGACCGGCTCGCCCGGGTGGGCCGGCGCTTCGACCTGGTGCTGCTGGATCCGCCCTATCGGGGCGGAGAGGCGGCGCGCGTCCTGCCCCGGCTCGCCGCCGGGGACCTCCTGGCGCCCGATGCACGGATCGTGCTCGAGTGCGGGGTCCGCGAGCCGCCCGAGATGCCCCCAGGGCTGGCGGTGGACCACGAACGGCGCTACGGGGACACCCTCGTGCGCCGGCTCGTGCCGGTCGAAGCCCAGGGAGAACCGATCCACCCATGAGTCCCGTCGCCCCGGTCGCCGTGTTTCCCGCCAGCTTCGATCCCGTGACCAACGGTCATCTCGACATCATCCGCCGGGCGCGCTCCGTCTTCGGCGAGCTGATCGTGGGGGTCGCCAAGAACGTGGGCAAGTCCGGACTCTTCAGCACCGAGGAGCGGGTGGAGATGCTCGAGCTGGTGCTCGGCAAGGAGCCGGGCGTCCGGATCGAGGTGATCGACGGACTGCTCGTCGAGTACGCGCGCAGCAGCGGTGCGAGCGTCGTGATCCGCGGGCTCCGCGCCATGTCGGATTTCGAGTACGAGTTCGAGATGGCGCTCATGAACAAGCACCTGCACCCCGAGATCGAGACCGTCTTCATGATGACCAGCCAGGAGTACTTCTACGTCAGCTCCTCGCGGCTCAAGGAGCTGGTGCGCTTCGGGGGGCCGGTCCACGACTTCCTCCCTCCCGCGGTCGCCGAGCGCCTGCGCGAGAAGCTGGGCGTGAGGGCGGTTTGACGCCTCCCCACCGCGACCCGCCGCCGATCCGTTTCGGGACGAGCGGCTGGCGGGGAATCCTCGGCGAGGAGATCACCCTGCCGCGGGTCGACGCCGCCGCCGGCGCCGTCGCCGACTGGGTCGCCGGGCGGGCGCCCGGTGCGCGGGTCTGGGTGGCCCACGACCGTCGCTACTTCGGTCCCCGTCTCGCCCGCCGCGCGGCCCGGGCCCTGGCGGGACGGGGCCTGCGCGTGATCGCCGCCGAGCCCGCCCAGCCCACGCCCGTGCTCTCGCGCACCCTCCGCCGCGGCGGGGCCGCCGCCGCCGTGGTCTTCACCGCGAGCCACAACCCGCCCGCCCACCACGGCATGAAGGTGCTGGACGCCTCGGGCAGCAGCCTGCTGCCCGAGCAGACCCGCTGGCTCGAGGCGCGGGCCGGCGAGCTCCTGGCGGCGGGCCCCGGCCAAGACGCGCCGGTGCGGGGCCGGATGCGGACCCAGGACCCGGTGCCCGCCTACTGCCGCGACCTGGCGGCCGAGCTGGACGGCACCCTGCTTCGCCGCAGCCGGCTCGCCATCGTCTACGACGCCATGCACGGCGCCGGCGCCGGCGTCCTCGACGCGGTGCTGCGCGAGCTCGGCGTCGGGGTCCGGGTGCTCCGCGCGGGCCGGGATCCGCGCTTCGAAGGTGACCCGCCGGACCCGGAGCCCGAGCGGCTGCGTGCCCTGGAGCAGGCCGTACGACAGCACCGGACTCCGTGCCTGGGCCTGGCCACCGATGGCGACGCGGACCGCTTCGCCGTGCTCGACGGCGAGGGCCGTGCGCTGAGCGCCACCCAGGCGCTGGCGCTGCTGGTGGACCACCTGGCGCAGACCGGGCGCATCGCGCGGGGGGTGGCGCTGTCGGTGGCCACCGGCTCGCTCGTGGAGAAGGTGGCGCGGGCTCACGGCCTCGCGGTGGAGCGCCACCCGATCGCATTCAAGTATCTCTCGGAATCCCTGTGCCAGGGACGCGCGGACGTGGCCGGGGAGGAGAGCGGCGGGTTCGCCTGGAGCCCCTTCGTCTGCGACAAGGACGGCATGCTCGCCGGGGCGCTCCTGGCGGAGGTCGCCGCGGCCCACGGCGGACGCCTGGGGCCGCGGCTCCGCGCCCTGGAACGCGCCCACGGCGTGAGCGCGTGCGGGCGCCGGGCCGTGGTCGCCGGGGCGCAGCAGCGTCACGCGCTGGAGCAGCTCTGCCGGGCGACCCCGGAACGTGTCCTCGACGCACCCGTCCGCGAGGTGGACCGCCGGCAGGGCCTGCGGCTGGTGCTGGACGACGGCTTCCTCATGCTGCGGGCGTCGGGGACCGAGGGGGCGATCCGCGTGTATGCCGAGGGCCCGAACGGGCGCAGCCTCGAGGCGCGCCTGCGCCAGGGCATGGCGTGGCTGGCACCCGGCCCCGCGGATGGACGGAGTGGGCGGGGGCGCTTATGCTCTCCAAAATGCAATTGATTCCGAAGGGTTCTCGATGAGCCACCGGCGGGTGTTGCTCGCCGTGAGCGGCGGGATTGCGGCCTACAAGATCCCGGAGCTGGTCCGGGCCCTTCGCACCCGCGGTCACGCCGTCCGCTGTGCCCTGACGCCCGCCGCCGCCGAGTTCGTGAGCCCCCTGGTGCTCCAGACCCTCTCCGGCGAGTCGGTGCGCAGCGCGCTGTTCGACCCGGCCGAGGAAGGCCGGATCGATCACATCGCCCTGGCCGACTGGGCCGAGGCGGTCGTCGTGGCTCCCGCCACCGCGAGCGTGCTCGCGCGGATGGCCCAGGGCCTGGCCGACGACCTGGTCACCACGCTGCTCCTGGCGACGCGGGCGCCTGTGCTCGTCGCCCCCGCGATGAACGTCAACATGTGGCAGCACCCGGCCACCCGGGCCAACGTCGCCACGCTCCGCGAGCGGGACGTGGGCTTCGTGGGTCCCGAGGCCGGCTGGCTGGCCTGCGGCTGGCAGGGCGAGGGCCGGATGGCCGATGTCGCCGCCATCGCCGACGCCGTCGATCGCCGGCTCGGCCCGGCCAGCCTGGCCGGGGAGCGGGTGCTGGTGACCGCGGGCGGAACCCGCGAGCCGCTGGACTCGGTGCGCGCGCTGACCAACCGCTCTTCGGGGAAGATGGGCTACGCCATCGCCGCAGAGGCGGCGCGGCGCGGCGCGGAGGTGGTGCTGGTGTCGGGGCCGACGGCGCTCCCGACGCCGGGGGGCGTGCGCCGGGTGGACGTGGAGACCGCCCTCGAGATGCGCGACGCCGTCCTGGCCGAGCTCGGCGGCGTGGGGGCGGTGGTGATGACCGCCGCGGTCGCCGACTTCCGCCCGGCGGAGGCCGCGTCGCGGAAGATCAAGAAGGAGGATCTGCCGGACGGCGCCGGGCTCACCCTCCAGCTGGTCCGCAATCCGGACATCCTGGCCGAGATCTCCGCGCGACCGGGCCGGCCGCTGGTGGTGGGCTTCGCCGCCGAGACCCACGACGTGGTGGAGGCCGCGCGCCGGAAGCTGGCGCGCAAGGGCTGCGATCTCCTGGTCGCGAACGACGTCTCGCGCGGCGATGCGGGCTTCGGGAGCGACCAGAACGCGGTGACCTTCGTCTCGCCGGGAGGCGACGTCGAGTCGCTGCCGCTGCTCGCCAAGGCCGAGGTGGCGGCCCATCTGTGGGATCGGGTGGAGAAGCTCCGTGGGGAGCGCTCATGAGGCGCAGCGTCGCGCTCGGCGCGCTGGCCGCCCTGGTCGCCCTGGTGTGGACGGGTCTGGCGGCGCCGCCGGCCGCCGGCCAGGGCAAGCACCTGCTGGTGCTGCGGGTGGACGGGTCGATCAACCCCGCCGTCTCGGACTACCTGCAGAAGGGGATCGAGCAGGCGGCCCAGGAGGGCGCGGCGGCGGTCCTCATCGAGCTCGACACGCCCGGCGGTCTGGTCTCGTCCACCAAGGACATCATCCAGGCCATGCTGAACAGCGCCGTCCCCGTGATCGTCTACGTGACGCCCTTCGGCGCCTGGGCCGGCTCGGCCGGCGCCTTCATCACCCTGGCTGGTCACGTGGCGGCCATGGCGCCATCCACGAGCATCGGCGCCGCCCACCCGGTGTCGATCGGCGGCGGCGGTGGAGGCGGCGGCGGCGGCGAGGACGACGAGGGCGCGCGCGACTTCGCCGCGGAGAAGGCGGAGAACTTCATGGCCGCCTTCATGGAGACGATCGCCCGCGAGCGCGACCGCAACGTCGAGTGGGCGGTGAAGGCCGTCCGCGAGTCGGTGGCCATCGGGGAGGACGAGGCCCTCGAGATCGGGGTGATCGACCTGATCGCATCCTCCCGAGCGGAGCTGCTGGAGCGGATCGAGGGTCGCGAGGTGCAGCTGGCCGGCGGCCCCCGCACCCTCGAGCTCGCGGGCGCCGAAGCCCGCGAGCTGGGGATGTCCCCGATGAACCGCTTCCTCGACGTGCTCGCCACGCCGGACATCGCGCTGCTGCTGTTCCTCGCAGGGCTGCTCGGGCTCTACGTCGAGTTCACCAACCCCGGCGGGATCCTGCCCGGGGTGGCCGGCGCGGTCTGCCTGATGCTGGCCTTCATCGCGCTCCAGATCCTGCCGTTCTCCTGGCTCGGGCTGCTGCTCATCGTCGGGGGGCTGGGACTGTTCGTGGCCGAGATCTTCGTCACCTCCTTCGGATTGCTGTTCGCCGCGGGGGTGGTGTGTCTGCTGCTCGGGGGCTCGATGATCTTCGAGGTGCCCGAGCTCGGAGGCCTGGGGGTCTCCTTCTGGCAGGTGCTGGTTCCGGCGGTGGCCACGCTCTCGTTCTTCGCGCTGCTCGTGATCGTGCTGGTCGGCCGCAGTCTGGGGTCGCCCCAGGTCTCCGGCACCCACGAGCTGGTGGGCATGCGGGGGCGGGCCGACACCCCGTTGGATCCCGAGGGATCGGTCTTCCTTCGGGGCGAGTACTGGAACGCCCACGCCGCCGAGCCCATCGAGGCCGGCGACCGGGTGGAGGTCACGGCCGTGGATGGCCTGCGGCTCGAGGTGCGCAAGGCGCCGCCGCCGTCCTGAGGGACCGGCGCCGCCGTCCGGAAAAGGGGAGGGGGGACATGTTCTCGGCACCGATCATCGCGGGCGCCATCGCACTGGCGCTCCTGTTTGCGTGTATCCGAATCCTGGCTGAGTACGAGCGAGGCGTCGTCTTCCGGCTCGGCCGCTTCAACCGGGTGATGGAGGCGGGTCTCAACCTCATCATCCCCGGCATCGAGCGCATGGTGAAGATCAGCCTGCGCGAGATCGTGATGGACGTCCCATCGCAGGAGGTCATCACCCGCGACAACGTGTCCGTGAAGGTGAACGCGGTGCTCTACTTCCGGGTGCTCCATCCCGAGAAGGCCGTGATCCAGGTGGAGAACTACCTGTACGGCACCTCGCAGCTGGCCCAGACCACCCTGCGGAGCGTCTGCGGCCAGGCGGAGCTCGACGAGCTGCTCGCCGAGCGCGACCGCATCAACCGCCAGCTGCAGGAGATCATCGACGAGCAGACCGAGCCCTGGGGCGTGAAGGTGCGGGCCGTGGAGGTGAAGCAGATCGACCTGCCCGTGGACATGCAGCGCGCCATGGCCCGCCAGGCGGAGGCGGAGCGCGAGAAGCGCTCCAAGATCATCCACGCCGAGGGCGAGTTCCAGGCCGCCGAGCGGCTCTCTGCCGCGTCTGGCGTGCTGTCCTCCGAGCCCGCCGCGCTCCAGCTCCGCTACCTGCAGACGCTCTCGGAGATCGCGACCGAGAACAACTCGACCATCGCGTTCCCGATCCCGATGGACCTGCTCAAGCCCTTCTACGAGATCGAGGCCCGCCGGCGCGGCGAGAAGGAGGCCCCGGAGGGCGGCTCGGGGGCCGCTTCGGCGTGAGTCGCGACGTCGAGAGTCTGGAGCCCGACGCCAGGGTCAAGCGCCGGGTCGGGCGAGCGATCGTCAACTGGGTCGTGCTCGGCGCCTCGCTCGCGGTCCTCGGGTACTGGGCTTCCACGGGCTTCTACACCCTGGAGACCGGGAGCCACGCGGTGATCCTGTTCCTGGGGCAGTACGACCGGACGGAGACGTCGCCAGGGATCAAGTTCCACCTGCCGCCGCCCCTCGAGAGCCACGAGACGGTGAACGTCCAGTCGCTGGAGCGGGAGGAGTTCGGCTTCCCCGCCACCGGCGAGCCCACGTCGGTGCAGCAGGACGAGGGCACGGTCCAGACCAGCGACAACAACATCGTCAACATCGGCTTCGTGGTGCAGTACCGCATCAAGGACGCCTTCTTCGCCCGGTTCCGGGTGGCGAGCCCCCAGGACACGCTGCGCGATACGGCCCAGGCCGCGATCCGCGAGGTCATCGGACGGACCTCCGTCGACGACGTGCTCACCGAGAAGCGCGGCGAGGTGCAGACCGAGACCCAGGACCTGATCCAGGAGACTCTGGATCGCTACGAATCCGGTCTCCTCATCACCCGGGTGGAGCTGCAGGATGCGCAGCCGCCGCCCCAGGTGAAGGACGCCTTCGACGACGTGACCGCGGCCGATCAGGACAAGGACCGCATCGTGAACCAGGCCGAGGGCTACGCCAACGAGGTGCTGCCCGAGGCGCGGGCCGAGGCCGCCAAGCTGCGGGAGGAGGCCCAGGCCTACCGCGAGGCGCGGATCGCCGAGGCCACCGGCGCGGCCGCGCGTTTCTCGGCGCTGCTGGTCGAGTACGAGAAGGCGCCGGAGGTGACCCGCAAGCGGCTCTACCTGGAGACCATGGAGGAGGTGATGCCCCGCGTGGAGAAGGTCATCATCGAGTCCGGAACGAACGTCCTCCCCTACATCCCGATCGGCCGCAGCAGCGCGCCCTCGACCGCCGCGCCGCCTCCGCCGCCGCCCGCGCCGGCAGGGGGCGGGGAGCAGCCGTGAGGCGCATGCTCTTCATCCTGCTGGTGCTGGTCGCCCTGAGCGCGGGCGCCCTCGCGGCGGGGAATGCAGGCATCGGTCCGATCCTGGTCACCCGCGAGGGCGAGAAGAAGATGGTGCTCTTCTTCGGAGACCCGATCAGCGTGACCGGACCGGGGATCTGGCTCCGAGCTCCCCTGGTCACCCGGGTGGAGACCTTCGATGGACGGCTGCTCTACCTGAACGTGGATCCGAGCTCGGTGCCCACCAAGAACCAGGAGCGGCTCAACGTGGACAACTACGTGGTCTGGCGCATCGCGGACCCGCAGCTCTTCTACGAATCCTTCGGAGGCGAGATGCAGCGCGCCGAGCAGCGCATCGGCGACACCATCACCGCCGACGTCCGCGAGGAGATCGGCCGCCGCACCATCCCGGAGCTTCTCACCGAGGCGCGTGTCGAGATCATCCAGACCATCACGAAGAACGCGGGCGAGGAGCTGAAGGGGGAGGGGATCGAGGTGGTCGATGTGCGCATCAACCGCACGGAGCTGCCCGACCGCACCATCGACAGCGTCTACGCCCGCATGCGGACCGAACGGGAGCGGGAGGCCCGGCGGCTGCGGGCCGAGGGCGAGGAGCAGGGCACCCGGATCCGGGCCGAGGCCGATCGCCAGGCCCGGGTGACCGTGGCCGAAGCGAAGCGCGACGCCGAGATCCTGCGCGGCGACGGCGATGCCCAGGCGGCGGCCATCTACGCCGAGGCCTACAGCGCCGACCCGGACTTCTACGGCTTCGTCCGCAGCCTGGAGGCGTATCGGAAGACGATCGGCGAGGGCACCACCATGGTGCTGCCCCCGGAGCACGAGTTCTTTCGCGAGCTCCAGGCCCCCCGCTAGCGGGCAGCGGCTCAGCGCGGGACGCGGAGCAGACTCCAGGCGCCGGCGACGAGGAAGACGGCGACGAGGGCCCAGGGGAGGGTGCTGGCGGCGCGGGCGCTCTGGTCGGCCAGGATCGAGACCGCGTTGCGCGCCCCGAAGAAGGCCGCCAGCCAGAGCACGCCCAGGAGCGCCGGAAAGGCCACCGTCTTGTGCCGCTCCACGCGCAGGGCCAGGGGTACCGCCAGCAGCGAGAGCAGCAACACCGTCAGCGGGGACGAGAGCCGGGTGTGGAACTGGGCCTCGAAGCGGGTCGTGTCCTCGCCGGTGCGGCGGCGTGCGCCGATCAGCTCGCGCAGGTTGACCAGGGAGAGGGTCTCCGCGTCGGCGCCCAGGAGCGCCGCGTCCCGGTGCTCGCCGTCGTGCAGCGTCATCTCGGCCTGCTCGACGATCTCCGGCGGTCGCTCGGGCGCGGCGAGGTCGAAGCGCCGCTCGATCACGTCGTCGAGGAACCAGGCCTCCTCGTCGATGCGCGCCTGCCTGGCGTCGATCCGACGCACCAGGCGCCCCTCGTCGGTGAGCTCGAAGATGCGCACACCGGAGAGGGTGCGCGTCTCGGGGTCCGCGTCCTTGACGTTGTAGATGTAGCGGGCAGAGTGATACCAGAAGGAGCCGCGCCGGAAGTCGATGCGCGTCTCGCTCTCGGGCGTCTGCTGGCGCCAGGCCCGCTCGGCGCCGAGCACCGCGGTCTCGTCCAGCACCAGGGCCAGGGCCGTCAGCGCCATCGCGGCCACCAGGAGCGGGACCGCCGCGCGCAGGGGCGAGATGCCGCCGGCCTTCATGGCGGTCACCTCGAGCCCCCGGGCGGCGAAGCCCAGGCACAGGAACATGGCCACGAAGGCCGTCACCGGGAACATCACGGGCAGGTAGTAGGCGACGAGCTTCAGGCCCAGAACCTGCAGCGCTCCCGAGAAACCGCCGCGCACCGCGGTGAGCTCGTCGAGGTTGAGGAGCAGCTCCGCCAGGGCGATGACCGCGGAGAGCACCATGAAGAGCACCGCGAACCAGGTCAGGAAGCGCTGGAGGAGGTAGCGCGATAGGATTCGCACCCGCGGAGTCTAGCATTGCAGGTCATCGCCGGGAGCGCCGCACTCGATCGTCCCCTCCAGCACCCGGTCGTCACGATCGGGAACTTCGACGGTGTCCATCTCGGGCACCGCGCGATCATGGAGATCGTCACCGAGCGGGCCCGGGCCCACGCGGGGCAGGCGGTCGTCTACACATTCGATCCGCATCCGCGCAAGGTCCTGCGCCCGGACAGCGCGCCCGGACTCCTGACCACCCTGGAGCAGAAGCTCGAGCGGCTCGAGGCCCTGGGTGTCGACGTGGTGGTGGTGGAGCCTTTCGACCGCGCCTTCGCCGCCCTGCCGGCCGAGGCCTTCGTCCGCGAGGTGCTCCACGGCCGGCTCCGGCCGCTCGAGGTGTACGTCGGCTACGACTTCCACTTCGGTCGGGACCGCGAGGGGTCGATGCGTCTGCTCACGGAGCTGGGGCCCCGGCTCGGATTCGCGGTCACGATCATTCCCGAGGTGACCGTGGAGGGGCAGGACGTGAACTCGACGCGGATCCGGAGCCTGCTGGGGGAGGGGCGCGTGGAGGCGGCGGCCCGGCTGATGGACCGCCCCTACGCGGTGCGCGGCCGCGTGGTGGAGGGCGATCGGCGCGGCCGCGAGCTCGGGTTTCCCACCGCCAACCTGGCCCCGGAGAACGAGATCCTTCCCCGCAACGGCGTCTACGCGGGCTTCCTGCGCCTGCTCGATCCCGGAGACCCATCCCCCAGGGGCGCGATTCCGGCCGTCACCAACGTAGGCCGACGGCCCACCTTCCATGCGGACGACCCGGTCCTGGCGGAGGCCCATCTCATCGACTTCGAAGGCGATCTCTACGGTCGGCGGGTGGAGGTCTCCTTCGCCCACCACCTGCGGGACGAGCGGCGCTTCCCGGGGGTCGATGCGCTCCGCGGCCAGATCGGAGCCGACGTCGAGGCCGCCCGACGGCTCCTGCGGAGCGGGTCTTGAGGCAGCTCCGCGATCCCAAGGTCTGGGTCGGCCTCGCCATCACCGCGGTGTGCCTGTGGCTCGCCCTGCGCGACGTGGACTTCGGGCAGGTGGGGCAGGCCATCGCCCAGGCCAACTGGTTCCTGCTCCTGGCCGTGTCGGTCCCGGCCTACCTCCTGACCATGTACGTCCGGGCGCTGCGCTGGCGCTACCTGACCGACCCGGTCCATCCCATCGGGACCGGTCCCCTGTTCCGCTCGACGGCGGTGGGCTTCATGGCCAACAACCTGATCCCGCTCCGGATCGGCGAGGTGGTGCGGGCCTGGTACCTGGCCCGGGAGACGGGTGCCGGGGCCACGGCCCTGTTCGGCACGGTGATCCTGGAGCGCGTCATCGATACCTCGGTCTTTCTCGGACTCGTGGGGGTGATCGTGGGCGTCTACGGCTTCCGGCTCGGGGCGGGCGGCATGGCCGTCGGCGTACCCCTGCTGCTGGTGCTCTCGACGCCCATCGTCTTCGTGATCTGTCTGCGGCTCTGGCCCGAACCCATGATCCGCCTGGCCAACACCGTGGTGCGCCCCGTGTCCGAGCCCCTCGCCGTGCGGGTCGAGGCCCTGGTGCGCAGCTTCGCGGACGGCCTCGGCGCCATCTCCCGGGGCGGACACGTGTTCTGGATCGTGTTCTACACCGCGATCATCTGGCTGGTGCTCGGCATCGTCCCCTTCTGGGTCGGGATCACCGCCCTCGGCCTCGACCTGGGCTCCGCGGGTCGCACCCTGGCGGCCTCCTACGTCCTGCTCACCATGGTCGGGCTCGCCGTGGCGGTGCCCTCGGCGCCCGGGTTCTTCGGGCCCTACCACCTGGCCTGCAAGACGGCCCTGGTCCCCTTCGGGGTGCAGGCGGGCCCGGCCGTCGCCATGGGCACCCTCGTGCACGGGGTGTTCTGGCTGACCCTCACCGCCCTCGGTCTCGCGGTCCTGCGTACGGGACGGACCCGCTTCGGCGAGCTGGGGGCGCACGGTCGCATGGACGACCTGGGGGATCCTGCCCCCGCCGGGGGTCCTGCCGGTAAAGATCCCACTCCCGAACGCCGATAACCGAGCGGGTTGTCGCGGGTTTCCTGAACCCGCAGGAGGGGCGGCCAAGCCCCTGGCGCAGCGGCAGCTTCAGCACGCGCCGGCGGCGGTCGGTCCTCCGGCCGGTGCCGAGCGGAGAGGGACGCATTGGACGACCAGCGAATCGGGGATCTCCTGGTCAAGGAGAACGTCCTCAGCGCGGACCAGCTGAAGAAGGCCAAGGACGAGGCCCGCAGCTCCGGCGGACGCCTCGGGGCCCACATCACCAAGCTCGGCTTCCTGCAGGAGTCGGAGCTCAACGACTTCGTCGCCAAGCAGTACGGCGTCCCCGCCATCGACCTCGAGGAGTTCGAGATCGATCCGGCGGTGATCAAGCTGATCCCCGAGGACGTGGCGATGAAGCACCAGGTGCTGCCGGTCAACCGCGCCGGCTCGAGCCTGATCATCGCGACCGCCGATCCCTCCAACATCTTCGCGATCGACGACATCAAGTTCCTCACCGGGTACAACGTCGAGGTGGTCGTCGCGACGGCCGACGCCATCAAGGCGGCGATCGACCGCTACTACGACCAGAGCTCGTCCCTCGAGGACGTGATCGGCGACTTCGACGACTCCGACTTCGAGGTCATCGCCGACGACGACGACGTCGACCTCGGCGAGCTGGCGAAGGAGTCCGAGGACGCCCCGGTCGTCAAGCTGGTGAACCTGATCCTCACCGACGCGATCAAGAAGGACGCCTCGGACATCCACATCGAGCCCTACGAGAAGGAGTTCCGGGTCCGCTACCGGATCGACGGCGTCCTCTACGAGGTGATGAAGCCGCCGCTCAAGCTGCGGAACGCCATCACCTCGCGCATCAAGATCATGTCCGAGCTCGACATCGCCGAGCGCCGGCTGCCCCAGGACGGCCGCATCAAGCTGAAGATGGGCCGGGGCCGGGAGATGGACTATCGCGTCTCGGTGCTGCCCACCCTATTCGGCGAGAAGACCGTCCTGCGTCTGCTCGACAAGGGCAACCTGCAGCTCGACATGACCAAGCTCGGCTTCACCCACGAGCAGATCGACGTCTTCCAGGACTGCATCCACCGCCCCTACGGGATGGTCCTGGTGACGGGTCCCACCGGCTCGGGCAAGACCACGACCCTGTACTCGGCCCTCTCCGAGCTCAACAAGACCAGCGACAACCTGTCCACCGCGGAGGATCCGGTCGAGTTCAACCTGGCCGGCATCAACCAGGTGCAGATGCACGAGG
>CAYTZH010000047.1:30204-33518 GCA_964442285.1 uncultured Spirochaetales bacterium | reverse complement strand
GGCCTCGGCGACGCCGCCATCGGGACACGTCGACAGGGCGCTGATCGACTCGTCGAAGAGCGAGAAATCCGGGACGACGACGGTGGTCACGTCGTTCCCGCTGCCCTGGGTCATGCGCGTGCTCACGCTGATCCGGGTCTGGGCAATCGACCCGTAGGACACCGCGGCACTGGAGACACCCGCCGGTGCAAGGAACGGCAACGTCAGCAAGAGCGCGGCCGAAGCCGCGAAGCACGGAGTCCCCATGTCTCTCTCCCCCTTGAAGGCCGGGCGCATTCTCTCCTCGACACAGCGAGCCGTCAAGCGGCCTCTGACCATTTCCCGCGATTTCGTCCGGGCTCTCCGGCCCGGTCTGCGCGCGAACCGCCGGCGCGCGCGCAGGCAGCTGCGACGCATGCGCGTGTTTTCTCCTTCAGCTCCGACTCCGGCCGGACGACTCCGTCCTCGAACATCGCTGGAGTCTGGAGGAAACCGCCGTGTCCCGCCCCCCCCCGCGTCCCGCGTACGTCGCCCTCGCCGTCGGCCTGCTGCTCGCCGTCGCGCCCGCGGAGGCGTCCCGCCTGAGCCACGTGGAAGCCTGGATGCCGCTCGATGCCGGCAACCGCTGGAGCTACCGCGTCACCAAGGACCGGACCTACGTGTTCCCCGACCAGGGCGCCAGCAAGAGCATGCGGCTCGAAGGGCAGGACGTGGACGAGGTCCGCCGGGCCCTCGGGCCCTTCGCCGGCGCCCGCCAGGCCTTCGAGCTGGCCAGCGTCAACCAGCACACCGACGCGAGCTCCGGCGAGACCGACTCCTCCAAGCACAGCATGATCGTATCGTCCCGGGGCCACCGGGTGATCATGCACACCGGCGAGTTCGCCGGGGTCCCCGTCGACATGCCCGGCCCGGTGGTGCTGTTCCCCGAGTCCCCCGAGCCGGGGACCCGCTGGCACGTGGGCCGCATGCGCGTCTTCGGCGGCGTCGAGCTGGATCTCCACGGAGAGATCGTCGGCCTCGAGGACGCCGTCGTCACGCCCGCCGGCACCTTCGACAACTGCCTCGTCATCCACTACGTGGGCACGGTCCGCGGCGCCATGGAGATGGACGGCACGCAGATCGAGGTCGAGTCCGGCGAGATGCAGGCGAAGGAGTGGTACGCGCCCGGTGTGGGTCGCGTGAAGTACGAGAGCACCGAGGTGATGACCATGCGCATGCCGAACGGCTTCCGCATGCGCGCGGAGGAGAGCTCCCAGCGCGTGCTCGACGCCTACCAGGTGGGGGTCCCGGCCGCCGCGGCAATGCGCTAGCGCAGCCCCACGGCGCGATGCGCCAATCGCGCCCCACGGCGCGATGCGCCAGCTAGCGCAGCCCCACGTCGCCGTCGTCCACCTCCTCGAGGAGGTCGACGATCCGCTCCCAGAGCTCCTCGATCTCGTCCCGCGAGAGGCCGTACTGGAGCACGTCGTCGCGGATGCGCACGCCGCGTTCGGGGTCGAGGTTGGGTCCCGGATCCCGATGGCGCAGCACGCCCCGCTCGTCGAGCCCGAGCTCTCCGAGCACGCCGAGGGCGGCCACGTCCTCGAAGTGGAGCGTTCGCAGACGGGCGATCGCGGTTCGCGGGAGCTCCGGCACCCGCAGGCGCGAGGGATTCCGGACGAAGAAGTTCCAGACACGGGCGCCGAACGCGATCCCGTTGTCGATCATGAAGACGCGGGCGGGCGTGACGCCGTCGGCCGACGCCAGGAAGTTGGCCCGCCGGCCGTCGCGATGCTGGATCAGGTAGCCGAGCAGGTTGGCGTGCCCGATGGCCAGCGCGTAGTGCGGATCGGCCTCGTAGCGCGCCTCGTCCCAGACCCGGGTCATGCGACGCACCTGCTGGAGCCAGAGGGAGAGGGCTCCGAAGACGCAGCGCGTGCCCGGGAGCGTCGCCGCCGCCGCGGGATCGACGGGGGCGTACGCGTCGAGGGCGATGCAGCGGGTCTCGGTAGGCGGGACCACGTAGTCCTTCGGCGCGAGGAACCACTTCTGGACGGCGTACGCGGCCACCTCCTTCCGCGGGGTGTTGTTGAAGCCGTCGGCCGTCCGCGCCGGGGCCGCCTTCCATTTGACGTCGAGCTCGCCGCCGTCGGCCGTGAAGCGGAGTCGGAGCTTCCGCGCACCCGCGAGGCCCTGGGCGGTGCGCTTCGCGCGCAGGATCGCGAAGTCCTCCCGGGCCAGGCGCCGCTCGGCTTCGGCGGCGGCCATCGGGAAATGGGGATTGCGGTCCGGCTCTGTGGCCGCAGCCGGAGATGCGCTGCCGAGGAGCAGCGCAACGGCGAGGAGGGTGGGGAAGCGGGCCGCCATGGCGGCCTATCCTACACTGCTGGACCCCGGGGAGGGCGGGGCGGCGCCGCGGGCGTGCCGGGTCCGCGGTGGCTAGGGCGTGTCCGCGGTGGCTAGGGCGTGTCTTCGTCGAGGGCACCCGGCGCCACGCCGGTCCGCACCACCAGCACCGTGGGACCCTTGGCGAACAGCGGCATGCGATGCGCCAGCCAGGCATCGGGCTGCTCGGGGTCGAACCAGACCGCCATCCGGGGCAGGAAGGGTCGCGCCAGGGCCGAGAGCCAGCGGCTGCCGAAGTCGACCTCGTAGCGGACCTCGACGATGTCCCGCAGCCCGTCCTGGGTCTTGCGGCGGCCGGCCACGGCCGCAGTCGCCTCGATCAGGCGGGCCCCGCCCGAGCAGAGCAGGAGCTGGAACGCGACCTCCCGCCGCTCCCCCTTCACGAGCGGCAGGAAGAGGAGGTTGACCGGGACGTTGGCCACCCGGTCCGGGCGCGGCAGGGCGATCTGGCTGTGGTCCTGGCCGTCCGGCAGCACGCATCGGCCCCGGCCCGCCGCGTGGTCGATGCTCATCTCGCCCATGGGTGCTCCGGCGGCGTCGAAGGAGCGCGAGTTCTGGTGCACGAGGCGCAGGGCGTCGTCACCCTGGATCGGCTCGAGCACCGCCTTCATGACGTTTCGCTCTGCGTCCCGGATCCCGCTCTCGGCGAACAGGCGGATCCGGCCTCCTTCCAGGCGCTCGATCACCAGGTGGGCGTCGCCCACCCGACGTCCCGACTCGTCGTAGGTGGCGGCCGGGACGGAGCCGAAGCGCCCGGGCAGGGGCAGCCGCAGGGCGGAGCCAGCGCGCGCGGCGGCGGGGAGCAGCAGGGCGACGAAGAGCAGGACTCCGAGGAGCATGGTCACGCGGCGCGGCACGGTCGAGCGAGTATACCCGTCGGCCCGGGCCGCGCTCCGCCCACTTCATGGGGTCTTCACCGCGCGCTCGCGCCCCTCCGGGTGCGCGCTCGC
>CAYTZH010000047.1:0-30104 GCA_964442285.1 uncultured Spirochaetales bacterium | reverse complement strand
CCTCCGGGTGCGCGCTCGCACCCCTAGGGGTGCGCCACCAGCAGGTAGACGGCAAGATCGCGCCGCTCCTCCTCGGTCAGCTCGTAGGCCGGCATGGGCGGCGTCGGAGCCGCCATGAATGCCTCCAGGTCCTCGATGCGGTAGCGGGCCGAGAGCCCTTCGAGCGGCACCACGACCACGCCCTCGGCGGCCCGCTGGCCCTCGTGGCACTGGGCGCACCAGTACTTCGCCCAGAGGGCCGCCCCCCGCCCGGTGCGGACCTGGCGCTCCTCGGGATCCAGCCCGGCCAGGGGGGACTCGACCGGCGCCGCGGCGCCCTCGGCCGCCGCCGTGGCGCTGCCGGGTGTGTCGCCGCCGTAGACCACCCGGTAGATCGCGCCCGCGTAGTCGTCGGAGAGGTAGATCGCTCCGTCGGGTCCCTCGGCCACGTCCACGGGACGCCCGACCACGTCCTCGTCCACCTCGAAGCCCGTGACGAAGGGCCGCTCGGTGATGGTCCCCCGGCCGCCCCAGTGCAGGGAGACGACCTCGTAGCCCTGCTTCTCGGTGCGGTTCCAGGAGCCGTGGAGCGCCACCAGGGCCGCCCCTCGATAGGGCACCGGCAGCCCCTCGCCCCGCAGGAAGGTGATGCCGAGCGGAGCCGTGTGGGCGCCGAAGGCGTGGGCGGGGGGGAGGCTCTTCCGCACCTTGTCCGCATTGCCCGGTCCGAACTCCGGATCCGCGACCCGGGCGCCGTAGGCGTAGGGCCAGCCGTAGTGCCCGCCGCGGACGATGCGGTTCAGCTCACACGGAGGGGTCTCGTCGCCGAGCAGGTCGCGACCGTTGTCGGTGCCGAAGAGCTCGCCGGTCCCGGGCCGCCAGGCGAAGCCCACGGTGTTGCGAAGGCCCCGGGCATAGATCTCTCCGCCGCTGCCGTCGGGCTCGAACCGGAGCAGGGCGGCGCGCCGCTCGTCCTCCTCCTCGCAGACGTTGCAGGTGGACCCCACCGCGACGTAGAGCTTCTCGTCGGGTCCGACGCGCACGGTCCGGGTCCAGTGGTTCCCGCCGCCGGGAAGCCCCGTCACCACCCGCTCGGGCTCGCCCTGCACCTCGCCGCGCTCGGCGTCGAAGCGGACGCGCAGCACCGCGTCGGTCTCGGCCACGTAGAGCCAGCCCTTCCAGAGGTCGATGCCGTGGGGCCGGTCGAGCCCCGAGAGCAGGCTGCGACGGCCGTCGGGGAGGCCGTCGCCGTCGGCGTCGCGCTCGAGCAGGGTGACGGCGCCGCTGCGCGGCTGGCTCACCAGCAGATCGCCGCCGGGCGTGAAGCGCAGGAACCGGGCGTTGCGCAGGCCTGTGGCGTAGATCCCGATCCGGAAGCCGTCCGGGACCTGGATCCGCCCGGACAGCGCCGCTGCGGTGGGCTCGTCTCCGGTCCAGCCGAAGACGGTATTGCCCATGGGCGCGTTCACCGCGAGGCGCTCCGGCCACAGGATGCAGGCGCCGAGACCCGCGACACCGAGCAGCGCGAGGACGAGCAGGATTCTTCGCAACGGTCCCTCCACCCCTTGGGGGGCGTAGGATATCCCGCTCCGGGCCGGCCGGCCCGGGCCGCGGCTTCTCGGCGGTTCGTCGGCCCGCCGGCCCTCGGATTCCCCAGGGGGAAGGGTTGACGGGACGGGTCCGCTGGTCGATAAATCCCCGCTCCGGACATCCTGCAGGAGGCCGAAAGACCCATGGCGCTTCGCATTCGTCGCGGCGATCTGGTCCAAGTGATCAGCGGCGCCGACCGCACCAAGGCGCCCGCGCGCGTGCTCGAGGTCGACGCCAGGCGCGGCAAGGTGCGCGTGGAGAAGGTGCGCATGCAGAAGCGCCACCTCAAGCCGGGCCGCAAGGCCCTCAAGACCGGCGGCGTCCTCGAGCAGGAAGGGTTCATCGACGCCTCCAACGTCATGCTGGTGGATCCCGAGACCGGGAAGCCCTCCCGGGTCCGGATCCGGGTCGAAGGCGACCGTCGCATCCGCGTGTTCGCCGGGAGCGGCAACCCGGTCCCCGAGCCGGACCGCAGCTGAGCGAGGGTCGAGCATGGCCAAGAAGGGCAAGCGCGAGAAGATCAAGCTCGAGTCGTCGGCCGGGACCGGTCACTTCTACACGACCGTGAAGAACAAGCAGAACACCCCCGACAAGATCGAGCTCAAGAAGTACGACCCCGTCGTACGCAAGCACGTCGCCTACAAGGAAACCAAGCTCAAGTAGAACGCTGGGCTGCCAGGAGGGAAGCGAAGAGCCATGGCCTGGGTGATCACCCGTCTCTGCCGCGATTGCGTCGACCAGTCCTGCGTGGACGTCTGCCCGGTCGACTGCATCTACGAATACACCGGTGACGACCGGGAAGGCTTCCCCAACCAGCTCTTCATCGATCCCGACGAGTGCATCAACTGCGGCGTCTGCGAGCCCGAGTGCCCCTGGGAGGCGATCTTCGAGGACGAGCAGGTGCCCGAGGTCTTCCACGACGACACGCCCCTGAACGCCAAGATCGTGGACGCCTCCGACGACCGCCAGGTGCCGGAGCACGCCGAGAAGCCGGCGCCGACGCCCGAGCAGGTGCAGGAGAACCGCGAGAAGTGGGGCTTCCCCGGCTGACCCGCGCTGCTCCCCGGCTGACCCGCGCTGCTCCCCGGCTGACCCGCGCTGGTCCCCGCCTGCGGCCTCGCTAGCGACCCGCGGCATCGAAGGCGGCGGCCATGACCTCGAGCGGGGGCTGTTCGCCGGTCCAGATCCGGACCTGCTCCGCGGCCTGATGGACCAGCATCCACTTTCCGCCCACGGTGCGGGCGCCCCGGGCCTCGGCATCTCGCAGCAGTCGGGTCCGCTCCGGCTCGTAGACCGTGTCCATCACCAGCGTCCCCGGCAGGAGCGACTCGGCGGCCACGGGCGAGGCGTCCTCCCCCAGACCCACCGAGGTGGTGTTCACCAGCACGTCCCAGGGCGCCCGGTCCAGCGCCTCCAGGGGCCCGGACCCGTCGGCGCCCAGGGCGTCGGCGAGGGCCCGGGCGCGCGCCGGCGTCCGGTTCAGCACCCGCACCCGGGCGCCCCGCGCCTGCAGCCCGTAGACCGCGGCGCGGGCGGCGCCCCCCGCCCCCAGCACCACGGCCCGGGTGTCGCGGAGGGCGACCTCCGCCTCCAGGGCGCGCACGGCGCCGATCCAGTCGGTGTTGGTGCCGACCAGTCGTCCGTCGTCGGTCCGGGTCACGGTGTTCACGGCGCCGATGCGGCGCGCGGTCTCGTCGACGTCGTCCAGGTGCGAGACGATCGTCTCCTTGTGGGGAAGCGACACCGCGAATTGTCGGACGCCCAGGGCGCGGGCGCCCCGGACGGCGTCGCCGAGGGCGTCGGGAGCCACGTCGAAGGCCACGTAGACGGCGTCCACGCCCAGGGCCGCGAAGGCGGCGTTGTGCATGGCCGGCGAGCGGGTGTGACCTGCGGGATGCAACACGATCCCGCACACCGCGGTGGCCGGCGAGATGCGCATGGGCCGCAGCGTACTACTCTAACCCCCCCGAGCCAGAGGGAGGGAGAACGAGCATGGCAGAGGCGGTGGACGGCGGCGGGAAGGTCGCGATCCTGATGGGGAGCAAGAACGACTGGGACGTCATGAAGTCGGCGGCCGACGTCCTCGCGGAGCTCGGCGTGGGCTGGGAGGCGCGGGTGATCTCGGCCCACCGCACGCCCTCCCGGCTGGTGGCCTTCCTGCAGGCCGCCGAGGCCGAGGGCTTCCGGGTGGTGATCTGCGGTGCGGGTGCGGCGGCCCACCTGGCCGGCGCCACGGCGGCCCACACGCTGATGCCGGTCCTGGGCGTGCCGATCGACAGCTCCGCCCTCGACGGGCTCGACGCGCTGCTGGCCACGGTCCAGATGCCCGGGGGCATCCCCGTGGCGACCCTGGCCATCGGCAAGGCGGGCGCCAGGAACGCCGGGATCCTGGCGGCGCAGATCCTCGCGGTGGGCGACCCGAGCCTGCGGGAGCGACTGGCCAAGCAGCGTGAGGCGATGGCGGCCAAGATCCCCGACGAGGCCCTGGCGAAGGGCTAGGCGCCTTCCGCCGCGCGGGCGGCGGCGGCCTTCAGGTCCTCCCAGACCCGGCGCCGGTTCTCCTGGGTGTACTGACGCAGGATGAAGGCGGGGTGGAAGGTGGGCATCACCGGGATGCCCCGGTAGGCCTGCCAGGTGCCCCGCACCCGGGTGATGGCGACGTCCCGCTCCAGGAGCAGGCTCGCCGCGGGCTTGCCCAGGGCGACGATCACCCGTGGGCGCACGGCCTCGATCTGGCCGTCCAGGAAGGGCCGGCAGCTGCGCACCTCGTCCGGCAGGGGCGTGCGGTTCTTGGGCGGGCGACACTTCACGATGTTGCAGATGTACACGCTCTGCCGGCCCAGGCCGAGGCCGTTCTCGATCATGCGGGTCAGGAGCTCGCCGGCCCGGCCGCAGAAGGGGATCCCGCGCAGGTCCTCCTGCTCGCCCGGACCCTCGCCGACGAACATCAGGTCGGCGTCGGGGTTGCCCTCGCCGAAGACGATCTGGGTGCGGCCCTGGCTCAGGCCGCAGCGGGTGCACTCGCCGAGCGCGGCGCGCACCTCCTCCAGGCTGGGCCGATCGCCCCAGGTGGGACCCTCGGACACGAGGTCCAGCTGGGGCGGCCCGCCCGCGTGCGGCGCGGCCTCGGCCGCGACCCGCGGCGGGCGCTCGATGCTGTCGACGCCCTCCTCGGCGAGCTCGCGGACCCAGGCCCGCGCGGCGGCCAGGAGCTGCCGGGGGTCGTCCTCGCCGGCGGCGGCCACGCCTAGCGCCCGCCCGCGGCGCCGGCGGCGCCCGCGGCGTCGAGGGCGCGGAAGGCCCGGCGCGCCAGGTCGGCGCGCTCCGGGAACGTGTCGAGATGCACCTGGGGAGCCTGCTTGGGCTTCCCCCCCGGCTCGATCGTGCCGTGGCGCTGGCGCTCGATCTTGTCGAGCACCTCGAACTCGAAGCCCGGGTCGTTGGCGTCGTCGTGGCAGCTGCCGCAGATGCGCAGAATCACACAGGAGTCGCACTTGTCGCCCAGGGAGAGGATGGTTCCCGTGCGGCGGGCGCCCTCCGCCACGTGGGCGCTGCCGGGTCCGTGGCACGACTCGCAGCCCACGCCGACCAGATCCGGGTGGCTCGCGGCCGCGCCGCCCGCCGGGAAGCCGCCGTCCTTGCCGAAGCCCGTGGTGTGGCAGGCCAGGCAGTCGTCGTCGCCCGCCTTGCCCTTCATCTCGAGGGAGCCTACCGCCCGGGCGTGGGGGCTCGCCGCCCAGGTCTCGTACTCCGCCGCGTGGCAGTCCCGGCAGGCGGCGGAGCCCACGAAGCGCGCGTCGACCGGGAGCACCGCGTCCCGCGGGCGCCCCAGCTCCTCGAGCTTGGCGAGCTTCCGGTCGAGGGGGAGCCCGAGCAGGTCCGCGTGGGCGGCGTGGGAGACCTTGGGCAGGAAGGTCGCGTACTCGAAGCCCAGGGAGTGCTTGGTGTCGTGACAGGTCACGCACACCGCGGGGTAGCCCTGCTCCGCGAACGCCGGCGAGAGGTGGGGGCCGCCCCGGCCGTGGCAGCTCTCGCAGCCCACATCCTCGAGGGGCGGCTGGGGCGCCTCCACGGCGTAGCCGCCGGTCTCTCCGTGACCCACCACGTGGCAGCTCACGCACTCCCCGTTGCGGTCGGCCCCGTGGCGCACGAGGGTCTCGAAGGCCGCCGCGTGCTGGGTGAACTCCCAGGTGGCCGCCTCGCGCTCGTGGCAGACGCCGCAGAACTCGTTGCCGCTGTAGCCGGTCTTGTGGAGCAGCATGGGCACCGGGCGGCCGCTGGCCCTCAGCACGCGCATGCGCAGCAGCGGCGGGTCGCGATCGTCCCGCCAGCCCGAGCTGCGGGCCCGGATGCGGCCCTCCGGGTCGAGGACGAGGATGTCCGGCACGCCGCCGACCACGCCGTAGAGGCTGGCGATCCGGCCGTCCGGGTCGAGGACGACCGGGAAGAAGTCGAGCCCGTCGGCGCGCAGGCGATCCCGCACCGCGCCGGCGTTCGCCTTGGCGATCGAGACCCCCACCAGCCGAGGGCGGGCGCCGCCCTCGGGCAGCGAAACCAGGAACCGCTTCAGGAAGTTCAGGGCGTGGTGGCAGTGGGGGCAGGTGTGGAGGAAGAAGATCAGGACCACCGGCTCGCCGCGGGTGCTCGCGAGCTGGAAGGGCTCGCCGCCCTCGAGCCGACCCCCGCTGAAGTCCGGGGCCAGGGGATACTCGCCCAGCACGGGGGAGAGCACGCGCGCGCCGTCCTTGCGCGGCAGGCGCAGGCGCTCCCGCAGGGCGGTCTCGAGGCGGTCCGCGGCGTCCTCCTCCTTCAGCCCGCCCGGGAGTGCGTCGACCACGTAGCCCTCGGCGTCCACGAAGAGGTAGGCCGCCGCCACCTGCGGCCCCATTCCGAAGCGGCGGGCGATCCGACCGGCGGCGTCGTTCACGACGGGGAAGGTCAGGCCATGGTCGTGAAGGAAGATCCGCCCCGCGCTGCTCGACGCCCCCGACGCGACGCCGACCACCTGGAAGTTGTGCTTCTGCTGCAGGTCGGCCACGGCCGCCGTCGCCTGGGCGGAGGCCGCGGCGTCGGGACCCGGCCGGAAGAAGTAGAGCAGGAGCCGTTGGCCGAGGAGCTCCGAGGCGCGCAGGCGCTGCCCCTCGAACGTGGCGCCCTCGAAGCTGGGCAAGGGCTTGCCGCGCGGGCGGGAGGCGACCGTCTGGACGTCGGAGGCGCTGCCCGTGGCAGCGATCGCGAGCAGGAGGGCGAGGACGGCGACGGACCAGCGCTGCACGGCCCGCAGCCTAGCAAGGGCGGGGCCGTGCGTGCATCGGCGCGTCCGGCGGCGGCTAGTTGGCCTTCTCCAGCACGTGGATCGCGCAGGCGCTGCCGAGGCCGATCACGTGGGTCAGACCCAGCCGCGCGTTCTCGACCTGACGCTTGCCCGCCTCTCCCCGCAGGTGGGTGGACACCTCGTAGATGTTCGCGATGCCCGTGGCGCCCAGGGGGTGGCCCTTCGAGAGCAGTCCGCCCGAGACGTTCACCGGCACCCGGCCGCCCAGGGCCGTCTCGCCCTCGTCGATCATGCGCCCGGCCTCGCCGTCCTTGCACAGGCCGAGGTTCTCGTAGTGGAGGATCTCGGCGGTGGCGAAGCAGTCGTGGAGCTCGACCAGGTCGATGTCCTCGGGGCCCACGCCCGCCATCTCGTAGGCTGCCTTCGCGGCCAGACGGGTGCAGGTGTTCACGTCGGGCATCACCAGGTCACGCTCCTGCCACGGATCGCTCGAGAGCACCGAGGCCTTGATCCGCACGGCGCGGTTCATCAGGCCCAGCTCCTTCGCCTTCCGCTCCGAAGCGATCACCGCCGCGGCGCTGCCGTCCACGTTCACCGAGCACATCAGCTTCGTGTTCGGGTACGCGATCATCTCGGCGTTCATGACCTGCTCGAGGGGCGTCTCGATCTGGTACATGGCCTTCGGGTTGAGCGTCGAGTGGTGGTGGTTCTTGACCGACACCTTGGCGAACTGCTCGAAGGTCGTGCCGTAGTTCTTGGCGTGCTCCATGCCCGCCTCGGCGAACACCGCGGGCATCAGGCCGGAGCCCAGGAGCCCCTCCTTGGGGATGCCGCCGCCGCCCCCGCCGCCGCCCAGCAGGCCCTTGCCCATCTGCTCGACGCCGACGGCGAGCACGAGGTCGTAGACGCCGGCCTTCACGGCGAGCCAGGCGTCGCGGAAGGCCGTGGCCCCCGTGGCGCAGGCGTTGGCGCAGTTGACCACCGGGATGCCCGTCTGGCCGATCTCCTGGAGGATGCGCTGTCCCACCATGGCGTTCGCCTGGTAGAGATTGCCGCACCACAGGCCCTGCATGTCCTGGATCTTCAGGCCCGCGTCGTCGAGGGCCCCGAGGGCCGACTCCGCCGCGATCTCGGGCACGCTCCGCTCCGGGAAGCGCCCGAACTTGATCATGTCCACACCGACGATGTACGCGTCGCTCATGGGGTCGACTCCGGCTCTAGCCCTCGGCGGGCTCGAAGAAGTAGGAGAGGTAGCGGTTGCCCTTCTTGTCCTTGCGGCCGAGGGCGTCCTTGAAGACGACCCGCACGGGCATGCCCATGCGGATCTTCTCGGGGTCGGGCTCGATGTTGATCAGGTTGCCCTTCAGCGTGCCGCCGCCCTCGAGGTCGACGATGGCCGAGACGTAGGGCGTCTCGATGCCCGGGAACGAGCGGTGCACGATCGAGTACACGTGCAGGGTGCCGCGATCGGAGAGCCGTCGGGTCTCCATCTGGTCCCGGGCGCCGCACCTGGAGCAGACGCTCCGGGCGCCCAGGAAGATGGCACCGCAGTTCCTGCACTGGTGGCCCTCGAGGTAGGGCTCACCGCCGTCGGGGAGCTTCAGGAAGCTCACCACCGGCAGGGGCCCGCTCGCGGGCTCCGACGTCTCCGCCATCGGGGGGTCCTCCGCCGCGATTGATTCGCGAGTCAACGGCGGCAGGATGCCCCGGACGGGTACCTCCTGTCAAACGCGTGCGGCCCGGGGCTCAGCGGTGCTTGGCCAGCTTGTCCTTCAGCTCCGCCAGCCGCTCCTTGAAGTGGGCGTTCGACGGCTCGAAGGTGAGGGCCATCTGCAGGTTGCGCACCGCGGCGCGCAGGTCGCCCTTCTGGATGTCGGTCCGGGCCAGCGTCGCGAACTTGCGACCGTTGGGCGTGGTGCCCTCCAGCTCGGCCGACTTCTGGCCGGCGGCCGCGTCGGCCTCGGCGATCTGCATGCGCGCCCCGCCGCCCCCGCGCAGGGACTCGTCGTAGGCCTTCCGGCGCCGGGGGTCCCGCAGCACCGTATACGCCTCGGTCACGCGCTTGGCGATGCGGTCCACCGCCGACCGCTGCTGCGCGGGAAGGTGGCGATTGGCGTCCGGATGGAACGCCCGCGACGTGGCGTGGAAGGCGGTGCGCACGTCCCGCGCCGAGGCGGACGGCTCCAGGTGGAGAACCTGGTAGTAGTTCAGCTCGTCGAGGATCCGAGCCAGCGCCATGATCTCGGTAGGCGCGAGTGCCGAGCCCCCCATGGCGTCTAGCGATCCTCGTCGTCAGGCCCATGGAACTCGGACAGGTCGCTCCCGACCTCGCCCAGCAGGTCCGAGACGTCGTCGTCCGCGGCGTCCGCCTCGCTGCCGGAGGCCGCGACGGAGTCCGTGTCCAGCGGCACGGGGTCGTCGGGGGCGCCGTCCAGCTCGTCGGCCGTGATCGCGTTGGGATCCAGCCCGGCCGGGCGCGCGTCGGCGGCCGCTGCCGCCGGGACGTCCAGCTCGATCTCCTCCAGGAGCTCGAGGGCCTCGTCGTCGTCCAGGGTCTCCAGCTCGTCGTCGCCCGTGTCCGCGGCGCTCGACGGGGCCACGCCGGCGGGCGCCGGGGCCACGCCGGCCGCCGCGATCTCCGCGGCCGGGTCCTGGGGCTCGGTATTGGTCTGGACGCGCTCCGTGTCGCCCTTCTCGAGGATCCGGTCGATCTCCTCCTCGGACAGACCCGAAGACAGGGTGATCTCGGTCGATGCCTGCTGACCCGTGGCGCGGTCGCAGGCCGTGACGCTCACGATGCCGTCGCTGTTGATGCTGAAGGTGACGTCGATCTCCACCTCGCCCCGCCGCGCCTGGCGGAAGCCGGTGAACTCGAACTGGCCCAGCATCTCGTTGCCCTCGGCCTGGCGCGACTCGCCCTGATAGACGCGGATCTTCACCTTCTCCTGGAAGTCCTGGAAGGTGGTGAAGGTCCGGGTCTGCTCGATCGGGACCGGCGTGTTCCGCTCGATCACCATCTCCGCCAGGCCGCCGGCCACGCCGATCCGCAGCGAGAGCGGCGTGACGTCCAGCAGGAAGGCCTGCTGCTCCGGCGCCACCAGGGAGGCGGCGTGGATCGAGGCCCCCATGGCGACCACCTCGTCGGGGTCGAGGTCGCTCTTGGGCTCCTTCTGGAAGTACTCCCCGACGAACTTGCGGATCAGCGGAAGCCGGGTCGGGCCGCCCACCAGGATCACGCCGTCGAGGTCGCGGACGGTCAGGTTGGCCTGCTGCATGGCCTCGTCGCAGACCTTGAAGGTCCGCATCACCAGGTCGTTCACCAGGGAGGCGAACTCCTCCTGGCCGACGCGTCGCTCCACCGAGAGGCTCTGCCCGTCCTTCTGGACGATGTCGGGGATGCGGATCTCCGCCTCCTCGTCCACCGACAGGGCCTTCTTGGCCGACTCGGCGGCCATCTTCAGCTTCTCGAAGGCGAAGCGGTCGTTGCGCAGGTTGACCTGGTGCTGGGCCACGAACTCGTCGGCCAGCAGGTCGATCAGGCGGTCGTCGAAGTCGTCGCCGCCCAGGAAGGTGTCGCCGCAGGTGGACAGCACCTCGAACACGTCGGTCCCGATCTCCAACACCGAGATGTCGAACGTGCCGCCGCCCAGGTCGTACACCGCGACCTTCTGGGTGAGGCCCCGCCCGAAGCCGTACGCCAGCGCGGCTGCGGTCGGCTCGTTGAGGATGCGGAGCACCTCGAGGCCGGCGATGCGCCCCGCGTCGCGGGTGGCCTGGCGCTGGTTGTCGTTGAAGTACGCGGGGACCGTGATCACCGCCCGCGACACCTTCTGGCCGAGGTTCGACTCGGCGATGGCCTTCATCTCCTTGAGGATCAAGGCGGAGATCTCCGGCAGCGAGTAGGCGTCGTCGCGGACCTGGATGCGGACGCCGTGGTTGGCCCCCTCGACGATGCGATAGGAGCAGATCGCCTGGGCCTTCTTCACCTCCTCGGAGAAGAAGTAGCGGCCGATCAGCCGCTTGGACGAGTAGACCGTCTGGCCCGGCTCGTGGATGATATTGGCCTTGGCGGCGTTTCCCACGGTGATGACGCCGTCCTCGCGGAAGGCGACCACGCTGGCCGAGGTGTTCTCGCCGAAGGCATTGGGGAGGACCTCCACCTTGCCGTCCCGCGCGATGGCGACGCAGGAGTTGCTGGTCCCGAGGTCGATCCCGATTGCGATGTCGGCCATTGGCCACGCCCCCGCCGGCCCGCACGGGGCGGGCCCCCGGCACCCGCTCTACGCGGGCCCCGGCGCCCGCACGACGCGGGCACCGACAGGCGCATGTATCGGCAATACGGGTGATTTCCTGAGCATCGGGGCACCCCCGGGGCGGAATCGTTGCCCGCTCTCCTCCGATCGTGCTATCCATCCGTTCCAAAAAGGGAATTCTCACATGTCCGGCCACTCCAAGTGGTCCACCATCAAGCGCAAGAAGGGCGCGGCGGACGCCAAGCGCGGGAAGATCTTCACGAAGCTCATCCGCGAGCTGTCCACGGCCGCCCGGGTCGGCGGTGGCCCGGACCCCGCCGGGAACCCCCGGCTGCGGCTGGTGATCGACAAGGCGCGGGCCGCGAACATGCCCAAGGACAACATCGAGCGCGCCATCGCCCGGGGCGCCGGGGGTGGGGACGGGGCGGCGTTCGAGGAGGTCGTCTACGAGGGCTACGGTCCGGCGGGCGTGGCCATCCTGCTCGAGACCCTGACCGACAACCGCAACCGCACCGTCGGGGAGGTCCGCCATGTGCTCACCAAGCACGGGGGCAACCTGGGCGCCTCCGGCTGCGTCTCCTACCTGTTCGACAAGCGCGGACTGCTCGTCTTCGACGTGGAGGGCCTCGACGGCGACGCCCTGCTGGAGGCGGCCCTGGACGCCGGCGCCGAGGACGCCGAGGAGTCCGACGGCACGGTCGAGATCTCGACCCAGCCGGCCGACTTCGACGGCGTGCGCGAGGCCCTGGCGGAAAAGGGCTTCAAGCCGGCGAGCGCGGAGATTACCATGCAGCCGTCGACGACGGTGAAGCTCGAGGGCGACCAGGCGGAGACCATGCTGAAGCTCGCCGACGCCCTCGACGACCTCGACGACGTGCAGCACGTGCACGCGAACTTCGACATCTCCGAGGAGGAGATGGCGAAGCTGGCCTAGGCCGCCTTCCCCCGCGGCCCGGACAACCCCATCCTCCTCGGGAGCGCCCATGCGCACCCTGGTCCATGCGCTTTCTGGGCATTGATCCCGGCACCGGAGCCACGGGCTTCGGCGTCGTCGAGCGGGTGGAGAGCCGACTCGTCCACGTGGCCCACGGGGTGGTGCGTCCCCGACCCCGGGCGGGCCTGGCCGAGCGGCTGGCCCTGCTCCACCGGGAGGTGGCGCGGGTGATCGAGGAGCACGCCCCCGACGCCGCCGCCGTGGAGCAGGTCTTCGTCTCCGCGAGCCCCCGCTCCGCGCTGATCCTGGGCCAGGCCCGCGGCGCGGTGGTGGCGGCCCTGGGCGCCGCCGGGCTCGAGGTGGCCGAGCTGGCGCCGCGTACGGTGAAGCAGGCCGTCTGCGGGACCGGCACGGCCGACAAGCGCCAGATCCAGCGGATCGTGGGCCGGCTGCTCGGGCTCGAGCGGTTGCCGCCGACCGACGCCGCCGACGCCCTGGCCGTGGCCCTCTGCCGGGCCCAGGCCGGCCGCCTGGCCTCGCTCGGGGAGGTGGGGACGGGTCGCTCCCGGCGCGGCCCCCGGAGCCGGGCCTGGCGGGTGAGGCGGGCCCGGTGAGCGTGACCGGCCAGGCCGGGAGGCGGGCCCGGTGATCGCGGCGCTGGAGGGCGTGCTCCGGGAGAAGTCGCCGACCCGGGTCGTGCTCGACGTCGGCGGCGTCGGCTACGAGGTGCTCATCCCGCTCACGACCTTCTACGAGCTGCCCGACCCCGGCAAGACCGTCGGCCTCCGGATCCACACCCACGTGCGCGAGGACGCGCTCCAGCTCTTCGGCTTCCGCAGCGAGGGCGAGCGCGCCGCCTTCGCCCTGCTGCTCCGGACCAGTGGCGTCGGGCCGCGACTGGCCCAGGCGATCCTCTCGGGCCTGGCCCCCGAGGACCTGGTGGCCGCCATCCGCGACGGCGACGTCGCCACCCTGCGCGGGATTCCCGGCGTCGGCACCAAGACCGCCGAGCGCATCCTGGTCGACCTGCGCGACCGGCTCGACGAGCTCGCGCTCGAGGGCGGCCCCCCTGCGCGAACGTCGCCGGCGTCCCGGGACGAGGCCGCCGACGAGGCCCTCTCGGCGCTGCTCAACCTCGGCTACCCGCGCAGCCAGGCCGAGCGGGCGGTGGACGGGGCGCGGGAGGGGCACGCCGACGCCGACCTGGAGGCCCTGATCCGGGCCGCGCTGCGGAGGCTGGCCCGATGAGCGGCGTCCGCGGCGAGCTTCGGGCCGAGGCCCTGCCCGAGGAGCGCGGGCTCGAGGATCGCCTCCGGCCGCGCCGCCTCGGGGAGTTCGTGGGCCAGGAGCGGCTGCGGGAGAACCTCGAGGTCTTCGTCCGGGCGGCCCGGGAGCGGGGTGAGCCGGTGGACCACCTGCTCTTCTACGGTCCGCCGGGCCTCGGCAAGACGGCCCTCGCTCACGTGGTCGCCCGGGAGATGGGCGCCGCGCTGCGGGTCACGAGCGGCCCGGTCGTCGAGCGACCCGGCGACCTGGCGGCGCTGCTCTCGAACCTCGAGGCCGGCGACGTGCTCTTCATCGACGAGATCCACCGCTTGAACCCGGCGGTGGAGGAGATCCTCTACCCGGCCATGGAGGACTTCGTCCTCGACCTGATCGTGGGCCAGGGGGCGGGGGCGCGCTCGGTGCGCCTGGACCTGCCGCGCTTCACCCTGGTGGCGGCCACCACCCGGGCCGGGCTGCTCACGGCGCCCCTGCGCGACCGCTTCGGCTACGCGGCGCGGCTCGACTACTACCCGCCCGCCGACCTGGTGCAGATCCTGGCGCGGTCGGCGTCGCTCCTCGGTGTCGAGATCGACGAGGACGCCCGGGGCGAGATCGCCCGTCGCTCCCGCGGCACGCCCCGCATCGCGAACCGGCTGGTCCGCCGCGTGCGGGACTACGCCGCCGTCCGGGAGCGCGATGCGGAGGCGCCGATCGACCGGGGCCTCGCGCGCTTCGCCCTGGAGCGCCTCGAGGTGGACGAGGCCGGCTTCGACAAGCTCGACCAGGCGGTGCTGCTCACCCTGCTGCAGAAGTTCGGCGGGGGGCCGGTGGGGATCGACACCCTGGCGGCCGCGACGGGCGAGGACCGGGGCACCCTGGAGGACCTGGTGGAGCCCTTCCTGATCCAGGGCGGCTACCTCGAGCGGACGCCGCGGGGGCGCGTCGCCACCCGCCGGGCCTGCGAGCACTTCGGGGTCACGCCGCCGCCCTCGGGCGGACAGGGACGGCTCTTCTAGCGGGGGCCGCGGATCCCGGGCCGGGTGCCCGGCAGGAGGCCCCGGTTGCGCAGCACGTGGATCCTTCCCTCGGTGGAGAGGAAGTCGTAGACGACGAGGTCGTCGAGGCCGTCGCCGTCCACGTCGGCCACGATCGCGCTGCCGTCGACGGGCCCCTCCTGGACCGCCACCCGTCCGCCGAAGCCGGGCCCGGACGTCCCCGCCTCTCCCAGGTGCAGGGCCAGGCGGTCCGGCCCGGTGCCGTAGAGCAGGTCGCGGCGGCCGTCGGCGTTCCAGTCGCCGTCGACGCTGGGCAGGAGGCCCTCCACCCGGGCCTTCCCGAAGTCCAGGCGGATGGAGACGTCGTGCTCCCAGACCGTGCGCAGCCCCGTGATGCCGGGGCCGTCCAGGGCGTACACCTTCAGGCTGACCACGGCGCGACGGGTCGTGAGCACCCGCAGCAGCTGCACCAGGCCGAAGTGCAGCACCCGGTCGAGGAGCTCGACGCGCCCGTCCCCGTCGAGGTCCACGAGCTCGATCGACGCCACGGCGCCCTGCTCCTCGATCCGGGCATCCGGAGGGGCGTCGAGCCGGGCGCCGTCGCCGGGGTTGCGGTGGATGCTCGTGGCGGCGCGGCTCGCCGTCAGGGTGCCCGAGGTCAGGTTCACCGCCAGGTCGGTCAGCCCGTCGCCGTCGAGGTCGCGGGCGTCCATGCGCACCGCGGTGCCCTCGTAGCGCAGCTCCTCCTCGTGGGAGAACGGCCGGAAGGACATGTGCCGGGAGGCGGCGGCCGGAAGCCCGGCGGGCGAGCCGCGGTAGACCTCCGCTCCGTAGCGGCCCAGGGAGAAGAGGTCGTCGGGGCCGTCGCCATCGTCGTCGCCCCGCACCAGGCGCGGCCAGCGCACCTCGAGCCAGAGCATGCCGTCGACGAGGGGAGGGCCGACCTGCGGGGTCAGGTAGTCCGTCACCAGGGACTGCGCCAGGGCGTGGGACGGCCCCCCTCCGTCGGTCGGGACCAGGCGCGTCCCCTCCATGACCGGCACGGCGGCCTGGGGACGGCCGTCGCCGCGCCAGTCGGCCACCAGGGGCATGCGGGTGAGGTGACGGGTGCGCGGGGGCAGCGGTGCCGGGGGGTCGAAGGGGATCCGGCGGAGCTGCCGGGCGCTGCCGGTCGAGAGGTCCACGACCGCGAGCCCGCTGCGCGAGAGGAGCAGCAGCTCCTCGCCGGGCGCGGGGTCCACGTCGGCCACGTCGAAGGCCACCACGTCCTCGGGAACGGGGATTCGCGCCCGGGGCGTGACAGCGCCGCGCGAGGCGCCCTCGAGGGGTCGCAGGAAGACGTCCAGGAAGCGCTTCTCGTCCGGCGGGCTGCCTTCCAGGCCGGCGACGACGAGGTCGTCGCCGGGGCCGCCGCCCGAGAGTGGCGCCGCGACCAGCTCGAAGATCCGGCCGCGGCTCTGGAGCGGGTGGACCTCGAAGGGGGCCGAGGCGGCGTCCTGGGCGGCGGCCGGAAGGGGTGCCGCCCCGATCCCTCCGGCCATCGCGGCCATCCCGGCCATCAGGAGTCCGCAGGTCCGGAGTCCGCAATTCCGGAGGCCGCAGATCCGCTGCCAGCGACGTCCCCCCTTCCGCGGCGGCTTCAGCACGGCAGGCAGTCTACGGCACAAGACGCGGTGGCTCCGCGTGAATCCCGCCGCTCAAACTCGGGTGGGGGCCGGCCGATAGACAAGGAGCCCCCGACCGGGTCTCGGCCGGCGGGGGCGTGTCGTGCTCAGGAAGGGAAGCTTTGGCGGTTCTCCGCATCGTCTCTCGCGGCCTTGCATTCCTCGTCGGTCTGGCGTTCGGGGCCGCGGCGGCCGTGGCCCTGGCCGTGGCCTATGCCCCGGAGTCGGGCCCGGCGGAGCTCGGTGGCGACCTGGTCGGCCGCCTGGTGAGCCTCGCCGGCGAGGCGTCCGGCCGGGAGCTCGAGGCCGAGCCGCTGCTCGAGATCCTGGCCCAGCCGGTGGGCCGCTTCGGACTGCCGGCGGTGGCCCTGGCCCTGCTGGCCTTCGCGGTCTTCCCCCGACGCCGCGCCGAGGCCGAGGCCGAGGAGGAGGCGGGCGTGTCCGAGGGCCCCTCCCTCGACCGGGCCATGCGGAAGAAGGCCGACAAGCAGGTGAAGCAGCTCCTCAAGAGCGGCGACACCCTGGGCGCCGCCGAGCTGTGCTTCGCCACCGACATGAGCGACCGGGCCGTCGAGCTCTTCGTCGACGCCGGCGAGCTGGTGCGCGCGGCCGAGATCCGCCACGACCAGAACCAGTTCGCCGAGGCCGCCGAGCTCTACGAGAAGGCGGGCCGCTTCGAGTCGGCCGCGGCCATCCACTCCGAGCAGGAGGACTGGGGACGCGCGGCCGAGTGCTTCCTCCAGGCCGGTCGCAAGAGCATGGCGGCGGAGATGTTCGAGAAGGCCGGCCAGCACGCCCGCGCGGGCGAGTGCTTCGCCGAGGCGGACTTCCACCGCCACGCCGCCCAGTGCTTCGTGCGCTGCCAGCGCTGGGCCCAGGCCGCCGCCTCGCTCGAGGAGGTGATCGGGGAGGAGGGCGCCAAGGCGTTCCAGGGCGGCGATCCCAAGAAGGAGCGCGAGTTCAAGAAGCTGGTGCTCCAGACGGGCAAGCTCTGGGAGCAGGCCGGCGAGCGCGAGAAGGCCTTCACGGTGCTGGAGAAGGGCCGCTGCTGGGAGCCCGCCGCGGAGCTGGGAATGGTCCTCGAGCGCTTCGCCCAGGCCGCCGAGCTGTTCCAGAAGGCCCGCCAGCCCCTGCGCGCCGCCGAGGCCCTGCAGCGGCTCGGCGAGGGCAAGGCCGCGGCCCAGATCCTGGGCGAGTTCCACCGCGACCAGGGCGACGACGAGCCGGCCGCCGCGGCCTTCCTGGAGGCCGGGGACCACCTCTCGGCCGGCGACCTCTACCGCAAGCTCCAGGACTTCGAGAAGGCCGGCGACTGCTACGAGAAGAATCACGACATGCTCCAGGCGGCGGAGATGTTCCGCCTGGCGGACAAGCTCGACCGGGCGGCCACCTGCTACGAGGCGGCGCGGCGCTTCACGGAGGCCGCGGAGTGCTACGCCGAGGCGGGCGACGGGCGCAAGGAGGCCGAGCTCCTGGAGAGGGCCGGCAAGCACCTGCTGGCCGGCGAAGCCTACCACCGCCAGGGTCTCGACGACGAGGCCATCAAGGTGCTCCAGAAGGTCGACAGCGAGAGCGGCGACAATCCCCAGGCGTCGGCGCTGCTGGGGGCGATCTTCAAGTCGCGGGGGATGTTCTCGCTCTCGATCAAGAAGCTCAAGCAGGCGATCGGCACCCAGGAGCTCACCCGCGCCAACATCTCCGCGTTCTACGCGCTGGCCGTGGTCCACGACGCCAATCGCCAGTTCCGGGAGGCCGTGGACCTCTACGAGAAGATCCTCGCCTGCGACTACCACTACGAGAACGTCGAGGACCGGCTCGAGGCGGCCCGGGAGAAGCTCAAGCTCGCCGAAATGAAGAACGAGGGCACGGCGACCGGCCCCCCGAGCGGCAGCTCCCTCACGCCCACCGGTGGCAGCCGCTACCAGATCGTCTCGGAGCTCGGCCGCGGCGGCATGGGCATCGTCTACAAGGCCCACGACACGGTCCTCGACCGCGTGGTCGCCTACAAGGTCCTGCCCGACGCGCTCAAGGAGAATCCCCAGGCGCTCAAGAACTTCCTGCGCGAGGCCAAGAGCGCCGCCCAGCTCAACCATCCCAACATCGTCACCGTGTACGACGCCGGCGAGCAGGACGGTCGCTACTTCATCGCCATGGAGTACGTCGAGGGCACCACGCTGAAGGAGATCCTCAAGCGGCGGGGGCCCATCGCGCCGGGCGGCGTCATGCACGTGTTGGCGCAGATGTGCGAGGCGCTCGCCTACGCCCACGAGAAGAAGATCGTCCACCGGGACGTGAAGACGGCCAACACCATGTGGACCCGGGAGAAGAAGGCCAAGATCATGGACTTCGGTCTGGCCAAGGTGATGGAGGAGGTCCGCAACCACACCACCCTGGTCTCGGGAACCCCCTACTACATGAGCCCGGAGCAGACCCTCGGCCGCAACGTCGACCACCGCACCGACGTCTACTCCCTGGGCGTGACCCTCTTCGAGCTGTGCACGGCCCGGCTGCCCTTCATGGAGGGCAACATCCCCTACCACCACGTCCACACGCCGCCGCCGGACGTGCGGGAGGTGAACGCCCAGGTGCCGGACCTGCTCGCGGAGATCATCGGGCGCTGCATGGAGAAGGACCCGGA
This sequence comes from uncultured Spirochaetales bacterium, assembly GCA_964442285.1. Lineage (GTDB taxonomy): Bacteria > Myxococcota_A > UBA9160 > UBA9160 > JAFDET01 > CAYTZH01. Next base: position 11,510 of record CAYTZH010000047.1, on the reverse strand, counting down.
CGCCCGCTACGCGACCACCCGGGAGATCCTGGAGCAGCTCAAGGCCGCCAAGGCCGCGCGCCCCTAGCCAGCCCCGGGGCTCCTAGGGGGTCCCGATCGCGTCCGATGGACGTGTTGCCAATCGCCCTCGCCCATCCTGGGCCCGTGATGCTTCCATCACACCCGTAACTCAAACGTCACTATGTGGAGAGATTCCGGTACGCTGCGAGCGCGAAAGCGTGACGGCGGTCACTGCACAGGCCCGGATTAACAGCGGATTAAGCGTCCTGGGCGGCCCGCACCGCTCGCGGGCCACCGGCACGCCTCTTGCTAGCGCTACGGACGAGTGCGAGCCGCACGGAGCTGATGGGTTCCCCCCTCGGGTCAATCCTCAGCCTGCCTGCGGTCGAAGGCGCCGGGAGACCAGGCGCCGTTTGGGGGGGATCCTTGTTCCAACGCACCCTTGCCGAGAAGGTGACCTGCACCGGTATCGGCCTGCACAGCGGCGCTCCCGTGGAGCTCTCGCTGCATCCGGCGCGCGCCAACTCCGGCGTCGTGCTCGTGCGCACCGACGGCGCTCACCCGACCGAGTTCCCGGCGGCGCCGGACTGCCTGGCGTCGACCCGATACGCGACCAGTCTCGGGCGCGGCGAGGCCACGATCGGCACCGTGGAGCACCTGCTGGCGGCGCTCCACGGGCTCGGGATCGACAACGTGCGCGTGGAGGTCAGCGGACCGGAGATTCCGGTGATGGACGGCAGCGCGGCTTCCTTCGCCTACCTGATCCGCCAGGCGGGGATCTTCGAGCAGGATGCGCCCCGCCGGGTCCTCCGGGTCCGCAAGCCCATCGAGATCCGGGACGGGGCCAAGCGGATCCGGGTGGAGCCCGCGCGCGGTCTCCGGGTGTCCTACATCGTGGACTTCGAGCATCCCACCATCGGTCGGCAGGGCCTCGAAGAGCTCGATCTCGACGGCGAGGCCTTCGAGCGGGAGGTCTGCCGGGCCCGCACCTTCGGCTTCCTGCACGAGGTCGAGGCGCTGTGGCGCGCCGGCCTGGCGCGGGGCGGCTCCCTCGAGAACACGATCGTGCTCGACGCCGCCGGCGTGATGAACCCGGAGGGGCTCCGCTGGCCCGACGAGTTCGTGCGCCACAAGATCCTGGATCTGGTCGGAGACCTGGCGCTGCTCGGCATGCCCGTCCAGGGACACTTCTTCGTGGAGCGGGGCGGTCACGCGCTGCACCAGCGCATGGTGGCGGAGCTGGCCCGACACCGCGAGGCGTGGCGCGTCGTGCCCGGTGCCTCGCGCGGCGTCGGCCTGGGCGGGGTGCCTGCGGTCGCCTCAGCCTGAGCCTTCGGCGTCCGCCTCGGACGCCTCCAGGTCGCGTGCCAGGCGTTGCTGGGCGTGTCCGTCCCGGAACGCGACGCCCATGCCGCGGCCCGAAGCCGGCACGCGGGCCATGGCGGCGCCGTTCACCCAGACGACCTCGGCGTCGAGCTCGTGGCTCCGGCCTCCCCCCGGCAGCTTGAAGCGGACCCGGAGCGGATCGCCTGCCCGGAGCGGGGCGTCGGTGCGGATGAACAGGCCGCCGGCTCCGAGCGTGGTCGCCAGCGCCGAGGCGACGCTGCCCTGGATCGGGTCCAGGTAGGAGACCTCGATCCGCACGGTCATCCGGCGGTAGCGGCGCTGCCCCATCGGCGCTCTTCCCTCCCGATCTCAGGCGGACTGGAGCTCGGAGAGCCAGGCGACCACCACGCGCCGGAGCAGGGCGCCCGCGGTCGGGGAGCTCGCCACGAGGTCGGTGAGGTCCGCCTCCGGTCCCGGCCTGCAGGGCGCGCCGTCGGGCCCGGTGTCGAGCAGGGCCAGCAGCGCGCTTCGCAGGCCGCCGCCGAGGGCGTCGAGGGCGGTCGCGTGGGCGAGGCTGCGGAGCTCGGCGCGCCAGGCGCCGAAGTCCACGTCCGCCACGTCCTCGGGGCGCACGTCGCCGAGCTCGCGCTTCACCCGTCGCCGCGCCCAGCGGCCCAGCTCGTGGGCGAGAGCGTTCACCCGGTGTCCATCGCCGTGGAGGTGGTCCTGCTCCAGGGCCAGGTCGACGACCATGCGCAGGGTCTCGGCGAGCTCCTCGTCGGCGAGGGGCACCAGGGCGGGCGCCGCCAGCGCCGCCTCCGCCTCGAGGGCGGCCGCCCGGAACGCCGCCGCCGGATCCGACTCGGCACCGCTGGCCGGCGGGGCCGGCGTGGCGCCGAGGGCGCGCGCCATCTCGTCGGCCGCTGCGGTCGCCACCCGGCGCACGGCCTCCCATACGGGATTCTCGAGCCGGGCCGGCTCGCCCACCCGCAGGGGCAGGCGCTCCGGCGCCTGCTCGCGCTCGGCGGGTCCCGCCGCGCCGAGGGCGCGGAGGATCGCCAGGCCCGCGGACGCCGACGCATCGCGCTCGCGGCCGCGCGCGATCGCGATCGCATCGCGGAGCGAGGCCGCCCGCCAGGGCGTGGACTCGAGGAGCTCGCGGTGTCGCGCGAGGGCCTCGTCCCAGCACTCGGGCCGGTGGGCCAGGAGCCGGGCCAGGGCCTCGTGGCCGTCGCGGAGTCGCGGGTTCAGGCCCACCGCGCTGCGGTAGGCCTCGAGGGCCTCGTCCACCTCCTCGAGCGGACCGGCCAGCAGCCGCCCGCGGTGGAAGTGGATCTGTGCGAGGGCCGCGGGCTCGTCGCCCGGATGCCGGTCGGCGAAGGCGGCCAGGCGGTCGGCGGCCTCGCGCCACTCGCCGAGGGAGCGGAGGATGCGCGCCTGGGAGAGGGCCGCGCTGGCGCAGCGCGGGTCGGCCTCGGCCGCGCGCCCGTAGATGCGGGCCGCCTCGGCGCGCTCGCCGGACTTCTCGAGGATGCGCGCGACCAGCAGGGCGAGTCGCGCATGGACGTCGGGCTCCGCGTCGCGATCGAGGGCGGCCCGGGCCTGCTCCAGCGCCTCCTGCTCCCGATCGCTCTCGGCGAGCCGGGTGGTGAGGAGCAGGGCCGCGGCCGGGTGGCCGGGCACCGCCTCCAGGGCCGCGCGCAGGTGGGCTTCCGCCGCCGTCTCGTCGCCGCCGCGGGCCAGCTCGAGCTCGGCCGCGCGACACAGGTGGTCGGCCCGCTCGCGGTCGCTCCGGCAGCGCTCGGCCCGCTCCAGGAGGGCCGCCTGGGCCTCCTCCAGCCGACCGGTCCGCTCGAGGAGCCGGAGCGCACCCGCCGCGGCCTCGTCGTCGCCGGGGGCCAGGGAGGCCGCCTCGCGATAGCGCGCGAGGGCCCCCTCCAGGTCGCCGGCCTGCTCCAGGGTCTGGCCCAGGAGCCGGGTGTACACGCCCCGGGTCGACGCGTCGTCGTCGTCGGCCCGGGCCAGCCGCGCCTCGAGCGCCCGACGGGCGCCGTCGATCTCGCCCATCGCGAAGAGCACCTCCGCCTCCATCGCCAGGACGGCGGCCGAGTCCGGCGCCAGGGCGCGCGCGGTCGTGGCGAAGCGGGCGGCACTCTCGAGCTCTCCGCGCTCGCGGGCCGTCTTCGCCCCGAGCAGGGCCACCTCGAGGCGCAGGTCGTCGTCCAGCGCGCCTCCCGCACCGGCCAGGTCGAGGGCGTGGCCCGCGGCCCGCTCGGCCTCGAGGAGACGTCCCAGGGCGTGGCACACCCGCGCCAGCCGGGCGTGGGCCTCGGCGGCGGCGGGGTCCCGCGCGACGGCCGACGCGAGCCAGGACACGGCCCGCTCCGGGTCGCGCTCCTCCACGAGATCCGACGCGCGCACCAGGGCCTCGGCGGCGCCCGCGTCCTCGTCGACGGCGGCCGCCGACGCCCAGGCCTCCGCCGCCGCGTCGCGCTCGCCGAGCTCCTCGCGCAGGGCGGCGAGGCGGCGGTGGGGCAGGGGATGCTCGGGCGCCTGGGTCACGGCCCGCTCCAGCCGCGCGGCCGCGTCCCGCAGCCGTCCGTTCCCGCGCAGGGTGTCGGCGAGGACGAGGTGGTCCTCGATGCCCGGGCGCGCGGCGGGGTGGTCGCACCAGCGGGTCAGGGTCGCGGCGAACGCTTCGTTCCGGCCGAGCCCGTGGAGCAGATCGGCCAGGGCGCGCAGGGGGGGCGCCTCGAGGGCGGCCAGGCGATCGGCGGCCTCCAGCGCCGCCACCGCGCGGCGGGGCTCGTCGCTGCGATCCGCCGCCAGCTCGGCGACCCGAAGCAGCACGCCGCGCGTGCGCTCCGGGTCGGTGTCGCCCAGCAGGTCGAGCTCGCTGTCGTAGAGGTCGAGCGCCCCGCGCCAGTCCTCGACGATCTCGAAAAGGGCCTGGAGCGCCCGCAGGGAGTCGAGGTCGTCGGGGACGGCCTCCAGGGCCCCGGCGTAGGCGCGGCTGGCCCGCGTGGTCTCCTGCAGCCGCTGCCAGCTCACCTCGCCGAGCCGGCGCAGTCGCGAGGCCCGCGCGTGCCGATCCGCCTCGGGGAGGACGGCGAGCTCCCGGTCGAGGGTGTCCGCCACGGTCTCCCACCGGCCCAGGCGCTCGGCCACCCGCCGCAGGCCCTGCAGCGCGTCCAGGTGCCCGGGACGGCGGGCGATCACTGCCCGGTAGGCGTCGGCGGCGGCCGCCGGCTCGTGGAGCCGCTCCTCCCGGAGCCGGGCCAGCGCGAGCCAGCCCTCCGTGTCGTCGGAGACGCGCTCGAGGCGGGCGGCCAGGCGGCGGGCGAGCTCCCCGTGGCAGCCCTCCCGATCCAGCCGCTGCAGCAGCTCGGTCTCGGCCGCCGCGACCCGACGTCGGGCGACCTCGTCGTCCTCGTCGGGCGCCGGCGCGTCCACCACCGCCCGCAGATGTCGCAGCGCCGTGTCGCCATCGGCGAGCAGGCCGGCGTGGACCCGGGCGAGGTCGGCCTGGAGCTCGAGGCGCCGCTCCCGGAACACCGGCTCGTCGCGATCGAGGGCCGCCAGCTCCTGCTCGGCGGCCTCGACCCAGGCCGTGGCGCGTCCCGCTGCGCGCAGCGCACGGGAGCGCGCCTGGAGCAGCGCCACCCGCGGTCCGCTGCCCAGGGCCAGGGCGGCCTCGAGATGCCGCCCGGCGGGCTCGGGCTCGCCCAGGGCGTCCAGGTAGAGCTCGGCCGCGGTGCGGTGCAGCGCCCCCCGTTCGCCGGCGGGAGCCGCGGCGATCCGCGCCTCCACCACCGCGACCCGCTCCCGCGGCCGACCGGCCTCGGTGTAGAGCCGATCCAGCTCGGCGAGGATCTCCGGGTCCTCGGGGCCCTCGCCGCGAGCCGCTTCCAGGGCGGCCAGGGCTCGGGCCGACGAGTCGGGCTCCAGCAGCCGCGCCCGCTCCAGGTGCACGGCCCGCCGCTGTGCGGGGTCGTCGGCGCAGGCGGCCTGGGCATCCAGGGTTCGCAGCAGCGACTCGGTGCGCCCGGCGGCGCGATGGATCTCGGCGATGCGCGCGTGGACGCCGGCATCCTCCGGCCTCTCGGCCCGCAGCCGCTCCAGCCAGGGCAGCGCGGCCTCGGGGGCGAGCTCGCGCTCCGCCAGCCGTGCGCCCTCCTCCAGCAGCTCCACCCGCTCCGCGGCCGGCGCGCGTCGGCAGGTCGCGTGGAGGACGTCGAGGACGCCGGCCCAGTCGCCGAGCCGCTCGAGCGACGCGCGCAGGCAGGCGCGGGTCGCGTCCTGGCTCGGGTCGAGGGCGAGCCCCTCCCGGAAGCAGGCGGCCGCGTCCGCGGGCCGGTCGAGGGGCCCCGCCAGCACCTCGCCGCGGCGGCGCAGCAGCGCGCCGCGTCGGGACGGATCGAGCGGACGCGCCAGGGCGCCGTCGAGGAGCTCGAGGAGGGCCGGGCCGTCCCCGCACCCGGAGGCCACCCGCAGCCCCGCGTCCAGTGCTTCGGCGTGGTCGGGCTCGAGCTCGAGCACCCGGCGCAGGTGGGGCAGGGCATCGCGCGCGCGGTCGAGGGCCGTCTCGAGCAGGCCGGCGAGCTCCATCCGAACCGGCACCTCGGCGGCGCCGGCGAGCCGCGGCAGGATCGCCTCGAGCAGGCGGGCCAGGGGCGCGGCCTCCCCGCGCTCGCGGTGGATCTCGCACAGGCCGCGCTCGGCCTCGGCGTCGTCCGGTCGCAGTGCCAGCACCTCGCGGTAGGCGGCGGCCGCCGCCTCGGGCTCCTCCGCGGCGCGGAGGGTGCCGGCGAGGGTCAGCTGCCAGTCGGCCCGTTCGGCCGCGTCGAGCGGCGCCTGCACCGCCCGCTCGGCGAGGGCGCGCAGGCTCGCCTGCCGACAAGCGCGGGTGTAGAGGTCGGCGAGGGGGCGGGCCGCTTCGTTCCGGAACGCCGCTGCCTCCCCGAGCACCGCCGGCTCCAGGCTCCCGATGGCCGCGTCGAGGTCGTCCAGGCGCTCCGCCTGCAGCCCGGCCAGCCGCAGGCGCAGGCCCGCCGCCCGGTCGGGGTCGCCGCCCGGCGCCTCGAGGCGCGCGAGCCGTCCCCGCAGCAGGTCGACGAGCTCCGGGATCCGATCCTCGCGGGTGTAGCGTCCGGCCAGGAACGCCACCGGGGCGGGATGGCCGGGATCCAGCGCCAGGGCCCGCTCGTGGTGTCGGCAGGCGCCCGCCTCGTCGCCCGACTCCTCACACAGCGCGCCCGCCCGGACCCGGAGCGGCAGCTCGCGCTCCGGTCCGGGCTCGGCGGCCAGCTCGCCCTCCAGGGCCTCGAGGAGCGACCCGGTCCGACCCGCGGCCTCGTGGAGCCCCTGGAGGCGCTGCCACACGTCCACCCGCGCCCGCTGCTCGGCGACGATCGCCTCCAGGTGGGTCACGGCGCCGTCGCTGTCGCCGAGGCGGTGCTGGCAGAGATCCGCCACGCGCTCGCGAAGGGCGAGGTGGGCCGCGCGGTCGCCGCCGGCGCGGGTTCCCTCCACGGCGGCCTCCAGCAGCGCGCGCAGGGCCGGCAGGTCGCCCGTGCGTTCGAGGACCCGGGCCAGCCGCTCCCGGGCCGTCTCCGCGTGGGAGGTCGCCTCGGCGACGAGGCCCTCGAGCAGCACCCGTGCCTCCCCGGGCCGCGCCAGGTCCTCCTCGAGGAGCCCGGCTCGTTCCAGGTCCATCGCCGCACGCCGCTCCGGGTCCGGGCAGTCGGCGGCCCGCTCGGCCAGGACGCCCACGAGCCCCTCGACGTCCGAGGCCCGGCGCACCACGCCCTCCAGGGCGTCGAGCAGGGCGGCGCGCTGCTCCCGGTAGCCGGTCTCGCCCGGGTCCAGGGCGCCGAGCACCTCGCGGTAGAGCTCCGCCGCCTCCTCCAGGTGGCCGAGCTCCCGGGACAGCACCTCGGCGCGGCGAAGGTCGAGCTCGCGCGCCTCCGGCGAGCCCGGCTCGCTCGTGTGTCGCCGCTCGGCCAGGCGCTGGGCGAGCTCCTCGAAGCGGCCCGTACGCTCGAGCGCCCGCTCGAGCCGCTCGTCGACGTCGGCGGGCGCGTCGGGGTCCTCGACCAGGCGCCAGAGCACCACCACGGCGGCGTCGGGATCCTCCAGGCGATCGGCCAGGAGATGGGCCAGGACCGAGAGGCAGGCCGCCCGCTCCGCCGGCGGCAGGTGCTCGGCGAGGGACCTGCGCACCCGGACCAGCTCCTGCAGCCGCCCGCCCCGCTCGAGCGGCTCGAGCAGCGCGGTCATCGCGGCGACGTCCCCCGGATCGGCCTCGAGGGCTCCGAGCCAGGCTGCGACCGCCAGGGGCTCGCGATCGCGCGCGGCGTGGTGCTCCGCCAGCGTGCACAGGACCGCGGCCCGCGCGGCGCCGTGGAGCAGGCTGGCGTGGTGCTCGAGCGCTTCGCAGCGTCCGGCGTCGTCCTCGCGCCGGGTCTGGATCGCCACCAGCCCCGCCGCGGCGTCCGGATCCTGGGGCAGGTCCCGGCGCAGACGGAGCAGCCAATCCGCCGTCTCGTCGAGTCGGTCCTGGGCCTCGCAGAGCCGGGCCAGCTCCCACAGCAGGAAGATGCGCCGGTCCCGCTCCCGGGTGACCTCCGCCTCCCGCGCGTAGGCGCGGAGGATGGCGTCGCCGTCGCCGCTGGCGGCGGCCAGGCGCTCGAGCCCGTGCAGGGCCCGCGGTGCCGCCGGCTCCAGCCCGAGGGCCTCCTCGAAGGCCTCGCGAGCCACCTCCGCCGCCGGGGCGTCCGGCTCGAGGGTCTCGCCGGTGAGCTGCCCAGAGACCAGCTCGCCCAGCGAGCACAGCAGCGCGGGTCGCTCGCGCTCGGGCGCCGCGTGGCGGGCCGCCCGCAGCAGCTCCTCGAGCTCCATCCAGGACTCGGCCTTGCGCAGCAGCCGATCGAGGGCGAGCGCCACGCCGGGTGTGGCGGGATCGGCCGCGAAGGCGCGGCGCTGGGCATCCAGGGCGGATTCCGGGTCGCCGAGCCGCTCCTCGTGCAGGGCGCCCAGCTGGGTCAGCGCCGCGGCGCGTTGCGAGCCGGTGGCCCCGTCGGCGCGGGCCTCGAGGAGGTCGACCAGCTCCTCGTGCCGGCCCAGCCGCTGGTACACCTCGAGGAGCGCGTCGAGCACGACGCCCGCGTCCCCGCCCCGGTCCAGGGCGCGGCGCAGGAGGTTCGCGGCCGCGGCGTCGTCTCCGCGATCGATGTGGAGCTGGGCTGCCTCCCGGAGCAGGCCGACCGGAGACCGATCGCCCAGGGCCTCGAGCGCGGCATCCAGGCATTCGCACAGCAGCGCGCCGTCGTCCCGGGCCCGGGCCACGTCGGCCAGGCGGAGCAGCACGTCCGGCTCGTCGGGCGTCAGCTCGCGGGCGCGCTCGAGCCACAGCCGCGCCGCCCGGGCGTCGCCCCGCTGGGCGAGCTCGATGTCGGCGATCCCGATCGCGATCAACGACCGCAGGCGGGCGCCCGCCGCCAGGTCGAAGCGGCGCGCGCCGAGGTCGGTCGCCCGCTCCCAGTCGCCGCGGGCGGTCGCGGCCTCGGCCAGGGCCTCGAGGGCCTCCGCGTGGGTCGGGTCCTCGGTATGGGCGCGGCGAAGCAGCTCATAGGCCTCGTCGGGACGCCCCAGGGGCCCGTCGAGCAGGCGCCCCAGGGCGAGGAAGGCCTCCGCCCGCAGCCCGGGCTCGCCGCCCCGGGTCAGCAGGCGCCAGGTCTCGGCGGCGTCGTCCGGCCGCGACAGTCGTTCGAGCGCCCGGGCCCGGCCCCGCAGTGCCGGCGCACAGCCCGGATCCTCGCCCACGGCGCGGTCGAAGTGGCTCAGGGCCAGCTCGGGATCGCCGAGGCGGTCGAGCCAGATCTCGCCCGTCTCGGCGCACAACGCGGCCCGCTCCGCGGGCGGGAGCTGGGTCTCCGCCTCCAGCTCGGCGACCTGGACGACCAGCTCCCACTGCGCCTGGTCGCGGTAGATCTCGCGGAGGCGTCGCAGGGTCGGCGCGAAGCGCGGCGCCAGCTGCGCCGCCTCCTGGTAGGTGGCCAGGGCCTGCTCCCGGTCCTGACAACGCTCTTCCAGGACCTGGGCCAGGCGGTAGAGCAGCCGGCCCCGGGCGTCGGGCCGCTCGGCCAGGTCGCGCGCCGACAGCCGCAGGCGGTACAGGGCCACGAGCGCGGGCCAGTCCCCCTCGAAGAAGTAGGCCTCCTCGAGGGCGGCGAAGGAGCTCGTCTGGGTGGGATCGGCCTCGAACCGCTCCCGCTGGCGCTCGAGCGCCTCCGTCACTGTGTCTTCCCCCCGCGGGCGCCGGGTGGGGCGAACGCCCGCCCTTGCATCGACCGCTTCGGCCCCGGTCTTGACGTCGATCTGCGTCTGGCCTGCGAGGAAGTTCGACTGCCCCCCCGGGCGGTTACGTCCCCCGGTGCGGGCGGAAGCGCGGCGCGGCCGATCGGCGTGCCGGCGCGCCGGCCGCTACCGTGTCCGAGGCGCGGCGCGGCTCGCGGGCCCCGCCGCCGGAGGAGGCTCATTGGCGCTGTCGTCAGGCGACCCGTCGCCGACGGACCCCCCCTCCCGCAAGCTGCCCCTTCCCGCCGCGGAGCTGCGCCGGCGGCGTCGGGAGACCTACATCAGCGTCCTGGTGGTGGGCCTGATCGTGGCCCTGGTCTCCCTGCCCCCGCTCTCGGGGCTCACCCAGGGCGTCGGCGACAGCGGGCTGTTCCTGTTCCTGAACCTGGTCACGGTGATCCTCATCGTGCTCCTGGTCTTCCTGATCACCCGCAACTTCTGGAAGATCCTGGCGGAGCGGCGCCGGGGCATCCTGGGCTCCCACCTCAACCTGAAGTTCGTCGCGGCCTTCTTCCTGATCGTGTCCCTGCCCACCACGGGGCTGCTGCTGGTCTCGGGCTACTTCATCAGCGCGTCGATCGAGACCTGGTTCAGCCTGCCCGTGGACCGCGCCCTCGAGCAGAGCCGGGAGGTCGCCGAGAGCATCTACGAGACCTCGGAGGAGAACGCCCTCCACTACGGGGGGCGCATCGCCGCCCACATCACCGAGGCGCGGCTCCTGCGCGAGGACAATCTCGAGGACCTCGAGCGCTTCGTCACCGGCAAGCAGCGCGAGTACCGCCTGGGCGTGGTCGAGGTGTTCAGCACCACCGGCGAGGAGCTGGTCGCCGCCGTGAATCCCGAGATCCCGGCGGCGAGCTTCTCCCGCCCCGACACCGACTTCGTCCGCTCGGCCCTCGACGGCGAGGCCGCCACCCGGGTGGAGGCCGCCGGCGGCGGCGACCTGATCCGCGGCGCCGTGCCGATCCGCTCCTCGTTCCGCGCCGAGGAGACCGTCGGCGTCGTCGTGGTGAACTACTTCGTCCCGTACTCGCTCACCCGCAAGGTGGAGAGCATCCGCGCCAGCCTGGCGGACTACCGCCGCGTCCAGCCCCAGGCCGGCCACATCCGCTTCGCCTACCTGCTCGAGCTGGCCCTGGCCTTCTTCGTCATCCTGCTGCTGGCCACGTGGATGGGCTTCCGGCTCGCCAAGGGAGTCAGCACGCCCATCCGCGCCCTGGCCGAAGGCACCGCCGAGGTGGCCCGCGGCAACCTCGACGTGGTGGTGGAGTCCACCTCCGACGACGAAGTCGGCTTCCTGGTCGAGTCGTTCAACCGCATGACCCACGACCTGCGGGAGACCCGCACCAACCTCGAGGCCTCCAACACCGAGCTCGAGCAGCGCCGGCGCTACATGGAGACCGTGCTGCGCAACGTGGGCGCGGGGGTGGTCTCCCTCGACGCCGAGGGCCGCATCAGCACCATCAACCCCTCGGCGCAGCGCCTGCTCGGGATCCCCCCCGGCGTCGGCCTGGCCGGACGCAAGCTCGAGGAGGCGATCCTGCGTCCCGAGCCCCTGGAGGTGGTGAACGAGCTGGTGCGCAAGCTCGTGCCGGGCATGCGCGAGAGCCTCCGCAGCCAGGCCCAGATGCCCGTCGGCGACGAGGTCGCCACCCTGCTGGTCACCGTGACCCTGCTCCAGGACGACGACGGCGGCCGCCTCGGCATGGTGCTCGTCTTCGACGACTACTCCCAGGTCGAGAAGGTCCAGCGCATGGAGGCCTGGCGGGAGGTGGCCCGGCGCATCGCCCACGAGATCAAGAACCCGCTGACGCCGATCCAGCTCT
>CAYTZH010000046.1:0-35411 GCA_964442285.1 uncultured Spirochaetales bacterium | reverse complement strand
CTACGACGCCGAGCTCTTCGAGCTCCACCACGCCGCCAAGCGCGACGCGCCGAGCGGCACCGCCCTGTGGCTGGCGGAGCAGGCGGCCGCGGGCCGCGGCATCGCCGCCGAAGGGCGCCTGGTCCTCGCTCGCGAGGGCGACACCGGCCCACGCGCCCCGGGGACGATCGGCGTGCAGACCCTGCGCGGCGGCGACAACCCCGGGGAGCACGCCGTCTGGTTCGTGGGTGCGGGCGAGCGGCTCGAGCTGGGACACCGCGCGGCGACGCGCGACCACTTCGCCCGCGGCGCGGTGCGCGCGGCCGCCTGGGTGCGCGAGCGCGCGCCAGGACTCTACGCCATGGCCGACGTGCTGGGTCTAGCGAAGGACTAGGCGCGAGAGCTCGGCCTCCAGCGCGCGGCGGTGGTCGTCGCCCGGCACCGTGCGCCCCGCGGCCTTCAGGAAGAAGCGGTCGAGCACCGGGGTGCCGCGGGTGTCGACGCTCATCTCCTCGGGCAACAGACCCGTCGCCTCGATGCGGGCGAGCAGGCCGCCGAGGAAGCCCAGCCGATCGGGCGCGCGCACCTCGAGGTGCAGGGCACCTTCGTGCTTCGGCGTGTGGGAGATGCTGAAGTCCGACAGCAGGGTCCGCGGAATCGCGGCCGGTGTCCCCGACCGGGCCAGGGAGAGATAGTCGAGCAGGACCGGGTCGACGGCATCGTCGAGCGCCACGACCTCGAAGTCCACCAGCCAGGCCTCGCCCTCTACCCTTCGGGCAAAGCCGCGTTCGACCCGGATGCCCGCGTGGTACAGGCCGAGCGCCAGGCCCCGCGCCCAGCCCGGCACCAGCTGCCCCCAGAGCCGCAGCGAGTAGGCCTGTCCGCCCTCGTTGCGGACCTCGAAGCCCGGCTGGTCGAGCAGCGACGGGCGCGGCGGAATCCGCCCCGCCGAGAACTCCCGAGTCAGAACATCCATTCCCTTCCCCCTCGCCTGGGAACAGGCTGTAGGCAAGGCCCGTGCCAGCGCGGGGAGACCGCTGCGCGGAGCGGAAGGCGGATTCGCCCAGGATCTGGACGCGAAGTTGACCAAGGCTTGGGCGCGCCGTGCCCGGATCGGCACGCTGCGGGCCGTTCCCGGCACGCTCGCGCTGGCACGCGGGTTGCGAGGAGGAGTGGGCGGCACACAGGGATCAGCCGAGGAGACCCGCCATGAAGAAGGTCGAAGCGATCATCAAACCCTTCAAGCTCGACGACGCCAAGGAGGCCCTGGCCAGCATCGGCATCCAGGGCATGACCGTCAGCGAGGTGAAGGGACACGGGCGCCAGAAGGGCCACACCGAGCTCTACCGCGGCGCCGAGTACATCTCCGAGTTCCTGCCCAAGCTGCGGCTCGAGCTCATCTGCAACGACGAGCTCGCGGAGAAGGTGGTGCTGACCCTGGTGGAGGCCGCGTCCACCGGGAACATCGGCGACGGCAAGATCTTCGTCTCTCCGGTGCTCGATGCCATCCGCATCCGAACCGGCGAGCGGGGAGAAGAAGCCCTCTCCTAGCCGCCTCCCGGCGATCAACCCGAACGCCCGCGTCGGAGGCGTCGACGGGCCGAGGGACGAGTCATGAGCCCGGTCCAGGTCCGTGGGCCCGCGCGGCGGATGAGCACGCGGGACGCGGGATTCCTCTATCTCGAACGGCCCGGCGCACTGCTCCACATCGGCTGCGTGGCCGTGGTCGACGGGCCCCTCGAGGCCGACGAGCTGGCCCAGCGGGTGGCGAGCCGCCTGCCGCGCATGCGGCGCTACGGCCAGCGCGCCGTCCCGGTACCCGGGTCGCTGGGTCACCCCACCTGGGAGGACGACCCGGACTTCGACGTCCGCAACCACATCCGGCGCTGGTCGCTCCCCGCGCCGGGCGGCATGGGCGAGCTGGTCGAGACGCTGACGGCGCTCCTGCAGCTGCCCCTCGATCGAAGCCGACCGCTCTGGGAGATGCACCTCATCGAGGGCCTCGACGGCGGCCGTTCGGCCGTCCTGCAGAAGGTCCACCACTGCATGATCGACGGCGTGGCCGGGGCGCAGCTGCTGGAGGTGCTGCTGGACGAGCGGCCCGCCGCCGGCTTCGCCCACACCGCGATGTCGCCGGCCCCGCCGCTGCCCGGGGCGGGTCTGCGACTGGGCAGCGCGCTGCTGGACGGCGCCCGTCGCGGCACCGCCTCCGTGGCCGGACGCCTGCGAGCCCTGGCCGGGCCCGTCGCCGCCCGCAGCACCGTGGAGCGGCTGCGCGCGGCCGCCTGGACCGCCGTGCGCCTGGCCGGGCGGGACGTGATCCCCATGCCGTGGAACGGTCCGGTGGGCCCGCGCCGCACCCTGGCCTTCACGCGGCTTCCCATGGACGGCGTGCGCCGCATCCGGCGGGTCCGTGGCGGCACCGTCAACGACGTGGTGCTGTGCGCCATCGCAGGGGGTCTGCGCCGCTACCTGGTGGCGTCCGGCGTCCGCACCCGCGGGCTCGAGCTCGTCGCCCTCGTTCCGGTCAGCCTCCGCTCCGCCGAGGAGGTCGGCGCCCTGGGCAACCGCATCTCGGGGATGCTCGTCCCCCTGGCCGTCGATCCCGTCGAGGAGGTGCCGCGGCTCGTGGCCACCCGCGCGATCACCCGCCAGCTCAAGGACACCTCCGCCTGGGCCGGCATGGACGCCCTGCTGGCGGCCCTCGACGACGTCCCGCCGCCCCTGCTGGCGCTCCTCGGGCGCAGCCTGCGCATCCGCGGCCTCGCCAACCTGGTTGTGACCAACGTGCCCGGCCCACGGGAGACCCGCTACCTGGGACGCGCCCGCGTCGAGGCCCTCTACCCGATCGTGCCCCTCGCGGGCGACCTGAGCCTGGGCGTCGCCGTCTTCTCCTACGACGGCGTCCTGCACGTGGGCACGCTGGCCGACGCCGCGCTGCTGCCGGACGTCGAGAAGCTCCAGGCGGGCATCGAGGACGCCTTCCAGGCCCTGCTCGCCGCCAGCTAGGCCCGGAAACGCAGGAGGGCCCCGCGGCGGTCGCCGCGGGGCCCTCGCGTTCCGGGACGGCTCCGCTCCGACTAGATGTCGAAGTAGAGCTCGAACTCGTGGGGATGCGGGCGGAGCCGCACCGGGTTCGACTCCTCCTCGCGCTTGTAGCTGATCCACGCCTCGATGGCGTCCTGGGTGAACACGTCGCCCTTGAGCAGGAACTCGTGGTCCCCCTCGAGCTCCTCGAGGGCCTCGTCGAGCATCTTCGGCATCGACGGGATGCCCTTGGCCTCCTCCGGCGAGAGGGCGTAGATGTTCTTGTCGAGGGGCTCGCCCGGATCGATCTTGTTCTCGATCCCGTCGAGGCCCGCCATGAGCATGGCCGCGAAGGCCAGGTACGGGTTGCAGGAGGGATCCGGATAGCGGACCTCCACCCGCTTGGCCTTGGGGCTCGCCGAGTACATCGGGATGCGGCACGAGGCGGACCGGTTGCGGCTCGAGAGCGCCAGGTTCACCGGGGCCTCGAAGCCCGGCGTGAGGCGCTTGTACGAGTTGGTGGTCGGGTTCGTGAACGCCGCCAGCGCCCGCGAGTGCTTCAGGATGCCCCCGATGTAGTAGAGGCCCAGCTCGGAGAGGCCGGCGTAGCCGCTGCCCGCGAACAGCGGGTTGCCGTCCTTCCAGATGGACTGATGGGTGTGCATGCCCGAGCCGTTGCCCTCGAAGATGGGCTTCGGCATGAAGGTGGCGGTCCGGCCGTTCTGCTGGGCCACCATCTTCACCACGTACTTGTACTTGAGCAGCTTGTCGGCCATGTCGACCATCGTGTCGAACTTCATGTCGATCTCGGCCTGGCCGGCGGTCGCCACTTCGTGGTGCTGGGCCTCGACCTCGATGCCGAGCTTCTGCATCACGAGCACCATCTCGGTGCGCAGATCCTGGAGCTTGTCCAGGGGCGGGCACGGGAAGTAGCCCTCCTGGGCGCGGGGCTTGAAGGCGAGGTTGCCGCCCTCCTCCTCGCGGGCCGAGTTCCAGTTGCCCTCGACCGAGTCGACCTTGTAGAAGCCGTGGTCGTTGCCCGTGCTGAAGCGGGCGTCGTCGAAGATGAAGAACTCGGCCTCCGGCCCGAAGTACGCCGTGTCGCCGATCCCCGTCTGCTCGAGATACTTCTCGGCCTTGATGGCGATGTAACGCGGGTCGCGCGAGTAGCGCTCGCGGGTGATGGGATCCACGATGTTGCAGAGCAGCACCAGCGTCGGGTGCTTGTAGAAGGGATCCATGAAGGCGGTCGAGGCGTCCGGGACCATGAGCATGTCGCTCTCGTTGATCGACTGCCAGCCGCGGATCGACGAGCCGTCGAAGCCCATGCCGTCCTCGAAGGTGGACTCGTCGATCTGATCGATCGGATAGCAGCAGTGCTGCCAGGTGCCGGGCCAGTCGGTGAACCGGAGGTCGACCATGACCGCCCCGTTCTTCTTGGCGTACGCCAGTGCCGCTTTGGGATCCATACTCTCGCCTTCCTTCTCTGCTTGCTTGAATTGGGGGTAGGGGGAACCGGCGGGCTAGACGGCTTCGCCGCCGCGCTCGCCCGTGCGGATGCGGATGACCTCTTCCATCGGGAGCACGAAGATCTTGCCGTCTCCGATGCGACCGGTGTTGGCCGCCTCCACGATGGCCTGGACGGCCTTGTCCGCCATGTCGTCGCTGACCGCGATCTCGACCTTGATCTTGGGCAGGAAGTCGACGACGTACTCGGCCCCCCGATAGAGCTCCGTGTGGCCCTTCTGGCGCCCGAACCCCTTGACCTCGCTGACCGTCATGCCCTGGATGCCGACGGCGTTCAGGGCGTCCTTGACCTCGTCCAGCTTGAACGGCTTGATGATCGCTTCGACCTTGCGCATGCCGCGCTCCTTCATGGCTTGTCGGTGTGCGGCGCGAGCGCCGACTGTGCGAGAGCCAGCACACCGTACCACGTCCGGGATTTGCGCCGAAGCACGGCGACTCCCGACCGCTGGCCCTCTGCGGTAGCAACCCCCGTGCCGCCCTGCGCGGGCGGGTTTTCGGCCCGAAACGGCCTCTGAGCCGGTTTCGGCCCGGTCCCGACCCCCCACTGCCCACGCTGTGGTCACCCTGCTGCCCGGGGTCTGTGCAGTGGGCCGCACACTTCACGGCCGGCTGGAAGCGCTGGGCGGGACCGCGTGGGAACGGCCCTTGCACTGGCATGGGGACGTGGAGACTCATCACCTCGAGAACGCGATGCAGCGCGATTCGGAGCCGGAGACCCGGAGCGCGACGACCACGCCCCGTGCGCTGGCGGCCGCCTTCGAAGAGATCCTTCGCCACGCCGCCCAGGAAGGTCGCACGCTGCCGCTGCGCGACTGGCTCGACCTGGCCGAGGCCTGGCGCATCGAGCAGGCCCTGCGCGAGACGCGGGGCAACCGCTCGGCCGCTGCTCGCGCCCTGGGCATCGGCCGCCGCACGCTCTACGCCAAGATGCACAAGCTCGGGCTCTAGCCAGCCCGAGCCCTCCATCTCGTCCCACTTCACCAGGAAGCCCGGAAGGCAGAAGGGGCGCGGTGCCCGGCACCGCGCCCCTTCCTTTCGTACTGGGCAGCAAGCCCCGGTGTGATCAGAACGTGTAGATCACCTGGGCGCCCACCAGGATCTGCGACTGCTCGGTCGGCGTGAACAGGCCGCTCGCGAAGTCGTTGCTCAGGTCGCCGAAGAACAGCGAGTCCGCCGCCACCCGGTCCAGCTCGTTCGCGGCCAACAGGCCTGCGTTGTTGAAGGTGTTGAAGGTCCCGCCCTCGATCTGGGCCTGGTCCCAGCGGAACTCGGCCCGCAGCAGCAGGTTGTTCGCCAGGGCGTACTCCGTGGTGGCCGTCACCGTGTAGATGGTCGTGGGGCCGAAGGGCGTGAAGACCGCCCCGTCGTCCGCGACCCAGTCGAAGCGGAGCGCCTGGGCGATCTTGTCCGTGATCTGGTACCGACCGTGCCACGACACACCCCAGGCGTCGCCGTCCTGGGCGGGCATCGTGTCGTCCCCGTCCGTCATCAGGTAGTCGAAGTTGACGTAGGTCGAGAACTTGTCGGTCGGGTTCCAGTTCACGATCAGGTCGATGATGGCCTCATCGGCCGTCTCCTGGCCGACGACCGCGCCCGACGGGCCGAAGAGACCGGCGAGCCGGACGCCGAACGTGTCCGTGCTGTAGCCAAGGGCACCGCTGACCGCCTTGCGGTCGTTGATGTCGATGTCCACCGGACCCGGCCGGCCCTCGTTGTGAACCGCCACGTTCCACGCCCAGCCTTCGCCGAACTCGCCCGAGGCCATCAGACCCACGTGGGTGATCGGCTGCAGCAGGTTGAACACGTTGCTCACGGTGATGTGCGAGCGGTCGATGTCGCGCACCGTCTCGGCGCCGATGAGCGTGCCCCACTTGCCGAACTGCAGGTTGACGTCTCCGAGAACCGGGACCGGCGCCAGCCACTGCACGTAGGCCTGGTAGATCTCCAGGTCGAAGTCGCTGCCGCTGAGTCCGTCCTGGCCGAAGTCGGACAGGATGTCGGCGCTCTTGCCGAAGGCGATGTCGGCGCGGAAGCCGGCCCGGTGCTCGGGGCTCACCGGGTGCTCGATCTCGAACCAGAGCTGGTCGAACGAGAACGAGTTGGCGTCGGGCCGGAACGGCGTGATCACGCCGCCGAAGCCCGCATTGGCGCCGCCGAGGAAGCCACCGTCGGGCTCATTGAAGTTGTAGAAGTAGCTGCCGCTCACCCAGCCACCGAACTCGAGGCGCTCGAAGAAGCCGGGAAGGTCGAGACCGGCCGGCGCCGGAGCGACCGCCCGCGGCTCGCTCATCGAGGCCTTCGTCGCGGCCAGCTCGTCCTTGGTGCGGCGCAGCTCGTCCTGCATCCTTCGCATCTGCTGCTGCATGATCTGCAGCTGCTCCTGGACATCTCCGCCCGCACCCGCATCGTCGGCTCGAACGATCGTCGGTCCCGCGCTGACCGCCATCAGCGCCGCGAGGCCGCTCGCCAGGATCCATCCCTTGGACCCGGTTCTGGAACTCATCCGTCACACCCTCCCGTCCCAATCGACTTGGATCCGGCGAGTCCGGGACGACAGGAGCCCGCCGACGAAAACACGTTGCTCAGACTCTCTCACTTGTTGGGGGGTCGTTGCCACGCTGAGCAGGATCGAGCCCGACGTTACCCCTCCGTCACGCCAGGGCAAGTCCGTAGCAAGCCCGGCGCAATGTAGGGAACAGCAAGGGCTGTGCCACCCTGGGGGCAGCGCCAGGGCACCTCAGGCTGCCGCGGCTGCCTCGATTCTGGGCAGGCGCGCACGCAGCTGGGTCACCGCGTGCGCGGTCAGTGGTCATTCCCACGCACCTCCGGCCAGAGGTCGCTCCGGTCGAGGAAGGCCAGGGTGCGGGGGCAGAGCGGGGCCGCCACCGCCCGGACGGCGGCCAGGCGGCCCAGGTCCACGGCGGTGTCGAGGTCGAAGCAGGGCTCGAGCAGTCGCGTGGCCAGGCCCCGCTCGCCGGCGCGGGCCAGGGTGTCCCGGGCCACGTGGGACGTGCTCATGGGATGGTCGAAGACCCCGGGCACGGGCCGGCGCAGCCCCACCAGGCTGTAGCCCCCATCGGCGTCGGGCGCGATCACCAGATCCGCCTCGCGCAGCGCGCCGACCGCCCGGGCGATCAGCGACGGCGCCAGCGCCGGGCTGTCGCTGCCCCGGAGCAGCACCGGCGAGAAGCCCTCCTCCGCCAGCGCGACCACCGCCTCGGCCATGCGCGCGGCCAGGTCCGCTCCGCGCTGGGTCACGGCGCGGAACCCCGGGGCCCGCTGCGCCAGCTCCGACACCGCCTCGGCGGGGTGGACCGCCAGCACGGGCAGCAGGCCCAGCTCCCGGCAGGCGGCGGCGCTCGTCTCGAGCACATCGTCCAGCATGCAGGCGTAGAGGTCGCAGGCCTGGTCCGGGCTGAGGGGCGGGACCATGCGGGTCTTCACGCGGCCGGGTCGGGGCGCCTTGGCGAAGACGACGAGGGCGCCGCCCACGGCGGGCTCAGGCCACGAAGGGCAGAGCGGCCACCCGCGCCGAGCCCCCGTCCACGGCGAGCTCGGTCCCGGGCGCCTCGTGGTCGCGAACCACGAAGCCCAGGCCGATCGGGCCGGCCGCCGGCGAGCGGACCACGCTCGTGACCTCGCCCACCTTGCGCTCGCCCGCGCGCAGGACGGCACCGGGCGCCGGCGGCTCGCCGCGGAACGCGAGGCCCACCAGCAGGTGCTTCACCTGGCCGCGGCTGCGGATCCGCGCGACCACCTCCTGGCCCGTGTAGCACCCCTTGGTGGTGGAGACGGCGTGGTCGAGGCGCGCCTCGGGGGGCAGCACCTCCTCGTCGAGCTCGCGGCCCAGGCGGGGCACCCCGCCCTCCACCCGCAGGATCTCCAGGGCCTCCTCGCCGGCCTCCACGAGACCCGCGCCCGCACCGGCCGTGCGCAGCGCCGCCACCACGGCCTCGACGCCCGCGGCCGGGGCGAAGAGCTGGAAGCCGGCCCCGCCGCAGAGCGAGCGGGCGGCCACCCGGCAGTCCACGCCGCCGAGGGTCAGCGGACCGGCGCCGTAGGCCGGGGGCACCGGATCCAGCGCCAGGATGTCGGCGGCCGCCGGGCCCTCCAGGGCCAGCCGCGCCCAGGCCTCGCTCACGTCGGCCAGCGCCACGTCGTCGGCAATGACGTAGCGCTCGAGCCGGGCGATCACGACGTCCACCGCCGCGCGCTCGAGCTCGAGCCAGAAGCCCTCGGGCCGGGCCAGCACGTGGAGGTCGGCGACGATCCGGCCGATGGGCGAGAGCAGCAAGGCGTAGGTGCCCGAGGCCGGTCCGTCGGGGACGAGCTCCTTCACCGAGCTCGAGATCATGCCCTCGAGCCAGCGGGGCGCGTCGCGGCCCGCCACCTCGATGAGACCCCGGCTTCGGAGCCGGAACAGGCCTGCCGCCTTCCGCACCGCCGCCGCCTGCCGCTGGCTCTCCGTCCCGTCGCTCGTCGCAGCGTCCATCGGGGCGAGTCTACCTCAGGGACCGGCGCGCTCCGGGAGCGGCAGCGGACCGTGGAGCTTCTCGGCCCGCTCCGCCTGCCCGCTGCGCCACTCCTCCAGGCGCGCGAGGGCAGCGTCGTACTCCGAGTCCAGATCGATGTCCACGGCGCAGCCGCCCACGTCGGTGGCGACGAAGCGGAAGGAGCAGCGCAGGAGCTGGCCCACCGTCGCCTCCACCTTCGGCATGGGCACCCAGCCGCGCAGGCGATCGGCGCTGTGCCGCCAGGCCCAGCGGTCGCACAGCGAGGCCAGGTGCATGAGCAGGTAGTAGAAGAGCAGCTTCAGCCCGCCCTGCTCGGAGCGCAGCAGCCGCATGCCCAGGCTCACCATGTTCCCGAACTGCTTCTGGTAGCGATGCTCGTACATGTCCTGGACGTAGTGGCGATTGCCGATGCGGCCGGGCCGCACCAGGTGCAGGTTGTTCTGGCGCAGGCGGCCCTCGCGGATGTTGAAGTAGGCCGGGTGGATTCCGGGTCCGTCCGGCGTCGCGGGATAGAACGGCTCGATGCACTCCTCCGGGACGAGCCCGAGGGCGTAGTCGCAGCCGACGGCCCGGCTTCGCTGCACGAACGAGGAGACCTCCTGGGGCGTGGCGAAGGGGAGGTCGCCCGAGAGGTAGAGCACCTGGGTGTCGAGGTCCGCCGCGCCCTCCGGGTCGCGCCCGTCCAGCGGCGCGCCGGGCAGCAGCCGCCGGTAGGTCTCCCAGGCGTTCTCGTAGAGGTTGCGAAACTGCTCGAGGACGTGGAGCGGCTTGCGCAGCTCGCGCTGGACGGCGTCGCTGCCAAGCGCCTCCTCGAGGCGCGCGCGATCGCCCACGACCCAGACGTCGGCGACCTCGGGGACGCGCTGGAGCACCCGCACCACGTAGGCCACGAGCTGCTCGCCGCCCAGCTCGAGGTAGACCTTGCTGCGACCGTGGACGGCCTTCGCCGCCCCCCGGTCCCCGGCCATGACCACCGCCGAGATCCCCACGCCGGGATCTTAGCCCCAGCGGAGCGCCGAAGGCCGAGCGAAGATCCACGGCCTGCGGCATGTTGCGGCGGTTGGCGTCCGCCCTCCGGCTCCTCGACCCGCTCGTCTTCTGCAACCTCTGGATCGCCGCCGCCGCGGCGCTCCTGTGCGCGGCCGCGAGCCGGGCCCTCGGAATCCCGCCCCAGCTCCCGGTCGTGGGCCTCGCGGCCGCGGGCACCCTGGCGGTCTACACCGCCGACCGCCTGCGGGACCTCTCCCGGGATCGGGCCACGGCCCCGGCCCGCAGCGCCTTCGTGGATCGGCATCGGGGCGCCCTGGCAATCCTGGGCGGGGCCGCCCTGCTGGCGGCGGTGGCGTGCGGCGTGGCCATCGGCCCGCGGGCGGTGCTGCTGGCGGGCGGTGTGCTGCTGCTGGCGCTGGCCCATCCCTGGCTGAAAGCGATCGCGTTCGCAAAGTCGACCTACCTGGCCGCGAGCTGGCTGGCGGTCTGCGTCGGCCTGCCGCGGGTCGCGGGCCCGGGGGGCGAGGATCTGGTCTGGGCCCTCGCCGTCCTGGCAGGGCCCCTGGCGGGCAACGCCATCGCCTCCAGCCTGCGCGACGCAGAGGGAGGCGCGGCCCGCCTGGGCCGCCCCGCCGCGCTGGCGCTGGCCCGGGTCGGAGCGGCGATCGGGCTGGCCCTCGCCCTCCTGGCACCGCCGGCGATCCGCCCCCTGGGCGCCGTCGCCGCGGCCACCCTGCTGGCCCTGGTCTTCTACCGGGACGACGAGCGCTACGGGCTCGTGATCCTGGACGGCGCGCTCGGGGTGGGCGCCGGCGTGGCCCTGGCGCTCTGAGGCTCAGACCAGCCACTCCACCTCCATGGCGGCCGTGATCCGCTCCTGCTCGGGTCGCGGCACGTATCACCACATCGAGGAGTGGTGGACCACCGTGGCCGCGCCCGCGGGCAGGGCCGCCAGCGCCCGCTCCAGGAACGCGCCCGCGCGCAGGGTCTCCACCGGAGCCGGCCCGGGCAGCGCCGCCGCCGCCGCCCGCAGCAACGCCACCCGCTCCGGCTGGTCGGCCCAGTAGAAGCTCTGCAGGACCGGGGCCGGGCCGCGCCAGTCGCAGGTGAGGGTGAGCGGGGAGCCCGGATCGCCCCAGGTGTGGGGGCCGAGTCGGTAGATCGGTCTGGACCGCCGCTCGGCACGGGTGGCGGTGCTCCGGACCCAGGACTTCGTCTTCCGGCGCGAGGATCTCTCGACGCGCGGGCGCTGAGGGGAGAGCGCCGGGGTGCGGAGACTACTCCTCGAGCCGGAAGCGCAGCCGAAGACGTCGAGCTCGGCGGGGTGGAAGCCTCCGGAACTGGCGCCGCGGGCAGAGCCGCCCGCGCGCAGAGCGCGAAGAGGATTGCGGGGCGCGTCGTTGGGGACGTACTCGATGGCCGCGGCCGTGGCGAAGTCGCCGAAGCGGGCGAAGTAGGGCCCCTTGTACGCATCGAGACGTGCGATGGCTTCGGGCACGACGAAATGGAGATCGAGGAACCCCTGACCATGGGCGTGGCTCCGGAGGTTCATGGGGACGCCGTCGAAGTAGACGGCGAGGCCGGTCCCGCGATCGGCGTCGAGGCCCCGGAGGAAGTACTGCTCCGCCTTGCCGCCGCCGGTGTGCTGGGCCGTCATGCCGCCTGGTGCGCGCCTCGACGGTGAACTCGAAGGTCGGGTCCTTCGAGGTCGCCGGGTCGTCGGCGGCCAGCGCAAACCCTGCCCACAGCGAGAGGCAGGCGCCGAGCAGGGCGGGTCGTCCCCGTCCCATGGCGTCGAACGGTATCCGGCGCGCGGCCCCGTCAGTGGGCGGAGGCGCCGCGGATCGACTCCGTCCCGAGATCGTTGCGCGCCAGGGCGCGGGCCAGTCGCTCCAGCGTCGGCGCGTCGCGTCGCCTCGCCGCCTCGCGACGCGCCAGCGCCAGCGCCCGCTCGGGATCGGGCCGCCGATCCAGGTAGAAGTCCACCAGGAAGGCGTTCTCGTTGTCGGCCGCGTCGACGTTCGCGAGGGCCTCGCGCTCGAAGGCATCCTCCGCAGCGCGCGCCTCGGCCTCGCGGCCAAGCCCCCGCAGCGCATCGGCGCGCAGCAGGCGATGCTCGGGATGGGGCACCGCGGCCAGCAGCCGATCCGCGAGCGCGAGCGCCTCGGCATGCCGCTCCTGGGCCAGCCGCAACGAGGCCAGCTCCGCCAGGGCGTGGTGGTAGGCCGGCAGGACGTCCAGCGCGAGCGCGAGGCTGGCCTCCGCGGCCTCCGCGCGCCCGAGCTCTCGCTCCAGGCTCGCCCGCTGGACCAGCACCCAGGCCTGCTGATCCGGCTCTCGCGGGCTCGTGGCGCGCCAGGCGCGCTCCATCAGCGCGAGCGCAGCCTCCGGACGGCCACGGCGTTCGAGCCAGTAGCTGGCGCGCACGTAGGCACTCGGACCCGGGCGGAGGGCCAGCATCCGCTCGTAGGCCTCTCGTGCCTCCGACGTGCGGCCGCGTTCCATCCGTGCGTCGCCGAGCAGACCCCAGCCTTCCGGGTCGTCGGGGTGGGAGGCGGTCCAGGCGGCCGCCAGGTCCTCGGCCCGGGCGAACTCGTGGCGCCCGAGCCGGACCCAGGCCTCCACCTTCTGGAGCTCGGCGAGGCCCGGATCGGCCTCCCGGGCACGCTCGATCGCGGCAAGAGCCCGCTCGTAGTGGGCGCTGTCGCCGGTCTGGCGCGCCAGGCGCGTCTGGTGCACGGCTTCTTCGAGGAGCGCGCGCGCGTCGGGGCGCTCCTCGGCGGCGCCGAAGACCGGGCTGGGACCGGCGAGGAGCAGCATCAGGCAGGAGGGGAGAGCGTAGATCGCGGGAGTCATGGTGCCTCGACGTGGAGCTGGGGTTGGGAACGGGGGGGGAGATCGGCGGCGGCGCCGGCCGAGGCGCCGCCGCCGGGGCCGTCAGTCGACCGGACAGAGCCCGTCCGGCGTCCCGCAGCCCGCCTCGCCCGGGTCTACGTGCTGACGGTTGCGGCCGTCGTGGGCGGTGGCCAGGAAGGGGAAGGTCTCGGGGATCGGGAACTCGTTCACGTTCACGCCATCGCCCAGACGATTGAAGGGGAACGTGTTGAAGTTCGGATCGAGGATCCCGAACCCCGCCCGCAGGAAGCAGTCGGTGACGTCGTCCGTCGTCCGCCGGCCGTTGGGGAAGCCCGCCGGGTCGCCCCCGCAGCCGCCGAGCCGGCTGCGCTGGGCCGGCGCGGTCGGCGGCACGCTCAGGTCCACCCGCAGCAGGTCGGCCAGGGGACCCGCCGGGCCGCTCGAGTAGAGCACGAGCGGGGCCAGGTCCAGGCGCGGCGGCGCCGGGATGGCGAACTCGATTCCCGCCGAGGCGAACAGCGCCTGGCCGACGCGAACGATCGCCGGATCGAGGAAGTCGTCCTGGAAGCGCGCCTCGTCCACGGGACGCGAACGGCTCCAGGCGTCCTTGCGGGCGGTTCCGATCAGCAGCTCGTTGAAGAGCGGGTTGGCCATACGCTGCACCTGCACGAAGCGCCCGAACTCGAAGCCCGGACCGCTCGACGACCGCAGGGTGATCGCGCGCCGGGAGGTCGTCCCCCAGAGGCCGATCTGGCGGAAGGGGTCCTCGGGCCCCGGTCGCTGCCCCTCGGCGGTGAGGGTCTCCATGGGCAGCTGGATGGCGATGCAGTTGACGTTGAAGCCCGAGACCGCGTCCGCCACGAAGTTCACGTCGTCCGCGGCGTCCTGGGCGTCCGAGAGCACCAGGGGGATACCGGTCGCGCCGGGACCGGGCGCGGCCCGGAAGTTGAGCGTATCGAAGGCCGCCCCCAGATCGATGTAGAAGGCGTCGTCGACGGTGCCGGCGAAGACCCGGATGTCGCCGTCGACGTCGTAGATCGCCTGGCCGAGAAGCGCGTCGGGGTCCGGGGTCGTCCGGGGACCCACGTTCGAGGGCAGGGCCACCAGGTCGCCGCCCCCGTCGCGGCGGAGCTTGCGGACGTGGCGCCCCCTGCGCATCACCACGGTGTAGGTCTGGCGGAGTCCGATGCCCTCCGAGCCGGGCCCCTCGAGCGCCGTCACGGCCGGGGGCACCAGGGGCGTGCCGGGCGGGATCGGCGCCGGCGAGAGCGGCGGCGCTGGAACGCCGTCGCCGGCACCTGCGATCCCCACCGGCACGTCGGGCAGGTTCTGCTCCGTGCGGAACCGGAGCTCGAAGACCAGGTCCTCGAGGGCGTCGTGATCGTTGTCCACCCGGATCGCGTAGAGGACGTCCGGGTCGAAGGGGAAGTAGTTCGGGCCGTTGGACGGCTCCAGCAGGGGGTCGGTACACAGGATGGACGTCACGGTGCCCGGGCGGTCGGGACTCACGAACGCGTAGAAGTCGGTGATGTCGGCCGTCCGGTCCAGCGCGGTGAGGGGGGCCTCGCGGTGGCTCGCGGCCTCGGCCGCGGCCGCCGCGAGCAGCCCGGCGGCGCACAGCCCCAGGCCCGGGAGCAGCTGCTTCATGATGATCCTCGGCTCTCTCGGGAGCAGGCCGCGGCGGCACCGTGCCGCCGTCCACTGCCCCGTCGGGTGGGATACGGACGGCGGCGGAGAGCGGACGATCCGGTCGGGAAGAGATCAGGCGGGGGGCGTCGGGAGCAGCGCGACGGCGATCAGGCGGGGGGCGTCGGGAGCAGCGCGACGGCGAACAGCCAGGGCTCGTCGCCCAGGCTGCGCAGGGTGTGTCGCGTGCCCAGCTCACGCACGACGAGGTCGCCGGGCTCGATGACGGCTCCGTCGTCCTCCCGGCCCCGACCCCGCAGGGCCAGGGTGATCTCCGTCCCGGAATGCTCGTGCTCCGGGAAGACGACCCCGGGCGCGAGCTCGACGAGGCCGCAGTGGGCCCCGGCCAGCCGCGGACCGGGCTCGAAGTGGAGCAGCCGGGCGCCGTCCAGGGGAGGTCGTTCCCACGGGGCGGCGGGGTCCTCGACCCGGGCGAGGAGGGTGCGGCAGGTCTCTGTCGGGAGATCGAAGAGCCAGGCCACGCGATCGACGAGGCCGGCGAGTCGCGACTCC
Source organism: uncultured Spirochaetales bacterium (assembly GCA_964442285.1). Lineage (GTDB taxonomy): Bacteria > Myxococcota_A > UBA9160 > UBA9160 > JAFDET01 > CAYTZH01. The sequence goes on along the minus strand of CAYTZH010000046.1, from coordinate 20,319 downwards.
GGCCGCGTGGCGCCGAGGATCCGGTCGCGCAGACCCGGACTCGGGGCCACCGGCGCCACGCTCCGAGCCAGGATCTCTCCCACCGCATCGAGATCCGTCTCGTGCCTGCGCGCCATCAGCACCGCCCCCCCGACTCGAGCTGCCTCCGCAACGCGCGGATCCCCGCGAGCATACGCGACTTCACGGTGCCTACCGGCGTTCCGCTCCTCGCCGCGATCTCCGCGCAGCTGAGGCCTTCGAAGTAGGCCTGCTCCAGGACGCGCCGCTGGACCTCGGAGAGTGTGGCCAGGGCGGCGAGGGCCCGCTTGCGATCCGGCCGATCGCTCGGGTCGTCCGCCGTCGGTGGAGAATCCCATCGCACCGCTTCCCGCCGGACGTATTGTCGGATCACCTCGAGGTTGCGGAGGCGGTCGATGGCCCGGCTCCGGAGCCGCACGAAGAGCCAGGTCCGCACGGTCCCCCGTTCGGGAGAGAACCCGGCCGCCCTGGCCCAGGCCTCGAGGAAGACATCGTGCACCAGGTCCTCGGCGTCGCTCCGGGAGCCGAGGATCCGCACGGCCACCCCGAGAAGCGCCGGCGCGTGCCGATCGTAGAGCCTGGCCAGGGCCGCGTGGTCGCCGCGGGCAATGGCGCCGAGCAGCTCCCGATCCAGCGCATCCGTGTTCGGATCCATTCCCGACGATCCTCGTCCGACCCCGCGCCGTCCCGTCGAGGTGTTCGTCCGACGCAGGGCTCCGGATGAGCGCGAGGCCACGGGCCGCGGCCGGGGAGACCGATGGTGGAGCCGAGCGGGATCGAACCGCCAACCTCCGCGTTGCGAACGCGGCGCTCTCCCAATTGAGCTACGGCCCCGGGCCCGAGAACGGGAGCCGAATCGTAGCCAGCGGCCGATGGGCCCGAAAGGGCCTTCCGGAGGCGGGGTTGGCGGCTCGGCGCGGGCGTGGAAAAGGGGGCTGGACGACCGCTCCCCGTGGGTGCAGTCTCTCGCCCATGACGATCCGCATCCGACGCGTCCTGGTGCCCCTGGACTTCTCCGAGCACGCCGAGGCCGTCCTGGAATGGGCGATCCACGTGGCCGAGGAGCACGGCAGCGAGGTGGTCCTGCTCCACGCCTACCACCTGCCGGTGGAGTTCCAGCAGATGGAGGGCGCCTACCTGCCCCCGGACTTCTGGGCCAACGTGAAGGCGGAGGCCAGCCAGAACCTGGAGGCCTACGCCGATCGGGTGCGCGCGCAGGGCCTGAGCTGCTCGGTGGTGGTGCGCGAGGGCTACCCGGCCACGGTGATCGAGGAGGAGGCCGACGCCCAGGGCGCGGACCTCGTCGTGATCGGCACCCGGGGCCACACGGGCCTCAAGCACCTGCTGCTCGGCAGCATCGCCGAGCGCGTGGTCCAGAAGGCCCCCTGCCCCGTCCTCACCGTCAAGCCCACCCCGACGGAGGCCTAGGCCAGACCGAGCTGGCGGTCGATCGCCTCGGGGTCCACGTCCTCGAACTGGATGATCTTGAGCTCGCCGAAGTAGTCCCGCACCCGCGGCGTCAGCAGCCCCAGGCGCTTGATGTTCGGAACCACGCGCATGAACAACAGCTGGCGGAACTGCTGCATCACCGGCGACTCGAGCACGATCCTCTTGACCTCGGCCTTGTCGAAGCCGAAGTACTCGGCCACGTCCTCGCCGACGAGGCGGTCGCGCATGAGGTGACACGCCTCCATGACGAACTCCTCGCGGTCCTTCCGCTCGTTCTCGGGCATGTCGTCGTAATACCCCTTGAGGGAGATCACGCCGAACGCCACGTGGCGCGACTCGTCGCGCATGACGTTGTGGATCAGGTCCTTGATCAGGGGCTCCTGGGCCATGTTGTAGAGGTTGGCGAACGCGGCCATCGCCAGGCCTTCCACCAGGATCTGCATGCCCAGGTACTTCATGTCCCAGCGCGAGTCCATGAGGATCATGTCGAGGAGCTTCTTCAGGTTCTCGTTGATCGGCCACTCCCACTCGAGCTTCTCGCGCAGGTAGCGGTCGAACACCTCGACGTGTCGGGCCTCGTCCATGGTCTGGCTGGCGGCGTAGTACTTGGCGTCGATCCAGGGCACGGCGCCGACGAGCTGGGACGCGGTGATGAGGGCGCCCTGCTCGCCGTGCAGGAACTGGGAGAGGGTCCACGCAAGCTGCGCGTGGTGGAAGCGGGCCTCTTCCCGGGCGTCGAGCTTCTTGAAGGGGCCGTAGTCCTGCAGCGGGTTGAAGCTCTGGGGAATGATGTGGCCCTCGGGGTCGACCGGGGTGTCCCAGGCGAGGCGCTCGGAGCCGTTCCACTGCTCGCGCTTGGCCTTCTCGTAGAGGTCCCGCAGGCCCTCCTTCACGCTGCCGTAGTTCCAGGCGTAGCTGGTGTCGAAGGACGTGAGGATCGTCTCGAGCTCGGCGTCCGTGGCGCTCGAGGCGTCCGTGGAGCTCGTGGGGTGGACCGGGGCAGTGGCCATGGGGGAATTCCTCCGGGGCAAAAAGCGCCCTCCTGTATCGGCACGCGCGCAGGGCAACCTATGGCGGTCCGGAGCGAGGGTCAATGGAAAACCGACGTCGGATTCACTTTTTTACGCCAGCCCTCCCGGTCGGCCCCCGGTCGCCCCTGGCCGGCCTCCCCCGGTCCCCCTTGGGTGCCTGGGTGGTACCATGCGTCCCATGCCGAGCGCGCCCGACCGGCCGCCGTCCCAGGGATATCCCCCCTCGGGGACGTCACGCCGACCCCAGCAGGCCCGCAGCAGGCGGACCCGCCAGCGCATCCTCGAGGCCGCTGCGGAGGCGTTCGAGGAGCGGGGCTACGACGAGACCACCACGGCGGAGATCGCCCGCCGGGCGCGGGTCGCCGTGGGGACGGTCTACGGCTACTTCCAGGACAAGCGGGAGATCCTGCTCGAGATCCTCCACGCCACCGTGGAGGAGATCGCCGACCGGATCGTGGGCGGCCTCGATCCGGCGCTCTGGCGCGAGACCGACCCCCGCCAGAGCGTGCGCGGGCTGATCGAGCTGAGCTTCAAGACCCGCCGGCTCCAGCCCGGCCTCCAGCGCATCCTCTGGGAGCGCTTCTTCAAGGACCCCGCGGTCCGCGCCGCCATGGAGGCCATCGAGAGCCGGGTGAAGCAGGCGGTGGAGACCCTCATCGCCCATCTGGAGGAGGAGGGACGCGCCCGCCTGGTGGACCCCTCCGCGGCGGCCTTCGTGATCCACACCTCGGTGGAGTGGATCGCCGCCCGGCTGCTGCTGGGCGGGGCGCCGGACGCGGAGGTCGACGCCGCCGTCGACGTCACCAGCGAGATGGTCTCCCGCCTGATCCTGAAGGACTGAGCTCCTGAAGGACTGAGCTCCGTCCCTGAGGGACGGACTCAGTCCTGGCCGGAGCGCCGACCGAGCGTGCCCGAAGGGTGGCGGGCGTTGTAGTCGCCGCGATCGAAGTCGCGCGACTCCTCGAGCAGGGCGGCCAGCGCCCCCATCACCACCACCTCCGCCGCGACGCTCGCCCGGGGCGCGAGCCCGAGCCCACCCCCTTCCTGGGACACCGAGGCGTCGAGCACCACGTCTGCCATGCCCGCCAGCCTGGAGTCGAGCCCGCCGGTCACGACGATCACCCGGGCGCCCAGGCTGCGGACGGTGCGGACCGCGTCGTGCATCTCCTGGGTCTCGCCGCTGTTGCTGATGGCGATGACCACGTCGCCCCGCACCACCTGGCCGGCGCTGCCGTGCACCACCTCGGTGCCGTGGAGGAAGGTCGCGGGCGTCCCCGTCGACGAGAGCAGCGCCGCCCCGTAGTGGGCGACGTGCTCCGGCTTGCCGATGCCCGTGACGTGGACCCGGCCGCCGCCGACCTCGGCGGCGCGCACCAGCTCGGCCGCGGCCCGGAACAGCCGGGGGTCGACACGCCGGCGCAGCGCCGTGAGCTCGTCGAGCACCACGTCCATCACCCGCAGCGCCCCCTCGCCCCCGGCGTCGCGACCACGCACCGGCGAGAGCGGCAGCGGCTTGCCGTAGATCTCGATCACCCGGCTGCGCGCTGCCTCGGCGTCGTCGGGGAAGGCCCCGAGCTTCTCCACGCAGGCGGCGCCGCAGGCGTTGGCGAAGCGACCGGCGTCGCGCCAGTCGAGGCCGGCGTCGAGGCCCCAGAGCAGGCCGCCGAGGAAGGCGTCGCCGGCGCCGGTGCTGTCGACGGCCTTCACGGGATGAGCCGGCACCATGCCCTCGAACTCGTCGCTCGCGATGGCGCAGCCCTGCTCGCCGTGGGTCACGACCACGGCGCGGTTCCCGAACCGCGCGCGCAGGGCTCGCGCGAGGGTGACCGCGTCGGCGTCGGGGGCGTTCGCAAGCTCCCGGGCGGCGCGCTTCGAGGGCTTCAGGAGATCCGGCGCGCGCAGCACCTCCTCGAGGGTGGCGGCGTCGCCGAGGCCGGGCACCGCATCCGAGGGCGGGACGTCGAGGTCAACCGCCGTCTCCGCCCCGGCCTCCCGGGCGATCCGCAGCGCCTCGAGCACCGCGTCGAGGGGGAGCTGGGAGACCTCGGTGATGAGCCGCCGGGCGCGCCCGATGAAGTCGCCGAAGCGGCGCACGTGCTCTGCGTGGGTCTCGGAGGTCGCACCCGGCGCCATGTAGATCGCGCGCTCGCCCCGCTCGTCGACGAAGATCTGCGAGACCGACGAGGCGCTGCCGTCGAGGTCGAGGCGGGCCTCGATCCCCAGCCGGTGCATGGCGACCTTCATGAAGCGGCTCTCGGCGTCGTCCGCCTGGCGCCCGAAGATGCCGCAGCGCAGCCCGAGGGCCGCGGCCCAGCCGAGCTGGTTGAGCACCACGCCTCCGACGAACTCCTGCACCGGCGGCCCGTCCGGCGACGGGATCACCACGGCCTTCTCGTCGGCGCCCAGCAGCCGCGGCACCCGCGCGATGCGGTCGACCACCATGCTGCCGATGCCGACCAGGTCGAGGTCGCCTTCGGAGACCCGGGTCACCGGCGGCCCTCGCACGAGGTCCGCCACGGCTCGGCGATGAGGTCCCGGGCCAGCGCCCGCACCTCGTCGAGGACCGCGTCGAAGCGCTCCGCGTCGGGCGCCGCGAGCGCCGGCGTCCCGGGCGCGACCGCGTCGTGCTCGATGACCCCGAGCCGCCGGAGGGCCCGCTTCAGGCACGCGATCATCCGCCGTCCTCCCGCCTGGCGCGCCCCGGAGCCGAACGCCTCCAGCACCCGCCGCGCGCTGGCCATCCGTTCCGGGTCCCCGGCGCGGCAGACCTGCCAGGCCCAGGCCCACTCCCGGGGCAGCACGTTGGCCGGTCCGGCGACGATGCCGATGGGCAGGGCGTCCCGCAACAGCCAGCGGTTCCAGTGCTCCACCAAGGACCCCCAGCCGCGCGCCCGGGGACGGAAGAGCTCGAAGACGTCGCGGGCGTTCCCGAGATAGATGCCGAACTCGCCGCGCTCCCGGAAGCTCGCGGCCGCCCGCGTGTAGTTCCCCATCACCTTGCGCGGCGCGGTGACCTTGATGCCGCGGACGAAGTCGAGACGGGAGAGCTCCTTGACCTGACGCGTGCGGATGTGGGGCACCTTCGGGTCCGCGGCGATGTCGGCGTTGTCGTAGAGGTAGACGGGGATCCGCCGGCTGCGCGCGTCGAGCAGGTCGGAGACGTCGCGCCGCACGAAGCGCACCGGGTCGTCGAGTCCCCGGATGGAGAGCGGCGCCAGGACCGCCGCGTCCGCGCCCGACGCCAGGGCGAAGTCGAGGTTCTCCAGGGTCTCGGCCGCGGCGTGGGCGGTGATGCCCGCCCAGGTCTCCACCCGGGCCTGGCCGCCGCGGTCGAGGGAGGCATTGAGCTTGGCGACCTCCTCGACGCAGACCCGGACCACCTGCTGCCGGACCTCGTTGGTCACCCGGTCCCACTCGCCGGTGGTGCCGGCGGCAAAGACGATGTCCGCGCCGCGGCCGTCCTGGATCACGTGGCGCACCACCGCGCGCTGATCCTCCTCCACCAGACGACCGGCCTCGTCGAGGACGCTCACCACCGGGACCGACAGGCCGTGACGCGGGCGCGTGTCTTCTACGCTGCGCATGATCCCGGGACGCTCAGAGGGTCTCGAAGAAGTAGGTCATCTTGACGCCGAGGGCCGTCGCCAGCTTGTGCAGCGTGGAGAGCGACGCCGCGCTCTTGCCGAGCTCGATCTGGGAGATGAGGCTGACCGAGAGGCCCGTCCGATTGGCGAGCTGCTTCAGGGTGAGCGCGCGGTCGGTCCGGCGCTCGCGGACGCGTCGCCCGATCTCGCCGTTCAGGCGCTGCTCCAGATCCACCAGCAGGCCGTAGGTCCGGATCGCCTCCCGCAGCACCCGTCGCAGCTCCTCCAGGTCGAAGGGCTTGCGCAGGTAGTCGAAGGCGTTGCACTTCATGGTGGCGACGGCCGACTCCACGGTGGGTCGCTCGGTCATGGTGATCACGCACAGATCGGAGTCGACGGAGCGGATCTGCTGCAACAGCGCCGCTCCGCCCCCGCCGTCGGCGTCGGTCTCCAGGGAGAGCAGCACGATCTGGCAGCGGCCCCGCTTCACCTCGTCGAGGGCTCCGGAGCCCTCGCGCGCGGTCGCCGCCCGGTAGCCCTCGCCCTCCAGGAAGTCGGCGAGCGAGGCCCCGTGATCCTCGTCCGGATCCACGACCAGGATGCTGAGCTGCTGCGGACCCGCCATGAGGGCTGGCTCCATCGAGGGGGATCCTTGGGGGGCTGGAGGCCGTCCGCCCCACATTCTATGGGAGCACCGCCGAATTGCGAGCCGCCGCCAGCCAGGTGCGGGAGAAGGCGTCGGCGGGCGCCCGCACCGCCTCCACCTCGCGCAGCGTCAGCCGGTAGGGGCGCACGCCGGGCGCGCGGATCTCCACCCAGGCGGGGAGGTTGATCCTGCCCACCGCCTGCAGCGGTCCGAAGCGGAAGCTGGTGCCGTCCCGGCGGTCGATGCGGACGATCTGGTAGCTCTCCGCGTCGAGCCAGAGCGAGGCGCGGTCGGGCGCGTCGGGCGCGCCGGGCACGCGGCTCCGCCCACCCACGACGAAGCAGTCGTTGCCGTGGCTCCGGCCCAGCTCCGACTCGTCGCCGCGTACCCCGAGCTGGCGGAGCGCGTTGGCCAGGCTCCCCGAACGCCGCATCTGGAGCAGCGGGAGCGGCGGGAGCAGGGGGCGGGGCGAGACCAGGGGCTGGCCGTCGCGGGTGGCCTCGAGGGAAGCCCCCCGCAGGAGGTGGCGCTCGTTGACGCCGTTGCGCCCCACCAGCTCCAGGCGGGCCTGGCCGTCGGGGCTCGTGAGCAGCTCGCCGGAGGCCACCGGCACCGGATCGAGCAGGCGGCCGCGAGCATCCAGCGAGTAGAGGGCCACCGCGACGCGCAGGGTCTCGGCCCGGCCGGCCTCGCCGTTGGTCCGCGCCGCGGCGTTCGTGAGCTTGGAGGCCGACGGCACGAACGCCGCCGCCGGGCGCGCCGCGAGAGCCGACACCAGCAAGGCGCCGAGAGCCGCGACCCGGAGGGCGCCGAGGGTCGCGACCCGGAGCGCCCCGAGGGCCCGTCTCACGTGCGACCCGCCAGCGTGTCGCGACCGGCGAAGCGGGCGCGACCGCCCAGCTCCTCCTCGATGCGCAGCAACCGGTTGTACTTGGCGATCCGATCCGAGCGCGAGAGCGACCCGGTCTTGATCTGGCCGACGCCGCTGGCGACGGCCAGGTCGGCGATGGTGGTGTCCTCGGTCTCGCCCGAGCGGTGGGAGACCACGGCGGCGTAGCCCGCGTCCCGGGCCATGCGGATGGCCTCGAGGGTCTCGGTCAGGGTGCCGATCTGGTTCACCTTGATCAGGATCGCGTTGCCGACGCCCTTCTCGATGCCCTCTTGCAGGATCGCCGGGTTGGTGACGAAGAGGTCGTCGCCCACCAGCTGGCAGCGGCCGCCGAGCTCCCGGGTCAGGCCGGCCCAGCCGTCCCAGTCGTCCTCCGCCAGACCGTCCTCGATCGACACCACCGGATAGCGCCCGGCCCAGTCCTTCCAGAAGGCGATCATCTCGGCGGAGCTCTTGCGCTCGCCCTCGCCGGCCAGCACGTAGACGCCGTCTTCGCAGAACTCGCTGGCGGCCGGGTCGAGGGCGATCGCCACCTGCTCGCCGGGCCGGTAGCCGGCCTTCTCCACCGCCGAGAGCACGAGCTCGATGGCCTCGCGATTGCTCTTGAGATTCGGGGCGAAGCCACCCTCGTCGCCCACCGACGTGGCGTAGCCCTTCTCGCCGAGGACCTTCTTCAGCTGATGGAAGATCTCCGCACCCCAGCGCAGTGCCTCCGAGAAGCTCGGCGCCCCCACCGGGAAGATCATGAACTCCTGGAGGTCGACGTTGTTGTCGGCGTGGGCGCCCCCGTTGAGGACGTTCATCATCGGGGCGGGGAGGAGGTTCGCGTCGGCGCCGCCCAGGCTGCGGTAGAGCGGCTCGCCGCGGAAGGCCGCCGCCGCATGGGCCGCGGCCAGCGAGACGCCGAGCAGGGCGTTGGCCCCCAGACGCGCCTTGGTGTCCGTCCCGTCCAGGGCGATGAGGGCGCGGTCGAGCGCCGCCTGGTCCCCGTCCCCGCCGAGGCTGCGGCCCACCACCGCCTGGGCGACCTCGCCGTTGACGTGCGCCACGGCCCGGCGGACCCCCTTGCCGAGGTAGCGGTCGGTGTCGCCGTCGCGGAGCTCGAGCGCCTCGCGGGCGCCGGTGGAGGCACCGGACGGGACGGCTGCGCGGCCGCGGGCGCCGTCGCGGGTGACCACGTCGGCCTCGAGGGTGGGATTGCCGCGCGAGTCGAGGATCTCGCGGGCGCGGACGGAGGTGATCTCGGTCTGGGACATGGCTCGGTCTTCCCTCTCTGTGCGCTGGGGGCGCCCAAGCTAGCAATCGGTGCCGGCAGGCGCGCGGGGCACAACCACGGGCGCCCCATCGGGCCCGGCGACGACGTCGGCGTCGACCCCGTAGGCGGCGTGGAGATGCGCGCGGGTGAGGACGTCGCCCGGCCGACCCGTCGCCAGCACCCGGCCGTCGCACAGCAGGGCCAGGCGGTCGCAGAAACGCGCCGCGAGCCCGAGATCGTGGGAGACCACCAACGCGCTCCGGCCGCGAGCGGCCAGGGCGCGCAGGCGGCCGAGCACGTCGATCCGGTGGCGCAGGTCGAGATAGGCGGTGGGCTCGTCGAAGAGCAGCAGCCGGGGATCCTGCACCAGGGCTCGCGCCACCATCACGAGCTGGCGCTCGCCGCCGGAGATCTCGAGCACGCTGCGGTCGGCGAGCGCCTCGATCCCAAGCCCGCACAGGGCCTCGCAAACCCGCTCCCGATCCGCGCGCGACTCGAAGGCGAGGGGCGCCAGATGGGGGAGTCGCCCCATGAGCACCACCTCCGCGACGCGGAAGGGGAACGGCACGGCGGTCTCCTGGGGCACGATGGCCACCCGCCGAGCCAGCTCCCGCCGGCCGAAGGCGGCGAGGGGGCGTCCGTCGAGCGCGATGCGACCCGCGTCCGGCGCCAGCACCCGGGTGGCGAGCCGCAGCAGGGTGGTCTTGCCCGCACCGTTGGGTCCGATGAGGCCCACCACCTCGCCGGGTGCCACCGCGAGGTCGATGCCCCGGAGCACGGGGCGCGCCCCGAGCGCGACCGCCACGCCCTCGAACACCAGGCCCGCGTTGTCGGTATCGCCCGCTCCGCTCACGACGCCACCGTGCGCAGGAAGTGTCGGCGCAGCAGTACCAGGAAGACCGGCCCGCCCGCCAGGGCGGTGATCGCCCCGACCGGGAGCTCCCGGCCCTCGAGGCTGATTCGGGCCAAGGTGTCGCAGCCGACGAGGAAGGCGGCGCCGCCCAGCACCGCGGCCGGGACCAGGAGCCGGTGGTCGGCGCCGAGCAGCAGGCGCAGCAGGTGGGGAATGATCAGGCCCACGAAGCCGATCAGCCCGGAGACCGAGACCGCCGCGCCCACCATGAGTGAGGTGGCGAGCAGCAGCAGGCGTCGGGCGCGCTCCACGTCCACGCCGAGCTGGGCCGCCGACTCGTCACCCAGGGCCATGGCGTTGAGGGAGCGGGCGAGGGGCAGGGCACAGCCGAGGCCCAGCGCCAGGAAGAGGGCCACCCAGCCCGCGAGCTCCGCCCGCGCGGCGCTGAGGCTGCCGATGAGCCACAGGAAGATGCGGGTTCCCTCGCCGAGCCCCGCCGTGGAGGCGAGGAAGACGATGGCGGCAGACGCGAAGGCGTTGAAGACCACCCCGGTGAGCAGCAGGTGGGTGGGCGAGAGCCGCGCCCGCCCCCCGGCCATGGCGAACAGCAGCCCGGTGGTGGCCACCGCCCCGGCGAACGCCGCCGGCGGCACCGCGCGGTAGCCCCAGCCCAGCACGCCGCCGAGGGAGAGCGCGGCGATCCCGCCCAGCGCCGCGCCGCCCGATACCCCGAGGATGAAGGGATCCGCCAGGGGATTGCGCAGCAGCGCCTGGAACACCACGCCCGAGGCCGCCAGGGCGCCGCCGACCAGGGCGGCCAGCAGCACCCGCGGCAGGCGGATCCGCAGCACGATGTCGCGCGCGGGGTCCGAGGGAGCCTCGCCGAACAGCGTCGCCAGCACCTCGCCCGGGGCGAGCCCGCTGCTGCCCGCGGCGAGACCGAAGACCACGGCGGCCACCAGGGCCGCCGCGAGCACCGCCAGCGCGCCGGCGAGACGCCGCGGGGTGAGCGTCCTCATCGGGGCTCGCCGTCGAGGGCGGCGCCGTGGACCGCCCGCGCGAGGGCCCACAGGGCGCGGTCCAGCCACGGGCCGGGCCGCGTGGCCACGCCCTCGCCGAGGGCGACCACGCGGCCGGAGAGCGACGGCAGCCGGCCCCAGGTGTCGTCGGCGCCGGCCGCGTCGCGGCTGGCGTCGAGCACCCGGTCGGGCCGGGCGGCCACGAGCCACTCGAGGTCCACCCGGGGGTAGGTCGCGTCCAGGGCGCTGCCCAGGTTGGTGGCGCCCACGGCCTCGAGCATCTCGTGCAAGAAGCTACCGCGGCCAACGACGAAGAGCGGCTCGCGCTGCAGCACCAGCACCACGCGGCGGCGCGGAAGCGCCGCCGTGCGCGCGCGCACCTCGCCCCGGGCACGCCGGATGGCGCGCACCCGGACCTCGGCCGCGTCGGCCCGCCCCAGCCGCTGCCCCAGCACCTCGATCGTCTCCAGCACCTCGTCGAAGGAGGTCGGATCGAGCTCGAGCCGGGGAATGCCGAGCTCGCCCAGGCGCTCGCGGAAGTCCCGCTGCTCCACGCTCGGCACGAGGACGACGAGATCGGGCTCCAGGGCCACCACGCTCTCGAGGTTCGGGTCGAACAGCCCACCGACACGGGGAAGCGACGCGAGGCGCTGTTGCTGGCGCGCCGAGTAGTCGTCCACGCCCACCAGCAGGTGGCCGGCGTCCAGGGCCAGCAGGATCTCCGTGAGCGAGGGATTCATGGAGACCACCCGGCGGGGGGGCTCCGCTCCGGCGGCTCGGGCCGCCGCCGAAGCCAGGAGCAGTCCCGAGGCCAGGAGCACCGCGGCCGTGAGGGATCTCATCGGCGCGACGGATACCACAGGGCCCGGCGGTCCGCGGGTGGAGCGCGGATGGGACCGGGGGACGCCGCCCCCGGTCCCGGAGGCGCTACTCGATCCGCGCCGTGGTCTTCCCCTGGACGACCACGAAGGGTCGCAGCCGGTCCAGGGCCACGGCACCGATGCCCTTCACCTCCACGAGCTGGTCGACGGACTTGAAGCCGCCGAGCCGCTTGCGGGTGGCGAGGATCGCCCGGGCGCGGGCCTCCCCGACGCCGGGCAGCAGCTGCAGCTGCTCCGCCGACGCCGTGTTCACGTTCACCACGCCCGAGAGTGCGCCGGCCGCCAGGGCCGGCGCCGCGCTGGCGACGATGGCCATGGCCACCAGTGCGGAGGCGAGCATCCGACGGATGCTCCCGAGGTTGCGTTGCATGGATCGTTCTCCGCGGGACCGGCGGGGGCGAGAGGCGGAGCGGCCGTCAGGCGGGTCGGGTGACGGCGAAGTCGGCTGCGGCCAGCATGGCCTCGCGGGCCTCGGAGGCCGGGAACGGTGCAATGGCGGCGGCCGCGCGCGCCACGTGCTCGTGGGCACGCCGGATCGTGTCCTCCACGCCGCGGTGGCGGCGCACGAGCTCCGCCACCGTCTGCACCGCGGCCTCCTCCGGCGGCGTGCCCGCGTCTTCGGCGTCGCCGGCCACCTTGAGGAAGGACTCGATCGTGGCGCGCTCCGGGCCCGCGCAGCGCTTCAGGGTGAGGAGCAGGGGGAGGGTCACCTTGCCCTCGCGCAGATCCGTGTAGGGCTGCTTGCCGAGCTCCCGGGCGCTGGCCGCGTAGTCGAGGGCGTCGTCCCGGAGCTGGAAGGCCAGACCGATCTCGCGGCCGTAGTCGGCCAGCCGCCGGCGCTCCGCGCGGGTGACACCGCCCAGGATCGCGCCGGCCTCGGTCGCGGCCGAGAGCAGCGCCGCACTCTTGCGCTCGATCACGTCGTAGTAGTGGGCCTCACCGACGTCGGCGTCGAAGGAACGCTGGAGCTGCATCAGCTCGCCCTCGGCCATCTGCCGGATCGTCTCCGAGAAGATGGAGAGGATGTCCAGGTCGCCGTCTTCGACGATCATCGCCGAGGCGCGGGCGTAGAAGAAGTCGCCGACGAGGACGGCGCGGCGGTTGCCCCAGAGCACGTTTGCCGCGGGGCGGCCGCGGCGCAGGCGTCCGAGGTCGACCACGTCGTCGTGGAGCAGTGTCGCCGTGTGGAGGAACTCGATGGCGGCCGCCACCTGGACGCGACGCGGTCCGGTGTATCCGCACATCTCGGCGGCGAAGTAGAGCAGGGCCGGGCGGATCCGTTTGCCGCCCGAAGAGAGCACGTGTTCGCCGATCACGTCCACCAGCTCGCTGCGGGAGGAGAGCTGCTGACGCATGGCTTCTTCGACGAGCTCCAAGCCGCCGCCGATGCGCTGGAGCGCGCGTTGCAGGGCGCCCGGAGGGCCGAGGGGGTCGTCCATCGGCGAGGAAGCTAGCCGCGGGGGCATTCGGTGACAAGCGGCCCGGCGCTCGAGAGCGATGGCGCCGGACGCGAGGCCGCCCGATGACGCCCGGCGTCGTTCACACGGACGTGTCGGCACGTCCACCCTCGGCGCCGAGCCAGCGAACGGCTTCGCCGACGTCTTCCACCTCGACGAGATCCACGCCCGGGGGAACCTCGGCCTGGGAGCCGGGCGGCACCAGCAGGCGTCGGAAGCCGAGGCGCGCGGCCTCGCGCAGGCGCAGGTCGAGGCGCGCGACCCGCCGCACCTCGCCGCCGAGGCCGACCTCTCCGCAGGCGGCCACGTCCGCCGGCAGCGGGCGGTCCAGTCGACTCGACGCCAGGGCCAGGCACAGGGCCAGGTCGGCCGCGGGCTCGCCGACGCGGACGCCCCCCGCCGCGTTCACGTAGACGTCGCGGCCGACCAGGTCGAGAGCGGAGCGACGGTCGAGCACGGCGAGCATGAGGGCCACGCGGCCATCGTCCACGCCGATACAGGTGCGCCGCGCCGTGCCGTAGCCCGCCGGCGCGACCAGGGCCTGGACCTCGATCAGCAGCGTGCGGCTGCCCTCGAGGAGCGGGACGATGCAGGAGCCCGGCGCCTTGGCGCGGCGCTCCGCGAGGAAGAGCTCGCTCGGGTTCTCCACGCCGGCCAGGCCGCTCTCGTGCATGGTGAAGACCCCCACCTCGCGGGTGGAGCCGAAGCGATTCTTGGTGGCGCGCAGCACCCGGTAGGCGTGGCTGCGGTCGCCCTCGAAGGTGAGCACCGCGTCCACCATGTGCTCGAGCACCCGCGGCCCCGCGAGCACCCCTTCCTTGGTCACGTGGCCGATCAGGAGCAGCACCGTGCCGTGGGTCTTGGCGGTCGCCGCCAGCAGCGCGGCGCTCTCGCGCACCTGGGCCACGGAGCCCGGGGCGGACTCGATGCGCTGCGTGGCCAGGGTCTGGATCGAGTCGACCACGACGAGCGCCGGCCGCGCGCCGCGCCAGGGTGCCGCCAGGCTCTCGACCCGGGTCTCCGCCAGCACCAGCAGGTCGTCGGGCACCCCCCGGATCCGCTCGGCCCGCAGGCCGACCTGTTCGACGCTCTCCTCCCCGGTGACGTAGAGCACCGGCGCGCCGCCCGCGCGCACCCGGGCCGCCAGCTGCAGGGCCAGGGTCGACTTGCCGACGCCGGGCTCACCGCCCAGGAGGACGACCGAGCCCGGCACCAGGCCGCCGCCGAGCACGCGGTCCACCTCGCCCAGGCCGCTGGCGATGCGCGGGGCGGCGGAGGCCTCGATCGCCTTGAGGGGCAGGGCCACCCCGGACTCGCCCGCCGGCGCGCTGCCGAGCAGCTCCCGGTGCTCCGGGCCGCCCGCGGCCTCCCCACCCGCGGGCTCCTCCACCAGGGTCTCCCAGGCGGAGCAGCCCGCGCAGCGTCCCATCCAGCGGGCGTGCTGGGTACCGCACTCGGTGCAGACGTAGGCGGTTCGAGGGCGCGCCACGGCGGCAGTCTAGCCGGAGGGCCGTCAACCCCTGTGGTGGAGGAGCGTTGACAGCCCGGGTCCGAGCCCCGTAGCCTCTTCGTATCCCGCCATGTCCGGAGGCCCCGTGTTCCAGAAGTACGAAGACCTGGCTCAGCGCGCCCTGGCCGACGAGCCCCCCAGCGCCGCGGACGCGCGCTGGATCCTCGACGGGGACGCCGAGTTGCTGCCGCTCCTGCAGGCGGCCCTCGCGCCGCGCGCGCGCCATTTCGGACGCCGCGTGATGGTGCACGTCCTGAACAACGTCCAGAACGGGCTGTGTCCGGAGGACTGCGGCTACTGCTCCCAGTCCCGGGACTCGGAGGCCGAGATCCGCAAGTACCCCCTCAAGGGCGACGCGGAGATCCTGGCCGAGGCCGAGAGCGCCGCCCGCTCGGGCGCCTCCCGCTACTGCATGGTCCTCTCGGGCCGCGGCCCGACCCTCGAGCGGACGCGCAAGCTGGCCGGCCTGATCCAGGAGATCAAGCAGCGCTACCCGATCGAGGTCTGCCTCTCGGCCGGGCTGATCGGGGAGGAGCACGCGCGGCTGCTGGCCGACGCGGGGCTCGATCGCCTGAACCACAACCTGAACACGAGCGAGGGCCACTACGGCGAGATCTGCTCCACCCACACCTACGGGGACCGGATCGCCACGCTGCTTGCGGCCAAGAAGTGCGGCATCGAGCCCTGCAGCGGCCTGATCGTCGGCATGGGTGAGAAGAGCGACGACCTGGTGGACGTGGCCTTCCGCCTCCGCGAGCTCGAGGTGCCGTCGATCCCCGTCAACTTCCTGATCCCGATCGAGGGGAATCCGCTCCTCTCCGACGGCTCGCTCTCGCCGGAGCGCTGCCTCCGGGCGCTCTGTCTGGTCCGCCTCGTGAATCCCCGAGCCGAGGTCCGGGTGGCCGGCGGACGCGAGGGCCACCTGCGCAGCCTCGGTCCCCTCGCCCTGTGGCCGGCCAACTCGCTCTTCGTCGAGGGCTACCTCACCACCCGCGGCGACGCGGTGCGCGAGACCTACCGGATGATCCGCGACGCCGGCTTCGAGGTGGAGGGCAACCCGCTCTACGCCGGGGACGAAGACGCCGCCGAGGGGGAGGCAGGGGGGTTCCGGCTGCGCGGCGGCGACGGGCAGATCCTCAAGCCCGACGTCCGCCGGGCCTGAGCCGATGGCGAGCGCGGCCGGCACCGAGGCACGGGCGGAACCGCTGGAGGAGCGCGCCCGCGAGGTGCTCGACGCCATCCGCGCCCGAGGCACCCACCGCCGCATGCGCCGGCTCGACGGGCCCCAGGCCCCGCGCATGGCGGTGGACGGGCGCGAGGTCTGGCTCTTCGCCGGCAGCAACTACCTGGATCTGGCGCGGCACCCGGTTGTGACGGAGGCCTCGGCCCGGGCGGCGGGCGACCTCGGCTGCGCGGCCGGCGGCTCGCGCCTGATCACCGGGAATCTCGCCGCCCACGAGGCCCTCGAGGCCGAGCTGGCCGCCTTCCTGGGCCTGCCCGCCGCCCTGGTCTTCGGCACCGGCTACATGGCCAACGTCGGGGTCATCCCGGCCCTGGTCGGACCCGGCGATCTGGTGATCTCCGACGCCCTCAACCACGCCTCGATCGTGGACGGCTGCCGGCTCAGCCGGGCCGAGGTGCGGATCTTCGGCCATGGCGATCCGGAGGCCCTGGCGGAGGCGCTCACGGAGAGCGACGGCCGCTACCGCCGGCGACTCGTCGCCCTGGACGGCGTCTACAGCATGGATGGGGACCTGGCTCCCCTGGGCGCGATGGTGCCGCTCGCGAAGCACCACGGCGCCATGGTCATGGTGGACGACGCCCACGGCATGGGCTGCCTGGGCGCGTCCGGACGCGGGGCGCCGGAGGTCTGTGGTGTCGAGGCCGGCGTGGACGTCTGGGTCGGGACCCTGGGCAAGGCGGTGGGCTCCTTCGGGGCCTTCGTGGCCGGGAGCGCTGCACTGCGCGAGCTGCTGGTGAACACCGCCCGCAGCTTCATCTTCTCCTGCGCCCTCGCCCCGCCCCAGGTGGAGGCGTCGCGCGCCGCGCTGCGGCTGCTCTCGACGGAGCCCTGGCGGCGCGCGCGGCTGGCCGCGAACGCCGAGCGGCTGCGGGCGGGGCTCGCGGCGCGCGGGCTCTCCACGGCGCCGAGCACCACCCACATCGTGCCCGTGGTGATCGGCGGGAACGCTCCCACCATGGCGGTCTGCGAGGCGCTGCTGGCCCGGGGCTTCTACGCCCAGGGCATCCGCCACCCCTCGGTTCCCGAGGGCACGGCGCGCCTGCGCATCACGCCCATGGCCACCCACGAGCCCGAGGTCCTCGACGCCCTCGCCGACGCGGTCGCGGACGAGGTGGGCCGCGTCGGGGCCGAGATGGCCCGCGTCGCGCCGTGAGTCGGAGCCTCTTCGTCACCGGCACCGACACCGGGGTGGGCAAGACGGTGGTCGCCTGCGCCCTGGTGCGGGCCCTCCGCGCCGCGGGCGTCGACGCGGGGGCCATGAAGCCTGTGGAGACCGGCGTCGGCCCGGAGGGCCCTCTCGACGCGCAGGCCCTCCGGGAGGCGGCCGGGGGGAGCGACCCGCTCGACGACGTCTGTCCCCAGCGCTTCGCGCTGCCCGCGGCGCCGACGGTCGCGGCGCGCGCGGAGTCGCGGACGGTCGCCCTGGGCGAGCTGGACGCGGCCTTCGACCGGCTCGCGGCGCGTCACGCGCAGATGGTCGTCGAGGGCGCCGGAGGCCTGCTCGTGCCCCTGACCGACGCCCTCGACATGGCCGATCTCGCCGCGCGCTGGTCGCTCGCGGTGGTGGTGGTCGCGCGCGCCGCCCTGGGGACCATCAACCACACCCTGCTCACGCTCGAGGCCCTGGAGCGCCGTGGGCTTCCGCTGGCCGGCGTCGTGATCTCCCACGCCGGCGGCCGGCTCTCGGCCCCCGACGCGGCGAACCTGGAGGCCCTGCGCGACGCACTCGGCCCGCGCCTGGGGGGCGAGGTGCCGCCGCTGGCCCCGGGCGCGCTGCCCGCCGCGGGCGCCCTCCATCTGGAGCGCCTCGGCCTCGCCTAGTCGGCGGCGGTCCAGGCGGGCTCTCCCGCCAGCCAGGTCTCCCGCAGGCGCCCTGCGTCATCCAGCACCGCGAAGTCGGCGCGGGCGCCGGGCCGCAGCGTTCCGCAGTCGGACTCGAGGCCGAGCAGCCGGGCCGGGCGCAGGGTGCAGGCGGCCACGGCCTCGACGAGGCCGAGCCCGGCGAAGCGACGCGCGTTGGCCACAGCGCCCGCCAGCCCCAGGCAGCTCCCCGCGAGCCGGCCGTCGGCCAGCCGCAGCGCGCCGTCCCGCTCCGCCACGGCGCCGGCCCCGAAGTCCCCGCCCGGGGGCGGCTCGATGCGGTCGGTGATCAGCACCAGCCGATCCCCGAGGATCCGCGCCGAGAGCGCGACCATCTCCGGAGCCACGTGGACCCCGTCGCAGATGAGGTCGACGCTCAGACGCGGGTCTCCCAGGGCGCAGGCGGCCAGGCCGGGCGCCCGGTGGTGGACCCCGGACATGGCGTTGTAGAGGTGCGTCACATGACTCGCCCCCGCACCGATGACGCGATCTGCGTCATTCCATGACGCACGCGAGTGGCCCAGGGCCCCGACCACCCCGACCCGGGCGAGGTCCGCCTGGAGACGCTCGGCGCCGGCCACCTCCGGCGCCAGGGTCACCATCCGGATCCAGCCCTCCCCGCGCGCCAGGATCTCCCGCCCCTCGCTCACGGCATAGGGCCGGATGCCGGCGGTCGGCTGGGCCCCCGGCGCCTGCGGGCTGATCCAGGGGCCCTCCAGGTGCAGCCCGAGAACCCGGGCGCCGCCGGTGGCGGGGTCCGCGGGGGGAGCCAGCAGCCGCCCCTCGAGCGCGCGGACGGTCTCGGTCACGAAGTCGCCCAGCGCCGGGCCGTCGAGCACGACCGAGGTCACCAGGAAGCTCGTGGCGCCATGACGCAGCTGCTCCTGCGCGTCATGACGGATGGCGGACGCCAGCTCTCCGGGCCCGGCGAAGATCGCCGCGCCGTGGTGGTGGAGGTCGAGGAAGCCCGGGGCCAGCAGACGCTCGCCGAGGTCCCGCTCCGGAACCCCCTCCGGTCGGCTCTCGCCGGGCCCCAGGCGGGCCCGGATCCGGCCCGCTTCGAGCCAGAGGATCCCGGGCTCGATCCGGGCAGACTCCGGATCGACCAGGCGGGCGTGGAGGAGAAGGCTGGGCATGCGGCGCCGATTCTACCCCAGGGTCCGGGGCTCCCTCGCCGGACGGGCGGCCTCGGCAAGGGGGTGAGTGGATAGCCCCTCAAGCCGGCTCCCAGGGACGTCGATCAATCCGGCGAGATGGCGAAGATCGGAGTCGACCTCGACCAGGACCTGCAGGTGCTCGACGCCAAGATCAAGCAGGCCAAGTTCGAGTACGAGCAGTACTTCATGGGACACCGTCCCCGGGAGCCCATTCTGACCCGGGGCGAGGCCCAGAAGATCATCGCCTACTGGTCCAACCTCCCCATCAAGAACACGGCGGTCCGCTTCCGCTTCAACACCCTCTGCGCCCGCTTCTTCACCTTCCGGCGCCAGTGGGACGACATCAATCGCAAGATCGAGAACGGTGTCTACGAGCCCGTGAACAAGCGGGCGCGGCGGCGGGTGCCGGGTCCCCGGGGCGAGGCGCCGGTGCCCTCGACCGCCACCGACAAGGACGTCTGCGCCGCCTACCTGGAGGCCCGCGAGGCCTGTGGCCAGGGCGGCGTCGATCGGGCGCGGGTCGACGCCATGCTGGAGAGGCAGCGCGCGGCCATCATGGACAAGTACGGCTGCAGGGACGTCAAGTTCCGCGTGGTGGTCGAGGCCGGCAAGCCCAGGCTCAAGGCCACCCCGGTCCGCTGACCACCTTCGCCCGGCTTCGCCTCGCTGCGGGCGCGGGCTGCGCCCGCGCGCGCGGGGCCGACCTGCGCCCCTGCTCGCTAGTGGCCGCGCTGGGCCTGCTTGGTGGCCACCTGGATGCGGATCAGCGCGCGCTGGAGGGCGCCCTCGTACAGCTGCAGGTTGGTGTCCGCCTCGCGGCCGGCGCGGATGGCCTCGATGCGCGACTCGGCCTGGGTGCGGGCCCGCTCGGCGCGCGCCTCGTCGATGTCCTCGGCCAGCTCGCAGGCGTCCACCAGGACCACCACGTGGTCCGGCCCCACCTCGGCGAAGCCGTCGGTCATGGCGGCGTAGTGCATCGTGCGACCGTTGCGGATCTCGCACTCGCCGATGCGCAGGGGCGCCAGGAAGCGCTCGTGGTTCTCGAGC
The DNA here is from genome assembly GCA_964442285.1 of uncultured Spirochaetales bacterium. Lineage (GTDB taxonomy): Bacteria > Myxococcota_A > UBA9160 > UBA9160 > JAFDET01 > CAYTZH01. The sequence continues at coordinate 420 of CAYTZH010000046.1, read as the reverse complement.
ACGCCGAAGTCGCCTTCGTTCCCGGGCAGCACGACGGTGTCGACGCTGCCCCGGTAGACCTCGCGCTCCGGTGTCACGATCGTCAGCTCGAAGGCCAAGGGCTCTCCTCCTAGACCAGCTTCTTGGCCTTCTCCACGGCCTCTTCGATCGTGCCGACCATGTAGAAGGCCTGCTCCGGCAGCTCGTCGTGCTTGCCGTCGAGGATCTCCCGGAAGCCCCGCAGCGTGTCCTCGCGGCGGACATAGGTGCCCGGAGTCCCGGTGAACTGCTCCGCCACGTGGAAGGGCTGGGACAGGAAGCGCTCGAGCTTGCGCGCCCGGGCCACGGTGAGCCGGTCTTCTTCGGACAGTTCGTCCATGCCCAGAATGGCGATGATGTCCTGGAGCGCCTTGTAGCGCTGGAGGATCCGCTGGACTTCCC
>CAYTZH010000045.1:33638-38101 GCA_964442285.1 uncultured Spirochaetales bacterium | reverse complement strand
GCCGGTCGCGCCTGGGCCGCCGCCGCCTGCTGCGCGCCGCGCTCGGCGCCGGCGCCCTCGCCGCCCTGCCCGTGGCGGCGCTGGCGAGCGTCTCGGGGTTTCTCTGGGTGCCGGACGAGCTGACGGCCTTCGCAGAGGTCACAGGGCTCCTCGAGCGGTGGCGCTACGATCCGGGCTCATGACGGCTTCCGACGCCCCGCAGCTGGCGCCCTGGCGCGAGAGGCTGCGCGTCATCATCTTCGAGGCCGAGACGCCCCTGGGACGCCTCTTCGACCTGGGCCTGCTCTGCTCCATCGTCCTGAGCGTGACGGCGGTAAGTCTCGAGAGCGTCGCCTCCTTCCGCCTGCGCTACGGCACGGAGCTGCGGCTCGTGGAGTGGTACTTCACCATCGCCTTCAGCGTGGAGTACGTGCTGCGGATGCTCTGCGTGCCGAGCCCGCGCCGCTACGCCTTCAGCTTCTTCGGCCTGGTGGACCTCCTGGCCGTCGTTCCCACGTATCTCAGCGTGCTCGTCCCCGGCGCGCAGAGCCTGCTCGTGATCCGGGTTCTGCGCCTGCTGCGGGTCTTCCGGATCCTGAAGCTGGCCCGCTTCCTGGGCGAGGCCAACGTGCTGACCGTGGCCCTGCGCTCGAGCCGCCACAAGATCATCGTCTTCCTGGGCACGGTGCTCTGCGTGGTCATGATCGTGGGCGCGCTGATGTACCTGATCGAGGGGGCGGAGAGCGGCTTCGACAGCATTCCCCGCTCGATGTACTGGGCGATCGTCACCATGACCACGGTGGGCTACGGCGACATCGCCCCCGCCACCGTGCCGGGACAGCTCCTCGCGAGCATGCTCATGATCATGGGCTACGGGATCATCGCCGTGCCGACCGGGATCGTGTCGGCGGAGCTCGTCGAGGCGGCGCGCCAGCCGCCCAGCACCCGCGTCTGCACCCGCTGCTTCCGCGAGGGACACGACCTGGACGCGCGCTACTGCAAGACCTGCGGCGAGCCGATGCCCGAACCCGCCACCAGCGCCGCTCCCACGGCCTGAGACGCCCTCCACCCTGCTACCTTGATGGTCATGCCGTTCTTCCGCGCGAGCGTCGCCTTCCGCGCGTCCTTGCTCGCCTGGGCACTGATCGCGCCCGCCGCGGCAGAGGCCGAGGACACGCCCTCGGTGTTCCAGCGCTACCGCGACGCCGTGGTGAAGATCCGCATCACCGAGACGTCCTCCGGCGCCAAGGCGGTGATCGGCTCCGGCTTCTACGTGCGCGCGTCGGGGCTCGTGGCCACCAACTACCACGTGGTCTCCCAGCTCGTGCAGCACCCCGAGCGCTACCGGGCCCAGTGCGAGACCGCCTCCGGCGAGGTGCACGACCTCGAGATCCTCGCGATCGACGTCGTCCACGACCTCGCCGTCGCCCGCGCCGAGGCCACGGGCGGCCCGGTGCTCGAGCTCGCGGCGGGGGCGCCGGCGCGCGGGGCCCGGCTCTGGGCCTTCGGCTTTCCCCACGACCTGGGCATCTCGATCGTCGAGGGCACCCACAACGGACGCCTCGAGCACAGCCTCTTCGAGAAGATCCACTTCACCGCCTCGATCAACGCGGGCATGAGCGGCGGGCCGGCCCTGGAGTCGGGCGGCCGGGTGGTGGGCATCAACGTGGCGACGGCCGGGAACCAGGTGAGCTTCCTGGTCCCCGCCGCCTCCCTGGTCCGGCTCGTGGCGCGGGTCGAGGCCGCCGACTTCGCCCCTGCCACGGACCTGCGCGACGAGGTCCGCGAGCAGCTCCTGGCCAGCCAGGACACCTACGTGGCCGAGCTCCTGCGCAGCGACCTGCCCACCATCGAGTTCGGCGAGTTCCGCGTGCCCAGCGAGCTCACCGCGTTCTTCAACTGCTGGGCCGACGCCGCGGACATCCGCCGGGAGCCCTACGAGCAGGTCACCCATCGCTGCTCCACCGAGGACTACGTCTTCCTCTCCAACGGGCACTGGGCGGGCGTCGTTTCGCTGCGCCACGAACGCGTCTCGAGCGACGAGCTCGGCCCCATCCGCTTCGCGGAGCTCTACTCGTCCAGCTTCGCCACTTCCTGGGAGTGGGGCAGCGGCGGGGAGGACGACGTCACCCGCTACCGCTGCACGACCGAGGCGGTGGAGCACGGCGCGCTCCGCTTCAAGCTGGTCTTCTGCCTGCGCGCCTACAAGGACCTCCCGGGACTCTACGACGCAGTGCAGAAGTCGGCGGTGCTGGGCGTCGAGGGACGGGGTCTGGTGTCGACGCTGGTGCTCTCGGGCGTCTCCTACGAGAACGCCCGGGCCCTGGGTCGCCGTCTCCTCGAGGGGATCTCGTGGGCGCCCTAGGCCAGGTGGAGCAGCTCGACCGCCGGGGACGCGTGGTGCAGCGCACGCCCCTCGTCTCCCTTCCGGCCCTGGTCGGGCGCTCTCCCGGCTGCGACGTGGTGGTGGACGACGCGTTCGTGTGTGGGAACCACCTGCGCCTCGAAGCCGACACCGACGGGGGCCTCGTGGCCGTGGATCTGGGCAGCGTCAACGGCACCTTCGCGGTCGACGGAGCGGGCCGCTGCCAGCGGGTGGCCCTCGCGGCGGACACGCGGCTCCGGATCGGGCGCAGCGTGCTGCGGGTCCGCGCTGCGGCCACGCCCGTGGCCGCGACCGAGCGGCTCGCCCGGCCCGCGCGCGCGCGGCGCGCCGGGGGCGGGGTCCTCCTGCCCCTGGTGGCGGTGGCGGCGGTCGGCGGCCTGCTGGCCCTGGACGGGTACCTCGGCACCTTCCGCCGAATGGAGGCCGTGGAGCTGGCGAGCCAGACGCTGCTCTTCCTGTTCGGCTTGGCCTGCTACGCAGGGGGCTGGTCGCTCGTCAACCGGATCGTGGCCCAGGAGTTCCGCTTCCCGGTCCACTGGGCGATCGCCTGTCTGATGGCGCTCGGAATGACGTACGCCAACACGGCGGTGGACTACGCGGTCTTCCTCCGCTCGCCCGACGAGGTTCCCGCCGCCCTGGCGTTCCTGGGCTGGAGCGCGCTGGGCACCTTGGCGCTCTTCGCGCAGGTCTCCGTCTTCTCGAGCTGGCGCTGGCCCCGACGCCTGGCCGCGTGCGCCCTGGCCGCCGGATCCGTGATGGGCGTCTTCGAGCTCTCGAGCTACGCGGGCGAGCAGCACTTCAGCGCCCAGCTCGACTTCCCCGGACGCATCGAGCCCTACGCCTCGGCGTGGCTCTCCCCCGAGTCCCTCGACACCTTCTACTCCGACCTCGACGCCCTCCGCGCCGAGGTGGACCGGCTGGCGGAAGAGGACGACGAGGACGACGGCTGAGCGGCGCGACGCCGGTTGACGGACGCGGATGAGAATCGTCTGCTTCCCGTGGGCGTCGAGCCCACCATGTCGCCGGAGCGGGCGCGCGAGTTCACCGAGTTCAACCGGGCCGAGCGCGGCAACCCGTTCCGGGACAGCTTCTTCAGCGACGACGAGCTCCGGGCCTACGTCACCCACGAGGCGGCGATGCTGCGGGAGGCCCGGGCGGATGCGGTGCTGATCGGGTGGAACCTCCCCTCGTACCTCACTGTCCAGCTCGCGGGGATCCCCATCGTCGTCCAGCAGCCGGGCCCCTTCACGGCGCCGTTCTTCGACCGCAAGATGGGGTTGTTCGTGCCGGCCCTCGTCGGCTGGCTGCGGCACCTGCCGATGAGCTGGTTCGCCAACTGGTTCCTGCCCCGGACGCGCCCCTGGCTCGGGCCCTTCAACCGGGTGGCCGAAGCGCTCGGGCTGCCGAAGCGGTGCGGGGGCGGGCCTGATGCTCTCGCGTCCCGGCTTCGACCGCCCGCGCGTGGCCGCAGCGCTCCGGGAGCTCGTGGACGACGGCCGTTTCCGCAAGAACATGCTGCGGCCGGCTCGTCGCCCGGCGGATCCAGATGGCTGTCCGGCGCCCGTTCACCACCAGGAACGGCCGGGCACGGTCCAGCGATGACCTCGATGCTCGTAGGTGATGTCGATGCCGAACCACCAGAGGATCTCCTCGGTCTCCGAAGCTGCCGCATCGAAGCCGTGGGGGTCCAGGACGTCCCCCACCTGGAGATAGAACCCCGGTTTGAGATGGCCGTGGCGGTCGATGTTCGCGGTCGCGGGGATGCCCAGGCGAAGGCGGGTGCGCTCGATCTCCACCTGTTCCGCCTTCGAGCGCGGTAGCGGGGAGGAGGACGCGGGCGAGCCCTGCATCGCCTGGAGGACGAAGCCCACGCCTCCGAGCCCCTTGCCCAGGAGGCGGAGTCGGCCGCCCGACTTGTTGAACGCTTGGCTCGTCTTCTTGGAGCCGCTGATGATCTCGGCGTCGGTCAGGCCCTTGGCCTTGAGCTGCTCATACGACGGCCCGACCGGGTTCTTGTATCGCTGCTGATTGCGCACCTCCGCCAGCCGCTTGAAAAGCTTTGGGCCTTTCTTCCGGATGGCCACCTTCAGCGCGTTGC
>CAYTZH010000045.1:7790-33538 GCA_964442285.1 uncultured Spirochaetales bacterium | reverse complement strand
AGCCGCTTGAAAAGCTTTGGGCCTTTCTTCCGGATGGCCACCTTCAGCGCGTTGCGCTGCTCGACCACCCATCGAGCGGCGACCTCCTCGCTCCGCCCGGCGGCCACCATCTTTCGCGCCTCGTCGAGAATGGTCTCGTAGCCTTGGTTGTAGAGCCCACGCAGAAAGCTGGCCTCCGTCCCGAGCGCCTGCACCTTGAGTCCGCCGATGATGACCACCTTGCCCTCGGGCGTTGCAGCGCCCTGCGTCCGGTTCGACTCGCCCACGGGAACCTCCTGAACCTGCCTTCGCCTCGTCCCGTCCGACGAGAAACATCCGCCATGGCGCAGATGGCCCCTGTGAACCGCCTCACTTCCGGTACGCTCGCCGCATGCAGTCGACCGAGGCGCTCGCGGCGGCGTGGCGGGAGGCGGAGCGGGTCGCGGTCCTCACCGGGGCCGGGCTCTCGACGGCCTCCGGCATCCCGGACTTCCGCTCGCCCGGTGGACGCTGGGAGCGCTACCAGCCCACCCCGATCCAGGAGTTCCTGGCCCGCGAGTCGGCCCGCGAGGCGTACTGGCGCTACAAGGGCGAGACCTGGCAGGTGATCCAGTCGGCCGAGCCGAACCCTGCACACCTCGCCCTGGCGCGGCTCGGAGACGCCGGTCGCATCGACCTCCTCGTCACCCAGAACGTGGACGGCCTCCACGAGCGGAGCGGCTTTCCGCCGGATCGGCTGGTCGGGATCCACGGCACCGACGCCTGGGTCGTCTGCATCGTCTGCGACGCGCGCGAAGACCGGGCCGAGGCCCAGCGCCAGTGGGAGCGCGGCGTGTCCGTCCCGCGCTGCGCCTGCGGCGGCCCCTGGAAGCCCGCCACCATCTCCTTCGGGCAGTCGCTCGTGCGGGCCGACCTCGAGCGGGCCATGCGCGCGGCCGCCGGTTGCGAGCTCTTCGTGGCGGCCGGCACCTCGCTCGTGGTGGGGCCCATCAACGGGATGTTCGAGATGGCCCGCGCCGGCGGCGCCACCACCGCGATCCTGACCGCCTCGGAGACCCCCTACGACGACCTCGCGGACATCCGCTCCAGCGATCCCGTGGAGGCGGTGCTGCCCGAGGTCGCGGACCGGCTCCTGGCGGGCTGAACGGAGCGCGCGTGGCCAAGACGTTCCACAAGACCTGCAACATCTGTGAGGCCACCTGTGGGCTGCTCGTCGACGTGGGCGACCGCGGCGAGGTCCTGCGCATCCGCGCCGACGCGGACGACCCCTTCAGCCAGGGCCACATCTGCCCCAAGGCCATCGCGCTGCGGGAGATCCAGGAGGACCCGGACCGGCTGCGCTTCCCCCTGCGGCGGCGCGGGAGCGACTGGCAGCAGGTGTCCTGGGAGGAGGCCCTGGAGCTCGTCGCGTCGCGGATCGTCGAGCTCCAGGCGCGGCACGGCGACGACAGCGTGGGCACCTACCTGGGGAATCCGGCGGCCCACAACTTCGGGACGATCCTCGTCCTGACGGCCCTCAACCAGGCGATCGCGACCCGCAATCGCTACACCGCGAGCTCGACGGACCAGAACCCCAAGCACGCCTCGAGCAAGCTCCTCTTCGGCAACGTCTTCTCGATCCCGATCCCCGACCTCGACCGCACGGACTTCCTGCTCGTGCTCGGGGCGAATCCCTTCGTCTCCAACGGAAGCCTGATGACGGCGCCCGGCTTCGCCCGCCGCGTCCGGGCGCTCCACGCCCGCGGCGGCCGCCTGGTGGTGATCGATCCCCGGCGCACCGAGACCGCGGCGCTGGCCGACGAGCACTGGTTCCTGCGGCCCGGGCGGGACGGGCTCCTGCTGGCCGCCCTGGTGCACGTGGTGCTCGAAGAGAAGCTCACCCGCGAGCGCCACCCCTTCCAGCATGTCGCAGGCCTGGCCCGGCTCGCGGACTGGGTCTCCCCCTTCGCCCCCGAGCGCGTGGAGACCGCCCTCGCGATCCCAGCGGCCAAGGTGCGCCAGCTCGCGCGAGACTTCGCCGGCGCGCCCAGCGCCGCCTGCTACGGCCGGGTCGGGACCTGCCAGCACCCCTTCGGCACCCTGAACAGCTGGCTCATCGACGTGCTGAACCTGCTCACGGGCAACCTCGACACGCCCGGCGGCGCCATGTTCCCGACGCCCGCCGTCGATCTGCCCGGACTCGCCCGCTGGCGCGAGCGCGGCCAGGAGGAGCCGCACTGGACCACGCGGGTCCGCGGCGTTCCGGCCTTCAACGGCGAGCAGCCCGTCGCCTGCCTCGCCGAGGAGATCCTGACGCCGGGCGAGGGCCAGGTGCGGGGCATGCTCACCATCGCCGGCAACCCCTGCCTCTCGGCGCCCAACGGCGCTGCGCTGGAGCGGGCCTTCGCCTCGCTCGAGTTCTGCGCCGCCGTCGACTTCTACCTGAACGAGACCACGCGGCACGCCGACGTGATCCTCCCGCCGACCCCGTCCCTCGAGCACGACAACTACGAGGTGCTCTTCCACGGCTTCGCGGTGCGCAACACCGCCAAGTACTCGCCGCAGGTGCTCGCACCGCCCGCGGGTACGCTCGACGAGTGGCAGATCCTCTCCGATCTCGCCCTGCGGATCCTCGCGAGGAAGGGCTCGCGCGGGGGTCGCCTGGCAGCGGGCGCCGCGCGGCGGCTGGGCCTGGTGCCGAGCCCGCGACGCGCCCTCGACTGGCTGCTGCGGCTCGGCCCCTACGGCGACGGCTTCCGCCCCTGGCGACGCGGCCTGCGGCTGGCCGACCTGGAGGCCCACCCCGCCGGCATCGACCTGGGGGCCCTGGAGCCGAGTCTCGACCGCATCCTCACGACGCCCGGCGGACGCATCGACCTCTCGCCCCCGGTGATCGGCGAGGAGCTCGCGCGGCTCGCCTCGAGCCTCCAGGACGGCTCCGCGGGCCCGGCTCCGCTGCTGCTGATCGGCCGGCGCGACCCGCGGACCAACAACAGCTGGCTCCACAACACGCCCCTGTCCGCCAAGGGCCGCGAGCGCTGCACCCTGCTCATGCACCCCGACGACGCCGCCCGCCTGCACCTCGCCGACGGCGCGCGGGTGGTGGTGCGCAGCCGCGTCGGCGAGCTGACGGCCCCGCTCCAGGTCTCGGACGAGGTGATGCCCGGCGTCGTGAGCCTCCCCCACGGCTGGGGTCACGACCGGCCCGACACGCGGATGCGCCGCGCCGCCGATCGGCCCGGCGTGAACTGCAACGAGCTCGTCGACGATCAGGTGCTGGAAGGGGTCACGGGCAACGCGGTCTACAACGGCGTGCCGGTCGAGGTGCGCGCTGCGCCCGCGGGCTGACGCGGGACCCGCGCAACCTGGGGAGGAGGCGGGCGGGCCTGGTGGCGGTGGGTGGACTCGAACCACCGACACGCGGCTTATGAAACCGCTGCTCTAACCGCCTGAGCTACACCGCCAACGGGCCGCGGAGCTTAGCGCGGGGGGGAGGCGTCGTCGCCCGCCGCGCCCTCGCGGAGGCCGCCCCGCTCGAGCTCCTGGTCCACCACCTGGCTCTGGCGCGGGAAGATCACCTGCTCGAGGGCCTCCACCCGGCGCTGCAGGGCCTCCAGATCCTCCGCCTCGGCGTGGCCGTTGGTGGAGGCCTCCAGCTCCGGCGGCGCGGCCCCCACCGCCGCCACGGGCTCGGGGGTCCCGGAGACGGCGAAGCGCGCCACCCGCTCGGCCAGGTTGTCGAGCTTGGGGATGATCTCGCCCAGGGTGCCCGACTGCACGAAGACCTGGCGCACCGGCGGCCCCTTGCGGGCCTCCGCGGGCGCCGTGTGAGTGCAGAGCAGGTCCAGGCTGGCGCCGTTGCCGAAGTGGGTGAAGGAGCCGAAGACCACGAAGTCCGCTCCGAGGCTGCGCGCGACCTCCCGCGCCTTCTCGGCGTCGGCGGTGGCCTGGTCCGCCTCACCCACGCTCACCACCGCGACCTCCGGATTGAGGCCGATCCGCGACGCGAGCATGTCCGAGAGGCCCTTGCGGAGGTAGCCGTGGCCCTCCAGGGCGTGGATCTCGAGGGGGAGGATGGCGACGCGGACCGGCTCGGCGGATGCCGTCCACGACACAGTCAGGGCCAGGCAGGCAAGGACCGCCGCAAGCATCCGGTTCGCCAATGCCGTCACTCCTCGGGGGTGGGTCCGGTTCCCAGCTCCAGAACCGCGCGAAATTCCAACGTTTTCGTATCAGCTTGGGGCGCCGGGGTCAAGCGGGACCCGGATGCGGGATGAACAGCCCTTCACCCGGGACGGGCGCGGGGGGCGGGGGATTCAGCCCTCGCGGGGCTCGCGGGCGAGCCAGACCCGGAACAGCGCGCCCTCCCCGGGGCGACTCTGCACCTCCAGGGCGCCGTCCTGGGCGCTGACCAGCTGCTGGCAGATGGTCAGCCCGAGGCCGGTGCCCTGGTCCGGCCCCTTGGTGGTGAAGAACGGGTCGAAGATCCGCTCGAGCTCCTCGGCCTGCATCCCCGGGCCGTCGTCCTCCACCTCGATGCAGGCGCCGGCGCGCTCGCCCCGGTCGTCCGCCAGCACCCGGATCTCCACGCGCCCGCCCTCTCCGGCGGCGTGGGTGGCGTTCAGGATCAGGTTGAGGAGGACCTGATGGACGTAGTCGCGCACGGCCACCACCTTCGGCGCCCGCGGGTCGGCGTCGATGCCCAGGTGCACACCCGCGCTCGCCGCCTCGCGCCCCAGCAGCGCCACCGCGGCCTTGGCGATCTCCTCCAGGGAGCAGACCTCGCACACCGCCTGGTCGCCGCTCGGGCCCTTGGCGAGCCGCTCCATGCTGGCGACCAGGCCGCGGATGCGCTCCAGCTCGCGGGTGGCCAGGGCGTGGTAGTCGCCCCAGAACTCCGGGTCCTCCTCGGCGCGCTTGGCCGGCGCCAGCGACAGGAAGGTGTGCACCGACGTGAGGGGATTGTTGATCTCGTGGGCGAGCCCGGCGGCCAGCGTGCCGAGGGTGCCCAGGCGGTCGGCGCGGATCACCTGCTCGCGGGAGCGGCGCAGGTCGTTCACGAGCCGGGCGTTCTCGATGGCGATCACCGCGTGGGTGGCCAGCCCCTCGAGCAGCGTCCGATCCGACACGTCGAAGCCCCGCCCGCCGCGGCGGTTGTCGGCCACCAGCGCGCCGATGACCCGATCGCGGCCCTGGAGCGGCATCACGAGCATCTGCTGCGCCGCCACCTCGGAGAGCCACTCGCGCACGGGCGGCTCGACGTCGAGCAGGTCCTCCTGGCTGAGGAGCTGGCTTTCGCCCTGGCGCAGGCGCTGCAGGAAGTGCGGCGCGGACTGGGCCTCGATCGCGAAGCGCCGCAGCCAGCCGGCCACGGGGCCCTCGCTCGGCGCGGTGTTGTGCAGCGAGAGCCGCTCCTGGTCCGGATCGAAGAAGGCCAGGCTCGCGCCGTCGAAGCCGAGCTCCTCGGTCACCATCTGCAGCAACAGGTCGAGGAGGGGGCCGAGCTCGATCTGCTGATTGATGGTATTGGAGACGCGGTTGAGCGTGGTGAGCTCGCGCAGGAGATCCTCACGCTCGCGATCGAGCGCGTAGACGTCGATGGCCTGGCGGAGGTTCAGGCGCAGGTCGTCCGGCTCCCAGGGCTTGGGCACGTAGCGGTAGATGGAGCCGTCGTTGACGGCGCGGCTCAGGGTCTCGGCGTCGCCGTAGGCGGTGACCAGCATGCGGATGGCCCGGGGCTCCACCTCGCGCACGTGGGCCAGCAGCTCCACCCCCGTCATCCCGGGCATCCGGTGGTCCGAGAGGACGACCGCCACGGGCCGCTGGTGGAGGATCCGGAGGGCCTCCTCGGCGCTCGCGGCACTGAGCACGGTGAACTCGCGCTTGAAGCTGAGCTCGAAGATGCGGAGGTTCTCGACCTCGTCGTCGACGCAGAGGACGGGGTACTCGCGGTAGTCGAGGATCCGCTGGGGCCTGAGCTCCATCGTCACTCCATCGGGGCCGCGGGGAGCCGGATGGTGAACGAGGCACCGCCCCCGGGGGGCGAATCCACGCTGATCGTCCCGCCGTGCTCCGTCACGATCCGCCGGCAGATCGAGAGCCCCAGACCACTTCCCTTCCCCGCCGCCTTGGTGGTGACGAACGGGTCGAACAGGCGCTCTCGGGCCTCGTCGGGGATTCCGGGGCCGTCATCGCAGACCCGCAGCTCGATGGCCTCTCCATCGCGCCGCGCCTGGATCTGGATGACCCCGCCCCGCCCCTCCAGCGCTTCGGTCGAATTCTTCAGGAGGTTGAGGAACACCTGGTTGAGCGCGCCCGGATCCCCGCGCACGAGCAGCGGCTCGGGTGCCAGGCGGCTGTCCACCCGGACTCCGGCGTCCTGATGGGCGCGGCGCAGCAGCTGGAGGGTGCTCTCGAGGCAGCGCCGCAGGTTCACGTCGAGCGCCTCGCCGCGGCCGTTGCCCGCGAAGTCGCGCAGGTCGCCCACCAGACGCTGGGTGCGCTCGAGGCCCTCGCTCACGATGCCCACCAGCTCGCGCAGCTCACCGGCAACCTCGTCGAGGGCCAGCTCCTCCTGGAGGGCGGCCACCTCGGCCACCTGCACCAGGAGCTTCTCGGAGTCCTTGGGCTCCAGGGCCGCGAGCTGCTGGGAGACCCCCGCGAGGACCTCTACGTGGTCGCGCAGGGCGCGCAGGGCGTTGAGGGCGAAGTTGACCGGGTTGTTGACCTCGTGGGCCACGCCGGCCGCCAGCTCGCCCACCGCCGCCAGCCGCTCGCTCTGGAGCACCTGGACCTCGGCCTCCTTCAGCTCGCGCAGGGCCCGCTGCAGCTCGACGTTCATGCGCTCGAGCGCCCAGCTCCGCTGCTCGACTTCCTTCGCCAGGCTGCGCAGCCGGACCAGGGAGCGCACCCGCGCCAGCAGCTCGCGCGGGTGGAAGGGCTTGGCCACGTAGTCGTCGGCGCCGAGCTCGAGGCCCTCGATCTTCATCTCGCGCTCGGCCTTCGAGGTGACGAGGACCACCGGGATCGACGCGGTCTCCGGATCCTCCTTCAGATGCCGGCACAGCTCGGTGCCGGCCATCTCGGGCATCATCACGTCGGTCAGCACGAGGTCCGGCGCCTGCCGCGCCACGGCCTCGAGCCCCTCGCGGCCGTTGCGCGCCGTGCGCACCCGGAACTCGCGGCCCACGACGAAGGCCAGCAGCCGGCGCATGTCCGGGTTGTCCTCCACCACGAGCACCTCGGGACGCTCGTCCTCGGGCGCCTCCTCGTCCGCGGTGAGGTCGTCGAAGAAGACCGCGTCGCCCGCCTCCTCCGCCTCCACCTTCTCCCGCTCCTGCCAGCGCTCGACGCTGCGCGCCATCTCCACGAGGCGACCCTCGTTCGGGCCAGCGTCCTCCTCCAGCTCCATCTCTGCCGCCACGGCCCCGAGCGAGCGGGCCAGCCCCGCCGAGCCGCCCTCGCGGGTCTCCACCAGCGCCTCGTCCGCCTCGGCGTCCGCCTCGCCCACGGGCAGCTCCACGATCATCCGGGTGCCCCTGCCCAGGCCCTCGCTCTCGGCCCGGATCCGCCCGCCGTGGGCCTCCACCAGCTCCTTGGCCAGGGAGAGGCCGATGCCCGTGCCCTCGTGCCGGCGCGTGGTCGAGCCGTCGGCCTGGGCGAAGCGGTCGAAGATCCGCTCGAGCTGATCGGGCGCCAGCCCGACGCCCGTATCCGTCACGGTGAGCCGGACGCCGCCCAGCGCCTCCGGGAGCGGCTCCCCCCGCACCTCGATCCGGCCGTCGGGCTCGGTGAACTTCAGCGCGTTCCCGAGCAGGTTCGTAACCACCTTCTCCAGGGCGTCGCCATCGGCATGGATCTGCGGCAGGGCCTCGAGCCCCGCGCCCACCAGCTCGATCCGCTTCTGCTCGGCCAGGGGCCGGGCGCTGGTCACCACGTCGTCCAGGAGGCGCCCCAGGTCGCACGCCCTCCGGCGCAGCTCGAGCTGCTGGCTCTCCACCTTGGCGAGATCCAGCAGGTTGTTGATGAGCTTGAGCAGCCGCAGCCCGTTGACGTGCATCGTCTTCAGATAGCTGCGCTGCTCCTCCGCCACCGACCCGAAGTCTCCCGAGAGCATGCCCTCCAGCGGCGCCAGCAGCAGCGTAAGCGGCGTCCGGAGCTCGTGATGGACATTCGCCGTGAATCGGGACTTGGCCTGGTCCAGCTGAGCGAGCTCATCCCGGGCCTCCTCAAGCTCCCGCCGTCGCTTGAAGTCGTCAAAGCGGGCCCGGTCTAGCAGCGCACAGCTCACGATACTCGAGAGGCCGGCGCCTGCGAGGAAGAGCGTATTGATAACGAACGACCTCAAGTCGCCGACTTGCTCAACGAAGGCTGGATACGACATGAAGGCGGCAAACAGAACAGAGACCGAGAGAGCGGCCTGAATTGCGGTTACCGTGCCCAATACTGGGAGTGAAACGAACGCAAGCACTAGGCCCGCGTAGTAGGGGCTTGCCGGACCCCCGGTGCCGAAAACAACCGTCAGAAGCATCGCGCCTACCGCCAGTACGCCGGTGTACTGGGCGGCAACCGGGCGCCGCTCGAAAAAGGGGGTATAGGAAAGAAACGCTACACCGTTCAGAGCTAGCCGGACGTATAGGAAGGTCTCGAACTGAGCGCGGAAAGCCCACCAGTCCAGGCCAATGAAGACAGTATTGATGACGATGATGACGAGCGAGGTGACCTTGACCGAACGCCGCGTCTTCTCACCGTAGAGTTCCGCGAGGTAGTCTCGGCGCCAGGACCTGTCATCAGACGCTCCGGCCATAGGTCGGAACATCGGAGCGTCAACTGCTCGGCTTTAATCGAGTTTTCTCGCTCGATTGGGCTCCAAGAGCACAGGAAGAAGCAGCAGATCCGCCAGCAGGCAGAGCATCACCATCGCCGTGGTAACCAGACCTAGATTCCGGACCACCGTGAAGCCCGAAATCGCCAGCACAGAAAAGCCCAGACCGATTGCAATTGTTGTATAGACCACGGGTCGCAGGATCCTTGACAGCGTTCCATCGAGAACCTCCCTGACGCCGACGCCCTCCTTCTCAAGCTCTTCGTACCTGGCTAGGAAATGGATCGTGTCATCAACCGCGATTCCGAGCGCCAAGCTCCCGAGCACTATGTTCCCTACATCCAGCGGCACGCCCAAGAACCCCATCAGGCCAAAGACCACAATGAGCGGAACCAGATTCGGGACGATCGCTGTCAAGGCTGTTCGAGGCGCCCTCAACACGACCAACAAGACTGCGCTGATCGCTACAAGAGCAAGGCCCAGCCCTTGGAGCTGACCGTATGCAATCGCTTCCTCCGCTCGACCAAACTCGAACATGATCCCAGTCGAGTAAGCGCGGGTCCCGGTAGGCCCATTCTCCAACCACCAATCCTCAGCACGCTTTCCAATCGCCACTAGGCGATCGGAAGCGTTGTCGTTCACCCGGAGAAGAATGTTCGCCGCGCTCCGGTCTGCGGTGATGAGGTCTGAGAGCTGCTCAACGGATTCGAGAAGAAGAAGGTATTGCTCGATCGCACTCGCGGATCTGGGTAGACCAGCCGACAAATCGGCAGTAAAACCCTGATGCAGCTGAGTTAGCGGGTCTGCGACCGAAAGCGCTCTGCCGACTGCCTCATCCTTCTCCAAGAACGACGCAAGGTCAGCCACCGCCCTAATAGTCGCCGGTCGCGCTACCGAATCGCCATCTGCTGCCTGGATCACCACGTTCATGGGGCTGATCCCAGCAAGCCGCGACTTGATCTCTTCGTAAGACTGGCGGACTTCCGACGAGCCTGGGAACCACCGCGTCAGGTCCGTACTGACGGTGGTCTGGACTAGTCCAATTCCGAATCCGCAAAGGAGGGCCGCCCAAACGGCAAGCAATACCCAAGCCCGCTTGGAGACTAACGAGACGACCCACCCTCTCAATCCAGAATCGATCCACTCATGCACGACGCCGGGCCGCCTAGGCAGCGGCCACAGCGCCAAAGCCGCTGGGGCGATGGTTAGAGCCGCAAACAAGACGACCAAGACCCCGACCCCTCCAAAGGCACCCAGCTCCTGAGCCGCCTCGATCCTCACGGTGCCAATCGCCAGGAACCCGAGTGCTGTGGTGGCGCCGGATAGGGCGATAGGCGTTGCCACAGCACGGGCAGCTCGCGACAGCGAGCGCCGGTCGCCCGCACCAACCGCGGCACAGAGAACGTGCATGACGTATGCGCAGCCAAGAGCAAGAAGAACTGATGGAAGAATCATGGAGGAGGCATTCACCGGACGGCCAACAAACCCAATGACCCCCAGCGTCATCCAGCTGCCCAAGCTGCTGGCAAGCGTCGGCACGATGACCGCAACTGGGCTGCGGAAGACGGCAAAGAGAAAGCCAGCCATGAGGATTGCAGTAAATGGCGCAAGAAGAAGTATCTCTGAGCGGGTACGGCGATTGGCCTCGGTGCGGAAGACGGGAACACCCGAAACCCAAGCTGGTCCGCTTGCAGCCACCTCGTCCCTGATGGCCGCTACGACTCGGTCAAAACCAGAAGGGGGCCCCTCCAGCGACAGGTTCAATGCGAATGTGCGGCCATCCACCGAGACGAGACTCCGCTTAGCCAGCCGATCCTGGCTCACCTGGACCGCCAAACGGCCGCGCTCTGGCTCCGTCGATGGAACGCTGTGGCCGATTGATGGTTCTAGTGAGAGGGCACCCGAAGGATCCGCATCGATGAGCGGCACTGTTGCCAGGCTGTCAACGCGGGCGACGCCCGGAATCTTCTCAAACCGGCCAGAGAGATCTCTAACCGTCTCTAGTGCGGCCGTTGAGAACGGGGCATCTGCTGGAACAGCGACAACCACGACCTCGTCGCTGCCGAATGCGGAGAGACTCTCTTGGTAGAGAGCCCAGGCAGGGCTCTGGCGATCCAAGACGCTATCCGTAGAGGTATCAACGGTAAGCTGCGTGACCCCGATCGCGGCAACCGCCGAGAGGACGCCCCAGACAGCGAACACTCGCGAGGGCCGACGGACCGATGCGGCGACCAGCCCATCAATCCACGCACTGCTGATGCTCCTGAAGGTACGGCTGATCTCTTGCTATCCCTTGAGCGTCGCCGATACGATCACGGCTTGCGGGGGGTTGCCGAAGCCCTCCACTATCTGCAACTCACCAAACCCACAGCTCTCAAGAAGATCGGCCAGGGCATCCCCGGTCCAAAATCGAAACCTGCCCTGCTCCTCCAATTCGAGGATTCTGGCCCCTCGGTTCAAGAACTCTCGAGAAAGCTCTCCGGCATCCCGAGCGGCTACAGCGTCTCCGTAGACCTCAGCGACGTCAACTTCAGAGAGTTCATCTATCCCGTCTTCGAACACCTTGGAGATGTCGGCGTCGGGCACCAGAGAGGACAAGACGATTCGCCCCCCAGGCCTCAAGATGCGCGCACACTCACCAGCCAAGGCCACCGGATCCTCGACGTAGCTGACGACGAGCGACGCAATTACTGCGTCGTAGCTGCCGTCGCGTATCGGAATGTGAAGCCCGGAACCAACCTCCAGGTCTGCCACGAGGGAAGCCGCTCCGACGCTGCGCCCGGCCGTGTCCCGGCGACCCTGAGAGAGTGCCTCCCCAACGAAATCAAGCTCATGGATCGCTACGGGACCCGCCAGACCCTCTACCTCAAGCATCCTACGAAACGCGCCCGTTCCAGCGCCGAGATCGATCACACGATCATGGGGCTGAAGCCGCAGCTGTCGGATCTGCTGCCTCATGAACGCCCGATAGATCTCAGAAGCCGTCATCAGCTCGATTCCGATGATGCCGTCCGGCCCCAGCAGGTATTCCCGCCACATCTCGCGGAGATCAATCCTAACCTTGGGGAGGCGACTTCGTTCCGCAAGGTGCCGGCTGTCGAGCGACGTCATTGACGGCAGCGCAGGCCGGATCCCATCGCCGCCAGACATTTCGGCGATCTCTGACGAGATCAGTTGGAAGATCTCAAGAGCCTGCTGGCTAGTCCTAAGCTGGTGGCCAGTAGGAACCTCTATCAGCTTTCGGTTGCTGGAGTCCCCACAGCGCATCAAGGCCTCGACGCGACGACGGTCCATCCACGCGTCGTGCTTGCCGTGAATCCAAGTGATCGGCGCAGCAATGCTAGCCATATCACGACGCGCATCTTCGTAGGTCGCAAGACCCGCCTCAATGCCATCCAGCCCCGCCCTATCGGCGTCCATAACCACACCAAGGATCTCTTGCTTGCCGAATCGAACGCCGCTCAGGAGCCCTCGAGTAAAGTCGATACCTCCTGAAATCTTCTTCATTGCAGACTGAGTGTCGGGGGCACCGACCACGCATACCCACCCGTCAATTTGTCGTGCCGAGTCTGTCGCCAGGACTTTGCGGCCTTCTGAAGAAGCCGCGCTGAAAGTAACTAGCACGGTCTTGGACGGCCTCAGATCAGGAGCCTCCTGCAAGAACCGGAGCGTTGCGCGGATGTCGTCCACCGCCTGCGAGCCCGTGAAGTGGAGGTACTCACGTCCGGGAGCGAGACACTCAGGGTCGTTGTGGCTCTCGCCCCTGCGGCGAACTCCGTCGAACCGCACTACAGCGACAGGCCGTCGAGCCCGCTTGAACGATTCGACAATCGTGAGCGCCAAAGGGAGCAGTGTTTCCTTCGTCTTGCCGAAAGCAGGCGGGATGATCACAGCTGTCCCGTGCCGCACGTCACCCCATGTATCGACGATTGCGCGGATCCTCTCACCCGAATTATTCGTGAAATCCCGAAGCGGCACGGGCGTCTCGGACGCTGCCGACGCTCGGACTCGGCTCGCAGCTCGTCTGACAGCTACCCGCGCAGCACCACCCAAGACTTGCACGCGCTCTTGAGCACGCTCATGAAAGGCCTTCGGGAACACCCGACTGTACTCATGGATCTCGAGATTTCCGGTGCTTGGAACAGTACTCACCTGAAGTCCCAGCCGCGTCCAACCCGGCTGCTCTCTACGCGAGAGGTGACGTACTTGCCCGTACTGTGTGGCACGCCTTTCATCCAAGAACCGGATCTCGACCTGATCCTCGGGAGAGAATTCCTGACCTGCCGGCACTTCTACCGCTAGACCGCCGTCCGACCAATCGGAAACGAACCCAGTCGATCCCTCGCCCCTCCCAGGCTGAATCTGAACTCTTTGTCTGGGAGCGGTGCTCTTTCTTCTGGACGAGTCCCTGCGTTCGTCAACATAGATTCGAGCCGGAATAGAGAGTTCTACCCGATCACCGGATGGCTCACGGATGAACCGGCACGGCAGCACGATCGTTTCACCTCTCCGATCGAGAGAGAGGAAGACTTGTCGTGCGTGAGCCGGTTCGAAGTCTCGCGTCTCAATTTCGAAGGTTTTCTCTCGAACAGAGACTACGAACGCCGTTTCGACTGCGATTCGGCGGTTCAATCCTCGCCGCAGGGTCGTACGCGCTCGCTTTGCATCGTTCAATAGAAAGCGGATCTCTGCTCGGTCAGCAGACGCCTCACGGTAGAGGCGACCCAAGTCCTCCTCAGAGAGCGGCTTGGACCGGCTTAGACGCCCCGCAGGGTCCACTAGGGGATCCCTCTCCTCTTCAGCCTCACACGCCTATCCAAGCGAAACCGAACAGATTCAGTCGCTTGCAGAGGCAGTTGCCAGATCAAGTATAGAATCTTAATCCGATAGGTGCAGCCGCGTGGAGAGGCAGGTAACGCAACGCGTTAGAAACGCGTCAGATCTCACTCGCCGGAAAGCGCGGGGAGAAGGAGCTTGAGGTCCAGGCGCCTGGCTACCCGGAGAGCCCTGTCCCTGTAGGACCTTACTTCGGACGCCGGAGCCCCTCGGAGTTGAAGCATGTCTGCATACTCCTTCAGCGTACGAGCAAACCACGGCATCGCCCCTATTCGCCGGTTCTCGAATAGGGCCAACTTGAAATGCTCCTCGGCTTCCTCCCAAGCTCCCAGGGCCGTCGCAAGCACGCCGAGCGATCTCGCCACCGACCCTAGGCAGAGCACCGAGTAGCCTACGACTGCAAACCGCGATGCAAAGGGTAAGAGTTCATTGTAGAGGATCCGAGTTCTCCGATCGTCGCCGCCGAGCACACGGCACGGAGTAGCCAGGAATGTCATTGACATCAGCCACATTGCATTGCGCGGCACGTGCCTGAAGTCCTCGCTCACTATCGCGTCAAACTGCCGAAGCATCTCATCCATGCCGCCTTGCTCGGCGAACCCCCACGCCAAGGCCGAACGCCATGCCGCCTCTAGGGGCGGGAACGCTTCAATCATTCGTTCAACATCGTCGACGATCTCATCTATTCGCCCCTGCTCTCCGCGGATGAAGGCCTTCTGGACCGCATAACTTAGGATCGCGTTCCGGTCGCCGACGCGGGAGCCGTCGATGATGTACTGGTCGGCGAGGCGTTCGCCTTCCTCGAAGCGGCCCTTCATGATGGCGCGCATGGCCGGGAAGAGCTTCGTGTACCAGAGCGCGCTGCGCTGGCGCAGGTCCGTCGCGAGACGGGTGAAGGCGTCGATCTCCCGGTCGACGCCGCGCATGTCTCCCAGCTCGAGCCGGTCGGTCAGCCGGAAGAGGCGGAGCACGAGCTCCAGCTCCCGATCTCCAACCCGCGAGGCGGTGCGGACGATCTCCGTCGCCAGGCGCAGTCGATCGGGGGCGTTCTCCGGACCGGCCAGCACGGCGTGGCGGGCTTGGAGGGCGTGGGCCAGAGCGGCCTCGTCGCCCAGCTGCTCCGCCAGCCGCACCGCCTCGCGACTGAGCCGAGCGGTCCGCTCCACTTCGTCGGAGTTGTTCAGGGCGAGCGCCAGCCGGGCCAGGAGGCGCGCCCGGAGCTCGGGCTCGCGCTCGCCCAGGTCCGCCATGGCCTTCTCCAGCAGCTCGATCAGCGGCAGGTCGATGACGCCGAACTCGATCGCGAAGAAGCCCGGCGCCACGGCCAATGCGGCCCGCGCGGCGAGCACGGGCTCGCCGAGCGCCTCGGCCTCGCGAATCACCTCGTGCAACGTGGCTTCTCCGCTGTCGCGCTGACCCGCGCGGATCTCGGCCTCTCCGAGCTCGAGCCGCAGCTCGGCGCGGGCCAGGGGCTCGAGCGGCCCATGGGCCTCCCCCAGGCGCAGGGCTTCGCGGAAGTGGACGGGCGCGTCGTCGTACGCGAGTCGCGCGGTCGCCCAGCGTCCGGCGCGGATGCAGTAGTGGATGGCCCGCTCGCCCCCCGCCACCACCGCGGCCTCGGCCCAGTGATGGGCGAGCGCCGCCGCATGGGGCTCCCGGTGCGAGGCATAGGCCTCCTCCAGGCCCTCGGCGACGCCGCGGTGGAGGCGGGCCCGTTCCAGCGTGTCGATCTCCTCGTAGATCGCCTCCCGCACCAGCACATGGGAGAAGCGGTAGCCCCCCGGCGGGCCCTCGAGCTCCTCGAAGATGCGCGACGCGAGCACGGGAGACGCGGCCTGGAGGAACGCCTCCGGGCTCCAGCCGAGCGCGTGGCACAGGAGGGACGCCTCGAACTCCCGACCGATGACGGAAGCCCCCGAGACCAGGCGACGGCTCGCGTCCGGGAGGCTCTCCAGCCTCCTCAGCACGGCGGCGCGAATCCCTTCCGGCAGGGAGGTCGGCTCGTGGCTGGGGTCGAACGGGCCCTCGGCCTCGAGGATCCGCACGAGCTGGACCAGGAAGAACGGGTTCCCGCCGCTCCGCTCGTGGAGCCAGCCGGCCAGCCCGGGCGGTGCCTCGCGCGTGGTGTTGGCCAGGAATGCCGCCACGTGTTGTCGACTGAACCCCTTCAGCTCGAGAGAGAGGCCGGCGTCCCGGGGCAGCGCCAGCCGGCTGTTCGCCTGCCCCTCGCCCTCGCGGAAGGCCCCCAGCACCAGTACCGCGGCATCGCGCAGCTCCCGCGCGACGTACTGGAACAGCGCCAGGGAGTCGGCGTCGGCACGGTGGAGATCGTCGAGGACGACGACCAGGCTCTGATCCCCGGCCGCACGCTCGAGGGTCCGCGCGACAGCCTCGAAGAGCCGGAAGCGGGCCTGCTCCGGAGCCACGCGAGGCGCCGCCTCGGCCATGGGCACCGCAGTCCCGATCTCGGGCACCATGTCCGCCAGCACCGAGGCGTTCGGGCCCAGGACCCGGTCGACGATCTCGGAGCTTCCCTCCTCGGCGAAGGCCTGCAACAGCTGGACCCACGGCCAGAAGACCGGCGCGCCCTCCACCTCGCTGGACCGGCCGAACACCACGCGGCTGCCTCCGCGAGATGCGGCGATCGCAGCGAACTCCTCGCACAGGCGCGTCTTGCCGATCCCGGGCTCGCCCCGCACGAGCACCACCTGGGGCTCGCCCTCCTGCGCCCTCGCCAGGGCCTCTCCGAGCGCGGCCAGCTCCTGACGCCGTCCGACGAAGGCCGGACGGTCGCTCTCGCTTCCGGCCAGGGCACCGCTCCCGAGCGACACCTCGACCTCGGCCAGGAAGCGGTAGCCCCGCCGGTAGGACGTCTGGACGAAGCGGGGCGCCTTGGCCCGGTCGTCCAGCGCCTTGCGAACCTCGCGCACGGCCGTCGGCACCGCCGACGGCGCCACGGCGCGCGCCTTCCAGACCTCGGAGACCAGCTCGGCCTGGGAGACCATGCGCTCCCGATGGCGGATCAGGTAGGTGAGGACGTCGAACGCGCGGGGCGAGACCTCGATCCGATGTCCGGCTCGGCGGATCTCGAAGAGGTTCGCATCCACCTCGAACTCGTCGAAGCGGTAGACGGGACGCGCGACGCCGGGCATACGCCCGGAACTGTAGCCCTCAATCGCTGCAGGACGGATGCCGAGACTCCCTTCGGGAGGACCCGATCCCGAGCCGCTGTAGCCGGTTGCGGAGCGTCCCCCGGCTGACGCCCAGGTCTCGTGCCACGGCCGAGACGTTCCAGCGGTGTGCGGCGAGCAGCGCCAGCACCTCGGCGCGCTCCTGCTCGGCAAAGGCCGAGCGACTCGCCGGCGGGCCCGGCGGCTCCAGCCCGGACGCCCGCGCCGGACGCGGCTCGCTCCCCAGTGCGGCCTCGACGTCCGGCAGGCCGAGGTGTCGACGCCCCCCCGCCAGGACCACCATGCGCCGGACCGTCAGGCGCAGCTCCCGGGCGTTGCCCGGCCACGGATCGGCGCGCAGCCGCCCGCGGGC
Organism: uncultured Spirochaetales bacterium; assembly: GCA_964442285.1. Taxonomy (GTDB): domain Bacteria; phylum Myxococcota_A; class UBA9160; order UBA9160; family JAFDET01; genus CAYTZH01. The sequence goes on along the minus strand of CAYTZH010000045.1, from coordinate 16,377 downwards.
TGGCTCGTCGAGCGCAAAGGGGGGGCCGCCGCGCTGGCCGCTGCTCTCCCAGAGCTCTCGCTCCACGAGCGCATCCACGTCTTCGGGACGCTCCCGCAGCGGCGGGACGTGGATCTGCAGCGCACCGAGGCGATGCCACAGGTCTTCGCGGAAGGCGCCGCGCCGGATCGCATCCGGGAGATCGCGATGGGTGGCCGCCAGGATCCGGACGTCGCACACCAGATCGCCGGTGCCGCCGAGCCGCGTCAGGCGGCGACTCTCCACCACCCGGAGCAGCTCGGCCTGCACGCGAGGCGGCGCGTCCCCGATCTCGTCCAGCAGGATGGTTCCGCCCTGGGCCTGCTCGAAGCGTCCGGCGCGCCGGTGCGTCGCCCCGGTGAACGCACCGCGCTCGTGGCCGAAGAGCTCGCTCTCGAGGGTCCCTTCCGGCAATGCGCTGAGGTTCACCGCGACGAAGGGGCCGGCGGCGCGGGGGCTCGCGGCGTGGAGTGCGCGCGCGACCACCTCCTTGCCCACGCCCGTCTCGCCCGTGACCAGCACGGGATCCTCCTCCGGCGCGAACAGGCCGACCCGCCTCACCACGGCACGCAGCGCCGGACTGCGGGCAAGGATCCGCTGCTCGAGGGCGGTCCGGTGCTCGACACAGAGCCGGGCCAGCTCGGCGATCCGCCCGCGGTCGCGAGGCGGCGGCAGGACGCACTCGAGGGCGCCCCAGCGAACGGCATCGAGCACGCGATCGACGCGATCTCCCGCCACGACGATGGCGGGGGTCGGCTCCGGCGCCCGTTGGAGCAACGCCAGGCCACGGCGGGACGCGAGCTCGCTCCCGAGGACGACGGCCGCGAAGGCGCCCCGGTGAAGGATCCGCTCGAGCTGCTCGAGGCGGTCCGTCTCCTGGACGGCTACGCCCGCGGCGCGAATCGCCTGGGACACGAGCCGTCGCTCCGTGGCCACCGACAGCGCCACCCCCACCCGGCTCCGCCGGGGCCCGAAGGAAGGGGAGCCCGGGCTCAGCAGAGGCCCACGATCGGGGCCCGGGCTCTGAACCGCACGCAGGTCCATGCCCGAAATCCTAGAGGAGATCAGAGGACTTTCGGCGCCACAAAGCTCAGGATTTGATCAAAGGCGCGGGGTCGCCCCCTCGCCCGGACGGATCGCCTGGATCAGCCGCCCGCGTTGCGAGCGAGGTCCCAGTAGGCCGTCAGGTCGCCCTTCGGCCGGCCGGTCTTGCGATCGGTCTCGGTGTAGATGAACTCGATCTTCTGGTAGTTGAAGGTGACGGTCTCGGTGGGGAGGTTCTCCTTGCCCGAGGTCTCCCCATTGGGCTGGTAGCTCGTCACGTAGGCGTTGTAGAGCTTGATCTCCATGTACTTCTGCTTGTCCTGGGTGGCGCGACAGAGCTCGATCCGCATCTCGTTGAGCTTCCTGGAATCGCAGCACGCGAGGAAGAGATGGGGGCTCGCCTTGTCCGTGGCCTTGATGATGCTGAAGTCCTGGTGGCTCGCGCGCTCGCTCTTGCCTGCGCGCGTGGAGACCGGATTGCTCACCCCGTAGCCGAAGCTGGTGATCTCGATCCAGTCCTTGTGCTTCTCGTCGTTGCTCTCGCCAGCGATGCTGGGGATCTTCAGGAAGGCGTCGAATGCCAAGGCGGTTCTCCCGTGGCTTCAGGCTTGGAGGCCGGCGCCGGCCCCTCAGCCGTCCGGACCGCCGCGTTCGGGGGCAGCATGGCACACTCGGCGCGTGCGCCCCGTGACCCGGTTCACACCGGGGGACGATCGGCCTCCTCCGCCTGGCGCACCTTGATCCCGGCCTCTCGCAGCAGGGCCAGGGGGACGTCGCTCAGGGGATAGGCCGCGTCGTACACCACCTCGGCCAGGCCCGAGTTGATGATCATCTTGGTGCACATCAGGCAGGGCGAGAAAGTGGTGTAGATCGTCCCCTCCCGGACGCTCACCCCGTGGAACGCCGCCTGGGTGATCGCGTTCTCCTCGCCATGGGAGCAGAGGCACTCGTCCAGGCGGGTGCCCCCCGCCGCAAAGGAGTTGCAGCGCGGGCAGCCGCCCTGGTTGCAGTTGCGCACGCCCCGGGGCGTGCCGTTGTAGCCGGTCGAGATGATCCGGCGCTCCCGCACGATCACCGCCCCCACCTTCCGCTTCACACAGTTGCTGCGGTTGGCCACCACCCGGGCGATGTCCATGAAGTAGAGGTCCCACGTCGGCCGCTCGAAGTAGAGCGAGCGCTGCAGCACCCGCTGGAGCTCCTCGTGGAGCTTCCCCAGGTCGCCCGCGTTCGACACCGTGAAGTCGGCCCCGGCGCGGATGGCATCCAACTGCTGGCCCGCCGGGTCGGCGCCCCCGGCCTCGCGGGCCTCCATGGCGCGCAGCGCTTCGAGGGTCTCCGGGTCGCCCGGCCGCCCGCGGGAGCGCAGCCGCTCGAAGCGGATCTCCAGGGGCGCGTCCACCCAGATCAGCCGGAACCCCGGGTCCGCGCGGCGCAGGGCCTCCACCTCGGCGGGATGGCGGATGGAGTCGATCACGTAGTTGTGGGCGCGCTCGAACTTCCGCACCAGCCGCTCGGCCAGGACGCCCTCCCCGCCCTCGCGGCGCAGGCGCGTGCCGGCCTCGATCATCCGCTCCCGGGTCTCGCTCAGGCCCTGGGCGGCGAGCTCGTCGCGGATCACGTCCGAGAGGGAGAGCGGCTGGAAGCCGCGCCCGACGAGGAAGCCCACCACCTCGCCCTTGCCCGCCGCATAGGGCCCCGAGACGCCGATGATGATCATGGCTGCACCCCCCTGGCCCTTGTAGCACGGGCCGGCGCCGGCGCTCCAGCCGGCCCTCGCGGGCGCCGTCTCAGAAGCGCGACGCCGAGAGCTTCACGTCGGCGCGCGCCCAGGCCTCCTCGAAGCCCTGCCGGGCCCACGCCAGCTGGGCCTCCCGGCCCTGGGCGCGGAGGCTCTGGGCCAGCCCGAAGAGCGACCAGCCGTTGCGCGGATACTGCTCCAGATCCTTGCGGTAGACGGATTCGGCGTCCGCCGCGCGGCCGGCGTCGAGCAGCACGGCGCCCAGCGCCTGGCGCGTGGGGAAGTACCACGGCGGCGGCTCCATGTAGGCCAGGCCGTCCTGGATGGCGACGGCGCGCTCCAGGGCATCCACGGCCTCCCGGGTACGACCGTGGGCCGCGGCGAGCTCGCCCTCCAGGTGCTCCGCACCGATCGACAGCAGGGTCGACGCCGAGGCGGTGCCCCCCGCCAGGACCAGCTGCCGCGCGGCCGGAGCCGCCGCCAGGGAATCGAGCGCGGCCTGCTCGCGCGCGGCCGCCTCGAGATCGCCGGTGCGCGCGAAGGCGAGCCCGCGCGTGTAGTGCCAGATGCCCTTCAGGTAGATCTGGTCGGCGGGGGGGCTCGGCTCCGCCAGCAGCGCGTCCCACTGGCCGAAGCGCGCCAGGCTCAGCATGGGAATCGAGAGGAACTCCTGCACGAACGGGAACGTCCCTACCCGGTCTGCGCTGGCCCCGGCCAGGCGCCGCGCCGTGGTGAGCGCCAGGTTGCTGCGGCCCTCGGCGGCGGCCGCCGCCCACAGGAAGTGGAGGTTGTGCGGGTAGTAGACCGCCGAGTAGAACGCGCCTCCCCGACACCAGGAGAAGAAGGCCTCGTCGGCGGCGGAGGCCCGGATGTTGACCTCGGTCGCGTCCTCGTAGCGACCGAGGCGCCAGTAGATGTGCGAGGGCATGTGGACCAGGTGGCCCACGTCGGGCGCGAGCCTGCCGAGCCGGTCGGCCGCCGCCTCGGCCCGCTCGGGGAAGTGCTTCTCCACGGCATGGATGTAGTAGTGGTTGGCGCCGACGTGGTTCGGATCCTGCTCGAGGACCGCCTCCAGGAGGCGCAGTACCTCCTCGGTGTGCTCGCGGGGCTCGGCGTCCTCGGTCCAGTAGTCCCAGGGCGAGAGGTCCATCAGGGCCTCGGCGTAGAGCGTCGCGGCGTCGACGTCCGTCGGATCGGCCCCGTGGAGCTCGGCCATGGCCTCGGCGTAGGCGCGATCGAGCGCGGCGCGATCGCTCGGCGGCTCGGCGGCGTAGCGCGGCGCGAGGGCGGCGATGTAGGCCTGCTCGCGCGGGCTGGCCTCCGCCGCCAGGGCCTGGGCCTGCTGGAGGGCGGCGTAGGCCCGTCGCCCGGCCTCGGGCCCCATGGGCGCGTTGATGTTGGGACCGAGGGCCAGGGCGATCCCCCAGAAACACATCGCGCAGGCCGGGTCGAGCCGCGCGGCCTCGGCGAACGAGCGCACGGCGGCCTCGTGGTTGAAGCCGAAGGTCAGGATCAGGCCCTGGTCGAAGTAGCGCTGGGCCTCCGGGTTCCAGGTGCTCACCGGGTGGGTCAGGTCCCCCAGACTCTCCAGCAGCCGGGGACGCTCGATCTCCTTTGGCGAACGACCGGGGCTGCAGGCCAGCAGGACCGGGGACAACCCCAGCGGGGCCAGCAGGAACAGGACGAGGGCGATGCGTCGGACCATGGGGCGGGCTCCTGAGTGAGTCGAGAGCGGGTCGGCGACCGCTCGGCGGCGGCGCCAACAGGGTGCCGTGTCCGACCCGGGGACGTCCAGTCTGACCTGGGCCGATGCGTTTTCCCCTCAGGGTGGGCTTTCGGTTCCAGACCTGGCCGCACTCTTCCGATGAGCCACCGGGTGAGGCGTCCGCCCACCGGGTGAGGCCTTCGCCCACCGGTCGGGCATGGGGCCCGACCTCTCCGTACCCTCATGAGGCCATGGCGCGAGAACCCCAACGCTACCGACTCGGCGACCCGGAGCTCGACCGCCGGATCGACGAGCTCATCGAGCTCGCCCAGGAGCGCTACGGCGCCTCCGAAGACCCGGACGCCGTGCGCCAGATCCTGGCGTCGGGCCTGCGGCTCGTCCGCGACGGCACGCCCCGGGGCGATCTCAAGCTGCTCAACAACGCCCTCAAGGAGCTCCGTCACGCCTTCCGCGTCTTCGGCCCCTGGGCCCAGCTGCGCAAGGTGTCGGTCTTCGGGAGCGCCCGGACCCCGGAGGCGCATCCGGAGTGGCACCAGGCGCGGAGCTTCGCCGAGCGGATGGCCGAGGTGGGCTGGATGACGATCACCGGCGCGGGCCCGGGCGTGATGACGGCCGCCCAGCAGGGCGCGGGCCGCGAGGCCTCGTTCGGCGTGAACATCCGGCTCCCGTTCGAGCAGCAGGCCAACCACGTCATCGCCGGCGACCCGAAGCTCATCAACTTCCGCTACTTCTTCACGCGCAAGGTCATGTTCGTGAAGGAGTCCCACGCCATCACGCTGCTCCCCGGCGGCTTCGGCACCCACGACGAGGGCTTCGAGGCACTCACCCTCATCCAGACCGGCAAGAGCGAGATGGTGCCCGTGGTGTTCCTCGATGCGCCGGGCGGCACCTACTGGCGCGAGTGGCGCGCCTACGTGGAGGACCATCTGCTCGGCAAGGGCCTGATCTCCGAGGAGGACATGGCGCTGTTCCGGGTCACCGACTCCGTGGACGAGGCCGTGACCGAGATCCTCGGCTTCTACCGCAACTACCAGTCGAGCCGCTACGTGGGAAGCCGGCTGGCCCTGCGGGTGCACCGGGCACCGTCCGCGGACGAGCTCGCCCGGCTGAACGCCGACTTCAAGGACCTGCTCGCCGAGGGCGAGATCGAGGTGACGTCCGCACTGCCCGAGGAGGGCGACGAGGTGCCGGAGCTGCCGCGGGTGGTCCTCCCCTTCAACCGCCGCGACCTCGGGCGCCTGCGCCTGCTCATCGATCGCCTGAATCAGCTGGTCAGCGATCCCGCACCGCCCGACGAGGCGAGTCCCCACGAGATCCTGCCCCAGTCGCTGCCGCCCGAGGCCAAGGCGCGCGAGGAGGACTAGCCCTGGAGGTCCGAGCCGCGGGACTGCAGGGCCGACACGTTCTCGTGACGGGCGCCACCGGCTTCGTCGGCACCCGGCTGGTCCCCCGGCTCGAGGCGGCGGGGGCCCGGGTGAGCGCCCGCGACCGCGACCTCGACGTGACGGATCCCGAAGCGCTGGCGCGGGCCGTGGCGGAGCTCGTGCCCGACGTGGTCGTGCACCTGGCCGCCCGAAGCTCGGTCGCCGCCTCCCGGGAGGACGCGGCCGGCGCCTATCGCGTCACCTACGCGGGCGCGGTCGGGCTGCTTCGCGCGGTCGCTCGGCACGCGCCGGGCGCCCGGGTGCTGCTGGTGGGCTCGGGCGAGATCTACGGCTCCGCCCCGCCCGGCGCCACGCCCTGGACCGAGGCCGCGCCCCTGCGACCGTCCTCGCCCTACGCCTGGGCCAAAGCCGCAGCCGACCTGCTCGGCGAGGCCTGGGCGACGCGAGGCCTCGACGTGGTGCGGGCCCGCCCCTTCAACCATACGGGGCCGGGGCAGCGCGACGTCTTCGTCGCCTCGAGCTTCGCCCGGCAGCTGGCCGAGCTGGAGGCGGGCCGGCGCCCGCCGCAGCTCCACGTCGGCAACCTCGACTCCGTGCGGGACTTCCTGCCCGTCGACGACGTCGTGGAAGCCTATCTCGCGCTGCTCGATCCGTCGGTCCCGGCCGACGCCTACAACGTGTGCAGCGGACGCGGCTGCTCCGTGCGCACCCTGCTCGACCGCCTGCTGTCGGCCAGCCGGGCCCGCCCGGAGATCCGGGTCGACCCGGCGCGGGTCCGGCCCACGGACGTCTCGGTGGGCAGCGCCGAGCGGCTGACGAAGGCCACGGGCTGGTCACCCCGCAGCGATCTCGACACGGCCCTCGCCGCGCTGCTCGACGACTGGAGACGCCGCCTCAGCGCCGACGCGTGAGCAGGCCGAGCCAGGCGTCCTTGCGCGCGTCCGTGAGCCGCCGCTCGTCCTCCACCTGAAAGCCCACCCCGCCGAGGGCCGCGACCGCGGCGTCGCGCTCCTCCACCAGCAGGCCCGAGAAGACGGCGTGTCCCCCGGCCACGACGTGCGAGGCCAGGGCGAGCCGCAGCGGGAGGAGCTCGCGCCGCAGCAGGTTCGCCACCAGCACCTCGAAGCGCACCGGCCCCAGGGCGTCCAGGGTGCCGGCGAAGACGCGCACGCGCCCGGCCTCACCGTGGCCGGCGACGTTCTCGCCGGCCACGCCGGCCGCCAGCGGGTCGACGTCGAGGGCCACGGCGCTCCCGGCGCCGAGGGCCGTGGCGGCGAGCGCCAGCACGCCCGTGCCCGTGCCCACGTCGAGGACCCGCGTGCGCGGGCCCAGGCGGTCCGCCAGGGCGTCGAGGAGCGAGAGGGCCAGGAAGGTCGAGCCGTGGTGCCCCGTGCCGAAGGCCTGGACCGGATCGACGCGGAGCACGCGCTGTCCCGCGGGCGGAGCGTAGGGCACGAACGAGGGGCATACGGCGAGCCGCGGAGAGATCACCACCGGCTCCAGGCCCTCGCGCCAGGCCCGGCTCCAGTCCGTCGCCGCCACCGGCTCGAAGGTCTCGCAGGCGACCCCGGGGATCCGCCCCACGGCCTCGCGGAGGGCCTCCGCCCGCGCGGCGGGCACGTAGAGGTCGAGCGCCGGTCCGAGCGCGGACCCGGCGTCCAGCTCTTCGACGCCCGCGGCACCCGCCTCGTGGGCCTCTGCCACCACGCGGCCCGCGGTCTCGGCGTCGGGCGTCTCCACCCGCAGACGGAGAAAGGGCGAGGTCGACATCCCCGCGAGGCTAGCCGGAGCCCGGGCGGGGCGTCTCTCGAAGCTGTGGCCGGGACGTCACCGGAATCGAAGCGCGCCGTCACGGGCCGCGCGTAGCATCCGACTCAGCGGGTCTGCCACCCACCCGCGATCACGCCGCAAGCGGTGGCCGCTCGGGCGCTGGGGCGGCTCCCCACCCGCCCCCGCCCTAGCGACCCGGCCTCCCCCAAGGCCCCGCCTGCAGCGACGCGTCGAAGAAGCGACGCCCCCCCGCGTGGCTACACCGCGAAGAAACGACGCCCGTCGGCGCGGCGCGCCGCCCGCAGGAGCACGGCGAGCAGTCCGGCGTACGCCTCCTCCGCGTTGTGGCGACGCAGGACCGCGTCGCGACCGCGCGCGCTCAGGTCGCGCAGCCAGCCGCGATCCTCGCTGGCCGTGGCGAGGGCTTCGCTCCAGCCCTCGTCGCCGTCCACCTGCAGCACCTCCACCCCGGCTGCGATGGCACAGGCAGCCCCCGCCGAGAGCGCCACGGGCACGCCGCGGGAGAGCGCGAGCACCACGGGCAGCGTCGAGAGCCCCCGCCCCCAGGCGTCGGCGGGCAGGGGCAGACACACGAGATCCAGACCGTCGATGGCGCGCGAGACGTCGCCGACGCCGCCCCGGCCCGGCACGACCACCTCCACGTTGGCCCGCGACGCCGTCCGTTCGCGCAGCAGCGGCGCGCGCTCGGCGTCGATCAGGAGCCGGAGCGTGAGCTGCCCTTCCAGGGGCGGCTTCGAGACCGCATCGAGGAGGGGACCGAGCCCTTCGATGGGCAGCCCCAGCACGCCGGGCCAGCCGACGACCAGCGGCGCGCGCTCGCGGGGACGTGGCGCGGGCGCCCCGGGACTTGCCGCGGGCGCCCCGGGACTTGCCGCGGGCGCCGCC
>CAYTZH010000045.1:0-7690 GCA_964442285.1 uncultured Spirochaetales bacterium | reverse complement strand
CGCGGGCGCCCCGGGACTTGCCGCGGGCGCCCCGGGACTTGCCGCGGGCGCCGCCGGAATGCCCGTGGGCACGACCCGCACCCGGTCGCTGCCGAGCCCGGCCAGGCGATCGGCGAGCACCGGATGGTCCACGATCACCGCGGCGGCGGCGGCGGCCGTCTGGCTGAGCCGCTCGATGCGCTCCACCAGCTCCGCCCCGTCCTCGTCGGGACAGGCCGCGTCGAGGGGCTCGTCCAGGTCGAACACCAGCCCCGGGGAGGCGCGGCGCAGCAGGCGGACGAGCCGCGGCGGCAGGAGCACGTTCTGGAGCCAGACCACGTCGGCCCGGTTCGCCGCGCCGAGCAGGCGTTCGAACCAGGCCCAGGCGTCGTCGCCGGGCGGCGGCAGGAGCTCGATCTGGAACCCCTCCCGCTCCAGGCGCGGCAGATGCTGGTGCACCCGAGCCCAGCTCGAGGGCTGATCCGCATCTCCAGCAGGTGCGACGGCCAGGCGGACACCGGGACTGCGTCGACTCAACGGGCTCCCTCCGGGCGGCCGCGCACCGGGTCGGGGGCGGCTCGCATCCTGGAAATGGGGAGTACTCCTCGCCCGCGCAGCCCACAACCGGTCGGAGACCCTCCTGGGCATCATCGACGGGCGACCTGGGAGTTTTCCGGGAAACCTCTGGGGCCATCGCCTTGTCCATCAAGAGGTGCGGACGGATGAGGCGATCCGGGTTGCCGGGGCGGCGCACCCTCAGGATCGTCCCCGGGCCGGCCGAAGAGGGTTGCCGTGACGCGATCGAACTCCTCCCCCGATGCGGCTGCTGCGTCCACGCTGGCCGATCGCGCCTCCCGCGCAGGCGCCCTGGCGGACCGCCTGCGCGAGAACGTCGAGCGCGCCCTCCGCGGAAAGCCGGAGGTGGTCCGGCGCGCCGTCGAGACCCTGGTGGCCGGCGGGCACCTGCTGCTCGAGGACGTGCCCGGCGTCGGAAAGACGACCCTGGCCCATGCCCTGGCCCGCTCCATCGACGCCCGCTTCCGGCGCATCCAGTTCACGAGCGACCTGCTGCCGAGCGACATCGTCGGCGTCTCGCTCCCGGACCTGCGCGAGGGCCATCCCACCGGAGCCTTCACCTTCCAGCCCGGACCGCTCTTCGCCCACGTGGTGCTCGCCGACGAGATCAACCGGACCACGCCCAAGACCCAGTCCGCGCTGCTCGAGGCCATGAGCGAGGGCTCGGTCACCGTGGACGGCGTGAGCCATCCCCTCCCCCAGCCGTTCTTCGTGGTCGCCACCCAGAACCCGCTGGAGCACTACGGCACCAACCCGCTGCCCGAGTCGCAGCTCGACCGCTTCCTGATGCGGCTCCACGTGGGCTACCCGGAGCCGGAGGACGAGCTGTCGGTGCTGCGGGACGATCCCGCGGCGACGGCGCTGGGGCAGCTCGAGCCGGTGCTCGGCCTCGAGGACGTCCGCACCCTGCGCGCGGCGTGCGACGCCATCAAGTTCGACGACGCCCTGGCCAACTACCTGCTGGCGCTGGTGCGGGAGACCCGCGAGGCCGAGGCCCTCGCGGTCGGCGTCTCCACCCGCGGCGCCGTGGCCCTGCGCCGCGCCGCCCAGGCCCGCGCCCTGGTGGAGGGCCGCGACTACTGCATTCCCGACGACGTGCGCGACCTCGCCGTGGACGTGCTGGCCCACCGGGTCGTGGTGGGCGGCCGGGGCGCCGCGCAGCACGGCTCGGAGGAGGCCGAGTGGATTCTTCGCGACCTGCTCGAGCGGGTGCCGGTGCCCCTCTAGACCGGGCGCAGCGCCGGCGTCGCCGCAGCCCCCGCCAGCTCCGGAAGACCGTCCGGACCGCGCCGCCCGCGCGCGGCTGGGGACGCCTTCGCTCCCGCGTGCGGCGCTCCCTGCGCCCGCCGCGCACCCTGCGTCCCACGCGGGCCGGCTGGATCTTCTTCGCGCTGACCTTCGGCGTCGGCTTCGCGGCCCTGAACACGGGCAACAACCTGATGTACCTGGTGCTGGCCTTCATGCTCTCCTTCCTGGTGCTCTCGGGCGTGCTCTCCGAGTCCGCCCTGCGCGGGGTCCAGGTGCGGCGGCGGCTGCCGCGGGAGATCTTCGCCGAGAGCCCGGCGCCCATCGCCCTCGAGGTGCGCAACGCGCAGCGCCGGGTCGCCTCCTTCGCCCTGGTGGTGGAAGACGTGGCCGCCGGCGCGGCGCGGGCGCCCGTGGGCCGCGCCTTCGCGCTGCGGGTGGCGCCGGGCGGCACCGAGACGCGGACCTACCCCTTCGAGGCCACCGAGCGCGGTCGCTTCGCGCTGGCGGGATGCCGCGTCTCCACCCGCTTTCCCTTCGGGCTGTTCTCCAAGGCCCTCTGGCTCGACCTGCCCGCCGAGCTCCTCGCCTATCCCGCCGTCGACCCGATCGAGCGCAGCGGCCCCGAGGCCGCCGGCCGCCGCGAGGGCGAGCGCTCGCGCCCCCGCGGAGGCTCCGGCAGCGACGTGGCCAGCCTCCGCGAGTTCGTCCACGGCGACTCCTGGCGGCGGGTGCACTGGCGCGCCTCGCTGCGCCGAAGCGAGCTCGTGGTGCGCGAGCCGGAGACCGACGAGGACGGGCGCGTCGTGGTGAGCCTGCGGATCCGCACGGCCCCCGGGCCCGCCTTCGAGCGGGCCGTGCGCCGGGCCGCCTCCGAGGTGGTGGCCTTCCTCGACCAGGGGCTCCAGGTGGCGCTGCGCACCGAGGCGCAGGTGCTGGTCGCCGGCCACGGGCCGGAGCACCGGGCGCGCCTCCTGGCCTTCCTGGCGGAGGTCCAGGCGCAGCCCGACGAGACCGCGACGTGAGCCGCCACGAGTTCCGCGAGGGCGTCGACGGGCCGCGACCGCTGGGCGCCCTCATCATGGTGGCGACCGCCTGCGTCACCCTCGACATCACCGGACAGATGCAGCCCTGGGCCCTGGCAGTCCAGGCGGCGGCCCTGGGCGCGGCCTGGCTGCTGCGCGAGCGGCCCGCCCCCTGGCAGCAGAGCCCGCTCGTCCTCAATGCCGGCCTCGCGCTGTCGGTGGCGATCGCGAGCCTGCTGTGGCTGCGGGGAACCGTGGCGATCGTCGCCCTGGCCCACTTCGCCACGCTCACCCAGGCCCTCCAGATCCTCGATGCCCGGCCCCGGCGCAGCGAGTTCCTGCTGGTGGCCCTGGCGCTCTTCCAGGTGATCCTGGCCGCCAACCTGACCGACAGCGTCTGGTTCCCCGTGCTGCTGATCAGCTTCCTGCTCTCCACGGTGTGGACGCTGCTGGTACACACCCTGCGCGCCGAGGCCATCGAGGCGCGCGATCCCCTGGCCGCCTCCCAGGTGACCACCCCGGGCCTGCTGCGCACCACGCTGGTGGCGTCGGTCCTCTCCGTGCTGCTGGCCCTGGCGCTGTTCGTGGTGCTGCCGCGGATGCAGGCCGCCATGCTCCCGGGCGCGGGCTTCGGATCCACCCTGGCCACCGCCGGCTTCTCCGACCAGGTGGAGCTCGGGGACCTGGGGCGCATCCGCCAGGACCCGACGGTCGTGCTGCGGGTGGAGACCCTGGAGGGCGATCCGCCGGGGCCCGACGAGCGCTACTGGCGCGGGCTCGCGTTCGACACCTTCGACGGCCGACGCTGGTCGGTGACCCCCGACCAGCGCGTGCCGGTCCCGGGACGCGCCGAGTGGGGCCTGGGCGTCGGCCGCGGAGGCGGCCCGCCGCCGGACCTGGTCCAGCGCATCGTGCGCGAGCCCGTGGCATCGGGGGTCCTGTTCGCCCACGGCCGGCCGCGCCGTCTGCAGGGCGTCCTCCACCGGGTGGAGCAGGACGTGAACGGCGGCCTCTACGTGCCGTCCCAGGCGGACGAGCGCGTGGGCTACACCGTGGCCAGCCGCCGGCGCCGTCCCGACGCCGACGCCCTGGCGAGCGACCGCACCGTGGCGCCGCGCGGCGACCGGCAGCGCTTCGTCCAGCTTCCGGACCTCTCCCCGGCGGTCGCGGCGCTTGCGGAGCGCGTCACGGAGTCCGCCCGCAGCGACGCCGAGCGGGCCTTCGCGCTCGAGCAGTACCTCATCGCGCACGGGCGCTACACGGACACGCCGCCGAGCCTGGACCCGGAGGATCCGCGCTCGCCCGTGGAGGTCTTCCTCGAGGGCGGGCTGGCGGGCCACTGCGAGTACTTCGCCACCGCCATGGTGGTGCTGGGCCGCTCCCTCGGCATGCCCATGCGGGTCGTGAACGGCTTCGCCGGCGGGCGCACCAACCGCTTCGGCGGCTTCGACGCCCTGGCCCGCTCCGACGCCCACTCCTGGGTGGAGGTGTACTTCGAGGAGGCGGGATGGGTGCGCTACGACCCCACCCCCGCCGACCTGCGCACCGCGGGCGCCCTGGCCCTGGGCTGGCGGGACCGGGCCTTCGAGCTGGCCAGCGCCGTGGAGCTGTGGTGGTTCCAGCAGGTGGTCGAGTACGACCGCTCGGATCAGGCGCGGGCCCTGCGGCGCGCCTGGCTGGCCTGGCGCGACTGGCAGAGCGGTGCTGCGCCCGAGCCCGCCGCCGCCCCGGAGCGCCGTCCGGCGCGCTTCGTGGATCCGCGCGCCATCGCGGCCGCAGCCGGGCTGCTGGCGGCGGCGGTGCTCGCCGCCCGCCTGCGCGGTCGACGTCGGGTCCGCGCCGCCGGCCCCCCGGTCTTCTACACCCGGGCGCTGCGCCTGCTCGCCCGCCGCGGCGTGGTGCGGGCCGCGTCGGTGCCGCCGCGCGCCTTCGCCCGGCAGGTGGCGATGGAGGCCCCCGCTGCCGCGGCGCCCTTCCGCCGCCTCACCGAGCTCTACCTGGCCCACCGCTTCGGCGGCCGCGCCGACCGCGGCGGCGCCGAGGCGCTGCGCGCCCTGCGTGATAGCCTGCGCGCGTGAGCCGCGCGGACAAACGCCCCTGCGTCTTCCTCGACCGGGACGGCACGCTCGTCGAGGACCAGGGCTACACCCACAAGCTCTCGGACTACCGCCTGCTCGACGGCGTCGTCCCGGGCCTGCAGCGCCTGCAGGCGTCGGGCTACCGGCTGGTGATCGTCACCAACCAGTCGGGGATCGGCCGCGGCTACTACGAGAGCGCCGACTTCGAGCGCTTCACCGCTCACCTGTGCGCGGACCTGGCGCGGCAGGGCATCCGGATCGACGGCACCTACCACTGCCCCCATCGCCCGGATGCCGGCTGTGCCTGCCGCAAGCCGGCCGCGGCGATGCTCGAGCGAGCCCGCGACGAGCTGGCGCTCGACCTGGCCGCGAGCTGGGTCGTGGGCGACTACACCAGCGACGTGGAGGTGGCCCGCGCCGCCGGCTGCCGCGGCGCGGTGCTGGTCCTCACCGGCCGCGGCGCCGAGGCCGACGCCAGCGCAGACGCCTCGGTCCCCCGCGCCGCCGACCTCACCGCCGCCGCGGAGGTGATCCTGGGGGCATCTTGACCGGGGTCCTCGGCGCTCCCTAGCGAACGCCGAGCTGGGCGTGGGTCTGGGGGATGATCCGCACGTCCCGCAGTCGCTCGGAGGCGCGGGCCTGGAGGTCGAGGAGGCGCTCCGGCCCGGGGCGCTCGCGCACGCCGCCGGTCGGGGTGACCGGCTGGAGGATCACCGGGACCGCCGCGTCGACCGCCGCGATCCGGGCCCAGGCCTCCTCGAGCTCGGCATCCTCGCTGTGGGGCGTGACCACGAGCTTCACCAGGACCTCGCACGCCTGCCGGGCCCGGCGCAGGAAGGCCTCGTGTACTTCGTGAAAGGAGGCGACCGAACCCCGCTTGGGATCCGACTCCCGGCGCACGTCGCTCGTGAGCTTCCAGTCCATGGAGACCACGTCCACGACGCCTGCCACGCGCTCGAGTGCCTCCACCGCCGCACCGTGGGTCTCGAGGAAGACCCGCGGACCGCGCCCGCGCAGCGCCTCGGCGAGCGCGCGCACGGCCTCGACCTGGAGCAGCGGCTCGCCGCCGGTGAGGCTCACGAAGCGATGGCGCGGTAGTGCCAGAGCCTCGAGCGCCGCCACGATCTCCGCCACGGGCACCGGGTTCTCGCGCTCGTGGAAGCGGCCACGGCCGGCGACCTCCTCGATGCGACAGCGCTCCGCTGGGCGCCAGGTGTGGGGGGAGTCGCACCAGCGGCAGCGCAGGTCGCAGCCCCCGAAACGCACGAACAGGGTCGGGCAGCCCACGTGGACCCCCTCGCCCTGGAAGGACGAGAAGATCTCGACCAGATTCGCAGAATCCGTAGCTAACCCTCGAGAATCGAGCGACTCATGGCGATCTCGGCCACCACGGCGTCGATCCGCTCCGGATGCTCGGCGTGGCCGCGCACCCGGAACCGGGCCACCTGGTCGGCGTCGGGGAGCGCCTCGATCCAGCGGTGCTTGTTGGCCAGGTGGTCGGCCATGGCGAGGAGGTCGTAGCTCCGCTTGCTGGCGCTGTCGTCGCCCGCCAGCACCAGCTGCTCGCCCCCCTCCGTCCAGGCCAGGGAGAACGGCGCCTCGAAGCGCTCGCGCGCGATCCGGGCCGTGAGCAGGAGGTCGAGCTCGGGCGGCGTGGGCACCACCACCAGGGAGTAGCCCCCGAAGTGGGCGATGCGCAGATCCCGCTCCGCCACCCAGGCCAGCTCGCGCGGCGGGTCGGGCGTGGGGACTTTGGACGCCTCCCGCGAGAGGTCGCTCGGGCGGCCGGCGAGCAGGGGCTCCAGGTCGGAGCGACGGTCGCCGTGCCGGCCCGCCATCTCCTCGAGCCGCGCCCACCAGACCCGGCCCCAGCGCCCGAAATCGTGCTCGCTGAAGCGGGCGGTCGCCAGCTCGACCAGCTTGTCCGAGAAGCGGCTGCGGCGGGTGCCCAGGGCGAGCACCAGCGGCAGCACGCTGTCGAGCCCGGGCTCCACGTGCACCGCGTCGGCGCCGATGGCCTGGCGCAGCCCCTCGAGATCCTCCGGAGGCCAGACCTGGTGGTCGTACCACTGGATCCGCTCGCGGTAGAGCGCGGCCGCCTGCAGGGCGTCGCGCGCCGGCGAGGCGGTGAAGCCGACCACGTGGATGGGCGTCTCCTCCCGGAGGTCGGTGGCGACGCTGCGGAAGAAGGTCATCAGCTCGTCCTGGGGATAGACCCAGAGCCCTTCGACGAGGCGCAGGTCCCGGGCCAGCAGGATCCCGGCCAGCAGCGAGCTGCGGTCGGCGTGGATGAGCAGCGCGGCGCGGCGCCGCGGGGCCGGCTTCGACTCGGGCTCGGGCTCGGGCGCGGCCTTGGCCATCCGCGCGCGGCGGCGGGCCAGCCGCTCCTGGCGCATCCGCTCCTGCTCGCTGACGGTCTCACCGACCTCCTCCTCGTCGTCGTAGGCCGCCGCGGGCTCGACGGCGTCCTCGGGCTCCGGCGCGTCGGCGAGCCGCACGAGGCCATCGGCCAGCTCCTCGTCCTCGGGGCGGCTGTCGTCCGGCTCCGCGTCGGGCTCCGCCTCGGCGTCCTCGGACTCGTCGGCGGCCTCGGCACCGCGCTCGCCCTCGCCCCGGCGGCGCCGGGAGCCGCGGCGACGCCCGCGGCGCCGACCCCGGCCCTCGCCGTCCTCCCGCTCGCCCTCGTCGCCCCGCGCCTCGGCGGGCTCGCCCGATCGCTCGCGCTCGGGCTCGGACCCCGCCCCGTTCTCGCCCTCGCCGCCTCCGGGGCGGCGCCGGCGGCGACGG
>CAYTZH010000044.1:0-38222 GCA_964442285.1 uncultured Spirochaetales bacterium | reverse complement strand
GAAGAAGTAGCGCAGCTGCTTCCGCATCCCGAGGGCCCGGGCCGCCGCCGCGCGACCCGGGCTCTCGTCGTCTGCTAGGCTCGGCGCTTCGGAGGGACTCGTGAACGAGAAGCGCTCCGACGACGCCCACCTGCCGGTCCCCGCGTCGCCCGAGGCGCTCCCCGCGTCGCCCGAGGCGCTCCCCGCGCCCGTCGAGCGCGGCCTCGAGGTCCCCGACGCCCTCACCCAGTACCTGGCGCAGCTGCGCCTGCACGCGCCGATCTCGCGGGAGGAGGAGCACGCCCTGGCGGTCCGCTACGTCGAGGAGGGAGACCTCGACGCGGCCCGGCAGCTCGTGCTGGCCAACCTCCGCCTGGTGGTGAAGATCGCCATGGAGTACCGGCGCGCCTGGACCCAGGTGCTCGACCTGGTCCAGGAGGGGAACGTGGGGCTCATGCAGGCGGTCAAGCGCTACGACCCCTATCAGGGGGTGAAGCTCTCCACCTACGCCGTCTACTGGATCCGGGCGTACATCCTGAAGTACCTGATCGACAACATCCGACTGGTCCGGATGGGCACCACCCGGGCGGAGCGCAAGCTCTTCTTCCGCCTCAACAAGGAGAAGCGTTCCCTCGAGCGACAGGGGTTCCGGGTGGAGCCCAAGCTGCTGGCCGAGCGCCTCGACGTCTCCGAGGCCGACGTGATCGACATGGAGAACCGACTCGGCCAGAGCGACCTCTCCATCGATGCGCCCGTGCGCGGCGACGACGACGGCCGAAGCACCTGGGGCGACTTCGTGCCGGCCGAGTCGGTGGCGGCCGACGAGTCGGTCGGCGACGCGGAGCTGCGTCGGGTGTTCATGGAGAAGACCCGCGACTTCCTGGAGACCCTGGACGAGCGCGAGGCGCGCATCGTCCGGGAGCGGATCCTGTCCGAGGAGCCGAAGACCCTCCAGGAGCTGGGCGACGAGTTCGGCCTGACCCGGGAGCGCGTGCGCCAGATCGAGAAGGCCGTGGTCTCGCGCCTGCGCGAGCACCTGAAGCACAACCTGGTGGACTTCGAGTACTACGCCCCGCCCAAGGATTGATCCGGGGCGCGCGCCGTCTCCCAGAGCTCGGTCACGAGCTCCCGCAGCCCCCGGGCCGCCGCCCGGCGCGCCGGCCAGGGGCTGTCCTCCCAGCGGGCCAGCAGCCGCACGCGCTCCTCGCGCGGGAGCTTCGAGAAACGGGGGCGAAGCCGCAGGCGCGGCGCCCGCTCGATCCGGGCGAGCCAGCGCTCCACCGTGCAGGCCGGGGGCATCGCCCCTTGGGACCCGCGTGGCGTCGCCCCCTGGGTCCAGCGTCGATGCAGCGCGGGCAGGAGATCGACGTCGCCCGCCCCCGGCGCGCCCGCGGGGCCCGGGCCGGGCGGGACCAGCGCGTCCGCGACGTTGTAGAACGTGCGCGCTCCCCGGGCCGAGAGCCCTCCGTCCCCCATGGCCGTGATGCTGGGCGAGCACGGCCAGGCTTGTCAATGCGACGCCCCCTCCCCTAGCGTCTGCGGCCGGAGGCGCGCCATGAATGGCGGCCCGGAGGTGCCCCGTGTCGGAAGCCGTATCGGAAGACGCGCCCAGCGCGGACGCCGAGGTCCTCGTCGAGCGGAAGGACGCCGTGGCGCTGGTGACCCTGAACCGTCCCGAGCGACTCAACGCCATCACGGCGAAGATGCTGAACGCCCTCTCGGAGGTCCTGCTGGGGCTGGACGGCGAGCGGGACGTGCGGGTCGTCGTCCTCACCGGGGCGGGCCGGGGCTTCTGCGCGGGCCTCGACCTGAAGGCCGCGGCCGCCGGCACCGGCATCGGCGGAGGCGGCGGCCTCGGTCCGGCGCGCTTCGACCTGCGCCACGCACCGCCGGTGGTCCTGCACGAGACCGACAAGCCCACCCTCTGCGCCCTCAACGGGGCGGCGGCGGGCTACGGGCTCGACCTGGCCCTGGGCTGCGACATCCGGGTGGCGGCGGAGAGCGCCAAGCTCGCCGCGGCCTTCACCAAGCGCAACATCGTGCCCGAGTCCGGCGGCACCTGGCTCCTGCCCCGGCTGGTGGGCTGGGAGAAGGCCTGCGACATCGCCTTCCGCGGTCGCACCCTGCGGGCGCCGGAGGCCCGGGAGCTGGGCCTCGTCTCGGAGGTGGTGCCCGACGGCGAGTGCCTCGAGCGCACCCTCGCCCTGGCCCGGGAGATCGCCGACAACGCGCCCCTGGCGGTGCAGGCCACCAAGCGGATGATGCGCCTCGGCCTGGAGGAGACCTTCCAGGCCAACGTGCACCACGTCTACCTGCAGCTGCTGCCGCTCATGGCCGGCCACGACTTCCGCGAGGGGGTCGCGTCGTTCCTGGAGAAGCGTCCGCCGAAGTTCGAGGGCCGCTAGCGGCTCCGGATCAGGACCAGAACCAGCTGAAGCCGTTGGCGACGGTCGACTCCACCTGACCACCCGCCACGAGGCGCGTGCCCGCCACGCAGGCCGCGCCGGCCGAGGCCGCGCAGGGGTCGGCCACCTCGTAGTCCATGCCCTGGAGCCCGCTCGGCCGGGGGCTCACCACGACGACCGCATGTCGATTGGGGCGGCCCTGGTAGGAGCCCGCGCTCAGCACGGTCAGCACGGGGCCCCGCCCCAGGTGCTTCTGCAGCGCGTCGGCCGACATCCCCTGGCTCGTGTGCATCCCGAGCCTCCGCGCCAGGATGTTCAGCTCCACGTCGCTGAGGCCCCGCCGGAGCGTGGCGAGGAATCCGCCCTTCTGCTTGAAGTCCCGATCGCGCGCCCGCTTCTTCTGGCTCCGGTGACGCCACTCGTACATCATCGCCACGCCCGCCTTCCAGCACAGATCCGGGGTGGGCTGGGCGATGAGCGGAACCGACCAGGTGTAGGCCATGACTGCGCCCTCCAGCACGATGAGAGCGCGGACGGCGCGACACCGCTGTGACCCGGCGCATAGGCGCCGCGGGGCTAGCCGCGGGATTCGAGGAAGCGCTGGGCGATGGCGGCATGCAGGGCCATGCCCGACACCATGGCGCGCTCCTCGAGCACCATGCGGTTCGAGTGGATCGGGTGGCCCGGGCCGCCCTCCACCCGCGCGCCCAGGAAGACCATCGCCCCGGGCACCTTCTGGAGGATGTAGGAGAAGTCCTCGGCGCCCATGATGGGGGCGTGCATGTCGAGGATCCGCTCCTCGCCCAGCAGCGACTGCGCCGTGTCCCGGGTGAAGCGCGTGAAGTCCGCGTCGTTCACCGTGACCGGATAGCCGGGCACGAAGAAGACCTTTGCCTCGACCTCGTGGGCCGCGCACACGCCGCGGGCGATCCGCTCGATCCCCTCGCGCAGGCGCATCCGCACCGGCTCGGACACGGCCCGGGTCGTGCCGATGAGCTGGGCCCGCTCGGGGATCACGTTGTGGGTGGAGCCCGACTCGATCTTCGTCACCGAGAGCACCGCCGGGTCGAAGACGTCCACCCGCCGGGTCACCAGGCTCTGGAGCGCCCCCACCAGCTCGCAGGCCACGGGGATCGGATCGACTGCGTGATGGGGCATCGAGGCGTGGCCGCCGCGCCCCGTCAGCTCGATGGAGAAGACGTCGGTGCAGGCCAGCAGGGGCCCGGGCCGCGTGGCGACCGTTCCGGCGCGCAGGGTGGGGTCCACATGGATGGCGAAGGCCGCCTCGGGCCGGGGCTCGCGCTCCAGCAGGCCCTCGTCCTCCACCAGGATGCGTGCGCCGCCGAACCCCTCCTCGCCGGGCTGGAACAGCAGCACCACCGATCCGGGCAGGGTCTCCCGACGCCGGGCCAGCAGGTGCGCGGCGCCCACCAGCATGGCGGTGTGGGCGTCGTGTCCGCAGGCGTGCATGCGGCCCTCGTGGCGGGAGGCGTAGTCGAGTCCGGTGTCCTCCGGCATGGGCAGCGCATCCATGTCGGCCCGCAGCAGCACCGTCGGTCCGGGTCGTCCCCCGCGCAGGGTGGCGACCACGGCGCTGGTGCTGCCGCCCGTGGAGATCTCGAGGTCCAGGCCCTCGATGGCACCGAGCACCTTGGCCTGGGTGGCGGGAAGCTCGAGGCCGAGCTCGGGCGCGGCGTGGAGGGCGCGCCGCAGGCTCGAGACCTCGGGGAGGAGGTCCTCGGCGTCGGAGAGCAGGCTCGAGAGATCGGGGGGGGTCATGGGGTCTCCTCGCAAGCCATTGTAGGCAGCGAGGCGAGCGAGGAAAATCCGGGGCGGGGGGACGAGAGCCACCGGGGCGAGGGAGGACGATCGCGGCGTGGGCGGGTCGGAGGTGCGCTGCCGGGTGGTGGTCCGAGGCCGGGTGCAGGGGGTGGCCTTCCGCGCCTCGACCCGGAGCCAGGCCCGCGCCTTGCGCGTGGCGGGCTGGGTGCGCAACCGGCCCGACGGCAGCGTCGAGGCCGTCTTCGAGGGGCCGGCCGAGGCCGTGGAGGCGGCGGTCGCCTGGTGTCGACGGGGCCCGCCGTGGGCCCGGGTGGACGACCTGGAGCGTGCTGACGAGCCGATCGAGGGGCTCGACGACTTCGAGGTCCGCTTCTGAGCCCGGGCCGCGACCTCCGGATCGTGAGCGGTGGACAATCCGGTGTCGACCGCGCCGCCCTGGACGTGGCCCTGGCCCTGGGCCTGGAGTGCGGGGGCTGGTGCCCCGCCGGACGCCGGGCCGAGGACGGCCCCATCGACGCGCGCTACCCGCTGCGCGAGACCGAGCGCCGCGAGCCCGAGGAGCGCACCCGCCGCAACGTCCGGGACGCCGAGGCGCTGCTGGTGCTGGTGCCCGCCGGCGACCCGGCCGGCGGCACCGCCCTGGCCGTGAGCGAGGCCCGCCGCCTGGGACGACCGCTGCGCGTCGTGGCGCTGGACGCCGCGGCCTCCGATCCCGAGGAGCTCGCGCGGACCCGCGCCTGGCTGGCCCGCTTCACCAGCGTCAACGTCGCCGGGCCCCGGGAGAGCGAGGCGCCGGGCGTGGCGGCGGCGGCCGCCCGCTTCCTGTCGGCGCTGCTGGCCGGCTAGGGGCGCTTCTCGTCCACGCTGCTGGCCGGCCAGGGATCCGAGGCGGGACTCGTCTCCGGGAACTCCGCGAGGATGTCCGCGCGCAGCGCGGCCTCGAGACCCGCCTGGTCGACGCCCACCACGGCCGTGAGGGCCGCGTCGATGCCCTGACCGCGGGCCAGGTGCGTCAGCAGCCGGGCGCGACCGTCCCGGTCCGTGTGGGCCTCCACCCAGGCGACCGCGGCCACCGAGGCCAGGTAGGCCACCCGGGCATCCTCGTCGTCGAGCCCGCCGAAGCCCACCGCCAGGCGGTGCAGCGGGATCCAGCGCCCGGCCCCGATGCGCTCGCGCAGGGCGAAGCGCTCGCCGCGGGCCAGCAGCGGCTGGCCGCGGGAGAGGCGCTCCGAGATCTCCGCCAGCCCCTCGTTCAGCCAGAGGGGGCGGTCGCTGCCGGTCTTCTCGCGGAAGAGCGCGTGGGTGTACTCGTGGTGGAGCAGCGAGCGCAGCTCGCCGCCCGGGTGCGCCGCGGAGACCACGTGGATGCGGCCGTCGAAGAACCCGACGGTGCGGAACGAGAAGCGGTGGCGCCAGGCGCGCACGTAGCTCGCCTTGCCGTAGAAGAGCACGCTGACGGGCTCCTGCGGCCAGACGCCGAGACGGCGTCCCACGTGGCTGCGGGCCTCCTCCAGGTAGCGGGTGACCCGCCGGACCCACTCGTCGCGGCCGCCGAGCTCGGCGTCGTAGCGGATGCGGAAGTTCGGCGAGCGCAGCCCGATCAGGCGCAGCGGACCGCGCACCGCCTGCTCGTCCACCAGCCGGCGCTCGTCCTCGAGCTGGCGCAGCCGCCGCTGGGCGGAGGCGCGCCAGTCCGCCAGATCGTCCCCGGCGTGGGCGAGGAACGTGCGGAGGTGGTCCTCCGCACTGGTGAAGCGACCCCGCTGGCGGTCCAGCAGGGCCAGGTACCAGTGGGCCTCGGGCCGGCCGGGCTGGAGCTCGAGGACGCCCTCCAGGGCGGCGGTGGCCCGGGCCGTCTCGCCCCGGCGCAGATCGTCGACCGCGCCCCGAAGCTGGCGGCGGATGCGGGCCTCCTCCCCGGTCGCCTCGCCCGGGCCGCCCACCGGCGGCCCCTGCTGACCGTCGTTCCAGAGCACGTCCCGGGGCGGGGCCTCCCCCTCGCGGACGGCCTCGGGCACCGCGGTCGGATCGTCGCTGACGTGGGTGTGGCCGTTCTCGTCCACCCAGACGTAGAGCTCAGCCGCGGCCGGTGCGGCGACCAGCGCAGCGGCGACGAGCAGCGCGGACAGCGGAAGCGTGCGAGGCACGGGAGACTCTTCGGAAGCCGGAGGCCGACCCTGAGCTAGCCCGGCCGCCTGGCCGCCTCGGCGACCAGGTGCCCGAGCTCGGGCAGCACCAGGCGCTCCATGGCGAGGCGGACGGCGCCCCGGGAGCCCGGAAGCACGAAGACGGCGCGTCCGGCCACGAGCCCCGCCAGGGCCCGGGAGAGCAGCGCGGCGGACCCGATCTCCGCGTAGGAGAGCATCCGGAAGAGCTCGCCGAAGCCCGGCACCTCGCGCTCGAGCAGGGGGGCCACGGCGTCGGGGGTGACGTCGCGGGGCGCGACGCCCGTCCCCCCCGTGAAGATCACGGCGCGGGTGCCCGGATCGTCCAGGCCCTGCCGCAGGGCCTCCGCGATGGCGTCGGCGTCGTCCGGCACGATCCTGCGCCGGCTCACCGCATGGCCGGCGGCCACCAGCAGCTCCGCCACCAGGGCCCCGCCCGTGTCGGTCTCGGGGGTGCGGGTGTCGCTCACGGTGACCACGGCGGTGGCGACGGCCCGGGCGGCCTCCCGGCGGTGGCGGTGGAGCCCACCCTCGGAGCCCGGCGGCGCGCTCACGCGTGGTCGTCCACCCAGTACGCCCCGTCGGTGGCCACCTCCTTCTTCCAGATGGGAACCTTCTCCTTCAGGGTGTCGATGGCGAAGCGGCAGGCCTCGAACGCCTCGGCGCGGTGGGGGGCGGCGGCCACCACCACCACGGCGAGATCGCCGATCTCGAGGTGGCCGTGGCGATGGGCCATGGCCACCCGGCAGCCCGGCCAGCGCTGCCCGGCCTCCTGGGCGATCCGCTCCATTTCCGCTTCGGCCATGGCCGGATAGGCCTCGTACTCGAGAAAGCGGATCGCATGCCCCCGGGCCCGGTTCCGGACAGCGCCAACGAAGGTCACGATGCCGCCGCAGTCCGGGCCGCCGACCCGCGCGACGACCTCGCCGACGTCCAGGGGGCGGTCGGAGAGGGTGCAGCGGCGCGGCGCGGCGCCGGCGGCGCCCCGCAGGTCGCCCTCCGGCCGGTCGCGGGCGCCCTCGAGCCCGTCTCCCGCGCCGCCCGAGACCGGCGGCAGGAACGCCACCTCGTCCCCTTCCGCCAGGCGATCGTCCGGATCGGCCACCGCGCGGTTGCGCGAGACCAGGAGCCGGTCGCCGTACTCGTCGAAGATCGCGTGCCGGGCGCGCAGCCGCTCGCGGACGTCGGCCACCACCGCGCCCTCGGACAGCTCGAGGTCCAGCTCCTTCCGCCCCAGGGCCTCGCGCACCGCGCCGAACACCAGCACCCGGATCCGCATGGGGCGAGCCTAGCCCAGCCGGTAGATGACTCGAAAGCTCAACGAAGCCGGGATGTTCGCCGATAGGGTCGGAGATGGGATCCGAGCTCTCGCGACCCCTCCGCCGGCGGGTGGAGGCCGTGCTCGACCGGCTCCGACCGGCCCTGGTGGCCGATGGGGGCAACGTGGAGCTGGTGGACGTGGACGAGGACGGGACGGTGCGGGTGATGATGCAGGGCGCCTGCGCCACCTGCCCGGCCCAGCCCGCGACCGTCCAGCTCGGGCTCGAAGCCGCCCTGCGGCGGGAGATCCCGGAGGTGGCGGCGGTGGTCGCCGTCTGACCACGACGCGTTCTCGCGTTGACCACGATTTCCACGCCTGACAGAATCCGGCCGGGACCATGGAGGAGGGGGATCGATGGCCACGCGCAAGAAGACCGCACGCAAGAGCACCCGTCGCAAGCCGGCCGCTGCCAAGAAGAAGACCACCCGGAGGAAGCCGACCCGGAAGAAGGTCGCGCGCAAGAAGACCACCGCGAAGAACTCCTCGCTCAAGAAGACCGCGAAGAAGGCCTCGCTCAAGAAGACCGCGAAGAAGGCGACCCGCAAGAAGGCCGCGCGGAGGAAGACCACCGCGAAGAAGGCGCGGAAGAAGGCCGCCCGGAAGAAGACGGCGGCGAAGAAGATCGGCCGCAAGAAGACCACGGCGAAGAAGGCGAGCCGCAAGAAGACCACGGCGAAGAAGGCCAGCCGGAGGGCTCCGGCCCGCTCCACCGCAATGGCCCCCCGCAAGAAGACCACGGCGAAGCCCCCGGCCCGCAAGGCCCCGGCGCGCAAGCCGGCATCCGGGCGGGCCGCCAGCGAGGCGCGCCCGGTCGTCCCCGAGACGAGGCCGCCGAGCGCACCGTCCAGGCCGCCGAGCGCACCGTCCAGGCCGCCGAGCGCACCGCCCGGGCCGCCGAGCGCACCGCCCGGGCCGCCGAGCGCGCCGGCGAGGCCGCCGAGCGCACCGCCGCCGTCGCCCACCGAGCCGGGGATCGCGGCCGCCGTCCCCGAGCGCGTGGGGAGCGTGCTGCACTACTACGACGACTCCGGGGCCGCCGTGGTGCGCGTGGAGTCCGGAGGCCTCGAGGTGGGCGACACGGTCCACTTCCGCGGGCACACCACGGACTTCTACCAGCGGGTGGACCGCCTCGAGATCGACAACCTGGAGGTGCCGGAGGCGCTCACGGGACAGCTCGTGGGCGTGCAGGTGGCCCAGCGCGTGCGCGCTGGCGACGCCGTCTTCCGCGTCTCCCGCTAGGCGGTCGAGCCGGGCTCGACCGCCCGTCCGACGCTACGTCGGGTTCGGCTTGTCCGGCTTCGCGACCCCGGGCTTGGTCGGCGGCATGCCCTCGTTGGGCACCGCCTTCAGCTTCGCCCGGTCGGCCCGCGGCATCTTCACCGCGCCCTCGAGGACGGCGCCGTCCTCGACCACCAGCGAGCCGGTCTCCACGTCGCCGACGACGCAGGCGGTCTTGTGGAGCACCAGCTGGCGCTCGGCGATGATGTTCCCCTCCACGCGGCCGCTGACGACCACGGTCTTGGAGCGGATGGTCGCCTCGACCTCCCCGGGCTCGCCCACGATCAGCGTGTTCTCGCTGGCGATCTCGCCGCGGAAATGGCCGTCGATGCGGACCGTGTCCTTGAACGAGAGCTTGCCCTCGAACTCCGAACCCTGGTCGATGAAGGCCGTGAGGCCCCCGGGATCGCTGGGGGGCGGGGGCGGGGGCGTCATCTCGCCGTCGCCGCGACCCCGACCGAACGGGCCAAATGCCATGGTGCAGTCCTCCGCTGTGCAGAACGCTTCGAGGGGGCAAGCAGCCCATCGGTCCGGGAGGATCGGGACTTGAGCTGCGCCCGCGTGGGGTGACGGGGGTCACATCCGCGAGCGCGCGCGCAGGGGGGAACGCACACGCATGGGTCGCACCAGCACCAGCCCGGCAACGAAACCTCCGATGTGGGCCCACCAGGCCACGCCTCCGGGCGTGTCGGCCGGGGCCGTCAGGCCCGAGGCGACCTGGAGGCCGAACCACACCACGAGGAAGAAGGCCGCGGGGATGGCCACCGTGGTGAAGACGATGCCGAGGGGGACGAGGGTCAGCACCCGGGCCCGCGGGTAGCAGAGCAGGTAGCCCCCGAGCACGCCCGAAACCGCGCCGCTGGCCCCCACCGTGGGCACGAAGGAGTCGGGGGCGCTGGCCACGTGGGCGACCGCCGCGGTGAGCCCACAGGCCGTGTAGAAGAGCGCGAACCGCGCGGCGCCGAGGAGATCCTCCACGTTGTTCCCGAAGATCCACAGGTAGAGCATGTTGCCCCCCACGTGGAGCACGCCCGCGTGCAGGAACATCGACGAGAAGGGCGTGAGCCAGGCACCGCTGGCCGGATCGGCGGCGCGGCGCAGGAACTCGCGGGGGACCAGGCCCCAGGCGCCGAGGAAGGCGTCGAGCACCGCGCCGTCGGGGTCGGCGCCGCCGAGGACGAGCTCGTAGACGAAGACGACCACGTTGGCGACGATCAGGGCCAGCGTCACCCGGGGCGCGCGGCGGGTGGGCACGTCGTCGCGCAGGGGAATCACCTCCCGAGTATCCCGCACCCCCGGCGTCGGGCAACGCGGCTCCCCACCGCCGCCGTGCAGCCGCAACGCTGCTACCCTCCGGCGCCGTGCAGCCGCAACGCTGCTACCCTCCGGCGCCGTGCCGCTCCCGGACCTTCTGCAGCGCAGCCTCGAGACGGGTCGCATCCACTCGGCCTACCTGATCGCGGGCCCAGGCGACGCGCCGCGCGAGGCCGCCGCGCGCTTCGTGCGGGCGCTGGTCTGCACGGGCGCAGCGCCACCCTGCGAGGCCTGCCGCGACTGTCGGCGCTCGGCCGAGATCACCGATCCGGAGCGGGCCGTGACCCTGGACGGCGCCGGCAAGCGCGGCCCCCTCTACCGCCACGTGGGCGACCACGCCGATCTCCTCTGGGTCGAGCGCGGTCCCGACGACACCCGCGTGCGCATCGGACAGATCCGCGCCGTGCAGGCGGCGCTGCGCCTTCGCTCGGGCGAGGGCGGCCGTCGCGCGTGCGTGGTCGCCGACGCCGAGTGGCTGAACCAGGAGGCGCAGAACGCCCTCCTGCGCCTGCTCGAGGAGCCGCCGCCCGAGACCAGCCTCGTGCTGGTGGCGGCGAGCGCCTCGGGCCTGCTGGCGACCGTGCGCTCCCGCTGTCAACGGGTGGTGTTCCCGCTGGCGGAGCCCGACCTGCGCGACCCCGACGCCGCCGAGCCCGTGCGCGCGCTGGTCGCGCGCCTCGACGCCGCGGCCGACCTCGACGTCCCGGGCGTTCTCGACTGGGCCGAGGAGTACCGCGGCGCCCGCGCCGTGGCCGCCGAAGGCGTGGAGACACTGCTCTCGCTGGGCGCGGCCTGGCTGCAGGAGCGTACCCGGCTCGCGGTGCGCGGCGGCGAGACCGACGTGGACCCGGCCCTCGAAGCGTTCGCGGTGCTGTCGCGCTGTCGCCAGGCCCTCGCCCAGCGCAACGCCAACCCCCAGATGGTGGCGGAGCGGGCCCTGCTGGCGATCCGCGATGCGGCGGTGCGCGCCCCGTGAGCGCCGGCTGGCTCGACAGCCACTGCCACCTGAACGCGGGGGAGTTCGACGAAGACCGCGAAGACGTGCTCGCCCGCGCGCGCGACGCCGGGGTCGACACGCTCGTGGTGATCGGGGCCGGCTACGGCGTGGAGGCCACCGCCTCGGCCGTGGCCCTGGCCGATCCCGAGGCGGGCCTGTTCGCCACCGTCGGCGTCCACCCCCACGACGCGGACCAGTGGAACGACGCCGTGGGCGACCGCCTGCGCCACTGGCTCGACGCGCCGGGCGTGGTGGCCGTGGGCGAGTGCGGCCTGGACTACTACTACGAGAACTCACCGCGGGCCGAGCAGCGCACGGCCCTGGCGGCACAGCTCGGACTGGCCCGCGAGCGCGACCTCCCGGTGTCGATCCACGTGCGCGACCGCGGCGAGGACGCCTACGAAGAGCTGCTGGCGCTCTGGGAGAGCGAGGGCGGCGGCCGGCTGCGGGGGGTCCTGCACTGCTACACCCACACCGAGGCCTTCGCCCACCGCGCCCTCGACCGCGGTCTCGAGGTCTCCTTCTCCGGCATCCTCACCTTCAAGCGCGACCGGGGTCTGCGCGAGGTCGCGCGCGCCCTTCCCCTGGAGCGCCTCCTGGTCGAGACCGATGCGCCGCTCCTGGCGCCCGAAGGTCATCGGGGCCAGCGCAACGAGCCGGCCTGGGTGGTGCGGGTGGGGCGGGTGCTCGCGGAGCTTCACGGCGTGCCCGAGGCGCAGGTGGCGGCGATCACCGCCGCCAATGCGCGCGCCCTGTTCGGGCTGCCCTCGTGATGGCGGCCGACGAGCGCGGGGACCTGCTCGCGCTGGCCGTGCGCCTGGCCCGGGAGGCCGGCGCCATCCAGCGCGCGCGCTACGAGTCGGATCTCGCGATCGACACCAAGAGCACCGCGGTCGACCTGGTGACCGACGTCGACCGCGCCTGCGAGGAGGCCGTGGTCCGGGGCATCCGCGCGGCGCGTCCCGACGACGGGGTCCTCGCCGAGGAGGGCAGCCAGGTGGAGGCCGGCGGCGCGGGCTGGCGCTGGGTCGTCGACCCCCTGGACGGCACCACCAACTACGCCCACGGCTATCCCTGCTTCTGCGTCTCCATCGGGGTGGAGCGCGCGGGGCGACCGGAGGTGGGCGTCGTCTACAACCCGCTCCTCGACGAGCTCTACCACGCCGTGCGCGGCGAGGGGGCGTTCCGGAACGGCGCCGCCATCCGGGTCTCGCCGGAGCGCGAGCTCTCGCGCTGCCTGCTCGCCACCGGCTTCGCCTACGACCGCACGCACCACCCGGAGGCGAACCTGGGCCACGTGGCCGACTTCCTGCGCAACGCGCGCGCCCTGCGTCGCGACGGCAGCGCCGCCCTCGACCTCTGCGCCGTGGCCTGCGGGCGCCTGGACGGCTACTGGGAGTTCCAGCTCAAGCCCTGGGACGTCTCGGCGGGGGCGCTCCTCGTCGAGGAGGCCGGCGGCCGGGTGACCGATCGACGCGGCGTGGCCGGCCCCTACGACGGCGCGGCGGTGGTGGCGAGCAACGGCCACGTCCACGAGGCCATGCTCGGCGTCCTCGGCGCGGACTAGGGACCCGGCTCAGGGCTCCAGGTCCGGCAGCTCCAGCGGCAGCGCCTCCGCTTCCGGCACGGCGGCCTCCCCGGCCTCGTCGGCCGGGTCCGTCTCGGTCAGGCGGAAGCGGTTGCGGAAGGCCTCGAGGCTCACGGGCAGGTGCTCGGCGAGGGCGTAGTCGAGGCGGTAGACCGTCTCGCCGTCGGCCGCGCGCGCCACGATGCCGGCGTCGTCGAAGCGTCCGAGCAGCACCTCCGCCAGGACCGGCGGCTCGTCGCCCTCGTCGACGGGCACGCCCAGGACGCGGATCGACACCCGCGGCGGTGAGAGACCCGCCGCGACTCGCTCGTCGGGCCCCATGGCGTCGGCCAGGATCTGCTCGCCGCGGAGATGGGAGAGCTCGGCCACCAGCCGTACCGCCTTCCCGGGGTCGATCGGCTCGGGCGCGGAGCTCCAGCTCCCATCGGCGCGCTCCGCCCGCAGCGCGAGCGGCTCGCCGGCCTCGGGATGGAAGACCAGCTCCAGGCTGGCGGCGTCGGAGGCCACGAACCGGGCCAGGGTGCGGAAGCGGTAGGCATCGACCTTGCGGGGCAGCTCGTCGAAGCGCGCCCCGGCGATCCGGTACAGGCTGGCCTCCCCACCCCGGGCCACCCGCTCGCTGCCCTCGATGGGATCCCCGATGGCCAGGGTCCACGTCTGGGGCTCGGCCTCGCCCGCGCCGGACGCCTTCAGCTCGAGGCGGAACGCCGGGCGGTCGAGCCCCACCTCCGCGTCGGCGGGCGGCTCGTCGAGGAAGGCCTCGGCGCGCAGGAACGAGACATCGGAGAGCAGATCCTCCACCGTGCGCTCGTCGGCCGGCCCTTCGATCGGGGCCATCAGCTGCCACGTCCCCTCGCGCTTCTCGAGCCGGACCTCGCCGCTCGGCCAGCTGGCGTGGACGCCGTCGATCCGCTCGCGGGGAAAGCGCAGCACGCGCTTGTCGCGGAGGTCCTCGACGCTCTTCTCCAGGGAGGTCACCTTGAAGGTGGGGACGGCGTAGATGGTGTCCGCGTCGGCGGTGGCGGCGTAGGTGTTGTAGCCGACGGGCGTATTGGCCCCGATCCGGAGCACGTGGGCGGCGCCCCCGGCCTCGAAGCGCACCCGGCGGCCCTCGTCCCCCAGGCCGTAGATCTCCGGCGCCTGGGCGTCCTCGATGACCGACTCGCTGGCGAGCTCGGCCAGGTTGGAGGCGATCACCGAGACCTCGGCCTCGTCGGCCGGGAAGTCCAGGGGCTTCGCGAGCCGCCACGCCCCCTCGACCCGCACCAGGCGCACCTCGACGCCGTCGGTCGTGCGCAGCTCGATGGCCTCCACCGCCTCGCTCCCGATGCCCGGGAACAGGCGCTTGGCCTGCTCCTCGGCCTCCTTGCGCTGCTCCCCGCCGCGGATCTCGTAGAGGTAGACGAAGGCGCCGAGGGCCGCGGCCACGAGGGCCAGCAGCAGCGTGGTGCGCGGGTTCACCTAGCGCCCCGGCGCCCGGCGGCGGCTCCACCAGGCCACGGCGCCGAGCACGGCGATCGCCTCCGGCAGCACGAAGAGCGAGAGCGTCCGCACCCGGTTGAACTGCTCCGCGGAGAGCTGGAAGCGGGAGGCCCGGGAGAGGTTGGGCCGGATCGAAATGGCCTCCACGTCGCCGAGCAGCCAGTTGACGCTGTTCAGGAACAGGTCGCGGTTGCGGTAGGCGTCGAGCAGCTCGTTGGCGGCGAAGTCCGAGTCGCCGAAGACCACCAGCCGGGGCTCGACATCGCCGGCGCCGAGGCCGGCGTCGGGACCCGGCGCTTCGCCGTTGGCCCCGCCCGCACCCAGCCGGGGCGTCCCGGCCACCGCGATGGGCACGGGCCCCGCGGTGTCGCCCGGGCCGAACTCCGGCTGCGACTCGAAGTCGATCTCCGCCCAGGACTCCTCGCCCGTGCGGACGATGGGGATCAGGGTCGCCTCGCCCTCGGCCTCCGTCGCGACCGCGTCGACGCTGCGCGCCACGTGGAAGAGGGTCACCTCGCGCAGGTCGCGGGTGATGGGGTGGTCGCCGTAGGCCCCGGCCAGGGGCGTGGCGGGCCGACCGAAGAGACCCTGGACCTGGTCGATCA
Source organism: uncultured Spirochaetales bacterium (assembly GCA_964442285.1). Classification (GTDB taxonomy): domain Bacteria; phylum Myxococcota_A; class UBA9160; order UBA9160; family JAFDET01; genus CAYTZH01. Next base: position 23,306 of record CAYTZH010000044.1, on the reverse strand, counting down.
CCAGGTTGTTGCCCACCTCGACCCCCCAGGATGCCAGGGACTCGTAGAGGTCGGTCTCGGCGGCCGGGTCGACCATCACGAGCAGGGCACCCCCGCCCTCGAGGTAGCGCGTCAGGGCCGTGTGCTCGGCGGGCAGGAAGTTGCGGGTCGGACCGGCGACGATGACCACGTCGGCCCGCTCTGGCACCTCGTTCACGGTGCCGAGGACCAGCTCCTCGAGCAGGTAGTTCTCGTTGCGCAGGGCCTCGGCGGCGCGTCCGAAGCCGCCCTCCCCGCTCGCGGCGTCGCCCAGGGCGGGGCGCTCGTTGTGGCCCGTGACGAAGTAGACGTATTTCTCGGCCGTGCGCGTGAGCTTGACCAGGGCGTTGGTGAGGCGCTCCTCGCTCAGGTCGGTGACCTCGGTGGACTCGTCGCCCAGGGTCACGTGGAGGAGCCCCCCGGACAGCTTCTCCCGGGTGAGGTTGAAGCGCTCGGTCAGGTCGGGCCGGGAGTTCGGGTCCGCGTAGGTCACCTGGAAGCGGTCGCTCTCGTAGGCGTAGCGGTCCAGCAGGGCGCGAACCCCGGGCATGTCGAGGGCCGAGTAGAAGGCCACCACCTCTACGTCGCGGTCGAGACCGCCCAGCACCTTCTGGGTCTGGTCGGAGAGCGAGTGGACGCCCGACTCGGTCCAGTCGAAGCGCACCTTGTTGCGGGACGCGAGGAAGGCGAGGCCGCCCAGGATCGCGATGGAGAGCAGGGTCGAGAGCAGGGCGCTGGTGCCGTACTTGCCCACGCGCCGCGCCTCGCCCGAGCTCATGCGCTCCCGGAGGGCGTCGAGGTTCGAGAGCAGGGCCACGCCCAGCAGGACCACGCCGGCCACCAGGTTGGCCCAGATCCAGCCCGGATCGGTGGGCGCCCCGAAGACCAGCAGCAGCAGGGAGAGCAGCGCGAACACGATGGCAACGCCGCCCAGGGCGCCGAGGAGCGCGGTCCAGCCGGTCATCGCAGCGCCTCCGCTAGCGCCATCGCACCGACTCCACGGCCGCCTTCGCCAGCAGCAGGAAGGTGCCGGTCAGGAAGGCGAAGTACACCAGGTCCGACGTATCGACGAGCCCTTGCACGAGGTTCTGGAAGTGGTCCGCCGTGGCCAGGTAGCGCAGGGCGTCCGCGGCCCAGGACCCGGACGCGAGCATCCCCTGGCTCGAGCCGAGCTCGGCCACCACCGAGAGGATCAGGAACAGCATCAGCAGGACCAGGGTGAGGAAGAAGGCGATGATCTGGTTGCCGGTGACCGACGACGCGAAGGCGCCGATGGCGGCGTACGAGAGCCCCACCAGTAGCAGGCCCAGGAGCCCGGCGCCCGTCTTGCCCGGCTCCGGATCGCCGTACAGGAACAGGAGCCCCGGGAAGAAGGCCACCAGGAGCACCAGCAGGGTCACGAACACGGCCGCCGCCAGGTACTTGCCCAGCACGATCTCCCAGACGCTGACCGGACTCGTGAGCAGCAGCTCCTCGGTGCGGTTGCTCTTCTCCTGGGTGAACAGGCCCATGGTCACGGCCGGCGTGGCGATGATCAGGAAGATCCACATGGTTCCGAGGAAGGGGGCGATCAGCTCGTCGTTGAGGTTGAGCTCCCGCAGGCGGTCGAACATCTGGAACTGCTGCAGACGCACCATGATCTGCTGGAACTGGACGAGGCTCGACAGGAAGAAGAAGGCCCCGAGCAGGGCCCACAGGGCCAGCACCACGTAGGCGACCGGCGAGACGAAGAGCGACCGCAGCTCCCGGCCGGCGATCGTACCCACGTGCCTCAAGCGCCCTCCCCCGCCGCGGCCGCGTCGGCCTCCGGCTCGGCGGCCAGGTCGCGGGTGGTCTCCCGGGCGAACACCTCCTCCAGGCGGGTGCCGCCGGCGGTGAGCTCGGTGAGCGGCGCATCCACCACCTTGCAGCCCCGGTGGATCAGGATCACCCGGCGGCAGATGGCCTCCACCTCGGGAAGGATGTGGGTGGAGAGGATCACCGTGTGGGCGGGCTCCCCGTCCGAGGGATTGGCGAGGTCGGCGATGAGCTTGCGGATCTCGCGGATCTGGATCGGGTCGAGGCCCACCGAGGGCTCGTCGAGCACGAGCACCGGCGGCGTGTGGACGATGGCCTGGGCGATGCCGACCCGCTGCTTGAAGCCCTTGGAGAGCGCGCCGATCACCCGCCGCCGGACCTCCACCAGGCCGCAGCGCTCGAGCGCCCGGTCCACCGCCTCGCGACGCCGGGGCCGGGGCACGTCGTGCAGCCGGGCCACGAAGCGCAGGTAGCCCTGGACGTCCATCTCCGGGTACAGGGGCGGCGTCTCGGGCAGGTACCCGACGGCGCGCCGGGCGGCCAGGGCCTCCTCGAAGATGTCGTGGCCGGCGATCAGCGCGGTGCCGTCGGTGGGCGGGAGGTAGCCGGTCAGCATCCGCATGGTGGTGGTCTTGCCGGCGCCGTTGGGGCCCAGGAAGCCCACCACCTCGCCCTCGGCGATGGAGAAGGTCACGTCGTCCACCGCGAGCAGCTCGCCGTAGCGCTTGGAGAGGCCCCTGGCATCGATCATTGCGCGGGCCTCGCCACGCCGTTCAGGAACACGTCGACCACGGTGCGGGCCACCTTCAGGTAGTGCTCCCGGGCGGCGTCGCCCCGCTCGTCCACCTCGACGATCCGGAGCACCAGGCTGGTGATGGCCAGCTCGAGCCCGCCGATGAAGACCGTGCACGCCACCTGGGGATCGACGTCGTCCCGCAGCTCGCCCCGCTCCTGACCCTGCCGCACGATCCGCGCCACCACGCCGAACAGCTGGCCGAAGGCCGCGAGCTGGCCCGGCTCGGCGAAGCGCGCCGAGCGCTGGATCTCGATCACCAGCACCTTCACCCAGTCCGGCCGCACCCGATAGGCGTTCAGGATCAGCGCCGCCACGGAGACCAGCTTGTCGGCGCAGGAGCGGTCCTCCGCGGCGATGTCCTCGAGGGCCGCCAGGAATCCCCCCCAGCGCTGCTCGAAGATCGAGCCGAGGATCTCCTCCTTGTTCTTGAAGTAGTGGTAGACCAGGCCGTAGGCGATTCCGGCCTCGCGCGCGATGTCCGAGACCCGGGAGCCGTGGTAGCCGCTCCGGGCGAACACCTTGATGGCGGCGTCCAGAATCCGCTCGCGCTTGTCGACGCGGGCGCGCGCGTGATCGGACGGGTCCTGGAGACTCATCGTCGTCGGTTGGGCCATGGCTCGAAGAAGGTCCGCAGCGGTTCCGCCGCAGCGGGTCGCGCAGTATACGAACGGGCCGACCGGGGCGTCAACGGCCCCCTGCTGGCGGCGTGCCCCTCCCGCGCTGGCGGCGTCCCCCTCCCGCGCTGGCGGCGTCCCCCCCGCGCTGGCGGCGTGCCCCTCCCGCGGGATACCCTGGCGGGCCTTGGCCTTGCGAATCGCGCTCGTCATCGAGCGGTTCGAGCCGGACGCCGGAGGCGTGGAGGGCGTCGCGTGGCGGGTGGCCCACGGTCTGGCCCGAGCCGGCGACGAGGTCCACGTGGTCGCGCGCCGCTTCGCGGGCGCCTCCGACCTCCGGCTCCACCGCGCCCCCGCCCCGAGCTTCTGGCAGCCCCTGCGCGTGCTGGCCTTCTCCCGCGCGGCAGCGCGGGTGGCGGCCGGTCTCCACTGCGACGTGGTGCACAGCTTCTCCCGGACCCGACGCCAGCAGGTCTACCGCGCCGGCGGGGGGAGCCACGCGGACTACCTGGACCGGCGCCATCCCGGGTGGTCGGGACGCCTGCGGCGGCTGACGCCGCGGCACGCGGTCCTCCTCTCCATCGAGCGGACCGTGTTCGCGGACCCCGGTCAGGTGATCCAGTGCAACTCGGGGATGGTCCGGGAGGAGCTGGCGCGCCGCTACGGCATCCCCGACGGGCGGCTGGTGGTGATCCCGAACGGCGTCGACCTGGCGCGCTTCCACCCCCGTCGCCGCAACGGCGAGGGCCTGCGGATCCGCACCGACCTGGGGGTCGGCGGTCGGCGCGTCTGGCTGCTGGTCGGCTCGGGCTGGGCGCGCAAGGGGCTCGACACGGCCCTGGCGGCGCTGGCCGCCGGCGCCTCCCCGGACGCCGAGCTGTGGGTCGCTGGCCGGGACGCGCCCGAGCCGTGGCGCCGCCGCGCCGAGCGCCTCGGCCTCGGGGCACGCGTGCGCTTCCTGGGGGTGCGCACCGACACGGAGGCCCTCTACGCCGCCGCCGATGCCCTGCTGCTTCCGACGCGCTACGACGCCTTCGCCAACGTCTGCCTGGAGGCGGCGGCGGCCGGCCTGCCCGTGGTGACCAGCGCCGCCAATGGCGCCGCCGACGCCCTGGGCGAGGGCGCGTGGGTCGTGTCCGACCCCGAGGACGCCGCGGGCTTCGCGCGCGCCCTCGAGGCCCTGGAGCGCCCGGAGGAGCGGGAGCGACGCGGTCGCGCGGGTCGGGCCCGCGCCGAGACCCTGGGCTGGGACGCACACATCGAGGCGCTGCGCGCCCTGTACGCGCGGCTCGCCGCATGAGCGTGTTGGACTGGCAGGCGGGCGAGCCGGCGACCCGGCGGGCCACCGAGCACGCCCTTCGCCATCCCACCACGGTCCGGGTGATCCGGGACAACCCCCGCCGGCGACTGCTCCGGCTCGACGCGGGGGACACGGGACGGCTGCTGCTGAAGCAGTTCCGCGTCGGGAGCGGCCGGCATCCCCGACGCGACCGCGCGAAACGCGCGCTCGGCCTGGCCGCGGCGGACCGCGAGTGGCGCACCCTGAACGCCCTGCACGCGGCCGGCGTCCCGGTGCCCGAGCCCCTGGGTCGGGCGCGGCTCCCCGACGGCGACGAGCTGGTGATCGTCCGCTTCGTCGAGGGCCGGAGCGTGGCCGACGTGGCCGGGGATCCGCCCGGCCCGCGGCGCGCGGCGCTGACGGCCCTGGGACGGGCCGTCGCCGCCCTGCACGCCGCGGGCTACGCCCACCAGGACCTGCACCACGGCAACGTGCTCTTCGACGGCGCCGGCGCGGTGCTGCTCGACCTGCAGCGGACCCGCCGCGCCGGACCGGGGCGTCGGCTCCGCGACCTCGGCTGGCTCGACTACTCGCTCTGGCCCTGGCTCTCGGCGCCCGACCGGCTGCGGGTGCGCCGGGCCGCCCTCGGCGACACCGCCGACCGCGAGACCCTGCGCCGCGTCGGCCGCGAGGCCGAGCGGCGCGCCGACCGGCACGCCCGCAGCCGGACGCGCCGCTGCCTGCGGCCCGGGCGGCGCTTCGCCCGGATTCGGATCGACGACCTCCGGGGCCTGCGCCTGCGCGACCTGTCCGCCGACGCGGCGCGGGCCGCCGTGGCGGCGCACCGCGCGGCGCTGGGCGCCGGGGACGCCCGGGTGCTGAAAGACGACGGCCGCTCGCGGATCACCGCGGTGGACGCGGGCGGCCGCCGGGTCGTCGTGAAGGAGACCCCGGGGCGGGGCTGGCGTCCTCTGGTGGACCGCGTGCGGGGAAGCGCCGGGCGACGCGCCTGGCGCGGAGGCCACGGGCTGCAGGCCCGCGGCGTCGGCGCCGCCACCCCGCTGCTCTTCCTCGACGAGCGGCGCCTCGGACGGGTCCGCACCTCGCTGGTCGTCCTCGAGGACCTCCGCCCGGCGCCGGCGGCGGACCGGGCCGAGGCCTCGGGGCCGGCCCGGGTGATCGAGGCCCTGGGCCGACTCGTGCTCGCCCTCCACCGGCGCGCCATCGACCACGGCGACCTCAAGGCGAGCCACGTCTACCTCGCCTCGGACGGCACGGGGCTCGAGCCGCGCCTGATCGATCTCGACCGGGTCCGCTTTCCCGCGCGCCTCACCGACGCTGCGCGGCTGCACGCCCTGGCGCAGCTCAATGCCTCCCTGCCCGACGTCTTCCCGGGTGCCGAACGGCGGCGGGCCTTCACGCGCTACGCCGCCGCCCTGCCCTTCGCCGTCGGCCGCGGCGCTGCCCTCGCCGAGGTGGTGGCGCGCAGTCTCGCCCGGCGTCACCGCTGGTCGGGCGCCGGGTGCCGGACGCCCTCGTCGGCGGCCCCGGAGAGGCCCGTCGACGCCGCTTGACACCTCCTCCACCGCGGGTCACTCTCGGCGACTTCATGCGCGTCGAGTACACGTTCGAGCTGAACCAGGTCCGGGTCCCGCGTTTCGCCGTCGAGGCGGTCGAAGGGATCGCGAAGCTCTTCACCCTGGCCACGCTCGTCCTGAACGTCCTCGACGAACGCGAGACGGTGGAGGTCGTCTTCCACGGCCTCAACAAGGACGACCCGGATCGGAAGATCCGCGCCTTCCAGGGCATCCTCGAGAGCTCGTCGACCCTGCCCCGGCTCCGCCTCGAGATGGGCGAAGGCGGCTCGATGCCCGGCTCGTCGACCTGCTTCCAATGGGTGCTGGTGCGCCGGATCTAGGGCGCCGGCAGGCCTCGGGCCCGAGCGGTCGCGCCGGGCCTAGCTCGACTCTCCGGACTCGGACAACACGCGGATCCTCTCCATCAGGTCCTCGCGCGCGATGATGCCCTCGTCGACCAGCAGCTGGGTCACCGCGCGCAGGATGGTGCGGGTGGGGACCTCGCGCGGCTTCGCGGCCGCGGCCGAGCCGGCGGGCTCGCGGCTCTCGCTGCAGGCGACGGACGCGGCGGCCGCTGGCGGGGCCTGCGGAGCGGTCCGGGGAGCGGTCCGGGCGGGCGGCGGCGGCGACACCGGAGGGATGTCGGGCTTGCGCGCGACCGCCGGGGGCAGCTCCTCGTCGAGCTCGAGCTCGGGCTCCGGTTCGTCGTCGAGGTGGAACTCCAGCTCGTCGCCGAGCTCCGCCGGGGGCCTCTGCACGGCCGCCGGGAGGCGCTCGTCGGCGCGCAGGGCGGGCTCCGGACCCGCCACGGGCGCGGTGCGTCCGGGCATGGTGGGCGTGAAGACCAGGGGCGCCGTGTCCCCGGGCTCGGGGGTCTCGGCGAGGCTGTCGCCGGCGGCGCCGTCCCCGCTGTACTCCAGCGATCGGTAGTAGCGTTCGAAGGCCTCGGCGAGCTGGGTCGGGCCCACCAGCACCGGCCGGATCTGCATGCCCGTGCGGAAGCTCAGGTCGTCCAGCGCGCGCAGGTCCGTCGGATCCTCCATGCCCAGGTAGAGCGTGTCGCGGCCGCCTTCCCGCTTGGTGAACAGGGGCACGCAGTGGTACTGCTCGGCGACGTCCGCGGGCAGCAGGCCCAGGGCGTCGGGCGCGATGCGCTTGCCGTGCAGATCGACGATGGGCACGTCGAGCTGCCGCGAGAGCACCCGGACCAGCTCGTCCTCCTCGACGAACCCGAGCTTGATCAGGGTGATCCCGAGCGGCCGTCCCCATCGCTTCTGGTCGGAGAGCGCCGAGCGGAGCTGGAACTCGTCCACCAGGCCGGCTTCGACCAGGACCTCTCCGAGCTTGCGCCGCGGACTCATCGGCACCTCCCCGGCAGGCAATCGGCCGACCCGGGCGATGACCTTACGACGGAGAGCACAAAGCTTGGCCCCCGCGGGGCCCCGCGGGGACCGGCCGGAGGCGTGCGACCCGCTAGGGGACCCGGAGGCAGGCGACCCGATGCCCCGGGGCTCGAGCGCTCAGCTCGGGCGTCTCGGCGGCACACGCGGGCTGCGCGAGGGGGCAGCGGGTGCGGAAGGCACAGCCCGAGGGCGGCGCGACCGGCGAGGGCGCCTCGCCGGCCAGCCGGCTCCGGCTGCGGGCGCGCTCCCGCACGGGATCCGGAATCGGGACCGCGGCCAGCAGGGCCTGGGTGTAGGGGTGGAGCGGCGCGGCGAACAGCGCCTCGGCCGGGGCCTCCTCCACCACGCGCCCGAGGTACATGACGGCGATCCGGTCCGAGACGTGCCGGACCACGCCCAGGTGATGGGCGATGAAGACCATGGCCGGCCGCCGCCGCTCCTGCAGATCGAGCAGCAGGTTGAGCACCTGGGCCTGCACGGAGACGTCGAGGGCCGACACGGGCTCGTCCAGGAGCAGCGCCTCGGGCCGGAGCGCCAGCGCCCGCGCGATGCCCACCCGCTGGCGCTGACCGCCGGAGAGGGCGTGGGGGAAGCGCGGCCGGAACGCGGGCGCGAGCCCCACCTCCGCCATCAGCGCCGCGACCCGCTCGGCCCGCTCCGCCCGCGGAACCCCCGCCAGGGCCAGCGCCTCGGAGAGGGCGGCCCCCACGGTGAGCCGCGGGTTCAGGCTCGCGTAGGGGTCCTGGAACACCATCTGGAGTCGCCGGCGGACGGCGCGCTGGCGCCGGTGCGTGACGTCGACCCCGTCGAAGACCACGGAGCCCGCGCTGGGCCGCACGAGGCCCACCACGGCCCGGGCCAAGCTGGACTTCCCGCAGCCGGACTCACCGACGATCCCGAGGGTCTCGCCCCGGGTCACCTGCAGGTCCACCCCCGCCACCGCCCGCAGCGGCCCCCGCGCCGTGGCGAAACGGACCTCCAGGGCGCGCACGTCGAGGAGCGGCGCCGCACGGGCATCGAGGAGCGGCGCCGTCACGGGGCCGCCTCCAGGGGCGCGACGCAGCGCCAGGCCCGGTCCTGGCGCAAGGTCCGTTCCGGCTCGCCCTCGCGGCAGGCGTCCCGAACCCGGGCGCAGCGGGGCGCGAAGCGACACGCACCGAAGGGACCCCGGTCGAGGGACGGCGGCAGGCCCTCGATGCCGGCGAGACGCGCCGCCGGCGGGCGATCCGCCCGGGGCAGGCCCGCGAGCAGCGCGGCGGTGTAGGGATGGGCCGGGGCCGCGAACAGCGCCTCGGTGGGCCCCTCCTCCACGATGCGGCCCGCGTACATCACGAGCACCCGGTCGCAGGTCCCGGCGACCACGCCGAAGTCGTGGGTGATGAGCAGGAGCCCGAGGCCGCGCTCCGCGCGGAGCTCCGCCAGCAGGGCCAGGATCTCCGCCTGGAGCGTGACGTCGAGGGCGGTGGTGGGCTCGTCGGCCACCAGCAGGTCCGGGTCCGCCATCAGCGCCATGGCGATCATGACCCGCTGGCGCAGGCCACCGGAGAGCTCGTGGGGGAATGCGCGCAGCCGGGCGGAGGCGTCGGGCACGCCGACGCGAGCCAGGAGCTGGAGCGCGCGCGCGCGGGCGTCCCGGCGCCCCGCCAGGCCGTGGGCGCGGACACCCTCCACCAGCTGGTCCTCGATCCGCAGGTAGGGGTTCAGGCTGGTCATCGGATCCTGGAATACGATGCCCATCTGCGTGCCGCGCACCCGCCGCCGCTCGGCGGGCGCGAGCGCGGCCAGGTCGCGACCGCGGAAGGCGATCCGCCCGCCCGACACCCGACCGTGACGCGGCAGCAGCCCCAGGATCGCCAGCGCGGTGGCGCTCTTCCCGCAGCCCGACTCGCCCACCAGCGCCACGCTCTCGCCGGCCGCGAGCCGCAGGTCCACCCCGTCGGCCGCGCGCACCTCGCCGGAGCCGGCCCCGAAGCGCACCGAGAGGTCTTCCACCGCGAGCAGCGGCGCCGTCACGCGCGCGCCCGGGGGTCGAAGGCATCGCGGAGGCCGTCGCCCAGGAAGTTCAGCGCCAGCAGGGTGGCGCCCAGGAAGGCGCTCGGGAACACTAGGCGCCACCAGTAGGAGCGGATCGGGTTCAGCACCGACACGCCCTCGGCCACGAGCTGGCCCCACGAGAGCTTTACGCCGAGCCCGAGAAAGGACAGGAAGGACTCGAGGATGATGACCGCCGGCACCGTGAGCGTGGCGTAGACCACGATCACCCCCAGCGTGTTCGGGAGCACGTGGCGCAGGAGCACGCGCGCGTCGCCGGCCCCGAGCAGCCGGGCCGCCAGCACGAACTCCCGGCCCCGCAGCGCCAGCACCTCGCCCCGGACGATGCGCGCCATGGTGAGCCACTCCACGAGTCCCAGGGCCAGGAACACCGGCAGCGGATCGCCCCGCGCCGTGTCGTCGAAGAGCAGCATGATCAGGATGACGAGGAACATGTACGGGACGCCGTACAGGAAGTCGACGATCCGCATCAGCACCTCGTCCAGGCGACCGCCGTAGAAGCCCGCCGCGGCGCCGTAGAAGACGCCGATCAGCACCGAGACCGCCGTGGCGGCGAGACCCACCAGCAGCGAGGTGCGGCCGCCCACGAGCACCCGCGCCAGCAGGTCGCGGCCGAGGGCATCGGTGCCGAACCAGTGCTCCGCCGAGGGCGGGAGGTGTCGCAGATGGGGAGACGTGGTCTCGGGATCGAGGCCGAGGAGCGCGGGCGCCGCGAAGCACGCCGCCACGATGAGCAGCAGCGCCGATGCCCCCGCCATCGCGCCGGGATTGCGCCACAGCCGCCCACCGGCCTCGCGCCAGGGGCCGCGGAGTCCGGCGTCGCTCACGCGCCCGCCGACGTCGCTCACGCGCCCGCCGACGTCGCTCACGCGCCCGCCGACGTCGCTCACGCGCCCTCCCGCACCCGGGGATCCAGCCAGGCGTAGGCCACGTCCACGAGCAGGTTGAAGGCGGTGATCATCCCGAAGTAGATCATGGCGGTGCCGAGCACCACGGCGTAGTCGCGGTTGACGGCGCCCTTCACGAACCACTGGCCCATCCCAGGAACACCGAAGAGCGTCTCCACCACGAACGAGCCGGTCATGATGCCCGCCGCGGCGGGCCCGAGGTAGGAGACCACTGGCACGAGGGCACCGGGAAGCACGTGGCGGAGCACGATCGTGCGCTCCGGAAGTCCCTTGGCCCGCGCCGTGCGCACGAAGTCCTGTTGGAGCACCTCGAGGGTGCCGCTGCGGGCCAGCCGCGCGATCACCGCCGCGAAGGGCAGCGCCAGGGTGACCGCGGGAAGCAGCAGGTGCCGGTAGCCGCCCCAGCCGGCGACCGGGAGCCAGCCGGCGCCCAGGGCGAAGACCACCAGGAGCCCTGCGCCGATCACGAAGTTGGGGAGCGACACCCCGACCAGGGCGACGGCCATGCTGCCGACGTCGGAGGCCGAGCCGGGCCGCAGCCCCGCCGTGACGCCCAGGGCGAGGCCCAGGCCGAGGGCGAGCACCAGCGCCAGGAGACCCAGAGAGAGGCTCACCGGCAGCGCGGGCAGCAGGAGGTCCTCCACGCTTCGCCCCTGCACCTTCAGCGCGGGCCCCAGGCTGCCCTCCAGCACCAGGCGCCGGGCGTAGATGGCGAAGAAGGCCGCCCCGTTGTCGGGCACGCCGTACTGTGCGCGCAGCGCCGCCTCCACCTGGGGCGAGACGACCTTCTCCTGGGCGAAGGGGCTGCCGGGCGCCTCGAACATCAGCAGGCTGGTGACGAAGAGGAGCGCGACCAGGGACGGCACCGCCACGGCCACCCGGCGCAGCAGGAGGCCGCCGACCGCGCGCCAGGCCCGGCTGCTCATCCGGCCGCGTCCCGGACCACCGACAGCTCGCGCAGGGGGTGGAGGTCCTTCAGGTTGGGCGCCCGGCTCCCGTCGGGTCGCACCAGCTCGGCGTGGAAGCCGCGGACGTGCTCGGCGACCAGGCCGCTGACCACGTAGAAGTAGAGCGGGAGGATCGGATACGCCTCCTGCACCAGCAGCGCCTCCGCCTCCCGCAGCAGCTGCATCCGCAGCCGCGCCCCGGCGGCCAGTCGCGCCCCGGGCGCGCGGGCTGCCGCCAGGGCGGCCAGCTCGACCCGGGCGCGCTCCGGCTCGCGGAGCCGGGCGAGCAGGTCGTCGGGCGCCTCGGCGAAGCGGCCCACGTCGGCGGCGGCCCGGATCAGCCGGTCGTAGACCGGGTCGCCCCAGCCCGTGTGGTTGTTGCCCCCGTTGGTGACCCAGAGGTCGAGGAACGTGTTGGGATCGAGGTAGTCCCCGATCCAGCCGGCCCGGGCCAGGTCGTAGTCGAGGGCCAGCGTGCTCTCCTGGTAGGCCTGCCACTCCTGGTTGTAGGCGCGGACCGGCACCCCCAGGTTCCGGCGCAGCTGGTCCGCCAGCACCTCGGCGATCTTCTTGTGCGCCTCGAGCGTGTTGTAGAGGATGCCGAGCTCGGGAAAGCCGCGACCGCCGGGGAAGCCGGCCTCCGCCAGCAGCACCCGGGCCCGCTCGGGGTCGTAGGCGATCCGGCTGGAGGGCGGGGCGTAGCCGGGGATGCCCGGCGGCACCAGGGTGTAGGCGGGCACCTCTCCCAGCCGGAGCACCTCGTCGGTGATCGTGCGGCGGTCCACCGCCAGGTTGAGGGCCTCCCGCACCCGCGGGTCGTCCAGGGGCGGTCGCGTACAGTTGAAGCGGTAGTAGTAGACGATCATTCCCGGGCCGCTGTAGAAGTCCGGACGCTCCCGGAGCACGTCCACCAGATCCTTGGGATAGGTGGATGGCAACCAGTCGGCCTCGCCGGTGAGGTAGAGATTGAGGGCCGTGTTGGCGTTCTCCACGGGCAGCGCGTCGACGCTGGCCAGGCGGACCGCGTCGCGACCCCAGTAGGCGTCGCTCCGGGTCAGCCGGATGCGGTCGTTGACCCGCCAGAGCGCGAGCTCGAAGGGACCGTTGGAGACGATCTTCCCGGGCAGGAACCAGTCGTCGGCGTTGCCGGGCGCGGACACCACGTGGCGTGGCACGGGGAACGACGGGTAGAACGCCGTGAGCTCCAGGAAGTAGGGGGTGGGGGCCACGAGCTCGACGACGAGGGTGCGGTCGTCCCGGGCGAAGACGCCCGCGTCGCGACCGAAACGGGCGTCGGCCTCGGCGTGGGCGGCGCGGCGCCGCTCGCCGGCGGCGGCCAGGGCGGCGGCGACCGCGGGGAGCTCGGCCGGGGCCAGCCCGCCGCGCCGCGCCAGCACCTCCCGGAGCAGCGGGTCGGGAGTGCCCTTCAGCACGTCGTTCAGGTGCTGGTCGGCGACGAAGCGCCGCCAGCGGTCGGCGCCGACTCCGTCCGGGCTCACCGCCGCCAGGGCTTCGAAGGCCTCGCGCACGGGTCCCGCCAGGGCCGAGGCGTGACCGCCATGGGTGTTGAAGGCCTCGGCCAGGCGCACCATGTGCAGGATGTAGGCGTACTCGGCCCCCCGTGCCGGGTCCTGCAGCCGCCGCCAGGCGTAGGCGAAGTCGTGGGCGGTCAGCGGGCGACCGTCGCTCCAGCGGGCATCCGGGCGCAGCGTGAAGGTGTAGACCAGGCCGTCCGGGGAGACCTCCCAGCGTTCGGCGACGCCGGGCACCGGCTCGAGGCTGCGGGCATCCAGCCGGGTCAGGCCCTCGAAGATCGCCTCGGCGATGCGCCCTTCGGGCTGGCCGGTCATCACCCCCGGATCGAGGCTGCGGGGCTCGGTCCCGTTGATGAAGGTGAACTCGGCCCGCGTGCGCGCGGCCCGGGAGAAGGTGAGCTGGACGCCGAGCAGCGCCAGAGCGCAGAGCACCGCCACCGCGCCGAGGGCCCGGCCCATGTCAGCGCGCGTCCGCGGGCGGCTCGCGCGCGTCCGCGGGCGGCTCGCGCGCGGCGGCGGGCGGCTCGCCCACATCGTCGCCGCTCCCCGCCACCCCGTCGGGGCCGTCGCTGCCGAGGGCGAAGGTGCCGGCCTCGGCGTCGAGCACCCGATAGCGCCAGGGCCGGTGCCAGGGATCCTCGGCCCGCCCGTCCTCGAACACCTCGAAGAGCCGCCAGCCCAGATCCTCGAGGCGCGCCGGGGGTGCGCCGCGAAGCGCGGTGGCCTCCTCGAGCTGCTGCCACAGGGCCGCGTACTGCTGCCGGGCGCGGGCGTCCCGACCCAGCAGACCGAGCAGCCCCGGGAGAGCCAGCAGCAGCGCCAGGCCGATCCCGGCCGCCACGGCGACGCGGATCCCCCGGGCCGGGCGCCCGTCGACCGGCGACGGCAGCGCCGACGAGGCCCGCGACCCGACTGCGGCCGGGGCCGGCTCCGCGCGAGGGCCCGGGGCCGGCTCCGCGCGAGGGCCCGGGGCCGGCTCCGCGCGCGCGTCGACGAAGCCTCGCCAGTCGCGCGCGCCGGCGGTGCCGTCGCCCAGGAAGCAACGCACGCGGTGGCCCTCGCCGAGGTCGTAGACCGGCGGGACCTCGCGCCGACAGCGGTCCATCACGGCGGGGCAGCGGGTGTGGAAGCGACAGGCGGGCGGCGGGTTGCGCGGGCTCGGGACGTCGCCCTCCAGCACCTGGCGACGCTGACGCCGACGCGGATCCGGCACCGGCACCGCCGACAGCAGCGCCCGGGTGTAGGGGTGCACCGCGTTCTCGAACAGCCGCCCCGTCTCCGCGCGTTCGACGATCTGACCCAGGTACATGACGGCCACCCGATCCGAAACGTGGCGGACCACCGAGAGGTCGTGGGCGATGAAGAGGTAGGCCAGGTCCATGGACCGCTGCAGCTCGATCAACAGGTTGATGACCTGGGCCTGGATCGATACGTCCAAGGCCGAGACCGCCTCGTCGCACACGATCAGCTTCGGCTCCAGGGCGATGGCCCGGGCGATGCCCAGTCGCTGGCGCTGGCCGCCCGAGAACTCGTGGGGGTAGCGGTGCACCCAGGACGCCGGCAGGCCGACCCGCTCGAAGGCGGCCGCCACGCGCTCCCCGTGGGCGCGGCCCCGGACCACCCGGTGAACCCGCAGCGACTCGCCCACGATGTCGCCGGCGGTCATGCGCGGATTGAGGGAGCTCTGCGGATCCTGGAAGACCATCTGCAGGTCGCGCCGCACCCGGCGCAGCTCGCTCCCGGCGAGGCCGAGCAGGTCGCGACCTTCGAAGGTGACGCGGCCGGCGGTGGGCTCCTCGAGGCGCAGGATCGCCCGGCCCAGGGTGGTCTTGCCGCAGCCGGACTCGCCCACGAGGCCCAGGGTCTCGCCCCGAGCCAGCTCGAAGGAGACGCCGTCCACCGCGCGCACGCGGCCCACCTCGGTCCCGAGCACCCCCGCGGTCACCGGGAAGTGCTTCTCCAGGCCCTCCACGCGCAGCAGGGCATCGCGGCTCATGGGGCCGACGCTTGCAGCAGGTCCGCGTCCGGGTGGTCGGCCACGTACCAGCAGGCAGCGCGGCGGGGAGTGCCCCCGGGCTGGGGCTCGAGCGGCGGCACCTCCCGGCGACAGCGGGCCAGGGCCACCGCGCAGCGCGGGTGGAAGGCGCAGCCCGACGGGAACTCGCGCGGGTCGGGAACGATGCCCTCGATCGGCCGCAGGCGCTCGCCCGCGCCCACCATCGAGGGCAGCGAGTGGAGCAGCCCCGCCGTGTACGGGTGTCGCGGGCGGTCGAACAGGGAGAGCACGTCGGCCTCCTCGACGACCTTGCCGGCGTACATCACCACGACCCGGCGGGCCATCTCCGCCACCACGCCCAGGTCGTGGGTGATCAGCAGGATCGACATCCCGAGGTCCTGCTGCAGACGCGCCAGCAGCTCGAGGATCTGGGCCTGGATCGTGACGTCGAGGGCCGTGGTCGGCTCGTCGGCGATGAGCAGGCGCGGGTCGCAGGACAGGGCCATGGCGATCATCACCCGCTGCCGCATGCCGCCGGACATCTGGTGGGGATACTCGTCGACGCGCTGCGCCGGCGAGGGGATGCCGACGGTGTCGAGCAGCTCGATGGTGCGCGCCCGGGCCGCCTGGGCCCCGAGGCCCTGGTGCAGGCTCAACGCCTCGCGAATCTGGTCTCCGACGGTGTAGACCGGATTCAGGCTCGTCATGGGCTCCTGGAAGATCATCGCCACGTCGTTCCCGCGCAGGGCGCGCAGCCGTTGCTCCGAGGCGCCCACCAGCTCCTCCCCGGCGAAGCGGATCGAGCCGCCGCGGATCCTCCCCGGCGGCGGCACCAGGCCCAGCACCGAGAGCGCGGTCACCGACTTGCCGCAGCCCGACTCCCCCACCACCGCCACGGTCTCGCCCGGGGCCACGGCGTAGCTCACGCCGTCCACTGCCTTGACGACCCCCTCGTCCGTGACGAACCAGGTGCGCAGGTCCTCGATCTCCAGCAGCGGCGCGGGGCTCGTCACCTCAGCTCCGCAGGGTCGGGTCCAGGGCGTCGCGCAGGCCCTCCCCCACCAGGTTGAAGACGCTCACCACGAAGAAGATCGCCGCGCCGGGCGCCAGGATGAGCCAGGGCTTCTGCTCCACCCGACCCACGTTGAGGAGACCGCCCCAGCTCGGCGCCGTGGGATCACCGATGCCCAGGAAGGAGAGGCCGGACTCGACCAGGATCGCCGACGCCACGCCGAAGGTGGCCGAGACCAGCACCGGCGCCATGGCGTTGGGAAGGATGTGCCGGAAGATGATCCGGAGGCGCGAGAGCCCCAGGGCCCGCGCCGCCTGCACGTAATCGAGCTCCTTCTGGCGCAGGAACTCGGCCCGCACCAGCCGGGCGACGCCGGTCCAGTTGGTGATGCCGATGATCACCATGACGTGGAAGATGGAGCGGTTCTCCACCAGGGCCGCCAGGGTCAGGATCAGGAAGAACGTGGGAAAGCAGATCATCACCTCGATGAGCCGCGATACCCAGAGGTCCACCCGCCCGCCCAGGTAGCCGGCGAGGGCCCCGAGCACCACACCGATCACCACGAAGATCGAGACGGCCACCACGCCGATGGTGAGGGAGATCCGGGTGCCGTAGAGCATGCGCGCGAAGACGTCTCGCCCCTCCACGTCGGTGCCCAGCCAGTGCTCGGCGCTCGGCGGACGCACGCTCTGCTCGGGGTCGGTGGCGCGGAAGTCGACGCGCCGAAGCGGCCACAGCGCGCGCACGGACGCCCCCGCCGCGCGCTGCTCGGACAGCGCGGCCTCCCAGTCCGTCACGGGCGCGGAGTGATGGAGGGGATTCGAGAGACCGAAGAACGAAGGCGGTGCCAGGGCCGCGAAGAGCGCACCGTGCACCCCCAGCAGGATCAGGCCGTGCCGCAGGGCGTGGCCCGGCGCCCGGCGCCGGCGCCAGACGAACCAGGCCGCGTAGGCGGGACCGGCCACCAGCATCAGGTTGAAGAACAGGTCGACGGCGTTCTCGAACAGCAGCCGGTTGAACAACGCGCCCAGGAAGGGGAGCGACACCCCGCCCGGGCCGACCACCACCAGCGGCACGTCCAGGGAGATCAGCGGCGCCGCCACGGCCAGCGCGAACAGCAGGGCGATCGCCCAGACCCCGAAGACGGAGACGGGATTCCGCCGGAACTGGCCCCAGACGATGGCCGCCCAGGTGGTGTGGGGGGCGGCCGCGCTCCCGGTATGCGGGGCGGCCGCGCTCACGAGTAGCGGATCCGCGGATCGACCAGGGCGTAGCTCAGGTCGGTGAGGAGGAGCCCGAAGAGCACCAGCAGCGTCGAGAGCAGCTGGACGGCCATGATGACGTTGTAGTCGCGTTGGAAGATCGACTCCACGACCCACAGCCCCATGCCCGGGATCCCGAAGATGTACTCGACGATCACCGAGCCGCCGAGGACGGCCGGGAGCAGGCTCGAGAGCAGCGTGAGGATGGGCAGGAGACCGTTGCGCAGCGCGTGCTTGAGGATCACCGAGCCCTCGGGCACGCCTTTGGCCCGCGCCGTGCGCACGTAGTCCGCGCCGAGCACGTCGAGCAGACCCGTACGCATGTAGCGGGAGAGGGCCGCGAAGGAGTTGTAGGTGAGGCAGAACATCGGAAGCACCAGGTGCCAGGCCACGTCGGCGATCTGCTCCAGGCTCGTGAGGCCCATGGGGTCGCGGCTCTGCCAGCCTCCGGTGGGGAAGATGCGCAGGGCCGGCACCGTGGAGCCTTCGGAGAGCCAGTAGAGCAGCAGCGTCGCCACGAAGAAGGAGGGCAGCGAGTAGAGCATGAACAGGCCGACGGTGAGGGAGCGGTCGGTCGGCGTGTCCCGGCGCACCGCGGAGAGGATGCCCAGGGGAACCGAGATCAGGTAGGCGAGGATCAGGGAGCCCACCGAGAGCACCAGGGAGTACTTGAGCTTCGAGCCCAGAGTGGCCAGCACGGGCTCCCGGGTCACCAGCGACACGCCGAAGTCGAGGCGCAGCAGGTTCGACCAGTAGCGGGCGAAGCGGGTGTCGAAGAACAGGATCCAGAGCGTCTCGGCGGTCGACCAGTCCCAGCGCTCCGCGCGGGCGTCGACCCAGCTCCGCCAGGCCGCGAGGATCTCGCGCTTGCGCGCCTCGGGGGCGTCGGGGCCGTAGCGGAGCTCGCGGACTTCCGCGTTCTCGGCGTCGCGGCGGCGGTTCTCGGCACGCCGCGCGGGGCTCGGATCGGGATCGAAGGGGCGGACCAGGGGCTGGCGGGCCGCCAGCCGGAGCTGGCGCACCGCCAGGTCCCGCAGCGCGGGCTCGCCGGCGGCGTCGGCCCGCTCCGCCACCACCAGCAGGTGGGGGACGGCGTACTGTCCCCAGTCCTCGAGCCGGTACTGGGCCTCGAGGCGCTCGCTCACGGACCTGCCGGTCTCCCCCAGCGCCAGCCGCAGGGCGTCCTCCGCGTCGTCGGGATCGAGACGGAAGCGGAAGTTGAGGAAGACGGGCTTGTCGAGGTTGAACTGCTCCCGGAAGATCCGGAAGGACTCCTGGCTCTTCTCCTGGCGGACGTCCGCAGTGAGGTCCGCCGCCTGCTGGCCGCTCCCCGGTCGGCCCGGGGCGAAGTTCAACACGGCGAAGATCACCAGGGAGATCCCGAAGAAGGTCGGGACCATGATGAGCAGGCGTTTGACGAGGTAGGCCTTCAGGGCCTACTCCGACGCGACCCACCAGGGCAGCGAGAAGCTCTGGGGCCGCATCCTTGCGAAGATCACGTTGCGGACCGCCTTGCGCCAGCACGCGACCGACTCGGGGTAGTGCAGGAACGTGTAGGGCTGCTCCTCGTGGATCAGCCGGTGGAAGCGATGGGAGAGGGCGATCCGCTCCTCCCGCTCGAAGGCCTCGCGCAGGGCGAGGATGATCTCGTCGGCCTCCTCGTTGCGGAAGCCCACCTTGTTGGAGCCCTTCGGCACGTCGGCCTGGGAGGAGTGCCAGATCTGGTAGAAGTCGACGTCCCAGCCGAGCGCCCAGCCACCGGTGAAGGCGTCGAACTCCCGGTCGTCCATCTTCTTCTGCATCAGGCTCCACTCCGCCGAGTCGATGTCCATCTTCACCCCGATCCGGAGCAGGTCCTCCTTCAGGATGTTGGCCAGGGAAGCGAACTCGGGGGAGGAGCCGTAGATGAGCAGGGAGAACTGGAACGGCGTGCGGGTCGGGTCCCCGTCGTCCGGCGTGAGGTCCCGGTCGCGCAGGCCATCGCCGTCACTGTCCACCCAGCCGGCCTCGCCGAGCAGCGCGGCGGCCCGCTCCGGGTCGAAGGCCAGGGGCTGGATGGAGGCGTCCCGGTACGGGCTGTCGCGGTAGAAGGGCCCGGTGGCGACGCTGCCGAGCCCCACGAAGACCGAGTCGATGATGCGCTGGCGATCGACGGCGTGGGTCATGGCGCGCCGCACCCGGCGGTCCGCGAATATCGGCTTGTCGGCGTTCCAGCCCAGGTAGTAGAAGGCGAAGCTCAGCTGGCGCTCGCAGGTGATCTCGCCGTTCACGAAGGGATTGTCTGCGGGGCGCTCCGCGGCCGGAACGTCCTTCCAGCGCAGGATCTCGTCCCGGTACTGCCCCGGTCGCAGCCCGCCGAACTGCACCTCGTTCGACTTGAGCAGCAGCAGCTGCTTGTTGGGATCGGTGAAGATGGGATAGAGGACCTCCCGGATGGGGGGGCGCTCGCCGAACCAGTCCTCGTTGCGGAGCAGCCGGATCCGGGACCCGGACTCGTACTCGTCGAAGCGGTAGGGCCCCGTCCCGACCAGGCCCCGGTTGTTGTACCAGTGCTGGTTGAACTTCAGGCCCAGCACCTCCTCGGGAATCCGCTCCCCCCGCTCGTCGTAGGCGAAGAGGAACTCCGGCACGATCTGGATGCCGAGGGTGCTGGCGATGTTGGTGTAGAGCTTCTTGCCCCAGCGCAGCCGGACGGTGTAGTCGTCGAGCGCCTCCCACGAGCTCAGGTGCTCGTAGTAGCTCTTCAGGAAGCCGTTCTCGACCTGGGGATGCATCAGCATGTCCAGGGTGAAGACCACGTCCCGGGCCGTGACCTCGTGGTCGGCGTCGAGCCAGGCGTAGCGGGGGTCGTCGAGGTCGACGCTCGGCCGATGCCACTTCACCCCGCGGCGCAGGTAGACGGTGAACTCCTTGTAGTCGTCGCCCACCTCCACTCGCCAGGCCAGGTCGCCGGCCCAGCGGTCGGGATCCGTCCACTGGTGTCTTCGCGCCAGGCTGGAGGACACGTACGCCGCCAGGTTCGAGAGGTCGGCCGCGTTCTCCTTGAGCAGGTTGAAGCCCTTGGGGTCGCCCGAGGCCCAGGGCTTGGCGATCGTGCCGTCGTAGCGGGCGCCCGCCGAGGCGAAGGAGAAGTCCTCCGGCTCGAGCAGGTTGGGGAGCTCGGGGCGGTAGAGCTTCGCGCCCGCGCCCGGATCGTCCTCGGCCCCCGGCGCCGACGCAACCACCCCGCCGCGGCGGATCTGCGCCACCTCGCCCCGCAGCCGGTCGCTGGACTCCGCCAGCGCCCGCAGCTGCTTGCCCTGCAGGATGAAGCGCTGTTCGAGGGTATCGATCTGGAAGACAAAGACCGCGAGCAGCACCAGCACCACGGCCTGCAGACCCACGATCAGCCACAGCACGCCCGATCGGCCCGGCATCAGCCTCTCCCCCCCTGACCCGGGTTATAGGACACGTCGGGCGGCAGGCGCAGCACGAAGGTCTCCGGACCGAGGGCCGGGTTGAGCGACACGGCCGAGAGCTCCAGCTCGGCTCGGATGCCCTGACCGGGGAAGACCATCTCGATCGAATGGGCGAAGGAGACCTCCCCGATCGGAGCCCGGTCGGCGTAGCGGACCTCCCACTCGGCCGCGCCGGTCCCGGCGTAGGCGGCCAGGCTCCGGAGCTGACCCTCGGGGTCGAACTCCAGGCTGCGGCGGGTGCGCTGGCGCTCGTCGGCGAGCAGGACCCGGATGCCGCCCTCCGGCAACGACGCCGCCCCCGCCAGGGCCAGCCCGCGCCCGGGATCGGGCACGCCCAGGATCACCTCCACCGCCTCCACCGGCGAGAGCGCGATGCCCGCCACCCGGTAGAGCAGGTCCGGGGTCACGGGGCCCCGCTCCCGGGCGCGATCCCGGGCCACGAACAGGTCGTAGGCCTCGCCGTCGGTCACCAGCAACGCCGCGGTCTGGTTGAGGAAGCCGAGGATCTGGATGCGCAGCCGCGCGGGGCGCTCCGCAATCAGCAGCTGCTTGGACCGGAGCGAGCCCTCCGGTCCGTCGACCGCCAGCTGCGCCAGTCCGCGCAGCCCGCGAAGCGTCTCGGACCGCGCGAAGAGGTCGGCCAGCAGGGCCGCGGGGCGCGGGTCTTCTTCGGGCAGCGGGAGCGCCGGGGGAAGTGCGGTGCGGCAGCCGAGGGCGAGCAGGACCAGCGCCGCCGCGGCGGCGCGTCTCACGGCGCCCCGATCTCGAGGCGCAGCCGCTCGAACTTGTCCCGCAGCTCGGGCTGCTCCGCCTCCCGGGGATCGAGCTGGAGGGCGCGGCCGTAGTGGTGATAGGCCCGGTTCTTGTCCTCCAGCAGCAGGTAGACGTCGCCGAGATGCTCGGCGATCACCGGATCGCCGCCGGCGAGCTCGTCGGCCCGGTAGAGCTGGGCCCGGGCCCGCCGGAGCAGCGAGCGGCCCTCCGCCACCAGCGCCGGCCGGCCGCTGGCCACCAGGGGGCGGGCGCGCATGTACCAGACCCAGGCGAGGCTGTCGGCGATGTAGCCGTCTTCGGGACGCAGCTCGAGCGCCCGGGTGATCATGGCCTCGGCCTCGTCCAGGTTCTCCCCGCGCTCCGCCCAGGTGTAGCCGATGTAGTTCAGCACCGAGGGGTTGTCGGGATTGCGCTCGAGCGCGCGCTCCATGTAGTAGAGCGCCCGGTCGTGGCGCTGCGCCTCGCCGTGCAGGACGCCCAGGTTGTACAGCAGCTCGTCGTCCTCCGGCGCGTCTTCGAGCAGCCGCTCGAGCAACGCCACCGCGTCGTCGAACTCGCCCACCTTCGCCTGCAGGCTGGCGGCGTAGAGATCGAGGGCGCGGGTGGGCTTGGCCTGGCGGGCCTGCTCCACCGCCTCGATGGCGCGCTCGTACTCGCCGCGGTCCTCGAAGATCGCCGCCATCTGGGTGCGCGCGTCCACGTAGCGGCCGTGGCCTTCCGGAATGCGGCCGAACGCCTCCAGCGCGGCCTCGTTCTTGCCGAGCCGCTGCCGGACCAGGCCGAGGAAGTACGCGACGCCGTGCTCGGCCGGCCGCTCCGCCAGGGCCCGCTCCAGCCGCGACGCCGCCTCCTGGTAGCGGCCCTGGTCGTACTCGAGCAGGGCCAGGCGGACCGACGAGCGGACGTCGCTCGGGTGGTTCGTCTCGAGGGTCTCGAGGACGCCGATGGCCTCGTCGACCCGGCGCTCCGCCAGCAGGGCGTCGGCCAGGGACGAGAGCGTGGCGTGGTGGTTGGGATGGTGCGCGAGGACCTCGCGGTAGACCTCGATCTCGCCGGCCCGATCGCCCTGCATGTGGCGGGAACGGGCCAGCGCGTTGTAGACGGCGAGGCTTCCCGGCTGGCGTTCGAGGGCGCTGCGCAGGGCCTCCTCGGCGTCGGCGGGCCGGTCCTGGCGCTGGTAGGCGTTGGCCAGGGCGAACCAGCCGCGGAGCGAGTCCGGGTCGTCGGCCACCAGCCACTGCGCGGTCGCCTCCGCCGCATCGAGGCGCTCGACCTCGGCGTAGATGGTGTAGAGCAGGAAGCCGGCGTCGGCGCTCCGGGGCTGGCCGTCCGGCCCGAGGAGGGTCGACTCCGCCGCCGCGGCATCCCGGCGCACCCGGTGGATCGTGCCGAGCAGCAGCCTGGTGTCGTCGTCCTCCGGCTCGAGCTCCATCGCCCGCTGGCCCTCGGAGAGCGCCTCCTCGAGGTCCCCGTGGCGGATCGCCAGCTGGGCGAGCTTGCGGTGGAGGAAGGCGTCGTCCGGGTCCTTGGCCGAGGCCCGGCGGTAGGCCGCCTGCGCCTCGCGCAGCCGGCCCTCGAGCTCGAGCTCCCGGCCCACCAGGAAGTGGAACTCGGCGGGGGCATCCGGATCGACCGCGGCGGCCGCCGCCGGTGCGGCCGGATCGGGGCTGCCGGTTCCGAGGCTCGCGCAGCCGGCCAGCCACAGGCCCCCGACGAGGAGTCCCGCGCCGACGCCGCAACGCGTCGCCCTGGTCATGCCCGGAGGTAGCCCCGCCGCTCGAGGTGCCCGATGAGCTGCGCCACGCTCTCGTCCACGCTCTGGGTGTTGGTGTCGATCACCAGCTCCGGCCTCTCGGGCTCCTCGTAGGGCGCGGAGAT
>CAYTZH010000043.1:38004-42202 GCA_964442285.1 uncultured Spirochaetales bacterium | reverse complement strand
AGGTGTGGATCTCGAGGTCGCCCACCACATCGTCGACGGTGATCCCGCCGTTGGACGAGCGCGCGCCGACGGCGGCGCGCATGCCCGTGACCGAGAGCTTGCCGTTCACGGACTCGCAGTGGAGCCGGAGCCGACGCGGGACGCGGATCTCCAGGTGGACGTGACCGTGGCGGTTCCAGCGCCGCGGCAGCTCCACCTCCAGGTCCAGGCTATCGCCGGTGTCGGCCTCCACCAGCCGGATGGCGTCGAGGAGGCGCCGGGCCTCCTCCTCCGACTCGGCGCGGGCGCGCTTGGACGCCACCACCTGGACGTCGTCGCGGTCCTCGCCGATCACGTCGATGCGGCCGTTGGCGTTGCGCACCCGGAGGGCGCCGCCCTTGGGCGCGGCGTGGCGCGTGGTCTCGGTGCGCTCCGCCGACTCGCTCCAGGGAATGCCCGCGAGCAGGCTGCGGAGGAACTCGCCGAAGCCTCCCGCGGGCGGGGTTCCGCATTCCGAGGGGTCGCCGCCGCCGCTGCGGAACCGCTTCACGACGTCGCTCCCCGCACGGGCTGCAGGGTCGCTCCCCGCACGTGGTGCAGGAGGCGGTCGAGGATCGCGCCGGCGGGACCCTGGAGGAAGTGGGTCGCCAGGGGCGTCAGGTCGGTGGGCTCGGGGTTGATCTCCACCAGGCGGCCCCCTGCCCGCACCACCTCCACCGGGATCCCCGCCGCGGGATAGACCGTCGCCGAGGTGCCCACGGAGAGCACGCAGTCGGCGCGCTCGGCGTGGGAGAAGCTCGTCTCGAGGACGTCCGGCGGGATGGGCTCGCCGAAGCTCACCGTATCGCCCTTGATCACGCCGCCACACGCCGGGCAGCGGGGGGGCAGCTGCTCGGGATCGATCGCGATCTCGCTGCGCGCGAAGCGGGTACCGCACTCGAGGCAGCGCAGGAGCGAGGCGTTGCCGTGGATCTCGGCCAGGGCGCGGCTGCCCGCCTGGCGGTGGAGGTCGTCGATGTTCTGGGTGACGAGGAAGTGCAGCGTCCCGAGCCGCTCGAGCTCCGCCAGGGCGAGGTGGCCGACGTTCGGCTTGGCGCGGGCCAGGGTGTCGCGCAGGGCGACGGCCCACGGCTCCTTCGGCTCGAGCTGCTGGCGCCAGGCGGCGGCCGGATCCCGGAGGAAGCGCTGGTAGCCGTCCAGGGGCGGCTCGCCGTGCTTGGTCCAGAGGCCGTCCTTGCCGCGGAACGGCGGAATCCCGCTCTCGACGGACAGCCCCGCCCCGGTGAGCGCGACCACGTGGCGCGCGCCGCGCACCAGCTCGGCGGCCCGCACGATCTCCGCGTCCAGGACGTCGTCGAGGAGGAAGTCGCCCATCTCAGTGGATCGTCCGGTCGTCCCGGCGCCAGGACGACTCCTCGCGACGCACGGCCCGCAGCCGGCGTCGCATGCGCCAGCGGTGGAGCCGGTAGCGCAGCTGGGAGATCGACGGGATGAGACGCCCGCCCTCGCCGCGACGCCTCATGTAGATCCAGGCGACCAGCACTCCTCCCAGGTGGGCGACGTGGCTCACGGTGCCGCTGCGATCGCCGACCAGGGTGAAAAGGAACATGACCGGAATGATCCAGATGGCCCGGAAGGCCACCGGCGGGAAGATGAGCATGATGGTGCGGTCGGGCCAGGTGAGCGAGTACGCCAGCACCACGCCGTAGACCGCCCCCGACGCGCCGACGGTGGGGATGTAGATGGAACCGGTTCCGGAGGCGACCAGATAGGGCACCGTCACGATGAACAGGCCCGCGCCCACGCCGCAGAGCACGTAGAAGCGCAGGAAGCGCCGGGCGCCCCACACCATGGCCAGCGGCGACCCGAACATCCACAACACGAACATGTTCATGAGGATGTGCCAGATCGTTCCGGGCGAGTGCAGCCACATGTAGGTGAAGGGCTGCCAGAGGTAGCCGTGCTCCCAGAAGAGCACCGGCCGCGCCGCCCCGAGCTCGAAGACGGGCTGGAAGAGCAACGAGGCGATGAAGATCGCGAAGTTTGCGATCAGGAGCTGCTTGACGATCTGGGGAGTGACGGGCGGCCCGAAGCCGACGCCCCCACCCGAGTAGCCACCGCGTCCGTACAAGAAAACGCGCCTCCGAATTGCTGCGCGGGGATCCCCATGACGCAGCCGCCTTGGCTCGCGGGACGGGCGCGCGGAAGTCCCACCGGAGCCTTCGAGCCTATGTTCTCCGTCTCATCGGGTCAACTTCGGCGGATCTGAACGGCAGCGGGGCCCGGGCGACCGACCCCGGCCCGCGAAGCCCGGGTGACGCACCGCGTTAGCGTGGCGTCAAAGCGCCTGGAGACGGCCCGTTCGGCGGGCTGCATGCAGGAGCGCGAGGGCGCTCTTGGCGTCCGCCAGCTCCCCCGACCAGACCCGCTCCAGGGCCCGGGACAGCGCCATGGGCACGACCTCGATCACCTCGTCCGGCTCCAGCCGCTGGGGCACCGGCTCCAGCTCGAAGGCCGCGTACAGGTGGATCTGCTCGTCGGTGAAGCCCGGGGTGGTCCAGATGGTGGCGAGGTGCTCGAGGCGCCCGGCCCGCCGCCCGGCCTCCTCCTCCAGCTCCCGGGCGGCGCACACCTCCGGCGGCTCGCCGTCGAGCTTGCCCGCCGGGACCTCCCAGATCTCGCCGCCGGCGCAGTGGCGGTACTGGCGCAGCAGCAGTACCTCCGTGTCGGAGACGAACGGGACGATGGCGGCCGCACCCGGGTGGCGGACCACGTCGAGTTCGACCGTGCGCCCGCCCGGCAGCGTCACCTCCTCCACCCGCACCTCGATGCTGCGGCCGCGGTGCACCTGCCGAACCTTCATGCGGCCTCCGGGAAGGGACACTCGCGTCGCACCGGACAGGTCTCGCAGCGGGGTCGCCGCGCCAGGCAGCAGACCCGACCGTGGTGGATGACCCGATGGGTGTACTCGGTCCAGACCTTGTTCGGGAGCAGCGCCATCAGGTCGCGTTCGATCTTCACCGGATCCTCCTCGCGGGTGAAGCCAAGCCGGCGATTCACGCGCTTCATGTGGGTATCGACGGCGAGACCCGGCACCCCGAAGGCGTTGCCGAGCACCACGTTCGCCGTCTTGCGCGCCACGCCGCGCAGCTGGGTCAGCGCGTCCATGCGCTCCGGAACCCGACCGCCGTGGCGCTCCACCACGTCCGCCGCCAGCGCCAGGATCGAGCGGGTCTTCTGGCGGTAGAAGCCGGTCGGGCGCACGATGCGCTCGATCTCGGCGGGATCGGCGGCGGCGAGCGCCTCCGGGGTGCCGTGCTCGACGAAGAGCTCGCGGGTGACCTCGTTGACCTTCTTGTCGGTGCACTGGGCCGAGAGCACGGTGGCGACCAGGAGCTGGAAGGGCGTCTCGAACGCGAGGGCGATGCGCGCCTCCGGATAGGCCCGGGCCAGCGCCCGTGACACACGCCCGGCGCGGCGACGCAGCTCCTGCGCGTTCTCCTCGGCCACCGCCTGCGTCTCCTCGGCCACCGCCTGCGTCTCCTCGGCCACCGGCGTAGGCTACGCTGCGCGGCCATGGCCCGCACGCCGCTGGAGAAGATGGTCGTGGTTCCGGGGCCCGAGGTCCTGGAGGGGATCTTCCTCGCCGCGCCCGACGGGGCCGGGGGCGCCGTGATCGCGCCGCCCCATCCGCTCTACGGCGGGAGCATGGAGAACCCGGTGGTGACCGAGGCGGCCCACGCCTGCGCAAAGCGCGGTGTGGCCTCGCTGCGTTTCAACTGGCGGGGCGTGGGCGCCAGCCGGGGCGCGCCGAGCGGCGACGCGGGCGACGCCGACGCGGACTACGGCGCCGCCCTCGACCACCTGTCCGAGACGCTCCCCGGGCCGGTCGTGGCCTGCGGCTACTCGTTCGGGGCGCTGGCGGCCGTGCGGGCGTCGCGCGACCCGCGGGTCCGCCGCCTGGTCCTCGTCGCGCCGCCCCCGGCCATGCTGGCGACCGAGGCCCTGGCCGCGTTCGACGGCCCCGTGCTCGCCCTGACCGGCGCCCGGGACACGCTGGCCCCGGCCGACGCCCTGCAGGCCGCGCTCGCACCGCTGCCCCGCGCCGAGCTCGTCGTGGTCCCCGGCGCCGACCACTTCTTCGCCGCCGGGCTGGCCGAGATCGGAAGGGCCGTCGCCGGGTTCCTCTGAGCGACCTCGCCGGCGCTCAGGCGGATGC
>CAYTZH010000043.1:0-37904 GCA_964442285.1 uncultured Spirochaetales bacterium | reverse complement strand
GGAAGGGCCGTCGCCGGGTTCCTCTGAGCGACCTCGCCGGCGCTCAGGCGGATGCACTCAGGCGGATGCACTCAGGCGGATGCGCTCAGGCGGATGCGCTCAGGCGGATGCGGGCAGGGTGATCCGGAACGAGGCGCCGCCCCCGGGCCGCGGCATCACCCGGATCTCCCCGGCCGCCTCCTCCACCAGCCGGCGACAGATCGCCAGGCCCAGCCCGCCGGGGCGGTCGCGCTTGGTGGAGAAGAAGGGCTCGAAGATGCGCTCGCGGTACTCGGGGGCGACGCCGGGGCCGTCGTCGTCCACCGCGACCTCGGTGGCCCGCGTCAGGGGCGTCGCGCGCAGGAGGATGCGACCCGCGGCCGGGGTGGCGTCCAGGGCATTGAGCGCCAGGTTGAGGACCACCTGGCGCAGGCCGTCCTCGCCCATCGCCACGGGCAGGGCCGCCGGGTCCGCGTGCACCTCCAGCGCCACCTCCCGCTCGAGGGCGCGGTGGGACAGCAGCCGGGCGACGGACTCGAGCAGCGGCGCCACCCGGGTCGCCGCGGCCGGCTGCCGGGCGGAGGGGCGCGCGTGCTCGAGGACCACGTCCAGCAACCGCTCGATGCGGCGGACCTCGTCGGAGGCCAGCTCCAGGAAGCGGGTGCGGAACTCGGCATCGCCGATCCGGTCCGGCAGCAGCTGGAGGAACGTCTTCACGGACACCAGCGGGTTCCGGATCTCGTGGACCACCTCCGACAGCAGGTCGCCGAGAGAGGCCAGCCGGTCCAGGCGGCGCACGTCGTCTTCGAGCCCGGACAGGCGATGCAGGGCGGCCTGGGTGCGCAGGGGGCCCTCGAGCCGGCAGGCCAGGGCGGCCAGGGCGGCCAGGGTGCGCGGCCGGACGCGGCCGGGCGGATCCTGGGGCCCGAGGACGAGCACGCCGGCCAGCGGGCGCGTCCCGGTCGATGCCAACGCGACCCCCGCCCCGAAGCCGCGACCGGCGGCGGCCCGCTCCGCCGCGGCGGCGTCGGGCCGCCCGAGGTCGGTCGGCGCGGCGCGGGCGGCGAGCGCGGCCAGCAGGGACTCGTCGGAGGGAACGTCGGGCGCCTGGGTGCGGGCGGAGCGCGCCAGGACCCGCAGTCCACCGCGCTCGTCGGCGGCCAGGGCGACCACCGCGTGAAGATCGCTCGTGGAGAGGAAGCGGTCGACGGCCCCGACCAGCAGGTCCTGGATGCCCCGACCCATCTCCTCGTCGCCGGCGGACTGGACGCCGGCATCCCGGGCAGACCGCAGGGCCGCCCCCAGCTGGACCTCCAGCGGACTGCTCTGAACGCGCGTTTCACCCACCCTCGGGGTTGCTACCGTGAACGCGCATCCCCTGTCAACGGTGAAGGCGCCCCCCTCGGCGCGGAGCTCGCGAATGGCCGCTGCCCGAACGCCGCCCCTCGCCCTGGACGCGGTCCTCTTCGACCTGGACGGCGTGCTGGTCGACTCCCGGGCGGCGATCACGCGCTCCATCAACCACGCCCTGAGCCGGCTGGGTGTGGCGCCGCGCCCCCCGGAGGCGCTGCTGCACCTGATCGGTCCCCCGCTCCACGACGCCTTCGCCGAGCTGCTGGGCCAGCCAGCGGACGCCCCGGACGTCGTCGCCTGCGTGGGACACTACCGGGAGCGCTACGCCCGCACCTGCGTGGAGGAGACGAGCCCGATCGTCGGCATGGCGGACGCGGTGGCGCGCATCGCCCGGCGCCACCCGGTGGTGGTCGCCACCTCGAAGCCCGCGGCCTTCGCCCGCCCGATCCTGGAGGGCCTCGGCCTGGCCGCCGTCTTCGCGGACATCGTGGGCCCCGACCTCGACGCCCGCTCCGAGCCCAAGGCGACCACGGTGGCCCGGGCCCTCGAACGCCTGGGGGCGCCGCGCCGCGCCGCGCTGGTGGGCGACCGCCACCACGACGTGACGGCCGGCCGCCATCACGGACTCCGCACGATCGGCGTCACCTGGGGCATCGGCAGCGCCGAGGAGCTCGAGCGCGCCGGCGCCGATGAACTGGTGCACACGCCGGCGGCGCTCGCCGAGCGCTTCGGCGAAGGGGATCCGAGCGAGCGCTAGAACGCGTCGAGGCGGAGCAGGCGGTCGCCGTCGGAGGCGGTGGTCGGGCCGCCGCGCTCGGCGTACTCCGTCGGCTCGGTGCCGACGGCGAAGGCCTGGAAGTAGCTGTCCTCCGAGCCCGGTCCGGCCAGGAGGCCGGTCTCGCGGTCGACCCGCGCGAAGCCGATGCCGTCGGGCACGGGGAAGTCGCGGGGCGGGTACGACGCCAACGCGTCCCGCATGAAGTCGATCCAGATCGGGAGCGCGGCGCGGCCGCCGGTCTCGCCCTTGCCCAGGACCCGCTTCTCGTCGTGGCCGACCCACACCCCGGTGGCCAGGTCGGGAGAGAAGCCCACGAACCAGGCGTCGCCCTGCTCGTTGGTGGTGCCGGTCTTGCCGGCCAGGGGTCGATCGAGGGAGCGGGCCTTGCGGCCGGTGCCCTCGGCGACCACCGCGCGCAGCAGGTCGGTCACCAGGTAGGCCTGCACGGGGTCCATCACCCGGCGCTCGTCCGCCGCGGCGTCGGGCGGGCCGGAGACCTCGGCAACCTCGGAGATCCCGCCCGGCAGCGAGGGGGCGGTCGCCACCGCCGGCGGCCGGGTGGGCGGGTCCACCAGGGGCACCCGCTCCATGAGCACGGCCCCGCTGCGCTCCGCTACGCGCTCGATCAGGTGGGGCGTGACGATGCGCCCGCCCGCCGGGAAGGCGGCGTAGGCGCGCACCAGCTCCAGCAGGGAGACGCCGCTCGAGCCGAGGGCCAGGGAGAGGTTCCGCTCGAGGGGCGAGCGGATCCCGAGGCCGCGGGCCAGGTCGATCACCTGCCCCACGCCCACCTCCTGGAGCAGGTGGATCGTGGCGTTGTTCACCGAGCGGGCGAGGGCCGTCCGCAGGGTCAGGCTGCCGAGGAACTTCCGGCCGTAGTTCTCCGGCCGCCAGGTGAAGCCCGACTCCGGGTCGTCGTAGACCACCGGCCGGTCGACGATGATCGAGACGGGGGTGTAGCCCTGGGCGATGGCCGCCCCGTAGATGATCGGCTTGAAGGCGGAGCCGGGCTGGCGGCGCGCCTGGGTGGCCCGGTTGAACTCGCTGGCGCCGAAGTCGTAGCCCCCCACCATGGCCAGCACGGCGCCGGACTCCACGTCGAGGGAGAGCAGCGCGCCCTGGACCGCCGGCTTCTGGTGCAGCGCGAGGCGCTCGGGGAGCGGGCTCTCCTGCCCCTCGGCCGCCGGGATCGCCGCGAAGCGGGCGACGTCGCCCACCGCCAGGACGGCCTCGATCTTGCGCACCGGCGTCGGGTAGCGGGCCGGATCGGGCTTCCGGGCCCACGTCACGTCCTCCAGGCGCACGCTCGCCTCGACGCCCGGGGCCAGGGCCACCGTGGCCTGCTTCTGCGCCGGGTCCACCGCCGTGACGATCCCGGTCCAGGGCCCCTCGCCGGAGAGCGCCGGGGCCTCGGCGGTCCAGCCGTTCTCCGCGGCCAGGGTCTCGAGCGTCCGCTCGATCTCCCCCGGCTCGACCCGGCGCAGCGGCCCGCGATAGCCCTGGCGGCGATCCAGGGCGCCGAGCCCGTCGCGCAGGGCGGTCACCGCCGCGCGCTGGGCGTCGAGGTCGAGGGTGGTGTCGACCCGCAGGCCGCCCTTGAGCACCTGCTCGCCGCCGAGGGCCTCGAACAGATAGCGACGGACCTCCTCGACGAAGTAGGCCGCGACCGTTTCGTCCGCCGTATCCGGTGGGCGCAGCGCCGGCGGCTGGGCCAGCGCCTGGTCGTACTCGGCCTGGCTGATGGTCCCCACCTCGACCATGCGGCGGAGCACGTAGCGGCGGCGGGCCTCGGCGGCCTCCGGGTTGTTGACCGGGGAGTAGGCCGAGGGGGCCTTGGGCAGTCCGGCCAGGAGCGCCGCCTGGGAGATCGAGAGGGCCGCGGCGTCCACGTCGAAGTAGGAGCGCGCGGCCTGGCCGATGCCGTAGGCGCCGTTGCCGAAATAGATCTGGTTCAGGTAGAGGTACAGGATCTCCTGCTTGCTGAAGTGCTGCTCGATGCGACGCGCCAGCAGCATGTCCTTGATCTTGCGGGTGTAGCGGCGCTCGGGCGAGAGCAGCAGCGATTTCGCCACCTGCTGGGTGATGGTGCTGCCGCCCTCGACGGTCTTCCCGGCCATCAGGTTGCGCCAGGCGGCCCGGAGGATGCCCCGGTAGTCCAGGCCCTGGTGCTCGAAGAAGGCGTCGTCCTCGGCGGCGACGAAGGCCTGCACGGCGTGGTCCGGCAGGGTCTCCAGGTCCACCAGGAAGCGCCGCTGGTCGTAGAACTCGCCGATCGGGCGGCCGCGGCGGTCGAAGACCCGGCTGGAGAGGGCCGGACGGTAGTCCCGCAGGCTGCGCAGGTCCGGCAGGTCGCGGAGGAAGATCGTGTAGAACGCCAGAGCACCCACGCCGCCGGCAGCGGCCGCGAGGCCGACCAGGACGAGGAGGATCCGGGCGGGGCGAATGCGCGCCATGGGGCCTTCCGGGGGGTCGGACGGGACCGTAGCCGACGCGTTCCCGCCTGCGCTACCGCTTCGGCGGGACCGAGGGAATCCTGAATGCCCGACCGCAGCCTGAGCCTGGCCTTCGTGATGGACCCCATCGAGCGGGTGGACGTCGAGGCCGATACCACCTTCGCCCTGATGCTGGAGGCCCAGAGCCGGGGGCACCGGGTCCTCTACGTGCGACCCCAGGATCTCTCGGTCCGCGAGCGTCGGGCGGTGGCCTACGCCACGGCCGTCACCCTGCGCCGGGAGAAGGGCCACCACGTCGACCTGGGCGAGTCCCGCAGCCGCGTCCTCGACGACGACGTGGACGTGGTCTTCCAGCGGGTCGACCCCCCGGTCGACGCCGCCTACGTCACCACCTGCCAGATCCTCGACCTCTGCCAGCGCTGCCGGGTGATCAACCGCCCGTCGTCGGTGGTGGCGGCCAACGAGAAGCTCTACGCCCTGAACTTCCCGGAGCTGATGACCGAGACCCTGGTCACCCGGCGGATCCCCGAGCTGATCGACTTCATGGCCAAGCTCGGGGGCGAGATGATCGTGAAGCCCCTGGCGGGCAAGGGGGGCGAGGGGATCTTCCACGTCTCCCACGACGACCGGAACCTCTTCTCGATCCTCGAGCAGGCGACGGGCTTCGGCACCCTGTGGACCATGGCCCAGCGCTACCTGCCCGAGATCCGCAAGGGCGACAAGCGCATCCTGCTGGTCGACGGGGAGTTCCTGGGCGCCGTCCTGCGGGTGCCCGCCGAGCGCGAGACCCGGGCCAACCTCCACGTGGGCGGCTCCGCGCTGGCGGCCGACCTCGACGACGACGACCGCCGGATCATCGCCACCCTGGCCCCGCGGCTCCGGGCCAACGGCCTGTTCTTCGTCGGAATCGACGTGATCGGGGGCTGCCTCACCGAGATCAACGTGACGAGCCCGACGGGGATCCAGGAGGCCAGCCGGCTCATGGGTCGCCCGCTCGAGACCGCCGTCCTCGAGCGGGTCGAGAGACTGGTGGCCGGCGCCGCCTAGCCCGGAGGCCCCCGAAACGGGCCAAAAACCCCCGAAAAGGCGTTGACACCGCCTTTCACCGACGGAATTCTTCACCCGACCCCCGTCGAGCCATCCACCCTCGTCGACGGAAGGTTTCCTCCCTATCGCCCGAAGCGACGTCTCACGGTGACGGCGAAGCTCCGGGCACAGTGCGTGACACAGAGGAGACGACCCATGGCAACCGTGGTCGCGAAGACCGGCGTTCGCCGGGAGAAGGGATGGCTGTACTTCCTCGACAAGAAGGGGAACGTCAGCCGGGCACGCATGGCGCGGGGCGGCGGCAAGGCGCCGAAGGGCAAGCCCCAGATGGTCGCGAAGGCCGGCGTGGAGCGAGAGGAAGGGTTCCTCTACTTCATCGACAAGAACGGCCACGTGGCGCGGGTGAAGATGGCCCGCTCCGGCGGCCGCAAGAAGGCGACCCGCCGCAAGACCGCCGTCCGGCGCAAGAGCGCCGCCCGCAAGCCGGCCCGCAAGAAGGCGACCCGGCGCAAGACGGCCAAGAAGAAGACGGCCAAGCGGAAGACAGCCAAGAAGAAGGCGACCCGGCGCAAGACGGCCAAGAAGGCCACGCGCCGCAGCGCCTCGAAGAAGACGACCCGCAAGAAGGCGTCGCGCAAGCCTGCACGGCGCAAGCCCGCGCGTCGCAAGACCACGGCGCGCCGCAAGACGGCCCGGCGCCGGTAGCTGGACCGAGGGGCGGGGCCGGGGTCGCCGCGGCGGCTCCCGGCCCCGTCCCGCGTCTGCCGGGGCGCCACCCCGCCGAGCCCGTTATCCTCAGCGCGTGTCCGAGCGCGAAGCCATCCAGGGCGCGCGGCCCGACCCCGACTCCGGCAAGCCCCACTTCGGCATCCTGGTCGTCGACGACGAGGAGGGCATCCGCGAGTCCCTCGAGATGACGCTCGAAGGCGACTACCGGGTCTACACCGCCCCCGGCGGCGCCGAGGGTCTGGAGATCCTCGAGCGGGAGGACGTGGCGCTCATCATCGCCGACCAGGTGATGCCCGGCATGAGCGGCGTCGAGTTCCTGGGACGCGCCCTCGAGCGGGCCCCGCGAGCCATCCGGATGATGCTCACGGGCTACGCCGACATCGGATCCCTGGTGCGGGCCATCAACGAGGGCCGCATCTATCGCTACATCCCCAAGCCCTGGGAGCCCGAGGAGCTGCGCCTGAACGTGAAGCGCGCCCTCGAGGCCTACGAGCTCGCCCACGAGAACACGCAGCTCGCCGCCGCCCTGGAGGCCGCCAACGAGCGCCTCCGCCAGGAGAACCGCTTCCTGCGCCGCGAGGTGGAGCGCCGCTACCGCTTCGAGAACATCCTCGGCGACAGCCCGGCGATGCACCGGGTGTTCGAGGTGATCGAGAAGGTCGCCGAGACCGACGCCACCGTGCTGATCACCGGCGAGACGGGGACGGGCAAGGACCTCGTCGCCCGGGCGATCCACTACAGCGGCAGCCGGGCCCCGCGGCGCTTCCTGGCCCAGAACTGCGGAGCCCTGCCCGAGACCCTGCTCGAGAGCGAGCTCTTCGGACACAAGCGCGGTGCCTTCACGGGCGCCCACACCGACAAGAAGGGCCTCTTCGAGGTGTGCGACGGCGGCACCATCTTCCTCGACGAGATCGGCGAGATGACGCCGGGGATGCAGGTGCGCCTGCTGCGGGTGCTGCAGGACAGCGAGGTGCGTCCCCTCGGCAGCGCCGAGTCGCGCAAGGTCGACGTGCGGATCATCGCCGCCACGAACCGGGACCTGCGCAAGGAGGTGGCCGAGGACCGCTTCCGGGAGGACCTCTACTACCGCCTCCGGGTGGTGGAGATCGGGCTGCCGCCGCTGCGCGAGCGGCGCGAAGACATCCCGCTGCTGGCCCAGCACTTCCTCGACGAGTCCAATCGGCGCATGGACCGCAAGATCCAGGCCTTCACCCAGGGAGCCATGGACCGCCTGGTGGCGCAGCCCTGGACGGGCAACATCCGCGAGCTCGAGAACGAGATCGAGCGGGTGGTGGCCCTGGCGGGTCAGGCCGACACGATCTCGGTGGACATGCTCTCGGAGCACGTCCGCGGCGAGACGCCGCCCGCCCTGCGCGACGCCGAGCCCGGCGCCGCCGCGGGCGACCTGAACCGCGCCGTCGACGACCTGAAGCGGCGGATGATCCTGGCGGCGATGGAGGAGACGGGCAGCAAGACCCGGGCCGCGCAGCGCCTGGGCATCCCCCGCCAGAGCCTCCAGAAGATGATGAAGCGGCTGGGGATCAGCGACTCCGCCTAGTCGGTCGCGCCGACCGCCTCCTCCTCCGACAGCACCTCCCCGTCAACGCCCGCTTCGGGCAGCGACCCGTCGGCGGGCTCGTCGTAGATGGACTCGTCGTACAGGGAGTCGTCGTAGATCGAGTCGTCCTGGGCCGGCTCCTGCTCGGCGAACTCGGTCTCGTCCTCCTCGTCGAGGTCGGCCACCAGGGCGCGGCGGCGGGAGAGGTAGGCGTCGCGCACGAAGGCGTAGTAGTCGAGGGAGATCTCCTTGGCGGTGTCGATCTGCTCGTCCGCCAGGGCGCGGGCGTTCACCACCTCGATGATCCCGGTGGCGGGCACCGCGAACACCGTGAAGAGCACCGAGAGGTCGAACATCGTGTCCAGGACGCCGCCGGCGAAGTCCCGGGGGTTCGAGGGCCCGAGCAGGGGCACCACCCAGTAGGGTCCGGGGCCCATCCCCCAGGCGCCGAACATCTGGCCGAAGTCCTCGTTGCCCGGGGGCATGCCCAGGTGCTTGGCCGGATCGAAGAGCCCCACCACGCCGACGGTGGTGTTGACGAAGAAGCGCCCGACCTCGTTGCCCGCGCCGCCGACCTTGCCCTGACCGAGATTCGACAGGGCCCGTCCCGGGAAGGCCAGGTTGTCGAAGAAGCGGTCGATGGACTCCCGCATGGCCTCGAAGGTGATGAACTCCCAGGCCGTGGCGATGGGCGAGAGGATCCAGGTATCGACGCCGTCGTTGAAGCTCCAGAAGGCGCGGTTGGCGCCCTGGTAGGGGTCGGGTCCCTCGGTCTCGCGATCCCAGCCCGGCGGGTAGGTGACGCAGCCCGTGAGGGGAACCAGCAGCAGTAGGGTGAACAGCGCGGTGCGGATCCTCATGCCTCTCCTTCGTGCCCGCTCCGCCGCGGCGGGGCGGCGGGCCTCATGCGACGCGCTTCCAGTCGCGCAGCCATGCCCAGGCCGTGGCCACGATCGTATCGATCTCGGATCGATGCGGCCGCCAGCCGAAGGTGTCGCAGAAGCGGCGGACGTCCGCGACGAGCTCGGCCGGGTCCCCGTCGCGACGCGGCGCCGGGCGCACGGCCAGGCGCCGGCCGACCACCCGCTCCACCGCGGCCAGCACCTCCCGATTGGTGGTCCCCCGGCCGCTCCCCAGGTTGTAGGCACCGCTCGGCCCCCCGGCCAGCAGGGCCTCCAGGGCCACGACGTGGGCCTCGGCCAGGTCGGTGACGTGGACGTAGTCGCGAATGCAGGTGCCGTCGGGGGTCGGGTAGTCGCTGCCGAACAGGACCACCTCGGGCCGCAGGCCCGCGGCCACCTCCAGGGCGACCGGGATCAGATGGGTCTCGGGGTCGTGGCACTCGCCGAGGCCGCCCTCGGGGTCCGCGCCCGCCGCGTTGAAGTAGCGGAGCGCGGCCCAGCGCAGGCCGTGGGCGCGCCCGGCGTCCGCGAGCATCTGCTCGGTCATCGCCTTGGAGGCGCCGTACGGGTTGATCGGCGCCACCGGGGCGCTCTCGGGGATGGGCTGCCGGGCCGGATCGCCGTAGACCGCGGCCGTGGACGAGAGCACCAACGCCCGCACCCCGTGGCGCCGGGCCGCCTCCAGCAGCACCGCCGAGGCGGCGACGTTGTTGGTGTAGTAGCGGAGCGGGTGGGCCACGGACTCGGCGACGGAGATGTAGGCGGCGAAGTGGAGGATCCCATCGAAGGGCCCGTAGCGGGCGAACAGGTCGCAGAGGGCCTCGGCGTCGCCGACGTCGGAGCGGACCAGGGGAGTGCCCTCGGCCCGCTCGGGGGCGCTGCCGGCCCGGAGATCGTCCAGCACCACGGCCGTGTGGCCACGGCGCCGCAGCGCCCGCGTGGCGTGGCTTCCGATGTAGCCGGCGCCCCCGGTGACGAGCAGGTGGGCCATCGGGCTGGGGGATCCTCCGCACGCCGCCCCACGGCGGTCGAGCCGGTGGTATTGTGACGGCAGGATGACTTTCGTCCACACCGCCGAGTTCGATTCGCCGATCGGGGTGCTCCGGGTGGCCTCGACGGAGCGGGGGCTCGCCTATCTGACCCTGCCCCGCGCCAACGGTGCGGGCTTCGCCGGGTGGCTTCGTCGGCACCTGCCCGACGCGCGCCCGCGGCCGGGCTGGGCGCCCAACCGGACCGCCGCGGCCCAGGTGGTCGCCTTCCTCGAGGGGAAGCGCCGGCGCTTCGACCTGCCCCTGGACCTGCGCGGCACCGACTTCCAGCGCGCCGTCTGGGAGGCCGTCGCCGCGATCCCCTTCGGCGAGACCCGGAGCTACGCCGAGGTGGCCGCCGGGGTGGGACGACCGCGGGCCGTGCGGGCCGTCGGCGCGGCCAACGGGGCCAATCCGCTCCCGCTCGTGGTGCCCTGCCACCGGGTGGTGCAGTCGGACGGGAAGCTCGGCGGCTACGGGGGCGGCCTGCCCCTGAAGAAGCGCCTGCTCGCCCTCGAGCACGACGCCGAGCCCGCGCCCGGCGACCTGCTCTAGGCGGCGAGCTGCTCCGGGCGGCGCCGCGCCGCCGGCTAGGCCGCGCTCAGGGACTGCTCCAGGTCGGCGATCAGGTCCTCGGGATCCTCGATGCCGCAGGAGAAGCGGACCAGGCTGTCGGTGATGCCGTAGGCGGCGCGCTCCTCGGGGGTGCGGTCCCAGTAGGACATGGTGGCCGGCATCTCGATCAGCGACTCCACGCCGCCGAGGCTCGGTGCCAGGTAGGGCAGCCGGCAGCCGTCGACGAAGCGGACCGCAGTCTCGAAGTCGGCGTCGAGCTCGAAGGTCACCACCCCGCCGAAGCCGGCCATGCTGCGACGCGCGACCTCGTGGTCGGGGTGGCTCTCGAGGCCCGGGTACCAGACCCGGCGGACGCGGGGGTGGGCCTCCAGCCAGCGGGCCACCCGGAGCGCGTTGTCGTTGTGGCGCTCCATGCGCACGGCCAGGGTCTTGAGGCCTCGGAGCAGCAGGTAGGCGGCGTTGGCGTCGGGGACCGCACCGAGGATGCCGAGGGCGTCGCGGATGGGCTTCACCCGCTCGGCGCTGCCCGCCACCACCCCGGCCAGCAGGTCGTTGTGGCCGCCCAGGTACTTGGTGGCGCTGTGGATCACGAGGTCGGCGCCGTCGGCGAGGGGACGCTGGTTGACGGGGGTGGCGAAGGTGCCGTCGATCACCGAGAGCACGCCCCGCTCCCGGCACAGCCGGGCGGACTCGGCCACGTCGATCACCCGCAGGTAGGGATTGGTGGGCGACTCGGTGAAGAAGAGCGTGGTGTCCGAGCGCAGGGCCTGCTCGACCTTCACGGTGTCCGCCGGCTCGATCACGGTGGTCTCGACGCCGAGCTTCGAGAGGTACACCTCGCAGAACTGGCGGGTGCGCCGGTAGCAGTCGCTGGTGGTCACCAGGTGCCCGCCCCGGGGCAGCAGGGCGAGGAAGGTCGTGGTGGCGGCGGCCATGCCGGAGGCGAAGAGCACCGCCTCCTCAGCGCCCTCCAGCTCGGCAATCTTGCGCTCCGCCGCCCGCCAGGTGGGGTTGCCGTAGCGGCCGTACTCGTCGCGCTGCAGGCGACCCTCCTGGAACGCGCACAGCTCCTCGGTGTCGCGGAAGACGTAGGTCGAGGTCTGGAAGACGGGCGTGGTGATGGCGTCGCCGAAGCGGCGCTCCCGGTCGCCGGCGTGGACGGCCCGGGTCGAGCCGCCCGCCTCCGGGGCGGCCGACGGGGATGTACTCGAAGAGCGCTCCTTCATGGGCGCCTCGCTGCGCTGGGTCGGCGCGGTCTCGCGCGTCGCTCGCGTCTGGGGCGCTTAGCAGCTCGGGCGGGGAACCCTGACTGGTGGGCTCACGGGCCTGCAAGCGCCTGAAATCACCCTGCTTTTCGAACCCGAAGCCAGAAGGGTAAGCGACCCGCGGGGAAGCCGTCAAGCCGGCTCGCCAGACCCGCCGCGGTCGGCTAGCTCAGGCCGTCGCAGTCCTCCATCTGCATGTAGCCCAGCACGGCCAGGCGCTCGCACTCGGCCTTGCTCAGCCCCTCGCGCTCCTCGCCCTCCAGGGCGCCCGAGGCGGCGAAGTCGATGGCGGTCTCGGCGTCCAGCTGCAGGCGGTCCGCCAGCTCGGGCTGGTCGGCGAGCAGGTCCCGGGTCTCGTTCGGATCCTCGGCCACGTGGAAGAGCTCCTTGTCCGGGAGCCCGCGCGGGTTGCCGGGGTTGGCCTCGATCAGCTTCCAGGTCGCCGTGCGCGCCGCGCGCAGGACGTTGCCTTCGTGGTCCTCCTCGGCCACGTGCAGCTGGTCCTTCTCGGCGCGATTCGCCCAGGCGGTGCGCAGGTCGACCCCGTGCATGGCCGCCGGCTTCACGGCGCCCGCGTAGGCCAGCAGGGTGGGCGACACGTCGAGGTGTCGGGCGATGCCCTCGGCGTGGGCCGGCACGGGCCCCTCGCCCGCGGGCCACTTCACCAGCAGGGGCACGCGGATCTGCTCCTCGTACAGGGTGAGCCCGTGCCACCAGCCGCCGTGCTCGTAGAACTCCTCGCCGTGGTCGGCGGTCAGCACGATGAGCGCGTCGTCCCAGAGCCCCCAGGCCTCGAGATTGTCGAACAGCTCACCCACGTTGCGGTCCAGGTACTCGATCTCGCCCGCGTAGAGCCGCTTCATCTCCTCGGCCAGGGCCGGATCCGGGTGGTCCGCCGAGACCCGGGCGATGCCGGTGCCGTCGTAGGGATGCACGAAGTAGGGGTCGTGGGGATCCATGTAGTGCAGGAACAGGAAGAAGCGGCTCTCCCGGTGCCGCTCCAGCCAGTCGAAGGCGACCGCATTCACCACCCGGGAGTCCTGGTAGAAGTCGCCGAAGCGCAGGCCCGGGCGCACGCTGAAGAAGACCTTGCGGAGGATCTGGTAGAGGATGAGCTTCGACGAGGACTCCTTGGCGCCCGCCAGGTAGTCGGGGCCGAGATAGGTGTACTCGTCGAAGCCCTGGGCGAAGCCGTAGCTCGGCGTCAGGTTGATGTTGGAGACCACCCCGCCCGTGGTGTAGCCCGCCTGCTGCAGCACCTCACTCACCAGCTCCGCGTCGCCGGGCAGGGCGGCGGGCTTCGACATGGTCTGGTGGGCGCTCGGCATGAGCCCGGTGAGCAGGCTGGCGGTGGCGGGCTTGGTCCAGCTCGCATGGGAGAAGCCCTCGAAGCGCGTCCCGCCCGCGTCCAGCAGCCGGCACAGGTTGGGCGTCTTCACGTGGGGGGCGCCGTAGCACGAGAGGTGGTCCGCCCGCAGGGTGTCGACCATGATCAGGATCAGGTTGGGCCGCTCGGCCAGCGCGGCGGGGACGGCCGGCGGCGCGCTCCGCGCCGGGCCGCCGCCGGCCACCAGGCTGCCCGCTGCGGCCCCGCCGAGGGCGACGGCCAGCAGCAGACCGAAGGCGCTCAGGGGCCGGGCGACGCTGCCCGCGCGCCCCGCGAACAGGCGGGGACCGACGAAGAAGAGCGCGAGCGCCAGCAGCCCGAAGGCCCCGACCAGGCCGAGCAGCACCGGCGCGGGGGGCATCTGCTCGGCAAACACGTCCCGGCGTACCCGGAACAGGGCGATCACCAGCCCGAAGGGCACGAGCACCCCGAGCAGACCCAGGCTCGTGGTCCAGCCGCGGACCTCCCGGAGGTCCATCGGCAGCACGGAAAGGACGAGGCCACCCGCCAGCCCGAGGCCGCCGAAGAACAGGCCGTAGACGAGCGGCCCGTACCACAGCACCTGGGCCTCGTCGGCGAAGCCGCCCGCCGCGATCACCAGGCTCTCGACCAGGCCGATCAGCAGACCGCCCAGGGCGCCGGCGCCGAAGCCGTAGCCGGCGCTGGCCGCGAGCCGGGCGCCGAAGGCCGGCACCTCGCTCGGGGGCGCCGCCTCGCGCCGGGCGCGCTCCTCCTCCGTCTCCAGCGCCAGGGCGTTGCGCGCGGCCTCGTCGAAATCCACCTGCTCGCCGTGCACGAGGCAGTAGGCGGGGCGGTAGTCCCTGGGACGGATCCACCAGAACACGCCGCCCAGGAGCGTCAGCGCCTCGGCGGCCCAGAAGCCCAGGGCCGCCGACACGATCGAGGCCGCGGCGCCGATCTGGTTCTTCAGCAGCCAGTACTGGGCGGCCTCGCGGATGCCCTCGCCCGCGATGGTGAAGGGGCTCACCACCGTGGCGAAGATCTGGATCGACGACGCGAAGGTGACCGGCCAGAACTCGGCCGCCGCGGCGCCGATGGCCAGCGCCGTGAAGTAGTACATGGCCGCCGTCGTGAAATGCACCACCCACGACAGGAACAGGGCCTGCAGCACCAGCAGCTTCTTGTCCCGGTAGGCGGCCGCCGACTGGGAGACCCGCATCACGAGCCCCTCCAGGCGGGCCTTGCCCGGCAGGGGAAGATTCTCGAGGAACCACTGCACCAGGCGCGGATACCAGAGGATCAGCAGCAGCGCGCTGATCAGCCCCACCGCCAGGGGCACGGTGATCGCGGCGACCAGGCTCGCGCTGTCGCCGAAGATCTTGATGCCGAAGGGCAGGGCCACCAGGAAGGTGAGGAAGATCCCGAAGATGCCGATCACCTTCTCCAGGGCCTTGGCCGCGGTGACCTCCACCGTCCGCCCGCTGAAGCGCGAGGCGTCGTAGAGCGTGTAGCCGTCGAGACCCGCCGTGCTGGGCAGGAAGGTGCCGATGAAGCGGCCGATCAGGAACGACCCGAAGATGTGACGGAAGGGGAGCTGGATCCCCTGCCCCTGGAGCAGCACCACCCAGCGCCGCATCGAGGCGAGGATGCCCACGAACTTGATGCCGGCGGCGGCGCCCACGTAGAGCCAGAACGTCGCGGCGTCGATGCTCTCGAGCTGGTCCAGGATGAGGCGCCAGGCGACGACCTTGCTCCCGTCCTCCATGGCGACCGGATGGCCGAGCAGGAGCCAGAAGGCGCGGATCGTGACCCAGGCCTTCAGCACGTTGAGCACGCGGCCCTTCCACGGATCGCTCCCGAACCGGGCCACGACCAGCGCCAGCACGGCGACGGCGAGGATCTCGAGCAGGATCGTC
Source organism: uncultured Spirochaetales bacterium (assembly GCA_964442285.1). Taxonomy (GTDB): domain Bacteria; phylum Myxococcota_A; class UBA9160; order UBA9160; family JAFDET01; genus CAYTZH01. The sequence goes on along the minus strand of CAYTZH010000043.1, from coordinate 22,972 downwards.
ATGGAAACCTCCGGCAGGCCTGGGGGTGGGTCGCCAGAAAAACACGGCAGGTTACGGGCCAGAGGGGCCCCCGCCAAGCCCGCGGCGTCCGCGGCCGACCCGCTGCCGCCCCGGGCGCAGGCAACCCGGCGGGCCAAGACCCCGAGCCGGGGGCCGGCCCTAGGGCGTCGACGGATCCTCCGCCAGGATCGCCCGGCGTCGGGCCTGGTAGGCCCCCTCGGTGATCTCGCCCCGGGCCCGCGCCTCCTCCAGGTCGGCCAGGCGCCGGAGCGTGAGCGGAGCCAGCGATCCCGGCAGGGCCTCCGCGGTGGGCGCCGCCTCCGGGGTCTCCTCGGCCGGCGGCGAGGAGGACTCGAGCAGGATGGTACGCCGCTGCACCCCCCTGGGCGTGATCTGGAGCCCCCCCGGGTCGGCGAAGCGGGGCGAGCGCCAGTCCGCGGCGAAGCCCTGGGCGCCGACCGGGACGATGCCGTCGGTAGGGACCACCCGGAAGGCCATGTAGCGCTTCCCGACGTAGGGCTCGGGCAGCTTGTCGCCCCGGGCCGTGGCGGCCTTGGGCACCTCCCAGTCGATGTGGCCCAGGTGGGTCTCGAGCAGGCCGCCGCGCACCCGGACCACCAGGCTCGTGAAGTGGTGGTGGGTGAAGATGCCCCAGCGCCGATCCCGGCGGAGCGCGCGCACCACGACCTCCTGGCCCGAGTGGGCCCGGGCGAGCGCCGCAGAGACGCCCTCGCCGATCCGGAAGATCATGGACAGGGGCACCGCGGGGACCCGCCCCCCGTCGGGGTCGTCGCCCAGGATCACGTCGACGCGCCCGAGGATGTGGGCCACCCGCACCGGAGCCACCGTGGCCGGGTGCTCGAAGCCGCGATCGACGAGCTCGCCGCCCTCCGTCACCCCGCGCAGGAAGATCTCCAGCCCATCCTCTTCCAGCACGGTGTCCCGAACGACCCGCCCGCCGCAGCCCGCGACGATCGCGGCGGCGAGCAGCAGGACGACCGCGCGGCGGGGGGCGAATCGGGACAAGCGGACCTCCGTCGGTCGGGAACGGGGACGTAGGCAGAACGACGCGTTGCGGCACCCATTCCCACGTCCGCTGCGGGGCCCGCTGGCTGGGAGTCTATCAGCCGCGTTTTCTTGACGCTGTGGGGCCGCACGGCTAACGTCCGGCGCGGAATCCGTAGGCCAGACGGGCGTTTCCGCGTCTCCGTGCGGCCCTCTCCCGGGGGGGCCGCCGCCGTCGTGCCGGCCTCGGCAAGGGGGGTGGCCCGATGCTCGCCGAGTACAGCGGCCTGCTGATCATTCTTGGGATCGCCCTCGTCGTCGCCGGCGCGATGCTGACCATCCAGATCCTGGTGGGTCCCAAGCGCCGCTTCAACGAGAAGCTCGAGCCCTTCGAGTGCGGCGAGAAACAGATCGTATCGCCGCACCGCCGCTTCGCGGTGAAGTTCTACCTGGTGGCCATTCTCTTCGTCGTCTTCGACGTCGAGGCCCTCTTCTTCTACCCCTGGGGCGCCCTGTTCCTGGAGCTGGGCTGGCACGGCTACTGGGCCATGGTCGTCTTCACCGTTCCGCTGGTGGTCGGACTCCTCTACGAGTGGAGAAAGGGCGCGCTCGAATGGTGATCTCCGAGCTGCTGCGCGAGGCGATCGACCGCGAGATCGCGAAGTACCCCGCCCGCCGCGGCGCCCTGCTCCCGGCGCTCCATCTCGTGCAGGCCGAGCGGGGCCACATCGACTTCGAGACCGCGCGCGCGCTGGCGGAGATCTTCGAGCTGCTCCCCGTCGAGGTGCTCGAGGTCGTGCACTTCTACAACATGTTCTACGACCGGCCCCAGGGTCGGCACCACGTGTACGTGTGCACCAACCTTCCCTGCTCCCTGCGCGGCGCGCGCGGGCTGATGCGGCAGCTGGAGGCCCACCTGGGGATCGAGGCGGGAGAGACCACCGAGGACGGCCGCATCACTCTCGGCCACGAAGAATGTCTCGGCGCCTGCGCCTATGCGCCCATGCTGCGGATCGGCGAGACCTATCACGAAGACCTCGACGCGGAGGCCGCCAAGCGCCTCCTCGACGCATTGGAGTAGATTTGGGTCTCCAGGTTCCCTTCGTCACCAGCTACCTGAGCGAGCACTTCGCCGACGACGCCTACGGCACCCTCGAGGGCTACAAGGCCCGGGGCGGGTACGCGGCCGCGAAGAAGGTCCTCGGCAGCATGAGTCCCGAGGACGTGATCGAGCTCATGAAGGCCTCGGGGCTGCAGGGGCGGGGCGGGGCCGGCTTCTCCACGGGCATGAAGTGGTCGTTCATGCCCACCGACACCGACAAGCCCAAGTACCTGGTCTGCAACGCCGACGAGTCCGAGCCCGGATCCTTCAAGGACCGCATGCTGCTCGAGCGGGCGCCCCACAAGCTGATCGAGGGCCTGCTGATCGGGGCCTGGGCCACGGGCGCCGAGAAGACCTTCGTCTACGTGCGGGGCGAGTACGCGTCGCAGACGCGGACCCTGGAGCGCGCCGTGGCCGAGGCGCGCGAGGCCGGGCTCCTGGGCGAGAACATCCTGAAGAGCGGCCTCTCCCACGAAGTGATCGTGCACCGGGGCGCGGGCGCCTACATCTGCGGCGAAGAGACGGGGCTGCTCGAATCGCTCGAGGGCAAGAAGGGGCAGCCCCGCAAGAAGCCGCCCTTCCCGGCCCAGTACGGCGCCTTCGGGATGCCCACCACGGTCAACAACGTGGAGACCTTCTGCCACGTGCCCCACATCCTCGAGCGGGGCGCCGAGTGGTTCCGGGGCTTCGGCACGGAGAAGAGCCCCGGCACCACGCTGTTCGGGGTGTCGGGCCACGTGGTGCGGCCCGGGCTCTACGAGCTGCCCCTGGGCACGCCCCTCGACGAGATCGTGTTCGAGCACGCCGGCGGGATCCCGGACGGCCGCAAGGTGAAGGGCGTCATCCCCGGCGGCATGAGCATGCCGATCCTGCCCGCCGGGATGCTCGACGTGCCCATGGCCAACGAGTTCCTGCGCGAGAAGCAGACCATGCTCGGCACCGGCGGCGTGATGGTCATGGACGAGACCACCTGCATGGTCCGGGTGGGCTGCGTCATCACCTACTTCTTCCGGGACGAGTCCTGCGGCCAGTGCACCCAGTGCCGCGAGGGCACCGGCTGGCTCAACAAGATCGTCAACCGGATCGAGCGCGGCGCCGGCTCGAGCGCGGACCTGGACATCCTGCTGGACGTCGCGGCCAAGATGGAGGGTCAGACCATCTGCGCCTTCGCGGACGCCGCCGCCTGGCCCGTGCAGGGCCTGATGCGCCACTTCCGAGAGGACTTCGAAGAGCACGTCCGGCAGCGTAAGTGCCCCTTCCCCGAGAGCTTCGAGCTGTAGGAAGGAGCCACATGCCCACCATCACCGTCGACGGCGAGTCCCACGAGGTCGCAGAGGGCCGAACCATCCTGCAGGCGCTCGACGACCTGGGCCTGCTGATGAACGGCGTCGACGTCCCCCACTACTGCTGGCACCCGAAGCTCTCGATCGACGGCTCCTGCCGACTCTGTCAGGTGGAGGTGGAGGGCTTCCCCAAGCTCCAGATCGCCTGCAACACGCCCATCAAGGACGGCATGGTGATCCACACCACGACCGACCGCGTGCAGCGGGCCCGCGAAGGCGTGATGGAGCTGCTGCTGGTCAACCACCCGCTGGACTGCCCCATCTGCGACCAGGCGGGCGAGTGCAAGCTTCAGGACTACGCCTTCGAGTACGGCGTGGGGCAGGCCCGCACCAAGGAGCCCCGCCGGGCGCTCAAGAAGAGCGTCGACTTCGGCCCCACGATCGTCTTCGACCAGGAGCGCTGCATCCTGTGCCGACGCTGCGTGCGCTTCTGCCGCGAGGTGCCGAAGACCGGCGAGATCGGCGTCTTCAACCGGGGCGACCGCTCGGTGATCGAGACCTTCCCGGGAATCGAGCTCGACAATCCGTACTCCATGAACGTCGCCGACATCTGTCCGGTGGGCGCGCTCACCACCAAGGACTTCCGCTTCAAGATCCGGGTCTGGTTCCTGGAGGACGTGCCGGGCGTCTGCACGGGCTGCGCCAATGGCTGCAACGTCCACCTGGGCGTCGCCAACAACAAGGTCTACCGCTACGTCCCGCGCCGCAACGATGCCGTCAACGAGACCTGGATCTGCGACGCGGGTCGCCTCTCCTACCGCGAGATCGGCGCCGAGGACCGTCTGGACCACCCCTCCGTGCGCAGCGAAGACGGCGTGCTGCGGCGCGCCAGCCTCGACGCCGCCCTGCAGCAGGCCGCCGAACGGATCCTGCGCCTGGTGGCGTCGAAGGGCGCCGGCGTGGTGGCCGGCGTCGCTTCCGGGCATGCCACCAACGAGGATCTGGCCGTGTTCCGGCGGCTGCTCGACGCCCTGGGCAGCGACGAGCGCGGCGTCGCCGTGCCCTTGGGCGAGGCGGACGCGCTCCTGGTGAAGGCCGAGAAGGCGGCCAACGCCGCCGGAGCCCGCGCCCTCGGCTTCGGGGAGATCGGACCGCTCCTCGACCGCGTGCGCGGCGGTGGGATCGAGGCCCTGATCGTGCTGGGCCACGACCTGCTCGACCCGGCGCTCCTCGGCGGACACGAGGCCCTCGCGCGGCTCGACACCGTGATCCTGCTGGACACGCACCACAGCGACCTCGAGCGCGTGGCCCAGGTCGTCTTCCCGGCGCGCCACGCCGCCGAGAAGCACGGCACCCTCACGAACCACGCCGGACGGGTGCAGCGGGTGCGGCCGGCGGTGGAGCCGTCCTTCGAGGCGTACGCCGAGGGCCAGGTGCTGGCCCGCCTCGGCGCGGCCCTCGGGCTCGAGGGCTTCGACGGCAAGTTCGACGTTCGGGCCGTCTCCCGCGGCCTGGGCGCGCTGGCGCCGGCCTTCTCCGGCATCGACATCGAGAGCGTCGGCGACGGGGGACGGCCGCTGGCGGAAGGCGGCGGCACCTAGGCATGCCCATCGACGTGCTGCTGAAGACCGTCTTCATCCTGGCGATCGTCGTGGGCGCCTTCGCCCCGGTGGTCACGTGGATCGAGCGCAAGCAGAGCGCGGTCATGCAGGACCGGATCGGCGCAAACCGCGCCGACATCTTCGGGATCCGCATCCTGGGCCTGCTCCATCCCCTGGCGGACGTGCTGAAGCTGCTCACCAAGGAGGACGTGGTGCCCCTGGGCGCCAACCGCACCCTCCACCTGGTGGCGCCGGTGATCGCCGCGGTACCGGCGATCATCTCCTTCGCGGTCATCCCCTACGGCGGCGTCTACCAGTTCGGCGACAGCACCCTCTCCCTGGTGGTGGCCGACGTCGACTGGGGGCTGCTCTACATCTTCGCGGTGGGCTCCATCGCCGCCTACGGCACCGTCATCGCCGGCTGGGCCAGCAACAACAACTGGTCGCTCCTCGGAAGCCTGCGGGCGTCGGCCCAGATGATCTCCTACGAGGTCACCATGGGCCTCTCCGTGGTGGGCGCGTTCATGGTGTTCGGCACGCTCAGCCTCGTGGAGATGGGCCTGGCCCAGGACACGACCTTCCGGGTGCTCGGGTTCCTCTCCTGGTTCGGCTTCGAGTTCGAGGGCCCGCTCGGAACCGCGCTCGACTACGTGCGCCTGCCGACCTGGGGCGTGTTCCTGCAGCCCCTGGGCTTCGTGATGTTCCTCGCCGCCATCATGGCCGAGAACAAGCGCGCCCCCTTCGACATGCCCGAGGGCGAGAGCGAGATCGTCGCCGGCTACCACACCGAGTACTCGGGCATGCGCTTTGGCCTCTTCTTCATGGCCGAGTTCATCGAGGTCGTGGTGATCGGCGGTCTCATGACCGCCATCTTCCTGGGCGGCTGGTCGATCCCCTGGCTGCCCCAGGCCACGATCATCGGGGCCCTCTCGCCGGTCTTCGGCGACGGCCTGGCCAACGGCCTGTGCATGGCGGCCCACGTGCTCACCTTCCTGCTGAAGGTGATCATCATGATCTGGCTGCAGATGTCCCTGCGCTGGACCCTGCCGCGCTTCCGCTACGACCAGGTCATGGACCTGTGCTGGAAGATCCTGCTGCCCCTGTCGATCGCCAACGTCTTCGTCACGGGCACCATCCTGCTGCTCGTGAAGGGGGCCTAGGGTGGAGGCCGGGCTGGTCCTCTTCTACGTCTTCGCCGCGCTCGCCGTGGTCTTCGCCGTCGCCATGGTGCTGAACGTGCGGAACACGGTCTCCGCGGCCCTGTCCCTGGTGGTCAGCATGATCGCCCTCGCGGGCATCTACGTGCTGCTGGAGGCGCACCTGATCGGCGTCGTCCAGATCATGGTCTACGCCGGGGCCATCGTGGTGCTCTTCATGTTCGTGGTGATGCTCCTGAACCTGCGCCAGGAGGCGTTCCCGCCCATCCGCCAGCCGCTGCTCAAGGCGGCGGGTGTGGCGGTGGGCATGTGGGCGCTGCTCCGGTTCCTGCAGGGCATGGGAGAGCACCTGCCCGAGATGCGCGAGCTGCCCGAGGGATTCGGGGGGTACCGCCACCTGGGCTACGCCCTGTTCACGGACTACCTCCTGCCCTTCGAGTCGACCTCGCTGCTGCTCCTGGCCGCGATCGTCGGCGCGGTGGTGCTGGCGAAGCGGAGGATCGGCGCCCCGTGATCCCTCTCGAGCACGTGATCGGGCTCTCCGCCCTGCTGTTCGCGATCGGGGTGGTGGGGGCCCTGACCCGCCGCAACCTGATCGTCATCCTGATGTCCATCGAGCTGATGCTCAACGCCGTGAACCTCGCCTTCGTGGGCTTCGCGCGGGCCTGGGGGGACCTGAACGGGCAGTTCATGGTGCTCATGGTGATCACCGTGGCCGCGGCCGAGGTGGCCGTGGGCCTGGGCATCGTCATCGCCCTGTTCCGCAACCGCGACTCGGTGAACGTCGAGGACGTGAGCCTCCTGCGATGGTAGACGTCGCCAACGAGAGCGGGCTGCTGCGCCTGATTCCCGCGCTGCCTTTGTCCGCGGCCGTCTTCCACGGGCTCATGCTGGGCCTGGTGCGGCGGGAGTCGCCACGGCTGCTGGTGATCGGGCTCTCCTGCGGCGCGGTGCTGGCCTCCTTCGTGACGTCGCTGTTCGCCCTGTGGGAGCTGCTCGAGCAGCCCGCGGGCGCCCGGGTCCTGGTCGACAACCTCTACACCTGGATCGGAGCGGGCGACTTCAGCGCCGAGGTGGCCTTCCAGCTCGATCCGCTCTCGGCCGTGATGATCCTGATGGTGACCGGCGTCGGCTCGCTGATCCACATCTACTCGATCGGCTACATGGACGACGACCACCGCGAGGACAAGGGGTTCCAGCGCTTCTTCTGCTACCTGAACCTCTTCACGTTCTCGATGCTGATGCTCGTCCTGGGCGACAACCTGCTGCTGCTCTTCCTGGGCTGGGAGGGTGTGGGGGTCTGCTCGTACCTCCTGATCGGCTTCTGGTACAGCGACCGCTACAACGCCTTCTGCGGCGCCAAGGCCTTCATCGTGAACCGCATCGGCGACTTCGGCTTCCTGGTGGGGATCTTCCTGATCTTCTCCGCCCTCGCCGACGCGGGCGTCCCGTCGGTGGCCTTCCGGACGATCGAGGCGCACATGGAGGTGATCGCCGGGCAGACCGTGGCGATCCCGGGCTGGCTCTCCTTCCTGCCGGGCGCCCCCGAGTGGCAGCTGGCGACCCTGATCGGCCTCTGCCTCTTCGTCGGCGCCTGCGGCAAGTCGGCCCAGATCCCGCTCTACACCTGGCTGCCGGACGCCATGGCCGGCCCCACCCCGGTCTCGGCCCTGATCCACGCCGCCACCATGGTGACGGCCGGCGTCTACATGATCTGCCGGCTCTCGTTCCTCTACGCGGCGGCGCCCGGGGCGTCTGCCGTGGTGGCGTGGGTGGGAGGCATCACGGCCCTGTTCGCCGCCACCATCGCCGTGGCCCAGACCGACATCAAGAAGGTCCTGGCCTACTCCACGGTGAGCCAGCTCGGGTACATGTTCCTGGCCGTGGGCTGCGGCGGCTACGCCGCGGGGATGTTCCACCTGACGACCCACGCCTTCTTCAAGGCCCTGCTATTCCTGGGCGCCGGCGCGGTGATCCTCGCCCTGCATCACGAGCAGGACACCGACCGCATGGGCGGCCTGCGCTCGCGCCTCCTGTGGACCTGGATCGTCTTCGGCGTGGGCGTGTTCGCCATCGCCGGGATCCCGCCCCTCTCGGGCTTCTTCTCCAAGGACGAGGTGCTGCTCTCCGCCTGGCTGGCCCACGACGTGCCCGGCCACTACGCGCTGTGGGCGATGGGGGTCGGCACGGCCGGCATCACCTCCTTCTACATGTTCCGGCTGCTCTTCCGGACCTTCCACGGCGAGACCCGCGTGAGCCGCGACCTGCGCGACCACATCCACGAGCCCGTGGATACGGTGATGGTGCCCCTCTACGTGCTCGCGGTGCTCTCGGCGGTGGCGGGCCTGCTGAGCCCGCCCCAGGTCTACGGCGATTGGCTGGGAGTGGAGAACTCCAACTCCTTCGCGCTCTTCCTGGCGCCGATCCTGCCCCACGCCGAGCACCACGTGGACCACGCCACCGAGCTCCGGCTGGCGGCGCTGGCGGTGGCGGTGGCGGTCGCGGGCTGGGGGCTGGCCTGGCTCTTCTACGTCCGGCGCCCCGAGCTGCCGCTGAAGCTCCGGCGCGCACTGTCGGGTCTGCACCGGGCGGTCGTGAACAAGTACTGGGTGGACGAGGCCTACGACAGCGCCCTGGTCCGGCCCCTGGTCCTCGTCTCCGATCGGCTGCTCTTCCGCGGCGTCGACGCGGGCCTGATCGACGGCGCGGGCGTCAACGGCGTGGCCCGGGTGGTGCGAGGCGCCGCGAGCCAGGTGCTGGCCCGGCTCCAGTCGGGGCTGGCCCAGACCTACCTCTTCTTCATGATCGTCGGCGCGGCCGCGATCCTCGGATACCTGGTGGGCTAGCCGATGGCCTGGATCGACGCCCACCTCTTGAGCCTCCTTACCTTCCTGCCCCTGGGAACGGCCCTGCTGCTGGTGCTGACCGGCCGCCGGCTCCCGGAGCACGTCTGGCGCGCGGTCGCCCTCGGGAGCACCACGGCGACGTTCCTGGTCTCGCTCCGCCTCTGGACCGGATTCGACGCCACGCTCACCAGCTTCCAGTTCGTGGTCCACGTCCCCTGGATCTCCGAGTACGGCATCCAGTACTTCGTGGGCGTCGACGGCATCAGCATGCTGCTGGTCCTGCTCACCACCTTCCTGATGCCGATCACGCTGCTGGCCTGCTGGAACGACATCGACCGGTCCCAGCGCAGCTTCCTGTTCCACATGCTGTCCCTCGAGACGGGCATGATCGGCGCCTTCGTCTCCCTGAACCTGTTCCAGTTCTACCTGTTCTGGGAGCTGATGCTGATCCCGATGTACTTCATCATCGGGGTCTGGGGCGGCCCCCGGCGGGTGTACGCCGCGATCAAGTTCTTCCTCTACACGATGTTCGGCTCGCTGCTCATGCTGGTGGCGATGCTGGCGGTCTACTACCTCCACTTCGAGCAGTTCGGCAGCCTCAACCTCGACTTCGTGCGGCCCCCCGGCGCGGAGGGCGTCGGGCTCCTCGAAACGACCATTCCCCTGGCGGGCGAAGCGGTCTGGTGGAAGACCCAGCCCTGGCTCTTCGCCGCCTTCGCCCTGGCCTTCGCCATCAAGGTTCCGCTGGTGCCCTTCCACACCTGGCTCCCGGACGCCCACGTGGAGGCACCGACAGCGGGCTCGGTGATCCTGGCGGGCGTGCTCCTGAAGATGGGCACCTACGGCTTCGTGCGCTTCGCCCTGCCCCTGTTCCCGAGCGCGGCCGTGGACGCCGCGCCGCTCATGTTCACGCTGGCCGTGATCGGCATCCTCTACGGCTCCCTGGTCGCCATGGTCCAGAAGGACATGAAGAAGCTGGTGGCCTACTCCTCGGTGGCCCACCTGGGCTTCGTCATGCTGGGGATGTTCGCCTTCAACGGGGAGGGGCTCGAGGGCAGCGTGCTCCAGATGGTCAACCACGGCCTCTCCACCGGCGCGCTCTTCCTCCTGGTCGGGATGATCTACGAGCGCCGCCACACGCGGATGATCGATGACTTCGGCGGCATCGCGAAGCCGATGCCGGTGTTCGCGGCGTTGTTCGGCGTGGTCACGATGTCGAGCATCGGGCTCCCCGCCCTGAACGGCTTCGTCGGCGAGTTCCTGATCCTCGTGGGCGCGTTCCGGGTGCGGCCCGGCTTCGCGGTGGCCGCTGCCCTGGGCGTGATCCTCGCGGCGGCCTACATGCTCTGGATGGTGCGGCGGGTGATGTTCGGCCCGGTCGAGAAGGCGGAGAACCGCGGACTGATCGACCTCAACGGCCGCGAGAAGGCGGTGATGGTGGCGATCCTCGTCCCGATCTTCTGGATCGGGATCCACCCCCAGCCCTTCCTGCGACGCCTGGATGCCTCGGTGAGCGAGATCGTGCGGCGCATCGAGTCCGCGACGCCTCGGGTCGCCCAGATGCCCCGGGACGCGGGCGCTGCGGGAGAGATGCGCCCGTGACCCCGTCCCTCGACCTCGACTTCGCCGCTGTGGCGCCGATCGCGATCGTCGGGATCGGCGCGATGGTCGTGCTGATGCTCGAGATCTTCCTGGCCGGCCGGAAGACCCTGCTCATGCGGCCCCTCGATGCCCGCTACGTGAGCGCAGTGCTGGCGGCCGCCTCGAGCGCGGCCCTCGTCCTGGCGATCTACTTCGGCGTCTCGGGGCTCGCCTCCGGAAGCGCCCTGGTGTTCAACCCCGACCAGCCCATGGTGCGCCTGGACCGCTTCGCCAGCTTCGGGGTGGTGATCGTCTCTCTCGGCGCGCTGCTGGGCGTCTGGCTCTCGGTGCACTACCTGGTCGAGCTCCGGATCAACCACGGCGAGTACTACGCGCTGCTGCTGCTGGCCACGTCGGGCATGCTGCTGATGATCTGCGCCGTGGATCTGGTCACGATCTTCCTCGGGCTCGAGATCATGAGCATTCCCATCTACGTGCTGGCAGGCTTCGACCGCCGCAAGCTCCACAGCAACGAGTCCGCGCTGAAGTACTTCCTGATCGGCTCCTTCGCGAGCGGTCTCATGCTCTACGGCATGGCGCTCCTCTACGGCGTCACGGGCGCCACCAGCCTGGCGGGCATCCGCGCCGGCTTCTCCCCGGACAACCCCCTGGGCATCATGGGCCTGGGTCTCGTCGTCGTCGGCTTCGCCTTCAAGGTGTCGTCGGTGCCCTTCCACCAGTGGACGCCGGACGTCTACGAGGGCGCCCCCACCTCGGTGACGGCCTACATGTCGGTGACGGTCAAGGCGGCCGCCTTCCTGGCCCTGCTGCGCTTCCTCTTCGAAGGCTTCGAAACCCTGCCGGCGAACCTGAACACGGTGCTCTGGGTACTGGCGGCCCTGACCATGGTGGTGGGGAACGTCACGGCCGTGGTCCAGGACAACGTAAAGCGCATGCTCGCCTACTCGAGCATCGGCCACGCGGGCTACCTGCTGCTGGGATTCGTGGCCGGGAGTCCCGAAGGCCAGTCGGCCGTGCTCTTCTACCTCTTCGCCTATCTCTTCATGAACCTGGGCGCCTTCGGCGTGATCGTGGCCCTCGCGAGCCGCGGCCGCGACCTGGACCACGTGCAGGACTTCGCCGGGCTGGCGACCCGACGCCCGGGACTGGCGGCCCTGATGGCGCTCTTCATGATCGCCCTGGCCGGCATCCCCGGCACCGTGGGGTTCGTGGCGAAGTTCACGCTCTTCGCGGCGGCGGTGAAGGCGGGCTACGTGGGGCTGACGGTCGTCGCCGTGCTCACGAGCGTGGTGTCGGTCTACTTCTACCTGCGGCTGCCGGTGATGATGTACATGCGCGAGCCCGCCGACGTTGCGCCGCGCGCCCAGCTCTCCTCCCTCGAGGCGGCGGCCCTGGCCACCTGTGCCGTGGCCGTGGTCCTGTTCGGCCTGTTCCCGAACCTCGGGCTCGTCCAGGAGGTCGGCGTGCTGGGCTGGGCGCGGGAGTCGGTCGCCTTCCTGCGCTGACCACCCGCCCGCTGTGCCCGCCGCTCAGCCCCCGGCGGCCCTCCTCAGCACCCGCCGATTGCCCTTCCGGACCGTGAGCCGCTCGGCGTCGAAGAGCTCCATGAGGGGCACCGCCGCCCGCCGGGAGGTGCCGATCAGCTCCTTGTAGGCGGGCGTGTCGAGCGCTCCGTGGGCCTCCAGGTGGGCGCGGACCCGGGCGCGCAGGCGGTCCACGCAGGCGGTCTCGAACCAGAGGTCGCCCGGGGCGCGGACCAGACGACCCTCCGCCTCGAGGAAGGCCAGCAGCCCGCGCAGCCGCTCGGGAGGAATCCCGAGCGACTCGCTCCAGGCGCGGGGCGCCGGCGGATCCAGACCCGCGTCGCGGGCCTCGGCCAGCATCCGCTCGGCGATGGCGCGGTCGGCCTCCGAGAGCGCGGGCGCGTGGCCCGGCAGACGCACCCGATCGCCCCGGACGATCACGCGACCCGCGGCGGCGAGGCGATCCACCACCGCCTCCGACACGTCCTCGGGCACGTTGGGCGGCAGCCGGCCGCGGAGGGCACCCCGCGGCATCCCCGGTCGCAGGGGCTCGGCGGCGTGGAAGTCCGCCACGGCGACCTCCGCCAGCCCCTCGAGGCGCTGCCAGGCGGCGGTGGAGAGCCAGCGGCCCGGCGCACCGGGCGCGGCCGCGCCGGCGCGGGCCAGCGCTTCGAGCGGCCGCTCGAGCGCCCGGTCCCGAAGGCCCGTCTCCCGCGCCAGACGCGCCTCGCGGACGCCGGCCAGACCCTCGCGCTCGATGCGCACCCGCAAGTCCTCCCGCGGATCGCGACGGGCCAGGCGTTCCAGGTCCCGGACCAGGGCGGGATCCGAGAGACGCCGCCGCGGCGGCGCCACGTCGAGGACGAGCCCGCCGCCCAGGGTCGCGCCGGCCGCCCCGCGCGCGAAGCCGCGCACGACACAGCGGTCGCCGGGAAGGAGCGGCAGCGGCAACCCCTCGAGATGCGCCCGGGCGAAGCCCTCGCTGCCGGGCTTCACCCGGGCGGGCGCGGTACCGATCGGCGCCAGGCGGGCCCGCCGCTCGGCGGTTCCCACCAGGAAGCTCACCGCGGCCGGCGCGTCGAGCGCCGGGGCGCCGGGGACCCAGGCCAGCGCCAGGTCGACGACGGAGGTGGGCACGAGCGCGTCGGGCGCCGTGAGCACGTCGCCCCGGGAGACGTCGCCCACCTCGAGGCCCTGCAGGTTGACCGCGCAGCGGCCCCCGGCCTCGATGCGGTCCGCCCGCGTGCCGAAGCGCTCGAGACCGCGCACCCGGGCCCGGCGCTCGCCCGGAAGCAGCTCCACCGCGTCTCCCACCGCGAGAGCGCCTCCCGAGAGAGTCCCCGTGACCACCACGCCGAAGCCCTTCACGGCGAAGGCCCGGTCCACCGGCAGGCGCGGGGCGCCGCCCCGCGGCGTCCGGGGCGTCGCGGCGGCGGCGGCCCGCGCCAGGGCCTCGCGCAGGGCGGGGAGGCCGCGGCCTTCGGCCGCCGACACCGGCACGACCGGAGCGCCCGCCAGGGCGGTTCCGGCGAGCAGCGCCTCGACCTCCTCCCGGGCGAGCTCCAGCATCTCGGGATCGGCCAGGTCGGCCTTCGTGAGCGCCACGACACCGTGTCGCAGACCGAGCAGATCGCAGACGGCCACGTGCTCCCGGGTCTGGGGCATCACGCCTTCGTCGGCCGCCACCACCAGCAGGACCAGGTCGATGCCCGTGGCGCCCGCCACCATGGTGCGCACGAGACGCTCGTGGCCCGGGACGTCCACCACCGACAGCACGCGGCCATCGTCGAGCGCGAGGGGCGCGAAGCCCAGCTCGAGGGTGATGCCCCGGGCCTTCTCCTCGGGCAGGCGATCGGTGTCGACGCCGGTGAGCGCCCGCACGAGGGCCGTCTTGCCGTGGTCGATGTGGCCGGCGGTGCCGAGGGTGAGGCACGGCCCGGAAGCGGCCCGGTCCGGCCTCCTAGCCGGCTCGCGGTCCAATGCGGTCGACGCCCGCACAGCGGGCCAGGGCCTTGGGGACGCGAACCGAGCCGTCGGCCTGCTGGTGGTTCTCGAGCAGGGCCACCAGGGCCCGGGAGTTGGCGATGGCGGTGCCGTTCAGCAGGTGCGCCAGCTCGTTGCGTCCGGAGTCGGCCCGCTTGAAGCGGACCCGGAGGCGACGGGCCTGGTAGTCCGTGCAGTTGGAGGCGCTGGTCACCTCTCCCCAGTCGCCGTCCTCGCCCCGGCCGGGCATCCAGGCCTCGATGTCGTACTTGCGGTAGGCCGGCGCACCGAGGTCCCCGGACGCGACGTCGATCACCCGATAGGGCAGCTCGAGCAGGCCGAAGATCCGCTCCTCGATCCGCAGCAGCTCCTCGTGCACGGCCTCCGAATCCTCGGGCCGCGCGATCACGAACATCTCCGTCTTGGTGAACTGGTGCACCCGGTAGAGGCCCTTGCTCTCGCGCCCGTGGGCACCCGCCTCCGTGCGGAAGCAGTGGGAGATGCCCGCGAGCTTGAGCGGCAGCTCCGCCTCGTCGAGGAGGGCGCCCGCGTGGAGACCGCCGAGGGTGATCTCCGCGGTGCCCACCAGGCAGAGGTCGTGGTCGGCGACGGAGTAGATCTGGGTCTCGGGTCCGCGGGGGGCGTAGCCGAGCCCCTCGGCCACCCCGGGGCGCGCCAGATCGGGGGTGGCGAAGGGTGTGAAGCCCTCGTCCAGCAGGACGTCGAGCGCCAGCCGCTGGAGGCCCAGCTCGAGCAGCACCGCCTCGTTCTTCAGGTAGTAGAACTTCTGGCCGGCGACCCGGGCGCCCGCCTCGAAGTCCACCAGGTCCAGGGCCTCGGCCAGGGCCAGGTGGTCCCGGGCGGGGAACTCGAACCGCGCCGGGGTTCCGACCCGCCGAAGCTCGCGGAAGTCCTCCTCGCCACCGACGGGCACGTCCGGATGGACCAGGTTGGGGATGCCGGCGAGGGCGGCGTCGAGCTCGGCGCTCGCCCCGGCCAGGGCGGCGTCGAGCTCGGCCACCCGCTCCTTCAGGCGTCGCCCCTCCTCGTTGTGGGCCGCGCGCACGTCGGCGTCGAGAGGCCGGCGACCGGCCTTCTGGTGCTCGTTGCGGGCGCGATTCGCCTCGTTCTGCTCCGTCCGCAGGGCGGCGACCCGCTCCTGGAGCGCGATGGCCGCGTCCAGATCGACGGCGACCGAGCGCTTGCGGCAGCTCTCGGCGACCTCGTCGCGGCGTTCGGCCAGGATGCGGGGATCGAGCACGCGCGAGAGGGAAGCACATCGGTCCGGGGCGGGCACGCGCCAGCGGGAGGCACATCGGTCCGGGGCGGGCACGCGCCGGCGGGAGGCACGTCAGTCCGGGGGGGCGCGGCCAGGGCCGCGCGGAGCCGCCGGACGAAGCGGGGATCGGCCTGCAGGGCCTCCCCCAACGCGTCGGCCAGCGCCGCGTTGCCGACGCTCGTCAGGTGCACGTGGTCGTGGAAGTGGGAGAGGGCGTGGGGAAGGGCCGCGTACCCGTCGACGTAGAGGGCGCCCTGCTCGGCGGCCACCCCCCGCACCAGCGCCCGGACGGCCAGGGTCTGCTGCAGCAGCTCCTCGTAGGCGAGGTCGGTGTACTCGGCGTAGATCCGCTGGCGGGTCTCCTCCCGAGCGAGGGTCTCGCGCGACACCAGGCTGGCCTGGGAAACGAAGACGGGCAGCACGTCGTCGGCGCGGAGCAGCAGGGCGAGGTCCCGGTAGTTGCGACGCACCCAGGTGTGGGCGCGTCCCCCGGGCGCGATCGGCGCGTCGCCGGCCTCGGGCAGGGCGTCCTCGGCCCTCGGTGGCAGCGATCCCGGGGCGCGCCCCTGCACCAGGGCCCGGAGCCGCCAGGAGAGCTGGAGACCGCGGGCGAAGGCCTTGAGGGGCTCCGCCCGATAGACCCCCTTCGACACCGGATCGAGTCGGGCTTCGACCCGGCGCAGGCGCTTCAGGTCGTTCCAGCCGTGGTAGACGAGCACGGCGTCGGGATCCAGGTTCCGGACGCGGTAGAGGTAGTGGACCTTGGACTCGAAGCTCCCGTAGCCGGGCGTGCCCGCGTTGACCACCTGCACCGCGGCGCCGAAGCGTTCGCGGAGGCGCAGCTCCAGCAACCGGGTCCAGATCCCGGCGTCGTCGGTCTGGTAGCAGAAGGTCGAGGACCCGCCGAGGGCGACCAGCCGGAAGGCTCCGGCGGGCTTCTCCCAGTCGAGCCGCTCGCTGCCGCGGAAGCCGAGCCGGTTGACGGTGACGGTCCCGCCGTCGTGGAGCGTGTAGCGGCGGTCGGCCACCAGCCGGGCGCCCAGGTGACCGTCCGGGCGGTACTCCAGCGCCGTGGAGTAGCGGATGGGCGCCAGCGCCCGGAGCAGCCCCTCCGCCGCCACCAGCGCCACCCCGGTGGCGACGACCAGGAGCGCGGCCGCCTTCGCCGCGTTCGCGAACGCCCTGCCCCTCACCGGCTCCCTTGCGTCGGGGTCCCGCGCACGGAGGGTAGATGCCGGGTTCCCGCGGGCGGCGCAAGGCCCGCCCCCTGCCCGCCGGCGGCGGAAGGGTTACCCTGGCGCTCTGGGCCTCGGGGGGAAACTTGGTCGGATCGTCCAACGGGTCTTCCAACGCAATGTCGAACGGGTCGGAGGAGGCGCATCGGCTCACGGTGATCCAGGCGAAGTTCGCCGCCTGGCTGTCCTGGAGCCAGCCCTTCATCCACTCCCTGGTGGCGGGCCTCGACGAGCACGTACGCAACGTCGTGCTGTGCACCCGGACCGAGAACCTCGACCGCTTTCCGGCGCGCGAGATCGCCCGGATACCGACGCGGTACCTGGTGCAGCCGCGTCTGGCGGTGCACTCGGCCAGCTACCTGCGGCGCAACTACGCACCCGACCTCATGCACGCCCACTTCGGCTGGTCGGGCCTGCGCCTGCTCGTGCTGAAGGAGATGCTGCGCATCCCCCTGGTCGTGAGCTTCGGTGGACGCGACCTCGGGATGCAGATGCACCTGGACGAGTTCACCCCGCTCTACAGCGCGCTCTTCGACGCCTCCGATCACGTGATCTGCGTCTCCCACGACCTGGCGCGACGGGCCCGGGAGGCCGGCATCCCGGAGGAGCGGATCAGCGTCGTCCATCGCGGGACGGACCTGCGCCGTTTCGCCTTCGTGGACCGCCACGAGCGCGACCCCGACGGGCCCGTGCACCTGCTCATGGTCGGGCGGCTGACCCCGAAGAAGGGCCACGAGGATGCCTTCCAGGCCCTGGCCCGACTGGCCTCCGAGGGCATCGACGCGCGACTCGAGATCGTCGGCGAGGGCGACGAGCGAGGCCGGCTCGGCAGGCTCGCCCGGGAGCTCGGCGTAGCGGACCGCGTCGCGTTCGCCGGCGCCACGGACCACCAGGGTGTTCGCGAGCGGATGGCGGCAGCGGACCTGCTGCTCCACTGCTCGGTGACCACCTCGGCGGGGGACGTCGAGGGCATCCCCAACGTCGTGGTCGAGGCCCAGGCCACGGGGCTTCCCGTCGTGGGGACCCTCCACGGCGGCATCCCGGAGGCGGTGCGCGACGGCCGAACGGGCCTGCTGGTGCCGGAGCGCGACGTGGATGCGCTCACCGCGACGCTGGGTGCGCTTGCGACGGACCCCAAGCGCCGGCTCGCCCTGGGCGAAGCGGCGCGCGACTTCGTCACCGAGCACTTCGACCTGCGCCGCCAGGTCGAGCGCCACCTGGAGATCTACCGGGGGGTCGTGGCGGCCGCCGCCTCCGACCCCACCTGGGTCGGCCGGCGCTGGATTCCCGCCGGCCATGCCCAGCATGCACAGGTCCTGCGCGGGCGGAGCTCCCACCCGGGGGAGTTCTCCATGAGCGAGCTCGTCGAGGAGTTCTGGCTGGAGGTGATCGGCCGCGATCCCTTCGCCGACCAGGCGCCCGAGCTGCAGCGGAAGGCGAGCCTCTTCGAACGGATCTACGAGCTGAGGAAGCTCGTGCCGGAGTGGATCCGCTGGCCGTTCAAGCGGATCGTGAATCCCGTCTTCGCGGCGATCCTGGGGGTCACCCTGCGCTACCGCCACGGTACGCGGATGGAGGAGCTGGATCAGTACTGGATCGACCACCTCCGCCAGGGCGGCGCTCTCCCCGGCGAGGTCCAGGACGAGGCCTAGCTGCTCTCCCGCGCGGCGAGCGCCTCCCCGGCGAGCGCCGAGAGCCGGTCCATGCGGGCCTCCCAGCCGTGCTCGCGGGCGCGACGGCTGCGGGCCGCCCGGGCATCGGGGTCGGTCTCGGCCGCGGCGCGAGCGGCGGCCTCGGCGAAGGTCGCGGCGTCGGGAGCCGTATGGAGCACGCCCGGCGCCGACCAGGCCTCGAGATTGGGGAGCGAGCGCGCCACCACGAGCAGGCCCGCCGCCAGGTACTCCCAGAGCTTGAGGGGCAGGCTGCCCCGGGTGTGGTCGTTGACGAGGAACGGGATCAGGGCGACCTGACAGTGGCGCAGGTAGGCCGGCAGCTCGGCGTGGGCCTTCGGCCCGAGCGCATGCACCGCGGGGTGGGCGCGCAGGGCCCGCCAGCGCTCGGGAAGACGCTCCACGTCGCCGAAGCCCTCGGCCCCGATCAGCACGACCTGGAGTCC
This sequence comes from uncultured Spirochaetales bacterium, assembly GCA_964442285.1. GTDB lineage: Bacteria > Myxococcota_A > UBA9160 > UBA9160 > JAFDET01 > CAYTZH01. The sequence continues at coordinate 4,240 of CAYTZH010000043.1, read as the reverse complement.
CTCCGGACGCTCGGCGCAGGCGAGCAGGAGCTCCGGGTCGACGCGGTAGGCCGCCAGGTTCCCGGCATACACGGCGCGCGGACGCGGAACGGCCGCCAGGTCGGGGGGCTCGGCCAGGGGCTCCTCCAAGGCCCGGGAGAAGAGCGCCACGTCCGCCACGTTCTCGACGAGCTCCACGTCGGCACGCCGCGCCCGGAGCCGGCCGGCCAGCGCGGCGCTGCTCGCCAGCACGCGGTCGGCCCGGGCGAGCATCCGTGCCTCCAGGGCCTCGACGAGCTCCGCGTCGACGCCGGGATTGGCCGCGTAGTGATCCACGCAGTGGTAGACCACGAGCCGGGGACGGAGCGGCTCCACCAGGTCGACCCCCGTTGGGAGGAAGGACCACAGCACGCCGGTCCCGCCCAGGCGCCGGGCCGCCCGCGCCACCTGCAGCCCCAGCAGGCGCCGGGAGAGCGACCGCACCCAGCCGCGTCGGGCGCCCGGCAGGGCCAGGGGCGAGAGCACCTCGAGCCCGGGCCGGGGCGATCGGGTCCCCCCGGCGAATCGGCGCAGGCGCTGGGCGATGCGGCGCAGGTCGGCCGGGGAGCTCGGCGCCGGCGGGCGCAGCCCCGTCGACTCGACGAACAGCACCCGGTGCCCCCGCTCCGCGAAGCGGCGCGCCACCTGGTGGGCGTTCACCGGGAAGGGCGTGTCCCAGGGCGCGCTGGCCACCACGAGGATCGGAACCCCGGCCGGGAGCGAGCTCACGGGTCTCCCCCGGACGCCGCCACGGCGAACACCAGACCCTCGCGTCCCCGCGCCGAGGCCCGATGCAGCAGGCGCACCCCGGGCGTGGCGGTGAGCGCCTCGACGCCGCCGGGCGGAAGCTCCGCCCGGTCCACCACGAGGTAGGGCGCCCCCATGGCCCGAAGCGCCGCGACCAGGGACGCGGGCGCCAGGTCCGCGACGGGGGCATGGGGCGCGCCGGCGTAGTAGGCGTCGCGACGTCGACGCGCGGCCACCGGACCGGGCTCACTTCGAGCCTCGCGCAGCCACTCGGCGGCGCGGCGGGTGGCGAGCTGGTCGGCGCGCTGCTCGCGCAGCTCCCGCACCGGGCGCACCACCAGACCCACGGCGAGGGCGGCCACGACCAGGAGCCAGCCCAGCCGGGCGCGCAGCGCGTCGGGCCGCGGTCGCCAGACGCCGGGCTCGCGGGCGCGGTCGAGCATCCAGCGCAGGCCGACCCCGATGTAGCCCGACGCCACCAGGAGCACGGGCAGCGCGTGGCGGCGGCTCACGTAGCCGGCGGAGAGGGTCAGGACGAGGAGGACGGCGGTGTACAGGCCCACGAGAGCGAGGAAGTAGCGCGCTCGCGGCCCCGGCCGCCCCCGGGCGACCCAGAGCCCGAGGAGCAGCGGACACAGCAGCTCGAAGCCCGCGGCGGAGACCGCGGTTCCGAGCAGCTCGCTGGCGGCTGCCCCGGGACTCCCGCGCGCCGGGTCCGCGCGCGGCGCCCGCGGCCGGTGCGCGCGCGCCTCGGGGTCGGGCCAGCCGGGCAGGGCGGCGGTGGGGTCCGCGGCGGTCGCGTCCACCGCGTCCGAGAGCCGCACCATCTCCCCGATGGACTTCTTCTGGGTCAGGGTCCAGCTTCCGCGCTCGACGCGAAGCAGTGTCGCGTAGGGAAGGGCGACCAGCGCCAGGCCGAGCAGCAGGCCCGCGCCCCAGCGCAGGCTCGGCCCCGGAGGCCGGCGGCCCCGGAGCGCCCGCAGCCCGCCGATTCCACCCACGACGAGGGCCACGCCGAGGCCCTCCGGCCGCGCCAGGTAGGCCAGGCCGCTGGCGACGCCCACGGCGAAGGCGTCCCGGGGGCGCCCGGCGTCCAGGGCCCGCCAGCCGAGCCAGAGGGCGCTCGCGAACGCGGCCAGGTAGACCCCCTCGCTCTGCACGTCGGAGGTGAACTCCACGAGGCGGGGATGGACCGCCAGGAGCAGCCCCACCAGGGCCGCCTCCGGCGGGCCGAAGGTGGCGCGGACCAGGGCGTAGCATGCCAGGACCGCGAGGACACCACCCGCGACCGAGACCCCCACGGCGGCGGACTCCCAGCTCGGGGCCGCCGACGCGAGCGCCCCGAGCGCGTGGACGCCGGCGACGAGCGCGGGATACAGCGGGTGGTAGTCGTGGGACAGGGCGGCGGCATGCTCCCCGGCGGCGAACAGGCGGGCGAGGCCGAGGTAGAGCGGACCGTCGTTGAAGAGCACGGCCGTCTGCCGCCAGGCCAGACTCCGCACCGCGAGCGCCAGCAGCAGGAGCCCCGCGACGAGCGCCGCCTCTCGGGCGGCGAGCCGCGGTTCGGATGCGCGCGAGGCGCCGACGGCCGGCGGGCTGAAGGGACGGGACGTCGCCAAGGTCTTCCGGGAGACGCGGCGGCGCCGCGTCTTCGCGGAGGGCGGGTCTCTGCCCTACTCTCCGCTTCCGCATGGTCGCGGGGAAGCCGGAACCGGTCAAGCGCGACGGTCCCACCGCCCTCCAGAGTCTCCTCCGCTTCATGCAGGTGGGCGTGGGGATCTTCGCGCTCAACCTGGGCACGACGGCCTTCGTCCACGAGGTGCTGGCCGCCCCGGAAGAGCTGGCCTACGCCACCGCGCTGGTCCTCGTCTTCACCGTGAACTTCTTCGTGTCGAGGCACTACGTGTACGAGGCCGCGGACGGCGACGCCCGGGGCCAGGCCGTGCGCTTCCTGGCGAGCCAGGGGGTGATCCGCATCCTCGAGTACGGGACCTTCCTCGGACTCCACACCGGACTCGGCTTCCAGTACCTCTGGACCGTGTTCTCGATCCAGGTCGGGGCCTTCCTGGTGAAGTTCACGGTCTTCCGGTTCTTCGTGTTCCGGCGTCCCAGGCTCGAGCGCGTCGAGCCCGCGAAGTCCCGATGCCCGTGAGCGGCTCGTGAGCGCGGTGGGGAGGCTTGCGCTCGCCGCGCTGGTCGTCCTGGGCGTCGCGGCCATCCTCGTCCAGGACCACGGGGACGCCCTTCCGCTGGGGCTCTTCAACCAGGGCCGGGCCACCTACGCCCTGCTCTCCCATGCCTGTCTGGCCGCGGGCGTCGCGGCACTGGGCGTCTGGGCGCTCGAGCTCGCCGGCCGACCCGTGGGCGGCCTGGGCGGGGCGTTGCGCGGGCTGCTGGCCTCCTTCCTTCTCGTCGAGCTGGGCGTGGGGGTGATCGACCGGACGCTGGCCTCGCGCACTCCGGACGCCCCCCTGGGCGGGCCCTACTGGGAGCAGCATTCCGGTCCCTCTGGCTGGGTGCTGCTGAAGAAGGCGCACCCCGGCTCGCCCTACGGCTTCCGCACCGCGACGCCCTACCCGCTCGAGACCGGCGCCCGCCGGGTGCTCTTCCTGGGCGACTCCTACACCGAGGGCAGCGGCAGCGCGCCCGCCTGCAACTACCCCGAGGTGGCCGCAGCGACGGCCGCTGCGGTGCTCGGCGAGCCGCTGGCGGCGATGAACGCCGGGGTCGCCGGCTACGGTCCGGCGGACGCGGCCGCTCTGCTGGGCGTGCTGTACGAGCGGGGATACCGCTTCGACGCCATCGTCTACGGGCTCTTCCTCGAGAACGACTTCACCGACAACCTGCCGGGCACGGTGCGCCGGGCCGTGGCGGGCGTGAACTTCCGCTTTCCCGAGTCCGCCTTCCTCCGGACGTTCCACCCCCTGAACACGCGGACGTTCCGCTACGGGCTCTTCGTGGCACGGGCCAGCAGCCTGGCCGGCGGCGCCCGCGAAGCGGCCGCCCGGGCCGACGGCGAATGCCGCGACGGACACGAGGCCGTCGCGGAGCCGCTGCCTGCGGACCTGCTGGCGCTCGCCCGCACCCGACTGGAGGCCAACTACCGGGTGGGCGCCGCACGCACCTTCGAGCCCGGCGTCGCCGCGTCCCTCGCCGCGCTGCGCGCCGCTGCCGACGAGCTCGGACTGCCCTTCACGGTGGTGGTCTTCCCGGACCGCATCCTGGTGGACGCCGCGCTGCGGAGCGCCCTCGGCGCCGACGACCCCGAGCGCTACGACCTGGAGCGCCTCCGGCGCTGGGTGGCGGAGCACGCCCCCGCACCCGTGATCGACGTCCGTCCCGCGCTGGCCGACGCCCGCGACTACCGGCCCGACGACACCCACCTGAGCGACCGCGGCAACCGGCGCGCCGGCGCCTACGTGGGCGAGCGCCTGGCCGCGATCCTCGCATCGGCCCCCGCGCCCCGCCCGTAGAC
>CAYTZH010000042.1:12427-43606 GCA_964442285.1 uncultured Spirochaetales bacterium | reverse complement strand
GACTACGACCGCGAGAAGCTGCAGGAGCGTCTGGCGAAGCTGGTCGGCGGCGTCGCGGTCGTGAAGGTCGGCGCGGCGACCGAGACGGAGATGAAGGAGAAGAAGGCGCGGGTCGAGGATGCGCTGCACGCGACCCGGGCGGCCGTCGAGGAGGGCATCGTGCCCGGCGGCGGCGTGGCCCTGCTCCGCTCCCAGGGTACGCTCGACAGCCTCACGCTCCCGGAGGAGCAGCTCGCCGGCGCCAACATCGTGCGCCGCGCCATCGAGGCGCCCCTGCGGCGCATCGCGGGCAACGCCGGCGTCGAGGGCTCCATCGTGGTGGACAAGGTGAAGTCGGCCAAGGGCGCCAACGGCTTCAACGCCGCCACCGAGGAGTACGAGGACCTGCTGAAGGCCGGTGTGATCGACCCCACCAAGGTCGTGCGCACCGCCCTGCAGAACGCGGCCAGCGTGGCCTCCCTGCTCCTGACCACCGAGGCGATGGTGGCCGAGAAGCCCGACGAGAAGGGCGACGCGGCCGCCGCGGCCCCGGGCGGGATGCCGGGCGGCATGCCGGGGATGATGTAGCCCCGTCCGCATCGCGAGCGCGCGAACGCCCCCGGGAGCGATCCCGGGGGCGTTCTTCGTTCGGGGACACGGGAGCCGATGCCAGAACCGGCGCCGGCCGCTCAAGCCCCGCCCCGGAGTCGTCGAAACCTCCCTCTGGGCCAGTGAAACCCTGGGGAGGGAGTTGCGCATGGCCGAGGCGGAGAGCCGTCGCGCGCTCGATCTGCTGCGGCGCCGGCTCGAGGACATGGGACTGCGGGTCCGGGAGGTCCCGGGCGGGGCCTCCCTGCTGGTGCGGGTCCCGCTCGGCGAGGCCCCGCTGCCGGCTGCCCGCCAGCCGGGCCCCGGGCCCGCCGGCGCCGCCGTCGTGGCCACCGTGGGCGCCAACCGCATCAAGTGCCTCGCGCCCGGTCCGCTGTTCCACCTCGGACTGATCTCCATCGCCGACTGCGCCTCGCCGGAGGCCATCGCCCGGCGCATCCGCGAGGCCTGGTCCGCGCGGCTGCGCGACCTGGACCGCACCCGCGCCTGGCTGGAGAAGCTGGGCATCGCCCTCGAGGCGCCGGACGGCGATCCGGTGCTGGCCTTCCCGATCGGCGCCGAGGACGGCCAGGCGCGGGCCCGCAGCTTCCGGGAGGGCCGGGTCGTGGTGCCGGGTCGGGGCCCCCTCTCGGGGCTGGCGCTCCAGCGGGCCGAGGACCGCGAGCTGCTCCTCGGCTCGGGCCTCGAGACGAGCATGGACCTGGAGCTCGCCGTCACGTCGCGGATCGAGGAGCTGGCCCGGCTGGAAGCGCGGGTGGCGCAGCAGGCGCGCCGCAAGGCGGCGGAGCTCGCGCCCTCCGTGCGCGACGTCCCGGCACGTCGACCCCGTGTGCTGCTGGTCGGACCCCACCTCGGTCGCGACGCCCTGCTGGCCCAGGCCCTGGGCGTGCGGGGCTGGGAGGTGGACGCTGCCCCCACCGACGCGGTCGCCCTGCGCGTGTTCGATGCCAAGAGCCCGGAGCTGGTCCTGGCCGATGCGGATCTGGGGCGGTACGAGGGCGTGGAGCTGGTGCCCGCGATCCGCGCCCAGCCCGGCGTGGAGGAGCTCTCGGTGCTGATCGTCGACAGTCGGCATCGCAACGAGCGGCGCGAGACGGCACGGCGGGTCGGTGCCGCGGGCTACCTGGTGCGCCCCCTCGATCTGGACGGCGTATCCGCCGCCTTCGTGCGGCTCGCCACCCGGCCGCGCCGGCGGCGCTTCACCCGCTATCCGGAGGTGCTGGGCGTGCGCTCCCTGCGCTCGCGCCACCCCGAGCGGACCGAGCAGGTCGGCCGCGGCGGCCTGCTCCTGGTGAGCGGCCGCGACGCCTGCGTCGGCAGCGTCGAGCCCCTGACCCTGAATCTGCCCGGAGCGGGAAGCCTGCGGGTGGACGCCGAGGTGGTGTACCGCGTACGGGGCCCCGGACCGGACGCCCTGGGCATGCGATTCCACGCCTTCCCGGAGGACGGCGAGGACCGCTGGATCACCTGGCTCGTGCAGCTGGACGCCCGGCACCGGCGCCGGGCCTGAGCCGGGAGTGGACCGCTCGCGGGCCGCGGAGCCGGCTTCGCGCTACGCGAAATCGAGCCGGCTGCGCGCCTTGTCGATGTCGCCTTCCATCACCGTCTTGCGCTTCTCGCCCTCGGCCGAGGCCTGTGCCTCGCGGGCCAGGCGGGCGATGTAGTCCTCGGTCGCCGCGACCGCCTTGTCGATGGCGCCGCCGGAGATCCGCAGGCCGCCGCCGTGCTTGGCCAGAAGTCGCTTCACCACCGCGTTCGGAAGGTCACCCATACTGATTGTTCCCCTCTTGCCCCCAGTGCCCCGCGCGGAGAACCCCGCGCGCGGATCATCTGGACTTCTTAGCGCGTTTCGGCGCGGCGAGACACGCCCGGCCGGCCTCCTCGACCACCCGCACGACCTCCCGCAGCGGCGTCCCCGTGCGCCGGGCCACCCGCTTGCAGTCGTCGTACTCGGCCGAGACCTCGACACCACCCGCCCCGTCCCGGATCAGCTTGACCCGCAGACGGCCGAACGGCGTGTCCACCCGGCGCACTTCCCGCTCGAGCACGATGCGGTCCCAGCTGCTGGTACGCACGCCCAGCGCCGTGGACTCGGCCAGGAGGATTCCGGCCAGGGAGCGACGCGCGGCGGGCCGGGCCAGGACCCGCACCAGGAAGCCCGGTCGGTTCTTCTTCATCTGCACGTGCTGGATCGAGACGTCGAGGGCCCCGGCCTCGAAGAGGCGCTCCATCAGGTAGTCGAAGTGCTCGGGTACCCCGTCGTCCAGGTTGGTCTCCAGGGCCACCACGCGGTCGGCATCCGGCCCCCCGTCCTCGCCGAGCACGACCCGGAGCACGTTGGGCATGGGACCGGGCCGGTCGTCCCCGGCCCCGTGGCCGATGGACCGGACCACCATCGCGGGCAGCGTCCGGTACTCGTCCACCAGGGCCCGCAGCAGGGACGCGCCGGTGGGCGTGACCGTCTCCCAGGCCACGTGGGCGGGCTCCACGGGGGCGCCGCGCAGCAGCTCCAGGGTGGCCGGCGCCGGCAGCGGGAGCCGACCGTGGTCAGTGTCGACCCGCCCGTGCCCCACCGCGACGGGGGACGCGGTCACCCGCCGCACGCCGAGGCGCTCCACGCCGATCGCCGCCCCGGTCACGTCGACGATGGCGTCGACCGCACCGACCTCGTGGAAGTGGACCTTCTCCAGGGGGATGCCGTGCACCCGGGCCTCCGCGTGCCCGAGCTGCTCGAAGATCGCCAGGGCGCGATCCCGCACCGGGGGCGCCAGGCGCGCGCGCGACAGCAGGCGCGCGATGTCGCGGTAGTGGCGGCCGTGGCCGTGGGCCCTGGCGCCCTGCTTCCGACCGGCCCCGGGCACGTCGACCCGCACGTAGCGGGCGGCGAGGGCCCCGCGGCGGACGCGGCTCACGCGCAGCCGGTGGTCGACCCCCAGGCCGGCGAGATCCTCCTCCAAGGCCTTGCGCGGCAGGCCCGCATCGAGGAGGGCGCCGAGGAACATGTTCCCCGCGATCCCGGAGAAGCAGTCGAGGTGCAGGAGCGTCACAGGCGGTTGATGAGCGTGGCGACGTAGGCGGCGCCGAAGCCGTTGTCGATGTTCACCACCGTCACGTTCGACGCGCAGCTGGTCAGCATGCCGAGCAGCGCCGCCACCCCGCCGAAGGAGGCGCCGTAGCCCACGCTCGTGGGCACCGCGATCACCGGCTTGTCCACGAGCCCGCCCACGACCGACGGGAGCGCCCCCTCCATGCCCGCGACGACGATCACCACGCGGGCCTGCCGGAGCATGGCGCTCGACGCGAGCAGCCGGTGGAGCCCGGCCACCCCGACGTCGGTCAGGGTCTCCACCTTGTTGCCGAAGCGCCGGGCCACGCCGGCGGCCTCGGACGCGACGGGGAGGTCCGACGTGCCCGCGGCCACCACCGCCAGGGTGCCTCGCCCCACCACCGGCACCTCCCGGGGGCCGTACCAGAGCAGGCGGGCGACCCGGTCGTAGTCGCCCCCGGGCTCGGCGGCGAGCACCGCGTCGGCCACCTCGGGCGTCAGCCGGGTGGCCAGCACCGACTGGCCCGCGTCGCGCAGCACGCGGAGGATCTGCACGACCTGGTCGGCCGTCTTGCCGGGCCCGTAGATGACCTCGGGCAGCCCGTGCCGGAGCGCGCGATGGGTGTCGACCCGGGCTTCGGGGGTGTCGACGAAGGGCCAGCGGGCCAGGGCCTCGAGAGCGGCGTCGGGCTCGAGGGCGCCGCGGCGGACTTCCTCGAGCAGATCGCGCAAGCGGTCGCGGTCCACGGCGAGGACGGTATCAGACGTCGCCCGAGAGCGCCTCGGGACCGGGGATCAGGATCACGTAGCCGCGCACCTCCTTGTGCGCGTCGTACATCGCCGTCTCGAAGGCCAGGCCCGGCGGGTCGTGCTGACGCGACTGCATCACCGAGCGCAGGGCGGCCGCCCCGCCGCGCTCGGCGAGCAGCGGCACCGAGGGCACCACCGCCGTTCCGAGGGTGTCGGCGATGGCGGAGACGTGGTGCGACACCAGGATGTTCCCCACCTCGCGGAGGGCCGACTCCACCTCGCCGTCGGGACGGTAGGCGGAGGCGCCCATCAGCTCCGAGAGGATCTCCTCCAGGGCGTCTTTGGAGAAGATCACCGCCACCAGGCCGCCCACGCCGCCGTGCAGCTCGAAGAGGATCGCCGTGCCCTCCTCGTCCAGGGTCGCCGCGCAGCGCCCCCCCGAGCCCGCGAGGTGGTAGGTCACCGGAACGTCCATGAGGACGGTGCGACGGACCAGGCGACCGAGGGCGGAGGCCGCGTGGCCCGCCCCGATGTTGGCGAGCTCCCGCAGCCGATCGACCTCCCGCGACGACGGCGCGGCTTCGCTCATGCCAGCTGCCCCAGGTCGATCAGGAAGACGGGTCGCCCGTCGCCGAGCACGGTCAGACCCGCCAGGGCGCGGAGTCCCGTGAGCAGCGCCGGCAGCGGCTTGACGTAGATCTCCTCCTGGCCGGCGATGCGATCGGCGCGCAGGGCGACCCGCTGGCCGCGCACCTCGGCGATCACCAGGGGGATGCCCGGCCGGCTCTCGTCGCGACCGCGCCAGTCCAGGGCGGCGCCCAGATCGAGCACCAGCAGGGGTTCGTCGTCGAGCAGTACGAAGGCCTCGTTGCCCGACTCCTCGATGGAATCCGCCGGCACCTCGATCAGTCGCTCGACCTTGCTGATGGGAACCGCCACCCACTCGCCGCCCACCTCGACCAGGAGGACGCGCTGCACGGCCGCCGTCACCGGCACCACCAGGGAGGTGCAGGTGCCCCGTCCGCGGTCGGTCGCCACTTCGACCCGGCCGGCGAGGGCCTCGATGCACGCCTTCACCGCGTCCATGCCCACACCGCGACCCGAGACGTCGGAGACCGTCTTCGCGGTGGAGAGCCCCGGGTGGAAGATCAGCTCCGCCAGCTCGCGGGGCGGGAGGTCCTCGGCCAGGTCCGGGTGCAGCAGGCCCGCCCCCACGGCCTTCTCGCGCACGGCGTCCAGGTCGATGCCGCGACCGTCGTCGGCGACGGCGATCCGGATCGAGTCCTTCTCCCGGCGCGCCTCCACGCGGATGGCGCCCACCTCGGGCTTGCCCTGGGCGGTCCGCTCCTCGGGCGGCTCGATGCCGTGGTCCACGGCGTTGCGGATCAGGTGGGCCAGCGGGTCCGCCAGGCGATCCAGGATCGAGCGGTCCAGCTCGAGCTCGGCGCCAGCGAGCTCCACCTCGACCCGCTTGCCACAGCGCTGCGCCACCTCCCGGGCCACCCGCGGCAGGTTCTCCACGACCCGCAGCAGGGGCGTCGTGCGGAGCGCGAGGGCGCGGCGCTGCAGATCTCCCACCACCCGCTCCATGCGGTCGAAGCCCGTTGCGATGTCGGCGCGCGCGGGCAGACCCGCGCCGCGGGCTGCCGTTCGCAGCTGGCTCGAGCTGAGGATCACCTCGCCCACCGCCGACAGGAAGCGGTCGAGCGTCTCGGTGCGGACTCGCACCGACGGGGGCGGGGCGGGCGCGACGCTGCGAGGGCGCGAGCTCTCGGCAGCGCCCGGGCCCGCTACTGCCACCTCGGGGGCCGCAGCGGGCGGCGGGCTTTTTTTGGGGTGTCGTCGCCTCCGGAGAGCGCTTCGAGGAGCCCGGGCTCGGACGGGGGCGCCTCGCCCGTCTCGCGCACGACGGCGACCATGCGCTCCAGGCCTTCGAGGCCGCGGAAGAGCAGGCCCAGGTCGCCGGGCTCCTCCACGCGGCCGGCCGTCCGCACGACCTCCATCCGGTCCTCCAGGCGGTGGCTGAGCTCGGCGATCGACGTATAGTCGAGCGACGCGGCCATGCTCTTGATGGAGTGGGCCATGCGGAACACCGTCTCGATGGCCTCCCCCGCCCCCGCGTCCTTCTCCAGGACCAGGAGCGCTCGGCTCATTTCGGCCAGGTGGTCCGTGGCCTCTTCCAGGAAGAGGCGCCTGTACTTCGCAAGGTCCACGCGCCGGGTCCTCAGTCGCCCTTGTCGGCGACCTTGCGCAAGGTGGCGATGACCGCGTCGGGCTTGAAGGGCTTCACGATGAAGTCCTTCGCCCCCGCCTTCAGGGCCTCCATCACCAGCGCCTCCTGGCCCAGCGCGCTGCACATCACGATGCGCGCGCCCGGATCGATCTCGACGATCGACTTGACCGCCTCGATGCCGGACTTCTTGGGCATCACGATGTCCATCGTGACCAGGTCGGGCTGGCACTCCTTGAAGGCCTCCACCGCCTCCACGCCGTCGCCGGCCTCGGCGGCGAGCTCGAAGCCCTCCGGCTCGATGATCTCGCGGATCATCTCGCGCATGAACGACGCGTCGTCTGCAACCAGCGTTCGGATCTTCATGACTCTCCCCCGTACTCGGGATCCCCGTTGAACTCCCATGACCGGCCCGCGCGAGAGATCACCTCGCCGGCCCGCTCCACCAAGCGTTCCGTATCGACCAGGCCCACGATGCGACCCTCGATCGGTCGCCGCGCCATCACCACTCCGGGCTGGCGACCCACGGGGCGTTCGCCGGCCGCCATGCCGAGCACGCGATCCACCGGCAGCCCCAGGCGCGCGGTCTCCTCGGCGTCCCCGGCGACGACGACCACGTGCTGGGGCGCCGCCAGCTCCTCGTCGCCGACGTCGAAGAGCGCGTCGCGGCCCAGGATCACCAGCGCGTCGCCGTGGTAGTGCATCACGCCGCCCACGCGGCGGGGCAGCGTCGGGACCGCCGCCACGGGCGCCACGTCGGCCACCTCGAGGACGTCGGCGATCGGCAGGGCGTAGGCGCTGCCCGCGACCTCGAAGGTGAGCCAGCGCTCGCTGGAGGGCGTGGCGCTCACGACTCCCCCTCCCGCGCCGCCTCGGTCGTCCCGTCGGTGCGGAAGCGCCGCAGCACGCCGCGCAGGTCGTCCGCCAGCGTGGTCAGGTTCTGGGTCGACGACACCAGCTCGCCCATCGCCTCGAGCTGATCCCGGGTGGTGTTGCTCACCTCGTCCATGGCCTTGGCATTGCCCGCGGCGACGCCGGCCACGTCGTCCATCGCGGAGACCATGCGCTCGGCGTCGCGGGTCTGCTTGTCGGCCTGGTGGAAGATCTCCTCGGCGCGCCCCGAGGCCTCGGAGACCGCGCCCCGGATCTGGTCCAGGGACGACGCGATCGTGTTGACGTCGTCGCGCCCCTCGTTGATCACCCGGCCCGAGTCGCGCATCTCCTCGGCGACGGCCTGGGTGTCCGCCTGGATCTCGTGGATGAGCTTCGAGATGTCCTCGGCGCTGCGGCTGGCGCTCTCGGCGAGCTTGCGGATCTCGTCGGCCACCACCGCGAAGCCGCGACCGGCCTCGCCCGCCCGCGCCGCCTCGATGGAGGCGTTGAGGGAGAGCAGGTTCGTGCGCTGGGCGACGCTGGTGATGATCTCGATGATCTGGTGGACCTGTCCGGTCTTCTCCTCCAGGTGGAAGACCTGTCCGCTCGCCTGCTCCACCCGCTCGAAGACCAGGCGCATCTTCTCCAGGGCGAGCTGGGTGATGTTGACACCGGTGTTGGCCTTCTGGTTGGCCTCCGCCGCGAAGCCGAAGGCCTCGCGCGCCCGCCCCGAGTTCACCTCGATCGACTGGGCGATGTCGTGGATGAGCTGGCTGGCCTTCTGGAGCAGCTCCTGCTCGTGGCTGACGCTGCGCGCCACGGCGGCGACCGTCGAGGAGATGCCCTCGTTGCTCCCGGCCAGCTCCTGGGCCGATCGGGCCAGGTCCTGGGCCGAGGCCGAGGCGTGGTCGGCGGTGCGCTGCACGTGGCCGACCAGCTCGCGCAGGCTGGCGGCCATGGCGCCGACGCTGCGGGCCAGGTCGTGGGTCTCGTCGGGAAAGCGGCTCTCGGAGAGCGCCACCTGGGCCGAGAGGTCGCCCCGGCTGATCCTCTCGGTGGCGCGCTGGAGGGTCTGGAAGTTGCTGGTCAGGTACTGGGAGAGGAAGAAGCCGAAGACCCCGCCGACGCCCAGGGCCACGAAGGAGAGACCGACCGTGCTGACCTCCAGGCCGGCGCTTCGCATGAGCCCGGGGAAGGCGATCACCGCACCGGCGAGCACCAGCGAACCCACGACGAACTTGTACGTCAGCGAGAGGCGCACCCGGCCGTTATCGGCCCCCGGGGCCCCATTCTTGACGCGCCGGAGCCCCGGAAACCCCCATCGGGCGCGGCCTCAGAAGTGTCGCCAGCCGCCGGCATGCGCCCGCTCGGGGGCCCCTCCGGAGCGCACCCGACCGATCTCGCGGACCGCAACCCGCAGGCGCCGCCCCAGGGCCGCCGCTCCCGGCGCCCCCGGCCGCAGGCTGAAGAGCAGCTCGTAGTCCTCGCCCCCGGCCCGCAGAGCCCTGCGGGGATCCAGCCCCAGGCGTTCGCAGGCCCGCTCGAAGCCCCGCGGCCGGGGCAGGGCCGCCTCGTCGACCTCGGCGGCCAGGGGCCCCCCCTCCGCGGCCGCCAGCAGGTGGTCCAGGTCCGCGTCGAGGCCGTCGGAGACGTCGATGCAGGCTCCGACCCAGGTCACGCTGGCCAGGGCGATCCCGGCCGCCAGGCGCGGTGCCCCGGTGTGCCGCACCCGCCCGCCGCTGCGGCGGGCGCGCTCCCGGGCCAGGCGGGCGGCGCCGAGGACCCCGGTGACGAAGAGGCGGTCGCCGGGCCGCAGGCCCCGGCGGGTGAGGGCGCGGCCCCGGGCGACGTGGCCGAGGACGGTGAGGGTGAGAGAGGTCTCCCCGGCTGCGCTCACGTTCCCGCCCACCAGCGGGCAGGCGTGGGCGCGGGCCTCGGCCGCGAGGCCCCGCAGCACACCGTCCAGGAGGCCGACCTCCAGGCTCGGGGGGGCCGCCAGGGAGAGGAGGCAGCCGAGCGGGCGCGCGCCCATCGCCGCCAGGTCCGAGAGGCTCGCCACCACGGCGCGGCGGCCGATCGCCCGGGGGACGTCCTCGGGCCAGCAGAAGTGGCGCCCCTCCACGAAGGCATCCGTGGACACGGCCAGGTCGCGGCCCGCCGGCGGCCGCAGCAGCGCCGCGTCGTCGCCGATGCCGAGGGGCCAGGCGCGGGTGTTCACGCCCCGCCGCGAGAGCCGCTCGATCCGCTCGATCAGCCCGAACTCACCCAGGTCCGACAGCTGCACGCCCGCGAGCGTAGTGCACCCGCGCTCAGCGCGTGGCGGAGGCCTTGGGCGCGCGGCGCGAGCTCCACGCCGCGCGGGGACGGGGACGCGGCGGCCCCTCGAGGGCCACCTCGAGCACCTCGTCCATCGAGTCCACGCCGATGAACTCCACCTTGCGCTTGAGCTCGGCGGGGATCTCGTCCAGGTCCTGCAGGTTGCGCGACGGCAGGATCACGCGCCGGATCCCGGAGCGCAGCGCGGCCAGCGCCTTCTCCCGGACGCCGCCCACGGGCAGGACGCGACCGCGCAGGGTGATCTCGCCGGTCATGGCCACGTCCGCCCGCACGGGGACGTCGCTGGCCAGGGAGACGATGGCCGTGCCGATGGCGATGCCGGCCGAGGGACCGTCCTTGGGGATGGCGCCGGCGGGCACGTGCAGGTGGATCTCGTGGCGGAGCAGCATGGCCTCGTCGATGCCCAGGGCGGCCGCGCGCCAGCGCGCGAACGAGAGCGCCGCGTGCCCGGACTCGCGCATCACGTCGCCGAGCTGGCCCGTCATCACCAGGCCGCGCCCCCGGGCGAGGGTCGCCTCCACGCACAGGATCTCGCCGCCCGCCTCGGTCCAGGCCAGGCCCCGGGCCACGCCCACCTGGGCGGCCGACTCGTCGGGCGCGTCGCTGCGGACCGGCGGCGGGCCCAGGTAGCGGGACAGGTTCGTGCGCGAGAGCGCCACCGACGAGTCGTCCCCCTCGGCCGTCCGCCGGGCCACCTTGCGACAGACGGTCGCGAGCTGGCGATCCAGGTTCCGGACGCCGGCCTCGCGGGTGTAGTCGCCGATGATGTGACGCAGCGCCGGCGCCGACCAGCGGATGCGATCGGCCGACAGTCCGTGGTCCTCCATCTGCCGGGGCAGCAGGTGGCGGCGCGCGATGTCGACCTTCTCCTCCGGCGTGTAGCCCGAGAGCGGGATCACCTCGAGCCGGTCGCGCAGCGGACCGGGGATCGGGTCGAGGAGGTTGGCGGTGGCGATGAAGAGCACCTTCGACAGGTCGAAGGCGACGTTCAGATAGTGGTCGCTGAAGCGGCTGTTCTGCTCCGGATCGAGCACCTCGAGCAGCGCCGACGACGGGTCGCCGCGGAAGTCCGCCCCGAGCTTGTCCACCTCGTCGAGCATGAAGACCGGGTTGTTCGTGCCGGCCTGCTTCAGGCCCTGCAGGATCCGCCCCGGCAGCGCGCCGACGTAGGTGCGTCGGTGGCCGCGGATCTCGGCCTCGTCGCGGACGCCGCCGAGGGAGATGCGCGTGAATTCCCGGCCCATGGCGCGGGCGATCGAGCGCCCGAGGGAGGTCTTGCCGACCCCGGGCGGACCCACGAAGCAGAGGATGGGACCGCGGGAGTCGGGGCGCAGCTTGTGCACCGCCAGCAGCTCGAGGATGCGGTCCTTCACCCGGTCCAGATGGGCGTGGTCGCGGTCGAGCAGCCCCCGGGCGTCCTGCAGGTCGATGCGGTCCGGCGACGCCTTCGACCAGGGCAGGTCCACCAGCCAGTCCAGGTAGATGCGCACCACCTGGGCCTCGGCGCTGTCCGGGTGCATGCGCTCCAGGCGTCGGAGCTGGCGGTTCGCCTCGGCGAGCGCCTCGCTCGGCATGCAGGCGTCCTCGATCTTGAAGCGGTACTCGTCGATCTCCTCCATGCGCCCATCGGTCTCGCCGAGCTCGAGCTGGATGGCGCGGAGCTGCTCCCGGAGGAAGTGCTCGCGCTGGCTGCGCGACATCTCCTCCTTGGCCATCGACTGGATCTCCGCCTGCATGCTCGAGACCTCGAGCTCCCGGCGCAGGCAGCGGTCGACCCGACGCAGGCGCGCCAACGGATCGGCGGACTCGAGGATCTCCTGGGACTCCTCCAGGCGCAGCCGCAGGTGGGAGGCGATCAGGTCCGCCAGCCGCCCCGGCTCGTCGACGTTGGCCGTCACCGTGAGGACTTCCGGCGGCAGGTTCTTGAGCGGGAGCAGCTCCTCCACCCGCGAGCGCACGGTGCGCATCAGCGCCTCGGTCTCGATGTTCCAGTCCTGGGTGGCGTCGGGCGGAAGCGCCTCCACCCGGGCCCAGAGCGACTGCGGGTGGTCGGAGAAGCGATCGGCCCGCGCCTTGGCGAGCCCCTGGACCAGGGTCTTCACCCGGCCGTCGGGCAGCCGCATGATGCGCATCACCATCGCGACGGTGCCGACGGCGTGGAGCTCCTCGGACCGGGGGTCCTCCACGTGGGCGTCGCGCTGCGCGACCAGCAGCAGCAGACGATCGCCGGCCAGGGCGTCCTCCACCGCGGCGATCGAGCGCTCGCGGGCGACGAAGATCGGCAGCACCATGTAGGGAAAGACGACCAGCTCGCGGAGCGGAACGACCGGCAGCTCGTCGGGAATCTCGAACGGCGGGGGTGAAGTCGTCACGCCTCGCGTTTTCGACCCGCGGCCGCGCCGACTTGAGACGACCGGGCGGGCCTCAGTCCAGGGAGACGACCTCGCCGTCGCGCACGCCGAGCAGGAAGGGGCGCTTACGCGCGTTGCCATCCGGATCGATGGCGGTCACGCCCGACGCGCCCGGGAACGCCCGCACGGCGAGCAGCCCCTCGCGTACCTGGGGACGCGTGGTGAGACCCCGGTCGAGCTGCACGAGCACCAGGTTGGCGGCGTCGAAGGCCTGGGCCGCGAGCGGTCCGGGGGCCTCGCCGAAGCGCTCCCGGTAGCGACGGTCGAAGTCCGCCACGAAGGCGAAGCGGCTGTCGCCGTGGAAGGGCTCGGTGAAGACCGCCCCCTCCACGTGCCGGCCGGCGATGCGCACCAGGTCGGGATGGTTCCAGCCGCTGGTGCCGAGCAGGACGGGCTCGGCCAGCTCGTGGAAGGCCAGCTGGGGCGCGATGAGCTCCACTCGCGCGTGGTCGTCGGGGACGAAGAGCACGTCGAAGTCCACGATGGGAGGCAGGGGCGCCTCGTCGGGACCGGTGAGCTCGGCGGCCTCGAGGCGCAGCTCCGCCGCCTCCTCGGGCGGGAGGCGCTTGGCCCGGGAGAGCAGGCGGTCGCGCTCGCGGAGCACCTCCTTCTCTGCGGGCGTCAGCAGCAAGAAGCCGGCGAGCCGGCGGATCGCGTCGCGGAAGTCGGTAGCGTCGGGCGGGTAGCTGGCCAGGCCCACCACGGTGCCGCCGCGGGCCTCGATCGCGTCCCAGAAGAGGTCCTTCAGACCGTGTCCCCAGGCGTCGCGGGGATGGAGGATGGCGGCGCGGGTGGCGGCGAGCTCGTCCATGGCGTGGTCCACGAGCCGCTCCACCTGGGAGCGCGGCGTCAGCGCCAGGCGGAACGCCTGGGGATGCTCCCGGGCCACGGATTCCCGGGCGGTGAGCGCCAGCAGCGGCACGCCCCAGGTGTCTGCGGCGTCGGCCGCGCGCTCGGCGGCATCGGCCCGGAGCGGTCCGATGACGGCCTGCACCGCCGGGTCCGCCCCGAGCTCCGCGACGGCGGCCGCCGCCCGCTCGGGCTCGCCCTGGGAGTCGCGCACCACGAGGCGCACCCGGGGACCATCGCCGTCCGGCGCGAACAGGCCCACCGCCAGCATCAGGCCGCGCAGGGTCTCCTGGCCGTAGCGCGCGAAGCGTCCGGACAGGGGCAGCACCACGCCGAGGGTCCCGGCGGCCCCGGCCGTGCTCGGGGGCGCCAGACGTCCGAGCTCGGCGAAGCCCGGCAGCCGCTCGTCCACCGGCACCGGCGTGAGCCCCTGGAGCGCCCGCGAGCGCGCGGCGAGCCGCTGGTGGCGTCGCTGCTCCGAGGGCGAGAGGCCGGCCCGCTCCGCCGCGGCCAGGCGCGCCTCGGCGCCCTCGTAGTCGGCCTCGAGCGCCATGGCCCGCTCGGCGGCCGCCAGCAGGACCCGGGCGGCGGGCGGCCTGCCTCCGAGCTCCTCGGCCAGGGCGTCGAGCTCCGTGCGCGAGAGCGATGCGAGAACCCGGTCGAGCTCCAGCTCCCCGGAGCGGACGTCGATCGGGCTCTCGCCCTCCTCGACGATCCGGGCCAGCCAGCGGACCGCGCGCGCCGGCTGCTCCCGGCGCAGGGCGAGGTCGGCGTTCAGGCGGTAGAACGCCAGGCGTTCGCGCGGCTCGAGGTTTCGCGGCCGGATGGCCGACGCGACCCGCACCGCGGTGTCCAGGCGGCCTCGGTCGCGCTCCAGCTCCGCCAGCAGCAGCCGCGAGCGGTCCACCTGGTCGCCGCGGGGATGCTGGCGCACGTTCCAGTCGAGGTCGGCGACGGCCGCGGCCTCGGCGCCGCGCGCCGCCTTCAGGCGCGCGAGCTGATAGCGGGCGTCGTCGGCACGCGGGCTGCGCGGATACTCGCGCACCAGCGCCTCCAGGGCCGCCTCGGCGCCCTCGGGATCCGTGGGGACGAGCTCGACCGCCTCCCGGTAGGCCTGCTCCGAGGGCGCCGCGTCGGGCGAGCGCGGCGTGACCTGGGCGCAGGCGACCGCGAGCAGGAGCGGCGCGAGGACGAGGGCCCGCACGCTATCCGAACAGGTCGCGGAGCTTGTCCATGAAGCCCTTCGAGACCGGATGCACGTCGGTTCCGCTCTCCTCGGCGAAGCGCTCGAGCAGCTCCCGCTGCCGGCCCGAGAGCTTGCTCGGCACCTCCACGAACATGCGTACCAGCTGGTCGCCGCGCCCGTCGCCCCGCAGGCTGGGCAGGCCCTTGCCCCGCAGGCGGAAGACCTTGCCGCTCTGGGTGCCCTCCGGCACGCGCAGGTTGACCTTGCCCTCCAGCGTCGGCACCTCCACCTCGCCGCCGAGGGCCGCCGTGACGAACGGGATGGGCACCTCGCAGTGGAGGTGGATGCCGTCGCGCTCGAAGAAGGGATGGGGCTTCACCGAGAGGGCCACGTAGAGGTCCCCGGGCGGCCCCCCGGAGATGCCGGCCTCGCCCTCCCCCGACAGGCGCAGCCGGGTGCCGTCGTCGACACCGGGCGGCACCCGCACGTTGATGGTCTGCTGGCCCTCGATGCGCCCGCTGCCGCGGCAGTCGCGGCAGCGGTCGCGGATCACCTCGCCCAGGCCGCCGCACACGTCGCAGGGACGGCTGATCCGGAAGAAGCCCTGCTGGATCAGCACCTGGCCCGTGCCCTGGCACTGGCCGCAGCGTTCGGGCTGCGTGCCCGGCGCGGCACCCGACCCCTGACAGGTGGTGCAGGTGCGCATCTTGGGCAGCTTGAGCTGGCTCTCGAGGCCGTGGAGCACGTCCTCGAGACCGATCTCGAGGTTGTAGCGGAGGTCGGCGCCGCGCTGACCCCGGCCCCGGCGCCGGGCGCCGCCGCGGGGCGCCCCGCCGAAGAGGTCGCCGAAGAGATCGTTGAAGACGTCGGCGAAGCCGCCCAGGTCGCCGAAGTCGCCCCCGTAGGCCCGGGCGCCGCCGCCGTCGGTGCCCACCCCCGCGAAGCCAAAGCGGTCGTAGGAGCGACGCTTCTCCGGATCGGAGAGGATGGCGTAGGCCTCCGAGGCCTCCTTGAAGCGCTCCTCGGCCTCCGGATCGTCGGGATTGCGGTCCGGGTGGTACTGGAGCGCGAGCTTCCGGTACGCCTTCTTGAGCTCGTCTTCGCCGGCGTCCCGCGAGACGCCGAGCACCTCGTAGTAGTCTCGCTTGGCCAAGGTCGCGTTGGGGAGTCGGGCCGGAATCGGGCCCCGAGGACGCCCAGGAACGCGCTAGGAGGACACCCCTCCACCGCCGCCGAGCGTCTCGTACACCTTCTCGGTCATCTTGTAGGAGAGGGTCGAGAGTTCGTCAACGGCGGTCTCGAGGGCCTCCGGGTCCTGCCCGGAGGAGGCCTCCTCGCAGCGCTGGAGGGCCGCCTCCAGCTCGCTGCGCTCGTCGTCGCTCAGGTGCTCTCCGTACTCGGCCAGCGAGCGTCGGGTGGAGTAGGCGAGCCCGCTGGCGTTGTTGCGCAGCTCCACCATGCGCGCGCGGCGCTCGTCGTCGACGGCGTGCTGCTCGGCCTCCGCCAGCAGCTCGTTCACCTGGGTCTCGGACAGGCCGCTGGAGGCCGAGACGCGGATTTGCTGCTCCCGCCCGGTCCCGAGATCCTTGGCCGAGACGCTCACCACGCCGTCGGTGTCGATGTCGAAGGTGACCTCGATCTGAGGCACACCCCGCGGCGCCGGCGGGATGTCCAGCAGCTCGAAGCGGCCGAGCGTCATGTTGTCCGCCGCCATGGCCCGCTCGCCCTGCAGCACGTGCACGCGCACCACGTTCTGGTTGTCCTCGGAGGTGGAGAACACCTGGCTCTTGCGGGTGGGGATGGTCGTGTTCTTCTCGATGATCGGGGTGAACACGCCGCCCAGGGTCTCGACGCCGAGGGAGAGCGGGGTCACGTCCAGCAGCAGGACGTCCTTCACCTCGCCCTTGAGCACGCCGCCCTGGATCGCCGCGCCGGAGGCCACCACCTCGTCGGGGTTGACGCCCTTGCGGGGATCCTTTCCGAAGATCTCCGCGACCTTCTGCTGGATGCGCGGCATCCGGGTCATGCCGCCCACCAGGATCACCTCGTCGATCTCCGAGACGGAGAGGCCCGCGTCCTCCAGGGCCGTCTCGCAGGGCTCCACCAGGGCGCCGATCAGGTCCGCGACGAGCGCCTCCAGGGCGTCGCGGCTGAGGGAGAGGTTCAGGTGCCGGGGGCCGGACTCGTCGGCGGCCAGGAACGGCAGGTTGATCTCGGTCTGGGTCGTCGACGAGAGCTCGTGCTTGGCGCGCTCGGCGGCCTCCTTCAGGCGCTGGAGGGCCATCTTGTCCCCGCGCACGTCGATGCCGGTCTCGTCCTGGAAGTGCTGGATCAGGTGATCGACGATCCGCTGGTCGAAGTCCTCACCACCGAGGTAGGTGTTGCCGTTGGTGCTCTTCACGTCGAACACGCCGTCGCCCATCTCGAGGATCGAGACGTCGAAGGTGCCACCGCCGAGGTCGAAGACCGCCACCCGCTTGGTCTCCGACTCCTCGAGACCGTAGGCGAGGGCCGCCGCCGTGGGCTCGTTGATGATGCGCAGCACGTTCAGGCCGGCGATCTTGCCGGCCTCCTTGGTGGCCTGGCGCTGGGCGTCGTTGAAGTAGGCGGGAACGGTGAGCACCGCGTCGGTCACGGGCTCGCCCAGGAACTCCGAGGCGCACTCGCGCAGCTTGGCCAGGACGATGGACGAGATCTCCTGGGGCGACCGGACCGATCCCTGCACGCGGACCCAGGCGTCGCCGTTCTCGGCGGCCTCCAGGCCGAAGGGCGCGATCTCGATGAAGCGCTGCACCTCCTCGCTGTCGAACTTGCGGCCGATGAGGCGCTTGACGGCGAAGAGGGTCTGCTCGGGGTTGGTGACCGACTGGCGCTTGGCGATCTGCCCGACGAGCTTCTCGCCGGACTCGGTGAAGGCGACCATCGAGGGCGTGGTGCGGGCCCCCTCGGCGTTGGCGATGACCTCGGGGCTACCGCCCTCGACGACGGCGACACAGGAGTTCGTCGTCCCGAGGTCGATTCCGATGACCTTGCCCATTCGCCCGGCGGCCCCCTTCTCGCCCGGGTGCCGGCCGGCCTCCACCCTGGGCTACGCCTCGTTCTCGCCTTCTGGAGCCCGGGAAACCACCACCCGGGAGGGCCTCAGCAGCCGCTCCCGGAGCCGATATCCGTGCTCGTAGACCTGCACCACCGTGTTGGGCGGCACCGAGCCGTCGGGCACCTGGGCCATGGCTTCGTGTACCGCCGGATCGAACGTCTGCTGCTCGGCCTCGATCCGCTGGACCCCGTTCTTCTCCAGAACGGCCCTCAGCTCCCGGAGGACCAGCTCGACGCCCTGCAACAGTCCCTGCAACTCGGTGGCGCCGCTGGATCCAACGGCCTCGATGGCCCGCTCCAGGTTATCGACCGTAGGCAAGAGATCCTTGACGAGATTCTCGCTGCCGTAGAGATAGGCCTCCTCCCGCTCCTTCAGGGTCCGCTTGCGGAAGTTCTCGAAGTCCGCCTGGAGGCGCAGGAGCCGGTCCTGGAGCCCCGCGACGTCCTCGGACGGGGCCCCGGAGGCCGGCAGCGGCGCCGGGGCCGGACGCTCCCCCTCCCCGTGGCGGGCCTCGACGGCCTCCATGGCCTCCTTCATGGCCTCCTCGAGCTCGGGATTGGGCGCGAGCGCCCCTCCCTCCACGTCTTCCTCGAGGGATTCCCAGCCTTCGCTCTGATCGCGCTTCGAATCGTTCACGGTAGAAGTTTTTCCGTTACGAGACGGGCGAAGAGATCCACCAGCGGAACGACTCGCCCGTAGTCCATCCGGCTGGGTCCGAGCACCCCCACGGCTCCCACCGAGCCCTCCCCACACGGCGCCGTCACCACGGCACAACGCCGCAGGGCCGGCTCGTCCACCTCGCTCCCGAACGTCACGGCCACACCGGGACGCTCCAGCACCCGGTCCACCACCGCCAGCAGCGACTCGCGGGTCTCCAGCGCTTCGAGGAGCTCGCGCAGCCGGGTCGGCTCGTGGAACTCCGGCTGATCCAGCAGGGCGAGGTGCGTCGAGAAGACCACGTCCCCCTCCCGGGAGGCCTCCTGGGCCAGCGTCCGCACCGCGTGCAGCAGGGCGGCGCGGGAGCGCAGGTCGCGGGCCTCGCGCTCGAGCGCCCCGCGCAGCTCCAGCAGGGTACACCCCGCCAGGCGCTCCTTCAGACGGATGGCCAGCCGGTCGAGCTCGGCCTGGGAGCCGGACTCGCTGTCGTCGAAGAGCCGCTCGTAGGCGACACCGGAGGCAGACACGAGCACCGCCAGCACCCGCTCCGACGAGAGTCGGATCAGGCTGAGATGACGCAGCACCACGCGCTCGAGCCGGGGGAGCACCACGAAGCCCAGCTGGGAAGTGCGTTCGGAGAGGAGCTGGGAGGCTCGCCGCGGCGACGACTCGGGGCCGGCGTCCTCGAGGGCGCCCGCGATCAGGCGTCGCTCCCACTCGACCGGCGAGCGGGGATCCATCAGGCAGTCGACGAAGACCCGCAGGCCCGTCTCGGTCGGCAGGCGACCCGCCGACGTGTGGGGCTGCTCGATGAGCCCGAGCTCCGTCAGCTCGCTCATGGTGTTGCGCACGGAGGCGGAGGAAAGCGGCACGGGCAGCAGCCGGGCCAGGCTGGCGGAGCCCACCGGCGCCGCCTCGCCCACGTAGGCCGAGACGAGTGCCCGCAACACGGTCTCCTGACGGTCGGTCAGCTGGAGGTCGGTCAGCTCCACGAGCCTCCCCCCGAAGTCGTCGAAACCCCATGATAATCCATGCTTTGGGAGTGTCACGACGAGTCCGGGTCCGCGTCTGCGGCCACGGGACCCTCGACGAACTCCGCGAAGACGCTGTCGGCCACGGGCCGGCCCCGGGGCGTGAGGCCGAGGTCGCCCTGCGCGCTCTCCCGGAGCCAGCCCCCGGCCAGCAGACGCTCGATCGCCTCGGCGAACAGGGCCCGGGGGGGCAGCCCGAACTCGGCCCGGAAGGCCGCGGCCGACAGGCCCTCGGCGGTGCGCAGGGAGAGGAACACCGCCTCGCCCCGGGCCGTGGCCGCCGAGAGCACCTCGGGGGGCCCGACCCCGGCGCTCTCCCCGGCCTGGATGCGGGCCAGGTAGACGTCCAGGTCGCGTACGTTGGCGCGGCGGGCGCCGTGCGGCGCGCCCGCCCGCGCGGGCTCGCTCGACCAGGCCGCGACCCCGAGGCCGAGGACCGGACGGCGCTGCCAGTAGCGTCGGTTGTGGCGCGACGCGAAGCCGGGACGGGCCCAGTTGGAGAGCTCGTAGGCCGGCAGACCGGCCGCGTCGAGGCGTTCGTGGACCGTCTCGAAGAAGGCGGCGGCGGTGTCGTCGTCGGGGAGCGCGAGCTGGCCGCGCCGCTGCGCGAGGGCGAAGGGGGTGTCGGGCTCGATGGTGAGGCCGTAGGCCGAGACGTGCTCGGGCCCGAAGGCTACGGCTGCCTCGAGGTCGGCCTCGAGGAGCGCCCGGGTCTGGCCCGGTGCGGCGAAGATCAGGTCGAGGGAGAGGTTGCCGAAGCCCGCCTCCCGGGCCGCCGCCAGGGTCGCGTGGATCTCGGCGACCCGATGGGCCCGGCCCAGGCGCTTGAGCACCCCGTCGTCGAAGGACTGCGCGCCGACCGAGAGACGGTCCACGCCGGCGGCCCGGAAGCCGGCAAGCCGCGCCCGCTCGAGGCTGCTCGGGTTCACCTCGAGGGTGACCTCCGGCGACGCGGTCCCGGCTGGGAAGGCCTCCCGCACCGCCGCGACCAGGCGCGCCACCGACTCGGGCCGCAGGCGCGAAGGCGTCCCCCCGCCCAGGTACAGGCTCGCCAGGGTTCGCCCGGCGAAGCGGTCGCGCCGGGCCGCGAGCTCGGCGAGCAGCGCGTCGACGTAGGCGGTCTCCCGCTCGGGGGCCAGGTGCCGGGCCGCCACCACCGCGAAGTCGCAGTAGGGACAGACCCGCTCGCAGAACGGGACGTGCACGTACACACCCAGGTCGGGGGCATCGGCTTCCACGGGGCCAGGGTAGCCGCTACGCTCGAACCGCTTTGACCGACTCAGGCGTCCACGCCGAGGTGCTTCCCAGCGGCCTCCAGCTCCTGCTCCACGAGACCCACGCGGTCCCGGTGGCGGCCGTCCAGGTCTGGGCCCGGGTGGGCTCCGCCGACGAGGGCCCCGACGAGGCGGGGCTGGCCCACTTCCACGAGCACATGCTCTTCAAGGGCACCGAGGCGCGGGGCGTGGGCGAGGTGGCCGGCGAGATCGAGAACGCCGGTGGCCGCGTCAACGCCTACACCTCCCTGGACGTTACGGTCTACCACGCGACCCTCCCGAGCGACGCCCTCGACACGGGCCTCGACGTGCTCTTGGACATGGTGCGCCACTCGCTCTTCGATCCCGAGGAGATCGCCCGCGAGCAGGCGGTGGTGCTCGAGGAGATCCGCCGCTCCGAGGACTCGCCCTGGCGGGTCCTCTCCAACGCGCTCTTCGCCGAGGCCTTCCGGGTGCACCCCTACCGCGCGCCGATCCTGGGAACACCCGAGAGCGTCAGCGGCTTCGACCGCGAACACGTGGTCGACTTCTACCGCCGCTGGTACGCCCCGGACAACCTCATGGTGGTGGCGGCAGGCGACTTCGACCGCGCCCGGCTGCGGGATGAGGTGGCGGCGCGCTTCGCCGACGCGCGCCCCGCCGGCACCCGGCCGGTCCGGAGCGCGGAGCCCGGCCAGGACGGGCTGCGCCACGTGGTTCTGCGCCGGCCCTTCGAGCGCGCCACCCTGGAGCTCGCCTGGCCGATCCCCGGCCTCGGCCACCCCGACACCCCGTACCTGGACCTGCTCGCCCTGATCCTCGGCCAGGGCGACTCGAGCCGTCTGGTCCGCCGGGTGAAGGAGATCGAGGGCCTCGCCGACGCCATCGACGCCTCGGCCTTCACGCCGCGGGACCCGGGCCTGTTCAGCGCCAGCGTCGAGCTCGAGCCGGCGCGCTGCCCGTCGGTGGTGCAGGCGGTGCTCCGGGAGGTGGAGCGGGTGCGCCGGGAGCCCGTGCGAGCCGACGAGCTCGAGAAGGCCCGCGCCAACTTCCTCGCCATCGAGCACTTCGAGCGCGAGAGCGTGGGCGGCCTGGCCCGCAAGCTCGGCAGCTTCCAGGCCCTCTGCGACGACTGGCGCGCCGAGAGCAGCTGGTTCCAGGCGGTGCGCAAGGCCACCCCCGAGGACCTGCTGCGGGTGGCCCGGAGCTACCTACGCCCCGAGCGCCTGACCGTCGGCGCCGTGCTGCCCGAGGACGATCCCACGACGCTCGACCGGGCGGTGCTCGACGCGGCCGTGTCGGCCGGCGTCGAGGAGACCGCCCGCGCCCTGGCGCCGCCGCGGACCTCGCGCCGGGTGGGGGACGTCCACTCCTTTGCCCTGAGCGGCGGCGCCTGGCTCCACGTGGTGCCGCGGCGCGACGTCCCGGTCGTGGCCCTGCGCGGCGCCATGCTCGGCGGCCAGCTGGCGGAGACGCCGGCCAAGGCCGGCCTCACGAGCTTCCTCACCTCCATGTGGCTGCGGGGCACCCGGGCGCGCTCCGCGGCCGACTTCGCCCGGGCCGTGGAGTCCCTCGCCTGCGACATCGACGGCTTCGCCGGCCGCAACAGCCTGGGCGTCACCATGGAGTGCACGAGCGAGCAGGTGGAGCCCGCCCTGGACCTGGTGTCGGAGATCCTGCTCGATCCGGCCTTCGCGCCGGAGGAGATCGAGCGCGAGCGCCGCGACACCCTGGCCGCCATCGCCCGGCGCGAGGACCGGCTCGCCGAGCGGGCCTTCCTGCTCTTCGCCGAGCACCTGTTCCGCGAGCACCCCTACCGGCTGCCCCAGCTCGGCTTCGAGGAGAGCGTCAGCGGCTTCTCCCGGGCCGACCTGGTGGGCCAGCACGAGCGTCTGGTCCGCGCCGGGAACCTGGTGATCGGCGTCGCCGGCGACGTCGACCCGGACACCGTGGCCCAGCAGGTGGCATCGCGCTTCGCCGAGCTGCCCCGGGGCGAGTTCCGCCGCCCCGACCCGCGGCCCGAGCCGCCGCCCGGAGAGATCCGCACCGCCGAGCTGCGCAAGGACCGCGCCCAGGCCCACCTGGTGATGGGCTTCCGCGGGCTCACCGTGGACGACCCGGACCGCTATCCCCTCGAGGCCCTGGTGCAGCTCCTCTCCGGCCAGAGCGGACGCCTCTTCCTCGAGCTCCGCGACCGCCAGGGACTCGCCTACAGCGTCACCGCCGTCAACGTGGAGGGCGTCGCGCCGGGCTACCTCGCCCTCTACATCGGCACGGCCCCCGAGAAGATCGACGCCGCCCTCGACGGCATGCGCGGCGAGCTCGAGCGGCTGCTCGACGCGCCGCCCGACGCCGAGGAGCTGGCCGGCGCCGCGCGCCACCTGGCCGGCAACTTCGCCATCGATCAGCAGCGCAGCGCCAACCGCGCCGCCCACCTCTCGTTGGACGCCCTCTACGGGCTCGGCCCCGACGCCGACCGGGAGTACGCGGAGAGGATCCGGGCCGTGACCCCGGAGGACGTGCTGCGGGTGTCGCGCCGGCTGATCGACCCGAATGCCTACACCCTGGCGATGGTGCGCCCCTAGCCCGGACGAGGGCGCGTCCCTAGGGCGATCCGACCTCCAGCAGCCCGTCCCGGGCGATGGCCGCCTGCAGCACGGCCGCGTGGGCCGCGTGGCCCGCGGCGTTGCGGTGGCAGTCGTCGACCAGCCACTCGGGGCGCTCCGCGATCGCCGCCGTCTCGGCGACCGGCACCCCGAGGCGACCGGCCAGCGCGCGCAGGATCGCGTTGTTCTCCGCCACCTGGTCGGCCACCGCCGCCCGGACGCGGGGGTCCTTGCGCACCGCCGCGGGCACCAGACCCGTCGCCAGGCGGGCGCCGTCGAAGGCCATGGTGGAGAAGAGCACGCGGGCGCCCGCCGCGCGGCTGCGTTCCGCGATGCGCTCCAGGGCGCGCCGCCACGCGGCGTTGTGCCGCGGGTCGGCCAGGTTGGCGACCAGGGCGTCCGCGTCCGGCTGGTTCTCCCAGCGGACGCTGCCGTAGGGCGGGTTCTCGAGCGTGTCCGACCAGCCGAAGTGCTCGCCCCAGGTGTGGGTGGAGCGGGAGACGAGCAGCATGAACAGGTGGGAGACGCGGTTGACCGCCTTGTGGCGCGCGTTGGTGGTCCGCAGGTCGTAGTCCGGCTTGCGGTAGTGGGCGTAGTCCGCCCGGAAGTTCCGGAACGCCTGGGCGAAGACGTCGTTGCGTCCGTGGTAGACGACCACGAGGTCCGGCTCGAGGGGAAGGATGCGGCTCTCCAGGCTGCGGGCGCTCTCGGTCGAGACCCAGCCCGGCACGCCGGCGTTCACGACCTCGACCCGGCGCCCCGCGGCGCGGAGCCGCGCCTCGAGCACCGCCGCGTAGGTCTCGGCGGGCTCCACGTAGATGCCGTAGGTGGTGGAGGCGCCCAGCGCCACGACGCGGGACGTCCCCGGCGGCTTCTCCCGCGCGATCTCCGCCCCGCGGAAGCCGAGGGCGTTGTGTCCCGTCTCGGCCCAGCCGGCCCGCGGCACGTAGGGAAGCGACGGGTGGGCCTCGAAGCGACCCTTGGCCTGGAGCGGGCGCGTGCGCACCCGCACCTCCTCGGGCGTCCAGCGCAGGGCCACCCAGAGCCTGGCGGAGCACTCTCCGACGCCCAGCGCCGCGGCGAGGCTGGCAGCCGCCAGTGCCGGACCGCCGACACGCTCCGCCCAGCGCGACACCCTCAGTAGCCCAGCGCGAGGCCGTCCCGGCGCGGGTCGTTGCCGCCGTAGCGGTAGCCGGTCTCCGGGTCGACGGCGATGGCCTCGGCCGCCGACCAGGTCCCGCCGGACTTCACCGCATGCCCGCGCCGGCGCAGGCCTTCGAGCACGTCGGCGGGCACGCCGGCCTCCACGTACAGCGTGTCCGGGATCCACTGGTGGTGGTAGCGGGGCGCCGACACCGCCGCCTTCACGTCCATGCCGTGATCGATCACGTTCAGGATGCTCTGCAGGGTGGTGGAGATGATCCGGGGCCCGCCGGGGCTTCCCGTCACCAGGAAGGGACGTCCGTCCCGCGCGACGATGGTGGGCGTCATGCTCGAGAGGGGCCGCTTGCCGGGCGCGATGGCGTTGGCGCCGGTGGTGTCCACCAGCCCGTAGGCGTTGGGCTGGTTCACGTCGATGGCGAAGTCGTCCATCTCGTTGTTCAAGAGCACGCCGGTGTTGCCCGCGGTGACCCAGGAGCCGTAGGGCGTGTTGATCGTGAGGGTGATGGCCACGGCGTTGCCGGCGGCGTCCACCACCGAGAGGTGGGTGGTGCCCGCGTCCCGGGGCGGCTCGCCCGGCGCCTTCACGCGCAGGGCGGTTTCGTCGCGCCCCCAGGTCCAGGGCGCCCGGCGCCAGCGGGGCGGGTTGATGCGCGCCCGCAGGCCGGCGGCGTAGGCCTTGTCCACGAGGCCGGCGGTGGGCACGTCGACGAAGTCCGGGTCCCCGAGCCAGGCCGCGCGGTCGGCGAAGGCGAGCTTCATCGCCTCGGCCACGCGGTGGATCGAGGCCGAGGAGAGCGGCCCGAGGGGTCCGAGCTCGAAGCCCTCCAGGATGTTCAGCGCCTGCACCAGGGCCACGCCGCCCGACGAGGGCGGCGGGAACGAGAGCACCTCGTAGCCGCGGTAGCGGCCGCGGACCGGCTTGCGGATCACGGGCCGGTAGCCGGCGAGGTCCTCGCGGGAGAGGATCCCGCCGCGGGCCCGGACCGCGTCGGCGATGGCGTGCCCGACCTCGCCCCGGTAGAAGACCTCGGGCCCCTCGGCGGCGATCCGGCGCAGGGTGCGGGCCAGGTCGCGCTGCACCACCCGGAAGCCCGCCTCGAGGGGTGTGCCCGCGGGCGGGTACTGGATGGCGGCCGTGTCCGGAGCGCGGGCGGGAATGCCCCGCTCCTGCATGCGGCGCATCAGCCGCGCCTGGTAGGGACCGATCGCGTAGCCGTTGGCCGCGAGCCCGACCGCGGCCTCCATCACCTTGGCCAGGGGACGCGTGCCGTGGAGCTGCAGGGCCAGGGCCAGGCCCGCCACCATGCCCGGCGTGCCCGAGGCCAGGGGACCGAAGAGCGAGGCCCGCTCGGGCACGCCCTCCCGGAGGTACATGTCGCGGGTGGCCGCGGCGGGGGCCGTCTCGCGGGCGTCGATGGCCAGGGCGGTGCCGTCGGCCAGACGGATCAGGATGAAGCAGCCGCCGCCGATCCCGGTGGACTGGGGCTGGGTGACGTTGATCGCGAAGGCCGCGGCGACCGCCGCGTCGACCGCGTTGCCGCCGGCCCGCAGCTGGGCGACGCCCGCGCGGGTGGCGTCGGCCTGGGAGGTCACCACCATCACCGAGCGCCCCAGGGCGGGGGCCGGCGCCGCGGCGCGGACCGCCGTCGGCGGGACGAGGAGGGCGGAGACGGGGATCAGGAGGAGGATCGCGAGGCGGCGGAGCGCTTGCATGGCGCCCAACCTACCAGCGGGAGCGGCCGCTTGACAGCCTTCCCGGCCCTCCCTACCTACCCGCTGGGCCGACGTCCGACCCGGCCCCACCCCGCCAATCACAGGAGAAACCCATGGTCCCGATCCGTCGCTTCGCGTGCACCGCCTTGGTGGCCCTGGCCCCGGTCACCGGCCTCGGCGCCGACCCGGCCTCCGCCGAGATGCCCGGCCGGGGCAAGCAGGCCGTCCTCGAGGTGAAGGATCACGGCGAGATCCGCTTCGAGTTCCTGCCGCTGAAGGCCCCCGGGCACGTGAAGAACTTCATCGAGCTGGCGGAGAAGGGCTTCTACGACGGCACCACCTTCCACCGGGTCATCCCCGGCTTCATGATCCAGGGCGGCTGCCCCAACACCAAGAACGACAACCCCAACGACGACGGTACCGGCGGCCCCGGCTACACGATCGACGCCGAGTTCAACGACGTCCACCACGAGCGCGGCGTGGTCTCGATGGCTCGGAGCCAGAACCCGAACTCGGCCGGCAGCCAGTTCTTCATCGTGCACCAGGCGGCCGCGCACCTCGACGGCCAGTACACCGCCTTCGGCCGGGTCACGAAGGGGATGGAGGTCGTGGACAAGATCGTCGAGGCCGACCGCGACCGCCGCGACCGCCCGCTCGAGAAGGTGGTGGTCGAGAAGGTGACCATCGTCGACGCTGCCAAGTAGCGCCCGCGTTCCGAGGTCGCCGCGGGAGCGGGGGCGGGCGTGGGTCTCGGTTCGCGGTGCCGGACGCGCGCTCTTCGGGGCGCGCCGACGTCGCGGCGACGCCGCTTGGGCGGCTGGCCGCCCCGGGGGGCGAGGGCTACATTCTCGCGCCCGTGGCCCGGTAGCTCAGTTGGTAGAGCACCGCACTGAAAATGCGGGTGTCGCCAGTTCGATTCTGGCCTGGGCCACCATCACTCCGATCCGCGCCCTCGCTATGCTGCGCAGGTGACGCGGCCGTCCCTCCCCCTGGCCTTCCCGGTCTCCGCTCTCACGCTCGGCGGTGTCTGCCTGGCGCTGCTCCTCGTCGGCGTCGCCTCCCGCGCCGGCGCCCAGGACTACGACCTCGCCTTCCGGGGCGCCACGCTCTACCTCGGCGGCGACGCCCTCGTGCCGGGCGACCTGGCGGTCCGGGGCGAGCGCATCGCCGCGGTGGGCGCGGCGCCGGGACGCGCCACGCGGGAGATCGACGCCACCGGGCTCGTGGTCGCGCCCGGCTTCATCGACCTCCACACCCACACCGACGAGATCTACCGGATGGCCGGGGGCTGGCCCCTGCCCCGCGCCCTCCACGAGAACCGCAACTACTGGACCCAGGGCGTCACGACCATCGTCACCGGCAACTGCGGCAGCGGCTTCGCGAGCCCGGAGGACATCGCCGCGTGGCTCGAGCGGGTGGACGACCTCCCCTACGGCACCAACGTCGCCCATCTCGTCCCCCACGGTCAGCTGCGGCGCGAGATCCTGGGCGAGGCCCAGCTCGAGCGCGAGGATCCCCACCCGAGCCCCGACGAGCTGGCCCGCATGAAGGACGCAGTGGACGCGGGCATGCGGGCCGGCGCCTGGGGGCTGGCCACCGGACTGATCTACGACCCGGGCGCCCGGGCCGGCACCGCCGAGCTGGTGGCGCTCTCCCGGGTCGTCGCCCGACACGGGGGGCTGTACGTCTCCCACACCCGGCACGAGGGACCCGACCCCGTTCGCACCTACGCCTCCTACGCCGAGGCCATCGCCATCGGCGAGCAGGCGGGCGTCCCCACCCACATCTCCCACATCAAGCTGGCCGGCCGCGGTGTGCACGGCCGCACCGCGGAGATCATCGGCCTCGTCGAGGCGGCGCGGGCCCGGGGCCTGCGCGTCACCGCCGACGCCTACCCCTACGCCGCCTCCAGCACCGCGCTCGCGGTGCTGGCCCCGTCGGAGATGCGCGACGGCATGCGCGTCCACCCGCGGTTCTGCGAGGAGGGCCCGCGTCGCGACGCCCTGCGCGCGGGCATCGCCCGGAGCCTGGCGGAGGAGACTCCGCCCCAGGGCGTGGTGATCTCCGTCTACCCGTGGCGCTGGTGGTGGCAGGGCAGGACCCTCGCCCAGCTGGCCGCCGATCGGGAGCGCGCGCCGGTGGAGGTCGCGGCCGACCTCGTGTGCGGCCGGCCCGGGCTCGGGATCTACCACGGTCAGCACGAGGAGGACGTGCGCCAGTTCATGCGCCAGCCCTGGGTGGCCACGGCCTCCGATGGCGCGGCGGCGCACGACTGGATCGGTCGCTACGTGCATCCGCGGGCCTACGGCACCTTCCCGCGCAAGATCCGTCGCTACGCCCTCGAGGAGGGCTGGATCGAGCTCGCCTTCGCCCTGCGCAGCATGACCGAGCTGCCCGCGGAGATCCTGGGGCTGCGCGACCGGGGACGGCTGGCGGCCGGCTCCTTCGCGGACGTGGTGGCTTTCGATCCCGCGCGCATCCGCGACGTCGCGACCTACGAGCGCTCCGGCCGCCACAGCGAGGGCGTGGCCTTCCTGCTGGTCAATGGCGTGCTCGCGATCGACGCCGGCGAGATCACCGGCGAGCGCGCCGGACGGGCGCTCCGCCACCGGAGCCCCGCCGGCCGGGCGGACGCGAGGCATCCCAGATCCTAGACTCCGTTCGTGTTCCCCCTCCGCGACGACAACCCCACCCTCCGCACCTCGGTCGTCACCTTCGGGCTGATCGGCGCCAACGTGCTCACCTGGGTCTCCGTGCAGGGCCTCGGCACCGAGCCGGCCCTGAGCCGCTCGGTCTGCGAGCTGGGGGCGATACCCGGACAGATCCTCGGCACCGTGGAGCCGGGCACCACCGTGCCCATCGGACCGCAGACGGCCTGCCGCATTGGCGACGAGCCGGGCTGGATCACGGTCTTCACGTCCATGTTCCTGCACGGCGGCTGGCTCCACCTGCTGGGGAACATGTGGTTCCTGTCGGTCTTCGGCGACAACGTCGAGGACTCCATGGGCCGCTTCCGCTTCCTCGTCTTCTACCTGCTCTGCGGCGCGGCGGCGGCGCTGTCCCAGGTCTTCGCCCAGCCCGCGAGCGCCCTGCCCATGGTCGGCGCCTCCGGCGCCATCGGCGGCGTGATGGGCGCCTACGCCATCCTCTACCCCCGCGCGCCGGTCCACCTGCTGCTCGTGATCTTCTTCTACGTCGACCGCATCGTGGTGCCGGCGTTCTGGATGCTCGGCTACTGGATGCTGATCCAGCTGCTGTCCGGGGTCTTCACCCTCGGCGCCGCCGGCGGCGGGGTGGCCTTCTGGGCCCATGCGGGCGGCTTCGCCGCCGGGGCGATCCTGGTCTTCGTGTTCCGCGATCCGGCCCGGGTGGCCGCCCATCGACGCCTGGTGAGCGGAGGCCCGATGCGCCCGCGAAGGGGCCTGCGCTAGGGGCGGTCGCTGTGGCCGAGGTCGCGGCCCGGCGCCACCCGGTCGCGGACGCGCTGCTTCAGCTCCTTCAGCTCCGGGAAGCGACCCTGCTCGGCCCGCGACCAGACGGGCTCCCCGTCGAGCCGCACCTCGAAGACACCACCGCGGCCGGGTCGGAGGGCCACCTCGGAGAGCTCGCTCTCGAAGGTCGTGAGCAGCTCCTGAGCCAGCCAGCCCGCGCGCAGCAGCCAGCGGCACTGGCGGCAGTAGACGATCTCGATCCGGGCCATGCTCGGGCGAGGCTACCACCCCTCGTCTACGAGGGCAGGAACGGCGGCGACCCGGCGTGGGAGGTGAGGCAGAAGCGGGCCAGGCTGTAGACGGTGGTCACGACGCCGACGGACAGGAAGCTGCCCAGCAGCAGCGCGGCGACCCACCGCAGTCCCACCGGGTATCCGCGCGGACGGGACACGTAGCCCTGGGGATGCTCCACGAGCCCGACCGGATTCACGCGCGGCGCTTGCACGTGATCTTGGATGCGCGGCCCGGCTCCGGGTTACTTCGGCCGACGCCGACTCGGCCCGCCCTCCAGGTACTCCGCCAGCGCGACGGCGTTGTTGAAGCGCTCCTCCCGGGACGCGAAGACGAAGGTCACCGGGCCCCCCTCCGCCAGGGCCTCGCGGATCGGCTCCAGGGCCTCCTCGCGCCCGCGCAGCTCGGCGAAGTAGCGCTCCTTGAACGCCTCCCAACGCTCCGGCGCGTGGTCGAACCAGCGCCGCAGCGCGGCCGAGGGGGCGGCCTCCTTCGCCCAGCGGTCCACGCGCGCGGCCTCCTTGGAGAGCCCCCGCGGCCAGAGCCGCTCCACCAGGATGCGACAGCCGTCGGCGTCTGCGGGCGGCTCGTAGACGCGTTTGAGCCGGATCGCCAGCGCCTAGCTCCGGGGACGCCAGCCGGCGAAGCGCTGGTAGGCGGGCGCGCCCTCCTTGCAGGGGCTCTCCCGCTCGAGCTGCTCGCCGAGCCACTGGAACCACTCGGCCCACGACGGCTGATCCTGCTCGCGACGGACGTCGTCCAGCCAGCGCGAGAGCAGGGTGATCCTCGGCTCCATGTCCCCTTCCCTGCCGCCATCCGCAGCGCGCGGGAGAGAGCCTACCGCACGGGCGCCTTCCCCGGCGGCAGAACCTTGCCCATGCTGATGCGCTCCTCCACCTGGAAGCCGAGGCGCTCGTAGAAGCCCGCCACCTCGGGGGTCGCGCCGCGGACCTGCAGGTTGAGCTTGGGACAGCCCCGCTCGGCGAGGAGCGCCGCGGCCCGCTCCATCAGGCCGCGGCCGACCCCGCGCCGCCGGCACGCGGGGTCCACCGCCAGCAGGTGGACCCAGCCCCGGTGGCCGTCGAAGCCGGCCATGCAGGTTCCGACCACCGCGCCCTCGAGCTCGGCGACGAGGAAGAGCTCGGGCTGGACCTCCGCCTTGCGCCGGATGTCGAGAACGGGATCGTTCCGGGCCGGCGCGTTCGGGAACACGGTCCGCCACAGGCGGACCACGGCGTCGTGGTCCTCCCCCCGGTAGGCGCGAACGCTCGGGTCCATGGGCTGGAGGTCCAGGGTCAGCCTGCCGGATCCGGCGATCCCCTGCCCGAAACGGCCCGGCCGCGGCCGCGCCCGCCAGGCGGAGACGAGACGCTCGACGTTGTCCGGCAGCGGCGCGGTGCCGTCCAGCTCGAGGTCGTAGGCGGCGAAGCCGTGGACCGCGCCAGCGAGTCGTCGTTCTCCACGATGTGCTCCACGATGAGGTCGTTGCCCGCGCCGGCGAACGCCGCCACGCTGCGGTGGAATCCCTCGAAGAAGGCTTCGCGGAGGTCCGGCCAGGAGAACTCGCCGCGCTGGATCCGCGCCAGGGGCAGCACCCCGCCGTCGCGCAGGTGGTCGATGGAGTAGTGCCAGAAGGGCTCGTCCAGGGCGTCCTGCAGCGCCCGGC
>CAYTZH010000042.1:3758-12327 GCA_964442285.1 uncultured Spirochaetales bacterium | reverse complement strand
CGGCCCCGGCGCGGGCCACGAACAGGCCCCAGGGGTAGGTGAACCAGAGCTCCCCGTCCTCGATGCGGAGCTCGAGGCCCGCCGGGTCGTCGGGAACGCGCGCGAGGGCGCGCAGCACCCGCTCCAGGTCGGCCATGCGGCGGGGCTCGTGGATGATCCCCGCCCACTCCTGGAAGCGCCGCGGCTGCGACCAGAGGAGCTCCGATTCCATCGCGAAGTCGGCGCCGGCCAGCAGGCTCCGCATCTCGTCGAGCGGGATCACGCGCGTGTGGGAGGGATCGCGAAAGCGCTCGAGCGCGTCGCGCAGCGCGCGCACCTCGGCGTCGGGGGCGACGAGGAGGTCGGTCACGACCAGGCGCGCGCCGGGCCGGAGCACCGACCGGAGGCTGGCCAGGGCGCGGGCCGGATCCGGGAAGTGGTGCAGCGCCAGGCGCAGCACGGCCCCATCGAAGGAGGCCGGGGCGAACGGCAGCCCCTCGCTGAGACCCCGCACCGGAAAGCAGCGCCCCGACCCGTGGGCCTCCTGCGCGAGGCGCAGGCTCCGCAGGGTGAGGTCGACGCCGACCACGGTCTCGGCGCAGGCCGACAGCGTCGGGAAGAGGATTCCGGGGCCGCAGGCGACGTCGAGCACGCGCTGGTGTCCGACGCCCAGCGCGGCGCCGACCCGCTCGGTGATCTCCGCGGCGCCGAGCACCGGCGAGTCCCGGAACGACTCGGCCTGGCGGGTGAACTCCTCCTGGACGCGCTCCCGGTGTCCCACCCTAGGGCCCCTCGCCGCCCTGCAGGCGGCGCTGGTGCCGAAGGACCCGGGCCAGGTCGATGGGATCGGTCCAGGGGTTGGCGAGTCGGGCTTCCGGCGAGACCGGGCGGCGCGGGTCGACCTTGGGCCCCATGGACCCCATGCCGAAGACGGCGGGGCGGCTCGGCGACGCGAGGTACCGCGCCACGCCCGGGAGCGCCGCAACCCGGCTCCGATGGGCCTCGAGCCCCGGGACCCGGGCGAGCAGGACCGGGAAGAAGGCGTCGACCTCGTCCAGGAAGCCGAAGGCGAGCGCGTCCACCGGACCGAAGTCGCGGCCGAACCACCCCGACCCCGCCCCCCCGTCCCGCGCGAGCCAGCGCTCGAGCCGCGCCAGGCACGGTGCGAGCGCGCGCTCGGCGTACTCGGCCAGGTGGTCGTAGTAGCTCGGCGTCCAGTGGAAGCGCCAGAGATCCTCCTGGGCCTCGGCGAGGGCCTCCTGGGCCACCTCGAGGGCGACCCGCTCGCGCTCGTCCGGGGCGTCCTTCCCGAGCGTCCGACCCAGGTGACGCAGGATGGCGTGGCTCTGGGCGAGGCGAAGGCCGGCGTGCTCGAGCAGCGGGAGCTGGCCGAAGGGGAGCGTGGGGAGGAGCGCGTCCCAGTCCTCCCGCGTCTCCACCCGGCGGTCCTCGAAGGCGATCTCCGAGGCGTGCAGGAAGATCCGGGCGGGCTCGGCCCGGCCGCGCAACTCGAAATAGGTCAGCCGCGGGCGGTCCACGTCGCCCTCACCCTGCCGGAAGCACGGCCCACACGAGGCCGAGCCCGAATCCGAGCACGCACAGGGACCAGCCGCGGACCCAGCCGGGCGATCGCCGCCGGAACCAGTCCAGGATCGCGCGGAACCGCTCCACGCCGAACAACGGCGTGATCGCACCCGAGACGAGCGCGAGCACGCCGACGACTTGGAGCAGGAGCGGCGCGCGGCCGCGCGGCGCCGCCAGGAGCAACGCCGCGCCGACGGCGAGCCGAAGCGCCGCGATCCCATAGAGCCCCATCCGGGTCTGCGCGCGGGTCACCAGGTCGAGGAGGGCCGACGGCGAAGCGAGCCCCGCCGCGCCCAGGCAGGCGACGAAGAGCCCGAAGCCGATCACCACCCCGCTCACGACCGGCCCCAGCGCCGCCACCAGGGCCGGCGGGGCGCGAGGTCGGCGAGAAGGTCGGGGGTTCGCGCGGCGATCCAGGCGATCGACTGACCCATGGGTTCTGCTCCCGACCTCCGCGAGGACTCACCCTACCACGGATCCCGGCGGCTCAGACGGGGACGTAGTGCTCCACCGTCGGGAAGGGGTCGTAGAAGTGGTGGAGGAGCGCGCGCCAGCGCTGGTACTCGGCGGACTGCCGGAATCCCTCGGTGTGGCTCTCGAGCGTGTCCCACCAGACCAGCAGCAGGTAGCGGTGATCGCCCTCGAGACAGCGGCGCAGCTCGTGCCGCTGGTAGCCGGCGCTGGCCGCGATGATGACCTGCGCCTCGCGGAAGGCCGCCTCGAAGGCCTCGGTCTCGCCGGGCCGCACGTCCAGGATCGCGACTTCCAACACCATGGCGACCCAGCGTAGCCGACTCAGTCCTCCAGCAGCAGGCGGAGCATGCGTTGGGGGTCGGCGAAGAAGTCCCGGGAGACGATGAAGTGCTCCGTCTGCTCGTAGGTCGTGGGGGCGATCCCCGTCTCGGAGAGCTCGAAGAGCGCCGCACCGGGATACGCCAGCAGGATGGGGGGCCGCCTCGGGTTCGTCGAGCGCATAGAGCCCGTCCGAGAACCGATGCTGGAGGAGGGAGAGAAAGGACTCTCCGTGGGACTGCTCGTGCAGAGAACGTCCTCCGTATGAGCGCAGCACGTCCAGCTGCTCCGCCTGGGTCGCCAGTTTGAAGAAGCTCTCTGCGCGGAAGAAGAAGCCGTCGCGGAGGCGCCGGGGAGACCTCACGAGCTTCAGGTAGCGGTGCAGGGACGAGTGCGAGGCGCGGTTGCTGAAGTGGAAATGGCGCGACCCCCCTTCCGGATTGACGCCCGCGGCGATGGCGAAGGCCTCCAGCAGCGTGGACTTGCCGGTGCCGTTCTCGCCCACGAGATGGCGGGGGACGACCTAGTCCGAGAGGTAGTACTCGACGGTGTTCACGACCCGCACCTTCTTGATGTGCGGATTGTTCGAGTCGCGGTTCTGGATTGAGAACTGGCCCTGGCGGGCGCGCTTGATCTTGCCGAGCCGGCTCTCCGAGTCCTCGGCGAACTTCTGGGCGACCTCCCGCGCCTTGCGGGTGGCTTCCTCCACCATGGCGGGCTTGATCTCGTTGAGCCCGCTGAACAGGTACTCGATCGAGGACCGGTACCTCGAGAATGCGATACCGGCCTTGCCGAGCTCGATCAGCTCGGCGGTGGACGATCGGACCCGGCCGGGATCGCGGCTGTACACCGTGACGGTCTGGGTCGCCGAGTAGCGGAACTGGATCTTCCCGCTGCCGTACTGCCCCCGGGCCTGCTTGTCCTCCAGGGCGGGGATGCCCACGGTGATCTCCGACGCCTCGAAACCGCGCGCCTCCAGGAACTGCACCACCAGCGCCGTCTTGGCCTCCAGGTCGTCGTAGACCGCCGTGAGATCGTTCCCGACGCTCACGAAGGAGATCGGCCAGATAGCGATGTCCGCCGGCACCTCCCGCTCGGAGAGCCCCTTCACGGTCACCGAGCGCTCGTACTCCTTGAACGCGATCAGGCTGCCGCCGAGGAGCGACCCGAGGAGATAGAGGCCGACGCAGAGCGAGATGCCCAGAAGCAGCGACTCGAGGATCCGGTTGTTCACGATGCGTCGGTCCTCCCTTCGCTGGAGGCTACCGAAACCGCTAGGGTGCCTGCATGCTCGAAGCGTTCGGACCGTCTCTGTTCGTCGCAGACGGGGGCACGGTCCCCTTCCTCGGCTTCCCCTACCCCACGCGCATGGCCATCGCGCGCCTGGCGGACGGCGGCCTCTGGGTCTGGTCGCCGATCGCGCTGAGCCCCGAGCTCGAGCGCGCCGTCGACGCGCTGGGTCCGGTGCGCCACGTGGTCTCGCCGAACAAGCTGCACCACCTCTTCCTCGACACCTGGGCCGAGCGCTGGCCGGACGCGCGCTTCCACGCGCCACCGGGACTCGCCCGGCGAAAGCCCGCGCTGCGCTTCGACGCCGAGCTCGGCGACACGCCGCACCCCGGCTGGGCGGAGGACCTCGATCAGCAGGTCGTCCGCGGCTCGTTCTGGCTGGAAGAGGTGTTGTTCTTCCACCGCCCGTCGCGAACCGCGATCGTCTGCGACCTGGTGCAGCGCATGGATCCCGCGCGGCTCACCCGCCTGCAGGCGGGCTTCCTACGGCTCAACGGACTGGTCGGAGAGGCCGGCAGCACACCCCTCGAATGGCGCGCGAGCTTCCTGCGACGGCGCCCCGCGCGGGAGGCACGGGCGAAGCTGCTCGCCTGGAAGCCGGAGCAGCTCGTGATCGCCCACGGATGCTGCGCCCGGACCGGGGCCGACCGCATCCTGGAACGCGCCCTGGCCTGGATCTAGGGGCCAGCTGGAGTCCGATCGCCCCTCCGGAGGGCGCCGCGGTTCACGCTGTGCGCGCCCCGGTGCGGTAGCGGCGCTCCTCGGCCTCGAGCTCCGGCGGGAGCGAGCCCCACTGCTCCCGGGCCCGCTCGAACATGGCGAGCATCGAGAATCCCCCCTCGTAGAGGCCCTCGGCGGTCTCCACCTGCCAGTCGACGACGTCGGTGAGGGGATGCTTCTGGATGCGCTCCAGTCGTCCGCGGTGGGTGACCGGCGGGGTCGTGTAGAGGACCTCCACCTCGTTCTCCCCCAGCAGCCGAAGCTCCGCCCACAGGTACTCGGTCTCGTCCGTGCTCGAGACGAATCGCACCTTGACGTGGGCTGCGGCGTGGGGCCGGTCGAGGAGCTCGCGGAAGCGGGGGAGCGCATCCCGTGCCTTGCGGACGGCCTCGCGCATCAGGGGGTCGTCGGGGTCGAGCGCGAGGGGCGGGACCGCAGGACGGGCGCCCCGGAGCCGCCACCCCAGCAGGAGCAGGAGCCCCGCCCCGAGGACCACGAGGACGACCACGGGGGCGCTCATCTCGGCGGCAGCGACCGCACGAAGTCCAGGGCGCGGTCGATCCAGGTCTCGAGCTGGCGCCGGGGGGCGAGTCCCTCGTCAAAGGCCATCGTCCCGCCGGCACCCGTTGCGCGCGCCGGCAACCCGGAGCGAGGTTTCGAAGGTCGACCGCGAAGACACGTCCCGCCCTACTCGCCGGAACGGGCTTGACAGGCGTGCACGACTTCCACCACCAGGGTGGGACAGGCGAGTCCGTCGATGCCGGCTGCCCGGCAGCGCCCTTCGCTCCAGCGCTCCACGGCCGGCCCGTCGTCGGGCAGGGGCACGCCTTGGCAGAGCTCCGCGGACTCGGCGCTCACCTGGAGACAGCCTTCGAGGAAGCTCGATTCCTCGAGCGGCAGCCAGAGGGGATTGCGCTCCTCGAGCCGCTGCAGGGCGCGCTCCACGCACAGGTCGTCCGTGGTCGTGGCGCCGAAGGCCCTTCCCTCCTCCTCGGCGGCTTCCCAGCCCGGAACCGCGAGCGCACCCAGCACGACGAACGCGAGGGTGAGCGCACCGATGATCGCGAGCCCACCGACCACGACCCGCCAGATCGAGCGGACGACCCCTCGCGGCGCGCGGGGCTTCGTCACGTCGTGGAGGGGCGGCGGCGGGCTCCAACGCTCGGACATCGACCTCTCCTCGACCCGGCGCACCGACGGCAGCGCTCACGGGTTCGCCGGCGGGATGCAGGCGACCTCGAGCTTGACGCCGTCCGGATCCTCGAAGAAGACCGCGTAGTAGCCCGGGCAGTATCCAGCCTCGTCGCTGTAGTCGTGGGGAGGATCCAGGACGGTGGCCCCCACCTCCAGCATGGCCGCGTACACCCGGTCGACCACCGCGCGGCTGGCCGCGTGGAACGCCAGGTGGTGGGGACCCGGCTCGTAGCGGTCGTAGCGCCGATCGCGGCTTTCCACACGCGCCGGCCGCACCTCGACGTCGAAGCGCGCCCCGCCCGGGTACTTGGTGCCCCAGGTGGCCCGCCGCGGCGAAGGGCCCTGCCACTCGGGCTCGGAGACGCTCCAGCGTCGGTAGCCCAGCGCCCCGAAGAATGCCGCGTAGAACGGGATCGATCGCTCCGGATAGCCGATCGAGATGTCGATGTGGGTGAGCGCCCCGGTCACGGGCATGTACGCCTCTCCGGTGTCATGCGCGGGAGGTTATCCCAGATCCGACGCGAACCACCCGTCGCGTCAGCCCAGCGGCTTGGCGAGGAAGATCCGCTGGTGCCCGGGCGGATAGTCTTCGAGGACCCCGAAGACGCGGTAGCCGTGCCGCTCGTAGAAGGGCCGCGCCTGGTAGCTGAACGTATCGAGGTGCGCGCGCTCGCATCCGCGCTCGCGTGCGGCGGACTCGATCCGGGACAGCAGCTCGGAGCCGAGGCCCCGGTGACGCAGGTCCGGCGCGACCCAGAGCAGGGAGACGTGCAGCCAGTTCCAGTTGACCTGGCCATGCACGCCTCCGACGAGCGCCTGGTTGCGGTCGCGCGCGAGGATCGTCAGGGGTCGAAAGCCGTCGGACCCGGTGATGGGGCGCGCGTGCTCGCTGAGGCCCCGGCCCAGGAACTCGACGTCCCGGGGGTCGGCCTCGGTCTCGAGTGAGAACTGCAGCTCTTCCGTCGACGGGACCACCCCGCGACCCCGCGCGCGACGCCAGAGGCTGTGTCCGAGGACGAGCCCGCACCATGCGCCCGCACCCGCGAGGACGCCCGCCCCGAGCAGGAGCGCCAGGTTCGGGAGGAGGACTCGCGAGCGGAGCGGCATCGGCTCGAGCCGGGGCGGGATCTCCGTCACGAGCCACGGGTAGAGGTAGCCGCGGGCCGCGAGATAGTGGGAGGTCCAGACCGGCTCCGACGGATCGACGCGGCGCAGGGGCACCACACCGGGCTGCGCCAGCAGCCACAGGGTGGGAGCGACCGCGAGCACCAGGACGACCCAGGGACTGCGAAGGGCCACGGCGGTGATCCTACCACCGTCTGCGGAACGCAGGCGCGGCGAGCCTAGGTGCGCGTCCGGTCGCGCCAGGCCTTCACCAGGGCCCCGTCGTCCTCCGGCTGGCGCGGGAACCGTGGCCCCGCGGTGAACGAGACCCAGGGCTGCGCGTGGTCGGTCCAGAGGCCACTCGTGGGCTCGATCCATGAAGGCCTCGAAGGCGGCCTGGTAGTCGGGGTGCCCCGGACAGCACGTAGAACTCGCCCTGTTCCATCGCCGAGAGCAGTTGGGCCGCCACCTGGCATTGCCGCGAGGCGCTGGGCCGTCGCACGGCCGATACCACCGGCAGCGCCCGTGATCACCGCCGTCCGGTTCGACGCGAGGGCAGGATGGGGCATTCGGGAGATCCTCGCTCGTGTCCGTGCGTCCGGATCGGACAGCATCGCCGCAGCCCTCGCCCCCGCGATCCCGAGGCCCGCCACCGCGGCTCACCGGATCGGCCACGGAAGCGCGCGATCAACGCCCCTCCGACCTCAGGTAGAAGTACGCAAACACACCCAGGAGCGCGTGGAAGACGTGAAGGACCGCGTGCCCCTGGATCAGGGAGGCAGGATCGCACGGGAGGAACGTCTCGGCCGCACGCGCAGCCCCGAGGGCGCCCAGCGCGAGCCACAGCCAGCGGCGATCCCGCTCGATGCGTCGCGGTGTCGGCCCGCGGCTCGGGTCCGCGGGCCTCGCGGCGAGCCACTCGGTCGCCAACGCGACGTTGGCGACGACGACGAACACCGGGACACCGTAGGCCGGCGACACGAGACGCGGACTGGTGAGCGCCAGGGTGACCGTCACGTACGCCGCGAAGAAGGTCCGATCGGACCAGCCGTAGAGCCCCTTGAGGTTGTACAGGAGCCAGAAATCGAGAAACAGATACATCGACGCCACGTCGAGGACTCCGCCCCAATCGGTGAGGGACGCGTGGAAGAACATCGCGCCCGGTCCGAGCAGACAGACGGGGAGTGCGAGCAGGCCCGGCCGGACCCGCGTCGCGCTACCGGCAGCTGGCGGCCGCTGCATCTTCCGGTCGCGGCCCGCGTGCCAGCCGATGCCGAGCCCGGCTGCGATGAACGCGAGGCTCGACCAGGTATTGGCCGGCTGTGCGATCCACCCCGGCCGGCCCGCCTCGCAGTAGCAGGTGGCGCTGGCGACGCACTCGTGGACGGCGCCCGGCCAGCCGGCTCGAGCGAGGAGCCCGAAGGCCACGCCGGAGACCGCCAGCCCCGCCAGGCAGAGTCCGAGCTCGGCGTGGACGCGATCGCGTGTCATCGACCCACGACGGCCTGGCGCTCGGGCCGCCAGGCCGTAGCGCTCCGGGGCCACGAGCAGGACAGGGCCAGGCCGAGCGCCACCTCGGCGATCGTCGCGAGTGCATCCGGCACGTTCCATCGACCTCGAACGGTGAGGGTACACCAGCGTCGAGGGCTCCGACGTGCATTCAACGCCCCGTT
Organism: uncultured Spirochaetales bacterium; assembly: GCA_964442285.1. Taxonomy (GTDB): domain Bacteria; phylum Myxococcota_A; class UBA9160; order UBA9160; family JAFDET01; genus CAYTZH01. Next base: position 3,991 of record CAYTZH010000042.1, on the reverse strand, counting down.
GCGCCGGGCCCCTCGGGCAGGATCGGGAGCACCGCGAAATGCCACCATGGCTGGAAGCTCACCAGCCCTACCACGAGGCCCTTCATCCACGCGGCGCGAGAGAATGATCCTCGCGCCCTGGCGAGAGCCGCAGCCGACAGGGGCACGCAGAGAAGCAGACCGCTGAGCAGGCCCGGGGCGATCGTGGCTGTCCAGAGCGAGGTGGGGATCCGACTCAGACCGTGGATCCCCAG
>CAYTZH010000042.1:0-3658 GCA_964442285.1 uncultured Spirochaetales bacterium | reverse complement strand
CCCAGATCAGCTCGAAGCGGGCGCCCAGCGAGGCGGCGTCCGCCATGTCCGCGGCAACCGTCGCGATCCGGTCGGCCAGGCCGCGCGCCTCTGCCCGCGCCCGAAGCGTCGCGAGGAACGGCGGATGGATGTCGACTGCCGTGACCTGGGCACCGGTGTCCTCGGCAAGCACCAGGGTCGAGCCCCCGGTGCCACAACCCAGGTCGAGCACCTGCCGGATCCGGAGCGAGTCGGGCAGCATCCGCAGCGCGCGACGGGTGGTCTCGACGCTGCCGGGGGCCTGCCTCGGTGTGCTCTCGAACAGCTCGAAGAGCGGTGTGAGATCCTCGGTGCTCACGGCGTCAAGGACTCGCGCAGGCCGCCACGGGGGAAGCGAACGAGCCGCTCGATCTCCCGCCCGCAGACGGACCGCACCACCGAGTCGACCAGCGGCCGCGGCGTCGTCCCAGTCACCGCAGGCCCGGCCACGGCAGCCTTCGGGCTCAGCCGCTGGCGGAGCGGCGGGCCAATCGGTCTTGAGCCCGACCCGGAGCGCACGAAGCTCGACCGAATCGACGTTGGAGACGAGTCGCGGCGCGGGGGCCGGATCCTGCCACTCGACGTGAGGCTAGGGAGGCGCGTCGCGGTCGCGCCTTGCATGCCGCACGGTCTTGCCCGAGAGGTTCCGGAAGACGAGATCGGCGGGCGACAGGGTGATGAAGAGGCCGAAGAGGCTCTTTCTCGGCAACGGCGTGGCCACCGACGGAACCACGACCAGGAGGACCACGGGGGGCAGAACTGCTCGCATACCCGGCTACCTCGCATGGACGCCGCTAAGCCGCACGCCCTCTCGCCTGAGAGAAGATCTCGAGGCCGCTTACGCCGACCAGGAGAACCACCAGACCCCAGAGCAGGAACCGGCCCCGTAGCGGTACGGCGAGTGCACCGGACACGAGCCAAGCCGCCAGAACCGCTCCGCCGCAGAGGTTGATGGCGATGGCCCCGGAGAGGCCGAGCCCGGAGCTCCCGCGGATGCGCTCGATGAGCAGCGCCAGGCCGATACCGAACAGGACCGCCCCGAGGATACTGGGGTAGAAGGCAACCTCGGCGTCCGGGATTCCCAAGGCCAGCACCAGCCCCTTTGGGAAGAGCACGAGCGATGCGCCGAGACCGAGGTTGATCACGGCGTCGACGACGAGGAGAGCCGAAGGACTCATGACTTTCCTGCGAGGCCCAACGGGGCCCGTGACGCGAAAGTGTAGCCCAGGCCGTCACCAACGACCTCATGGTAGGCGACCTGCTACCGAAGGTCAGTCCGAATCGCGACCCGGGTCTGATCGCCAATGGTGACTGCGAACTCGCCCTCGACGATGGTCCAGACCTCCTCGTTGGGATGATTGTGCTCATGGATGGAGCAGCCGTTCACTCTTCCAGTGAACTGCGCCTTGCGAGACGGCAGGCCCATCTCGCCCAGACATGGCCGACGATATGACGCGAGGCCCCTTCGCGCCGGCGCTCCGGCCCTTCTACCAACGCCTGCGCGCCGCCGGCAAGCCCGCCGAGGTCGCCCTCGGGGCCGTCGCCCGAGAGCTCCCCACCACCCTCGACGCCCTGGTCCGAGACCGCTCCGAATGGCGAAAGCCAACGCTCGCCGCCAGGGCTTGAACACGGTTGCTTGTTGGACGGCACGCTCCGGTGCCCGCTAGTCCCGCTCGCCGAACCGGGGACCGCCGCCCTTCTGAGGCAGCGAATCGTGTATGTCGAGCCACGGAACCCTCGACTCGGACATGAAATGAAGCTCGGCTTTGCGCCCAGGGTCAGTGTCGAGCGTTCCGAGCCGGAACCCCAGGAACTCCGGAGCAGCGTCGTCGCGCTTGAAGATCGGAGAACCGCAGCAGCCAGCGAAGAACCTGCGCACGCCCGGACTGGACTCCCAGCTTTGAAGGAGGTCTTCACCGTGGAGAAAGACCAGATCGGTGGCCTTGACTCCGGACGTCGTGCCGAAGCTTGAGCCAGAATGCTTGCGGCAACGCCAGCAGTGGCACAGGGTGATGGGTCCTACGAGATCTCCGCGGATCTCATACCGGACCCGTTCGCATGCGCATGAGCCTGCAAGCATGGAGGCCCCTTCGTGCCGTCCAACGGACTGGGCGCTCAGCTGCAAGCCACCGCCTCCGTGGCACGCCCGAAGCGCCAAAGTGCCAATGCCAGACCCTACCAGAGGCCGATCGGAACGCGCTGTGACTCGTCAGCTGCAGTGATGGGATGGACTCCCCCGCAACGTGCGCGGCATCTTCGTGCCAACGTTGCCTCGACTGCGGAACGCCCCGGAGAGGAGGCGTCCACATGCAGCAGGATACGACGATCGCGGTCGACATACTACTGGGGCCGCGAGGCGCGGGCGTGAGGCCACACGGTGCGCCTGCTGCCGCTCCGCGACGTACGGCTCTAAGGTGCGGGGGAACAAGACCGATCGCCCGGATGCGGCCGCGCTCCTGGAGGCGAACCGCAACGAGGCGATCTGGCCGGTGCCCGTCAAGAGCGTGGAGCAGCACGCCCTGACGGGCCTTCATCGCCTGCGGGCCGTGTGAGCGCTGGGCGCCGTCGGCGCGGCCATACCCCGAACGACTGTCGAAGCCGGAGTACCCGAGGCACCTGGAAGTGCGGCGCGTGAGCGCTGCCGACACCTTCCGCAGGCCAAGCAGCCGTTCCTGAGCATGCGCTCGCGGACGAGTACGTCGGCCGCGAGGAAGTCGGAGACGGGCTCTGGGATATCGTGTACGACCGGACCCTGCTGGGGAGGATCGACGAGAGAACCGGCCGGATCACCGGCGTAGAGGTGTAGAGGATCTACCGGTCGCCGAGAAGTCGGAGCCCTCGTCTCCGAGCCACGCGAACGCCTTGACCGGGCGAACCCCGAACAGCTCGCCCGAGCTTGCGAGCTTTTCGCGTGCGCGGCCCCGTGCTGAACAGGAAGCGACTCTTCAGCCACACGCCCCAGACGGGCATGGCGTGGGGAATGCCTGAACTCGAATATGGCGCTCAGCTGCCGGGCCCGCCGCCAGTGGTCGCTCGAAGCGCCCAAGTGTCACTGCCAGAGGCTACGAAGGCCGAATCGGATGCGCTGTGGCATACACGCTCCGGTACTCGCGCGTGCTATGCCGCGTCGGTCGAGACGGCGCCAACGAGAGCGGAGGCCGCTCTCTTTGGCCAATGGTTCGGATGAGCGCGGCTCCTGAGTTGGGCCGCCCGCAGCCAGCTCTACCTCAGCACGCCGTTCAGCATGAAGATGGTCACGGCAGGCGCTCCAAGGATCCAGATCCAGACGATGATCTCCGGCACGACAGTCCCTCCTTATGGCTTTCGACACCAGTGTACGACACGCGAACCGCGACAATCAAGAATGGAGCGAGGACGATCGGCGTCGGAGGCGTCCAGGGAGTCCCCGTCCTGGAGAGTCAGCGGGCGATTTGGGTCTCGCCCACAACGGCGTCTCGACCTTCGCAATGCTTGGAGCCCCATCGAGGACAGGCGGACCCCCGAAGCAGATCCGCGCCGCCCAACGGATCGGCGCTCAGCTGCGGCCAACAGCGCCTCCGCAGCTCCCCCGAAGCGCCCAAGTGTCAATGCCAGACTCTACCAGAGGTCGATTGGAACGCGCTGTGGCTCGTCAGCTGCA
>CAYTZH010000041.1:0-43674 GCA_964442285.1 uncultured Spirochaetales bacterium | reverse complement strand
GCCAGCGCGCGGCTCGCCCGCTCGATCTCGGTCTACGTCCAGACGGCGGACTCGGAGGACGCCGCGGAGGCCCAGCTCCCGGCCTCGCCCGAGTAGCGGGGCGGCCCCGGGAGGGGCCGCGCCGGATCAGGCGCTGCCGGCGGCGTCGTCCTCGCGCGGCGGAAGGATGCCGTAGCCCTCGAGGTCGGACTCGCTGGCCACGGAGGGCTCGTTCTCGCCCGCCGGCCGCGAGCCGCGCTCGGCACGCTGCTTGCGCTTGTTGGCGGCGCGCTCGGCCTTCTCCTGCTCGCGCCGTCGCTTCTGAACGGACATCTGGGTTCGTCGTGCCATCGGACTCCTCCGCTCTCGGGTTGCGGGAGGCGCGCTTCGGATCCGGTCCGGTTCGTCCCGGACCGGCGATCTCGACGATGCCGATAGCGTCCGCACCGGGTGTGGACGCGAGATCGAGCGCTCGATCGGAGCACGGGGTGGGAGGGACACCCGCCGTCGAAGACCGGCCGAATTCGGCCTTGAGGCCCGGAAGCTAGCAGATTCCGCCGCCCCGGAACGCTCGCCTGTCCGCCACATCCGGTACCCTGCCCCCCGGGGTGCGCGGTGCGGATCCGCCAGACGCTGGCCGTCGTGGGCCTGCTCTACGTGGTCGAGGGCTTCCCCATGGGGGTCTTCGTCGACGTGGTGCCCGTCTGGCTGCGGGCAGAGGGCGTCGACCTGGCGGCCATCGGCGGCTTCTCGCTGCTGGGGCTGGCCTGGTCGCTGAAGGTGCTCTGGTCCCCGGCGGTGGACCGCTGGGGCGACCGCCGCGCCTGGGTGGCCGGCGCCCTGGCCACCATGACCGCCGCTCTCGCGGCGCTCGGGGCCACCGACAGCGTCCACACGGCCGGGCTTCTCCTGGCGGGCCTGGCGGTCTACTGCCTGGCCTCGGCCACCCAGGACGTCGCCATCGACGCCTACACCATCGGGATCACCGAGCGGGGCCAGGAGGGGCCGGTGAACGCCACCCGGGTGACGGCCTACCGGATCGGCGTGGTGGTCGCAGGCGGCGGCCTGCTCTTCCTGCCGCGCTGGATCGGCTGGCCCGGCACCCTGGGCGTGGCCGCAGCGCTCTCGGCAACGCTCGCCGTGGCGGTGCTGCGCACGCCGCGGGTGGCCGTGCCCGCCGCCGCGCGTCGGGCCTTCTGGGCGCCCTTCCTGCGCTGGCTGCGGATCCCCGGCGCCCCGGGCGTGCTGGTGTTCGTGATGCTCTACCGCGCCTGCGACCTGTCGATGGCGCCGATGGTGAAGCCCTTCTGGGTGGACCGCGGCTACGGCTTCGAGGAGATCGGCGTGGTGACGACGGTGGCGGGCTCGGGCGCCGTGGTGCTGGGCGCCTGGGCGGGCGGCGCCTTCGTGGCCCGCCACGGGATCGGGCGCGGCCTGCTCTGGCTGGGGATCGCGGCCCTGGGCTCCAACCTGGGCTACGCGGCGGCCGCCGCCTTCCCCGACAGCGGCCGCGCGGGAATGTACGGCGCCTCCCTGCTGGAGTCGCTCTGCTCCGGCCTGGCGGTCACGGCCTTCCTCTCCTTCTGCATGCGCATCACCGAGAAGGACCACGCCGCGGTGCAGTACGCGGTGCTCTCGGCGCTCTTCGTGCTGCCGGGGCGGCTGCTGGGCGGCGCCTCGGGCGCGGTGACCGAGGCCCTGGGCTACGCGGCCTGGTTCGCCCTCACGGCGGCGGCCGCCCTGCCCGCCTTCGCCCTGCTGCCCTGGGCCTGGGCGCGGCTGCGTCGGCTGGAGTCCGAGAGCCCGTAGCCCTGGGTTTCCGGGGACTTCCGGCTCCCGGCCCGGGGACTTCCGGCTCCCGGCCCGGGGACTTCCGGCTCCCGGCCCGACGGTCAGCGAACCGTTCTCCGGCCGTCAGGCTCGGCGACCGCGGCCGCGGGATCCTCGCCCCGAGCTTCGGGAAGGACGGACCCCGGGCGCCCGACGCCCGAACCCACAGGGAGAACGATTCCATGGCCGCCACCCTCATCGTCCACGACCGCCGCCTGCTGGGCTCCACGCCCCGCAACTGCACCGAGTCGCTGCTGATCAACGCCTCCTGGCGCCTCTCGACGGTCCTCGACTGGCTCCGCGACGCGTCGGCCCGCTACGGCTACATCAAGACGCTCCGCATCCTCTGCCACGGCTTCGAGCGCCACGGCGGGGGCGGCTTCGGCATGGAGTTCGGCGCCGACAACATCACCGTGCGCAACGTGCACCAGTGGTCGGCGCTGGCGGGATCCGTCGCCGAGATCGTCCTCCACAGCTGCTCGGTCGGTCACATCAACGCCTACGGCTCCTTCGACGGCCCGGGCGACGGCGCCTACCTGTGCAAGCGGCTGGCCGCCAGCTCCCACGCCTGGGTGATCGCCGGCGTCGAGACCCAGTACTACCGGCGCAGCCTCTTCACCGACGTCATCGACTTCGGGCGCTGGGAGGGCATGGTCCTCGAGTTCAGTCCGCGCGGCCGGGTGCGGCAGGTGAAGCGCTGAGGCGCCGGGGCGTGCCGCGGGCTCCGACCCCCCGGGCCGGACCAGAAACCCGGGCGGGAGACGCCGGAGTGACACAGTCGACGCGGATTGCGCGGTAGCATGGGGGTGTTCACTCAGAGGAGGGCCCCCATGGCCGAGAGCGTCTACAAGGTGATCGAGCTGGTCGGAACGAGCACGGATTCCTGGGAGGCCGCCGCCAACGCGGCCATCCAGCGGGCCGGCAAGAGCTTGCGGGACCTGCGCATCGCCGAGATCGTCGAGCTGGACATGCAGCTCGACCAGGGCAACGTGGCCGCGTACCGGGCGAAGGTGAAGGTCTCGTTCAAGTACGAGGACGGCGACTAGCGCCCGCCGCCTTCGGGCGCTTCCGAGCTGCCCGCGCGCGCCTGCACGCGCTCCGCGTGCAGGCGCGATTGCGCCTCTGCGTTCAGGCGCGACCAGGCGAATGGCAGCCGCCAGTGTGCGGCGTAGGTCTGGGGCACCTCGAGGCCCGGCAGACCGATGGCGTCGTGCAGCGGGCGGGCGGGATCGGGCGGCCGGAAGGTCCCGAAGAGCCGGTCCCAGACGATCAGCGAGTCGCCGTAGTTCGTATTGATCTCCTCCAGGCGACGGCTGTGGTGGACGCGGTGGAGCTCGGGCGTGGCCAGCACCCAGCCCAGGGGGCCGGTGCTCATGCGCAGGTTCGCGTGCTGCAGGTACGAGTTGGCCGAGATCAGCACCGTGTAGAGGGCGAAGGCCTCCTCGGTGACGCCCAGCAGCCAGAGCACCGTGAAGCGTCCGCCGTAGGTGAGGAACGACTGCAGCGGGTGCTTGCGCATGGAGAGCAGGAAGTACATCCGCGGCGAGCAGTGGTGGACGGCGTGCAGGGGCCAGAGCCGCGACTCGTGCAGCCCGCGGTGGATCCCGTAGTTGACGAGCTCGGCCACGCCGATGGCGTAGGCCGCCTGGGCCGCGAGCGGCCAGTGGGTGGGCCAGAGGCCGAAGCCGACCGCCCGGGAGATCGCCTCCGAGAGCCCGGCGATGGCGCCGAAGCAGAGCGCCCGGAAGATCCCCGCCGGCACCGGGTTGCTGATCAGCATGTGCAGCAGGTCGGCCAGCGCCTCGCCGCGCCGGATGCGCCAGCGCGGGGTCTCGGGGAAGGCGAGCTCCAGGCCCAGGCAGATCGGGATGAGCGAGAGGCTCAGGATCGCCACCACGGTGCCGGGCGAGCGGCCCGAACCGATCCAGGCGTGGGCGATCGCGAGCGCCCCGAACACGACGAGCGGGTACGTGCCGTAGCGGACGGCGGTCGCCAGCGGGGTCTCGCGGGTGGGGGTCGTCACGATCGCACCGGTTCCGACGCACGATAGCGCGCGCAGCCTCACCGGGGGTCGCCACCCCGCCCCGCCTGTGAAGGACCTCACCGGGACCCCGTGAAGGAGTTCACTGCCTCCGCGACCCCGCCCGGCGTACGGTTGCCGCCAGCGTTGTCCGACCCCGGAGGTCCCATGGCCATCACGCCCCGCCTGAGCTTCCCCAAGATCTTCGACTCCTGCCTGCGCAAGTCGCATCGCGCCGACAACTCCTGGCTCCTCGACCTGATCGTCCGGGTCCACTTCGTGAAGATGGACCCGCCGGAGAGCAAGGGAGCCGTCTACGTGCGCATCGACGGGCGCCGCGTGCGCATCCAGCGCTGGAACGACGCCGAGTGGACCCAGTTCAAGACCCTCTTCGAGCGCAACGTCGAGCGCCTCTGGAACGATCGCCTCTACCTCGTCGCCCGGCAGATGCCAACCGCCCTGCGCCGGGAGATGGTCTATGCCCGAGGCCCCCAGGCCAGGACGCCCTTCATCCGCTGCTGCCTGAACGTCTGCCCCGCAAAGACGCACGAGGCCGGTCACGTGTCGATCCGCGCCTACCGGCCCGCGGACAGCGCGGCGCCGTTCCGCTCCTACATCAAGCGGACGCCGGGCCGCGACCACGGGTCCCTCGTGTACGACGACGTCTTCCCCGAGATCAACGAGCCGGACGTCGGCCTCACGGCCGCCCACGAGATGGGCCACATCCTGGGTCTCGAGCACGCCAACAACAGCCACCCGGGCTGCAGGAAGGGCGACGAGCCCATCTGCTACGGCACCCCGGGCAGCCCGGAGCACGCGCGGATCATGGGCGGCGGAAGCCGGGTCACCGCGGCGGAGGGGCTGCCCTGGACCAAGCGCGCGCGGATCCACACCGGCCACACGGGCTGGCAGGCCACCACGACCGATCCCAGGCTGCCCTCCCTCGACGCGCTGATGGAGCAGGCCACGCGCCCGGCGGCGGGCGCCCGGCGCTAGCTCAGGCGACGCGCCTTTCGCCGGCGCGGCAGGAGGACCCACAGCGCCAGCAGGGCCAGCTCCATGCCCAGGCCGCAGTTCGTTGCGTCGGTGCCGGGCTCCTCGTCGAAGTCCTTCGGGCCGAGGCAGTCCTCGTCGGCCAGGTCCACGAGGCCGTCGCCGTCGTTGTCGAGCTCGTCGACGCAGGCGGGCACGAGCTCGAAGGCGCCGACGTCACAGAAGAAGCCCTGGGGCCGCGGGCTGCCCCGCTGGTCGAACCCGGGGGCGACGCCGGCGGCCACCAGGGCCGGGTCGTCGAGGCCGCAGTCGGCGTCGGGCACGGTGTCGACGGCGAGGCTTCCCAGCAGCAGGGCGTGGGTGAGCGTGGGCCCGCCGTTGTCGGCCAGGGGGCCGAGCAGGGGGTCGAACGGGTTCATGGCGGTGCCGATGCGGTCGGAGGGCAGGGCGGCGAAGTCGCACTCGGTCCCGTCGCCGAGAATGTTGTAGCCGTTCGAGCCGACGACCCCCAGGCAGTCCGGGCCCTCGGGATCGAGGCCCGGCTCCGGGTCGCCCAGGCCGTTGCCCGCCACGATGGAGGCCTGGAGCGTGCCCCCGAACACACCGCCGCCGCCGTCGAGCGAGCCGCCACAGAAGAACGGCGACAGGCCGGCCTCGTTGAGGGTGACCGTGCTCCGCACCAGACTGCTGGCCGCCGCGCCCCCGCCGCAGCCGAGGGACCAGTTGCCCGAGAGGGTCGACTCCACGACGACCGAGCTCCATGCGCCCCCGCCCTCGCGAAAGGCGCCGTTGCCGGCCAGGGCGCTGCGATAGACGGCACAGCCCAATGCGCCGCCGCCGAAATCGCCCGCGCTGTTCCCGAGCAGGCTCGACGACACCACGACGCACTCCCCGCCAACCGCGCCGATGCCGCCGCCGCCACCCCCGGAGGAACCGCCGGTGTTGAAGGCGATCACGCTGCGCTCCACGCGCATCGATGAGGCTGCGTCGGCGAAGACCCCGCCCCCGCTGAAGAAGCAGCGGCTGCCCTCGATCTCGCTGTCCTGGATGAGCACCCGGGCACCCTCCACGGCCGCCAGCCCCCCGCCGTTCAGGAAAGCGCGGCTGTCGAGGATCTCGCTGCGCCGCAGAGTGAGATCGGCGCCCGAGACACGGACCGCCCCGCCCTGCCCGAGCAACGCAGACGGGATCCCCCCACGCCGCAGGGTGACGTCCGAGACCTCCACCACGGCACCGGGCCGCACGTCGAGGAGGCGGTCGACGCCGTCCAGGCAATCGTCCTCGCAGCCGCCGTCGAGGACGCTCGCACCCGCCCCGGCCCCTTCCAGGATGAGGTCGTCGGTGACATCCAGGTCTCCGGTGAGGGACTGGTTCTCGTCGAGGTACACGACCGGGTCATCCCGGACCGTCAACGGGTAGACCCCCGCCGGCACCGCGATGGCGTCCAGCCCGGGCAGGGCGTTGGTCTCCATGATGGCCGCCCGCAGGGTGCACTCGTGCTCCACGTCCGTCTGGCAGAGGCCGTCGCCCGGCACCGCATCCACGGCGTCGCGGGTGCTCGTGACCACGAGCTCCACACCGGCCCGGGCGACCCCGGGAGCGGCGAACGAGACCAGGACGGCGAACGCAGCGAGAGCGAGAACGATGGCGCGCGGCATACGGATCCCCCCAGGTGAGCAACTTCCTCCTAGTGTACACCGGATGCGGTCGAGCGAGCGGCCCGATGCAAGACAGACCGGAGAATCGGCGAGGGATTCGCGACCCGCACAGTCGGCCTATGCTGAACACGTCGGCCCGCGAGGGTCGCCAGGAGGACGACATGACCCGGAGAACCCTGCGGACGCCGCTGTGCGACCTGCTCGGCATCGACTACCCCATCCTGAGCGCCGGCATGGGGCCGAGCCTGATCGGCGAGAAGACCGGCGCACCGGTGGAGCTGGTGGTGGCCGTCTCCGAGGCCGGCGGCCTCGGGGTGCTGGGCGGGGCAGGCTACACCGTAGAGGGTATGCGCGAGGCGATCCGCGAGATCCGCAAGCTCACCGATCGCCCCTTCGGCGTGGACGTCCTGCTCCCGGCGGCGACGGTGGCGGCCGGCGACGCGCCCCCCGAGAGCGTGCGGGAGATCCCCCTCTCGGATGCGCTGGGCGCCCTGCCGCCCGCGCATCGGGAGTGGCTCCTGAAGGTCAAGGAGGAGCTGGGGCTGCCGGACTCCGACGCGGTGATCAGCGGGGGCACCACCACCTCGCGACCCCACGCCGCCGTGGAGGCGTGCATCGAGGAGGGCGTGCCGCTGTTCTGCGCCGGCCTCGGCAACCCGGGCTTCATGGTCGAGGCCGCCCACGGCGCCGGCATGAAGGTGCTGGGCATCGCGGGCAACGCCCGGAACGCCGGGCGCATCGCCCAGGCCGGCGCCGACCTGGTGGTGGCCCAGGGCCACGAGGCCGGCGGCCACACGGGTCGGATCGGCTCCATGGCCCTCTGGCCCCAGGCCCTGGACGCGGCGGCGCCCACCCCGGTGCTGGCCGCCGGCGGGATCGGCGACGGCCGGGGGCTGGCCGCCGCCCTGGCCATGGGCTGCATCGGGGTCTGGGTGGGCACCCGCTTCCTGGCGTCGGTGGAGGGCGGCGCCCTCGACGTCCAGAAGCAGGCCATCGTGAACGCCAGCGACGAGGACACCCGCCGCACCACGATCTACACGGGCAAGACCTCGCGGGCCACCTACAACCGCTTCCACGACCTCTGGGAGGAGTCCGGCCTCGAGCCCCTGCGCTTCCCGATCCAGGTGATGCTGGCCTCGGCGATCGTGGACATGTTCAACCGGGCCGGCAACGTGGAGTACGTGGGGCCCTTCGCGGGCCAGGTGGTGGGCCTGATCGACGAGATCAAGCCCGCCGGCCAGATCGTGGCGGAGATGGTGGAGGAGGCGGCGGACATCCTGGGCCGGCGCCTCCCGGCCACGGTGCAGGTGGGCTAGACCTCGAGCTCGATGACCGCGCGCTGGTCGTAGCGGCCGGACAGGCGCGAGAGCACGTCCGCCAGCCCCATCTGCCAGCCGTACTTGCGACGCAGGGCCGCGTAGGCGCGCCCGCAGGTCTCGGGCTCGGCCACCAGGCGTCCGCGGCCCTCGTGCCAGTCGCCGGTCACCCGGCCCCGGGCCGTGCACGGCGCGAGGCGCACCCGGGTGTCGTTGCGGAGCCGCTTCACCTTGCCGGCCTCGCCCGCGCTGAAGACGTAGAGCCGACCGCCGTCCTCGGCGACCCAGACCGGCGTCTCCACCGCCTTGCCGCTGCGGCGGAAGGTGGCCAGGCTCACGTAACGCTCGTCGCCGAGGGTCTCCAAGGGGGTCTGGGTCATGGCGCCTCCTCCCGGCCTCCCGCGCGGCGCTCAGCCCGTCTCGGCCTCGGGCGGAGCCGCGCACTCCGCGGCCAGGATATCGAGGGCGCGGTCCCAGTCGATGGGGAGCGCGTCCGCGGGGAGGCGCACCCGGGCGGAGCAGACCGCCTCGCGCGGGATCCCACCCTCGCGAACGGCCTGGCGATGAGCCTCCGAGCGCAGGAAGCCGTTCAGGGACGCGTGATCCACCCAGGCGGAGAGCGTCCAGACCCGGCGTCCGAAGAGCTCCCGGCGTACGGAGAAGGCGATCAGCCCGGCCCGCTCGGGCAACGCGTCGAGGACCTGGCGGAGCTGACGCCCGAAGGCCCGCCCCTTCCCCCCCGAGACGACGCCCTGGGTCACCGCCACCACCACGGTGTCGCCGGCGCCCGGGGCCACCACCCCCCGCTCGGAATCGAAGCCGGGGCCGCGGAAGGGCAGCCCGATGGTGCAGCCCCCGGCCACCAGGGCCAGCGCGGCGGAGACGGGACCGGCCAGCACGCGGGAGAGCCTCGCCATGGCTAGGCCCGGGCCGCGGCGGCCGCCGCCGGCACCGCCACGGGCTCGCCCGCGCCGCCCCGGTGCAGGAGCACGTAGCTCGCCGGCACGAAGACCGTGGCCAGGATCGTGGCGCCAGCCACGCCCCCGGCCAGCACCACCGCGAGGGGCGGCCAGAAGTCGCCGCCCACGAAGAGCAGCAGGGGCAGGAAGCCGCCGATCGTGGTGAGCGTGGTGGACATCACGTGGCGCCCGCAGCCGAGGACGGCGTCGGCCACCGCGTCCACGTCGCCCCGCGCCGCCTGCCCGTGGGCGCGGATGGAGGCGAGCACCACGATCGAGTCGTTGAGGGCCACGCCGATGAGCCCGGCGGTGCCGAGGATGGAGTTGAAGCTGAAGGGGAAGCCGGCCACCCAGGTCGCCAGCAGGCCCACGCCGCCCGAGAGCCCCGCCACCGCGAACAGCAGCGCCGCCAGCGCGCCGCTCCGGAACGAGACCACCGCGGTGGCCAGCATGAGCACCCCGAGCACCGGCGCGTAGGTGAGCAGGCTCGAGACCGCGGCGGCCTGCTCCTCGGAGTCGCCCCCGACCACGAGCCGGTAGCCGGGCGGCAGGCGGAAGTCCGCGGCGTCCAGCTCGTCCAGGACCGCCCGGGTGACGTCGATGGGAAGGGCGCCGGGCCGCAGGTAGGCCTGCACCCGGTTGGCCCGCTCGCCATCGGAGCGGGTGATGCCCCCGAACTCGGGTCGCAGCTGCAGCTCGCCCAGGGCCGCCACCGGCAGCCAGTCCCCGGGGTCGGCGCCGAGCAGCTGGGTGTCGGCCAGACCGTCGAGCCGCGCGCGGTCCGCGTCGCGCGTGCGCACCCGCACCGGAAGCTCCTCGACCCCTTCGCGCACCGAGCCGCCCGTGCGGCCCTCCAGGCGGTGCTCGAGCTGGGCGGCGACGTCGCGGGGGGTCAGGCCCGCCAGGCGGGCCTCGTCCTCGTCCACGTCCACGTAGAGCTTGGGCTCGCCGCGCTCCAGGCTGACCTTGGTGTGGAGCACCTCGGGGCGCGCCGCCAGGCGTCGCCGCACCTCCTCGCCGAGCTGCTGGAGCACCGCCAGGGCGGGCCCGCGCAGCTCGAGCTCCACCTCGGCCTCCACCGGCGGACCCTGACCGAAGGAGCGCACCACCACCTGGGCCGCGGGCACCTGGCGGTCGATCTCGGCCTGCACCACGGGCAGCAGCGCCTTCACCTCGGCCGCCGTGCCGGTCTCCACCACGCCGCGCGCGTAGTAGGAGGCGTCGTCGCGGCTCATGACCAGGTTGTAGAAGACGCTCGGGAAGCTCCCGCCCACGAGCCAGGACACGCGCTCCACCGCCGCGTGTCGGTGGAGCACCGCCTCCACCTCGCCGACCGCCCCGCGGGTGCGCTCGAGGCTCGCGTCGCGGGGCATCCAGAGCTGGACGTCGAACATGTTGCGGTCGACCGGTGGGAAGAACTGGCTGCCGAGGGTCGGCGCCAGGGCGAAGCCCAGCAGCGGCAGGGCCATCGCCGCGGCGAGCGCCCGCGCGGGTCGGCGCAGGCCGGCCACCAAGGCGCGGCGCACACGGGACCCGAGCCGGGGGAGGACGAGGCCGTGGTGCCACCAGCGGGCCGGCACGCCGTCCCGGGCGGGCTTCACGAGCAGGCCGGCCAGGGCCGGCACCACGGTCACCGAGAGGCCGAAGGACGCCACCAGGGCCAGGATGACGGCCACGCCGATGGGACCGACGAAGTCGCCGACGTTGCCGATCAGGAGCGGGATCGGCGCGAAGGAGAGCACCGTGGTGAGCGTGGAGGCGAACAGCGGCGAGAACAGGTGGCTGACGCTCTGGGCCACGGCGTGGTCCCGGGCCACGCCGGCGCGAAGTCGCGCCGACACCTCGTCCACCACCACGATCGCGTTGTCGATGAGCAGGCCGAGGGCGATCATCATGCCGAAGATCGACATCTGCTGCAGCGTGCCCCCGCTGGCCAGCAGCCCGAACAGCGCGAGCGCCGCCGTGAGGGGCAGGGCCGCCCCCACCACCAGGCCCGCGCGCAGCCCCATGGTGAAGAGCACCACCGCCACCACCACCCCGGCACCCAGGACGAGGTTGCTGGCGAGCGAGCCCAGACGCTCGAGGGTGTAGCGACTCTGATCGAAGACCAGCGTCAGGGCGACGGGCCCGCCCACCTCCGTCTCGAAGTCCGCCACGAGCTGCCGGGCGCGCGACGCCCACGCGTCGGCGCGCTGGTCCGGGGCCATCCGCGCGGCGACGAAGACCGCCCGGGCGCCGTCGACCAGCCCGACCTCGGCGGTGGGCTCGCGCCAGCGACGCGCCACCTCGGCCACGTCGCCCACGCGCACCAGGGCCCCGCTGTCGGCGCGGCGGACGGGGACCTCGCGCACCCGCTCCAGGGAGTCGAGCTCGCCGGCCACCTCGAGCACCAGGTCGCTGGTGGGGCTGCGCAGCCGCCCGCTCGGCGCCTTGGCGTCGGCGGCCTGGAGGGCGGCGGCCACGTCGGCCACCGTCAGGCCCAGGGCCGCCAGCTCCGGGTCGTCCACCAGGACCGTGAGCTCCTCGTCGGGCTCTCCGTAGAGGCGGACGAGCTCGGTCCCGGGCACGCCCCGCAGCCGGTCGCCCAGCTCCTCGGCCAGGCGCGAGACGATGCCCAGCTCGGCCTCGGTCTCGGCCGTGAGGGCGGCGATCAGCGAGAAGGCCGTGGCGCCGCGCTTGTCGTCGAAGACCGGGGCGCTCGCCTCGGGCGGGAGCAGCGGCACGGCGGCGGCGAGCTGGTCCCGGATCTCCGCGAAGACCTCGTCGTTGTCGTAGACGTCGTCGGCCAGGGTGATCGACACCACCGAGATCCCCGTGCGGGAGGTGGAGTCCACCTCCCGGATCTCGGCCACCTCCTCGAGCTTCTCCTCGATCTTCTCGGAGACGAGCGCCTCGACCCGTTCGGGCGACGCGCCGGGCAGACGGGTCAGCACGATGGGGTTGCGCATCACGATGCGCGGGTCCTCGGTGCGGGGGAGCGAGCCGAGCGCGCTCGCACCGGCCGCCAGGACCACCAGCAGCACCATGCCGAGCAGGTGGCGGTTGTGCATGAGCGCGAGCGCCGCGCGGGCGCTCGTGGGCGCAGCGCCGTCGGCGCCGGCGCTCATCGGATCGGCTCCGCCGGCGCGGCGAGGGCCAGGGGCGCCGAGACGGGCGCCAGCTGGACGTGCTGGCCGGGCACCAGGCGGTGGACGCCGGCCTGGACGACGGGCTCGCCGGCGCGCACCGCGCCGCGCACGAAGACCCGGTCTCCGGACTCGTGGAGCACCTCGACGGAGCGTCGCTCGAGCCGACCCAGGTCGCCGTCGGCTTCGGGGGCGGCGACGTAGACCACCCACAGGCCGCGGGCCCCCTCGGTGAGCGCGGCCCGCGGCAGCCAGAAGCCCGACGCCTGCACCGGCGTGCTCGACACCAGCTCGGCCAGGTCGCCCTCGCGCAGGGCGCCGGAGCGCTCCTCGATCTCGAGGCGCACGGGCACCGTGCGCGTGTCCCTGCCGCGCTCGCGCAGCACGGCCAGGACCCGGCCCGTGTGCACCTCCCCGTGGATGCGCACGGCCAGGGTCGCGCCGTCCCGCAGACCCGCGGCGACGTCCCGGGTGACGCCCACGCGCACCTCGGGCCGCGCCGTCTCCAGGACCCGCAGCACGGGCTGGCCGGTCTCCACCACGACGCCCGCGTCCACGTGCCGCACCGACACCTCGCCGGCGAACGGCGCCCGGAGTGCGGCCTTGGCGAGGTCCACGTCCACCCGCTCGATCGCGGCCGCGACCCGGGCCACCGCCGCCGCGCGCGCCGCAGCGGCGAGGCGCGCGTCGTCGGCCTGCTGGGGCGAGATCACGTCCTCGCGTAGCAGCTCCCGGGCGCGGCGGTCGCGGATCCGGGCGAGCTCCGCCTCGGCCCGGGCCTCGCGGCGGGCGGCCACCAGCTCGGCCCGCTGGGCTTCCAGGCGCGCCGTGTCGAGGGTCGCGAGGACCTGGCCCGCCTCCACGCGGTCGCCCTCTTCCACCCGCACCTCGGCCACCTTGCCCCCCAGCTCGAAGCTGACGGCCGAGGCCTGGGCGAACTCGACCCGGCCCACGAAGCGGCGTCCGCGGTCGTAGCCGGCCTCGAGCGCGGCGGGCCGGGTGGCGACGGCGAGGGGGCGCGCCGGGGGCTCGGGAACGGCCGTCAGGGCGGGGCCGGCCAACGCGAGCCCGCCCAGGGCGGCCAGGACCGCGGCCGCCGGGACGCCCCACCGTGCGTGATTCCCGCGTGATTTCCAAGCGTTGCTGGCTTGCTGGGGTCGCATGGGTCCTCTCTCGGGGCGCGCTCGAGGAGGACAGTAGCTATTAAATAGCTACTTGCAAGTTAATAGGCGATCAGATAGCATTCCGACCATGCGGAACGCCCGCTTCCAGGACGCGCCCTGCCCCATCGCCCGCAGCACCGACCTGCTGGGCGACCCCTGGATCCCCATGATCCTGCGGGAGTGCACCTACGGTGTGGCCCGCTTCGACGACTTCCAGCGGCGCCTGAACATCGCGCCCAACACCCTGACGGCGCGGCTCCAGCGCATGGTGGAGCAGGGCCTGCTGGAGAAGGTTCCCTACGAGGAGCGCCCGCTCCGCTACGCCTACCGGCTCACGCCGATGGGCCGCGGCGCCACGGTCATCCTGGCGGCGATGATCCAGTTCGGCGACGAGTGGATCTTCGAGAAGGGCCGCGCCCCGGTGGTGCTGCGCAGCCGGCGCACGGGCGAGGTGGTGCAACCGGTCCTGGTGGACGCGGCCACCGGCGAGCGGGTCGACCCCGCCGATGTGGTCCCCGCGGCCGGCCCGGGCTTCCCCGGCGACGCGGCCTTCCAGCGCGCCTGGTTCGAGCCCGCACCGCCGGCCCCGCGCACCGCCCGAGCCGAGTCCGACCCCGACGCCTAGACCGGACCGAGCCGAGTCCGACCCCGACGCCTGAGCCCCGCCGAGCCGAGGGCGCGGAGAGCTGCTACCCACGCCCTCGAAGCGAGGGAGGATCCGATGCGTGCGTTCCTGACCGCTGTCTGCGCGGCGACGATGCTCGCTGCCCTGCCCCACGACGCCGCGGCCGAGTCGTCGCGGTCCACCCGCAGCCGGCTCGACGCGATCCTCGCGGGCGATCACCGCCTGGAGGCGCACGTGGCGCGGGACCGCTACCGCCACCCCAAGCAGACCCTCTCCTTCTTCGGCATCGAGCCCGACATGACCGTGGTGGAGCTCTCGCCCGGGCGCGGCTACTACACCGAGATCATGGCGCCGCTGCTGGCCGAGCGCGGCCACTTCATCGCCGCCACCTACTCGGCCAACGCCGGCGCCAGGAGCCGGAAGCGGCTCGCGGGCTATCTCGAGAAGCTCGCCGCGCACCCGGATCACTACGACCGCGCCGTGGTGGTGCCCCTCGGCTATCCCACGGACCTGACGCTGGCCCCGCCGGGCTCGGCCGACCTCGTCCTCACCTTCCGCAACGTCCACAACTGGATGTGGGCAAACGCCGACCACGCCGTCTTCGCAGCGGCGTACGCGGCCCTGAAGCCCGGGGGCGTGTTCGGCGTGGTCGAGCACCGCTGGCCCGAGGACCTGCCCGGCAACGAGGACGGCCGCAACGGCTACGTGCGGCGCTCCCACGTGGTGGCGGTGGCCGAGGCGGTGGGCTTCGAGCTCGCCGGAGAGTCCGACGTGAACGCCAATCCGAAGGACGACCACCAGCACCCGGAGGGGGTCTGGACCCTGCCGCCCGCGCTGCGCCTGGGCGATCGGGACCGGGAGACCTACCTCGCCATCGGCGAGTCGGACCGTTTCACCCTCAAGTTCGTGAAGCCCGCGACGCCGTCGAAGTAGTCAGGGCGTGCGGTAGATGGGGCCCCGGGCCCGGACCGCCTCGAGCTTGCCGAAGTCGGTCTCGGGCACCTCGTAGCCCTTCGGATAGGGCGGACGCGCCTCGAGACCCAGGCCCTCGAGCACCGTCGGGTGCTGGTAGTAGCGGCTGAACGTCACCAGCACGAGGGGCGGCAGGAAGGCGGGCTGCGCGGCCGACACCGCGTCGAGGAGGCCGCGCCGCTCGCCGGCCGGCACGGCGTCGAAGGCCTCGGCCCCCTTCGCCCGGGCCTGCTCGGCGACCGCATCGAGACCCGGCGCCACCAGCCCGAGCAGCCCCGCGTTGGCCGCCACGCTCTCCCAGACGGCCGCCGCCAGGCCCAGGGCGCCCGCGCCCGGCAGGACGCCGTCGGCGCGCGGGGGGATGATCGCGTCGAGCACGGCGACGAGGGTGCGGCGGCGCTCCTCGGAGAGCTCGGCGGGGGCGGTCTCGGCCATGGCTTGGTCTTCCCGGGCTCAGTCGAAGAGCGTGGTGAGGTTCTTCTTGATGCGGTCCGCCACGTAGAGGGCGATGGCCTGGATGCTGTTGGTGGGATTCACGGCGCCGGCGGTCACGAACACGCTGCCGTCCACGATGAAGAGGTTGCGGACGTCGTGGCTGCGGCCCCAGGGATTCACCACCGAGCGCGCCGGGTCCTCGCCCATGCGCGCGGTGCCCATGAGGTGCCAGCCCGCCAGGCCCAGGGGCGCCTCGTGAACCACCTCCCGGGCGCCCGCGGCCTCGAGCACCTCCGTGGCCCGGGCGACCGCGTGGTCGAGCATGGCGCGGCTGTTGTCCGAGAGGGTGTAGTCGATCTTCGGCGCCGGAATGCCGTGGGAGTCGGTCAGCGCCGGATCGAGGGTCACCCGGTTGTGTTCCTCCGGCAGGTCCTCGCAGATGCCCATCATGCCGCCCAGGCGGTCGAAGATCTGCGCGTAGCGCTCGTGGTGGCCCTCCCCCCACGGGAGCTGCCCCTGGCCGAGGCTCCAGAGGGCGGTCAGGCCGGGGGCGAAGCCGCGCACCATCTCGAAGGTGTAGCCCCGCACGAAGCCGCGCTCCGGCTCGGTCTCGTAGAACTGGTGGCTCCAGATGCCGCAGCCGGTGGGACCCTGGAAGCCGTGCAGCCGCTCCGGGAAGACCCCGAGCACCATGGCGTAGGGGTGGAACATGAGATTCCGCCCCACCAGACCGCTGCGATTGGCCAGGCCGTCGGGGAAGGCCGGCGACGTGGAGTTCAGCAGCAGGCGCGGGGTGCCCACGCCGTTGCAGGCCAGGATGACGATCTCGGCACGCTGGCGCCGCTCGCGTCCCTCGGCGTCGTAGTAGATCACGCCGTCGGCCATCCCGTCCTCGCGAACCAGGATCTCGCGGACCCGGGCGCGGGTCTCGATGCGCACGCCCCGGCGCTGGGCGGCGGGCCAGTAGGTGAGGTCGGTGCTGGCCTTGGCGCCCTGGGCACAGCCCGTGATGCAGGGACCCAGGTTGATGCACGGCGCGCGGCCCTGGTACTCGCGGGTGGCGATGGCGCTGTCGGAGGGCCACCAGTGCCAGCCGAGCTTGTCGAAGCCCCCGGCGATGGTCTCGCCCAGGGGTCCCAGGGGAACCGGTGGCAGCTGGACCTCCTTGGGCGGATAGGCCGGATCGCCCGCCAGGCCCGCCACGCCCATCATCCGGGCGTTGTCGGCGAAGTAGGGCTCGAGGGTCGGGTAGTCGAGGGGCCAGTCGTCGGCCACGCCGTCCAGGCTGCGGACCCGGAAGTCCGACGGCTTCAGGCGCGGGAAGTGGGCGGCGTAGAGGACCGTGCTCCCGCCCACGGCGTTGAAGTTCGAGATCGCGATCGGCGACCCGGCGTCGTTGACCGGGTAGTCCTCGGGGCGGCGGCGGGTGTTCGGGCTGAGCGCGAAGTCGCCCTGGCCCCGCATCTCCCAGTCCATGCCGGACGTGGGGTACTCCGCCGGGTTCATCCAGTCCCCCTGCTCGAGGCAGAGGATGCTCATGCGGGTGTCGGCGAGGCTCCACGCCACGGCGGCGCCGGACGCGCCGGCGCCGACGATCAGGACGTCGACCACCTCTTCTGCCATGGGATCGGCGAGCGTACCCCGGATCGGCCGACGGCGTCCAGCCGCGTCACGCCGCATCACTTCTCGTGGAAGTCGAGGGTGCCGTCCCAGTCCGGGCCCGGCGGCTCGGCCCGCAGCCGCTCGATGCGCTCCAGATAGAAGCGGTAGAGGACGCTGGCGGGCTCCACGGCGAGCAGCCGCGCGAATCCGTCCCGGGCGCCCTCCCAGTCCCGGGCGCGCAGGCGCGCCAGGGCCTCGTGATGCCGCTCCAGGCGCGCGCGCGTCGGAACGTCGAGATCCTCCGTCGCGCCCAGCGGCTCGAAGATCACGAGCGGGCCGTCGCGCCCCTTCACCCGGACCCGATCCAGCTCCCGGAAGACCAGATCCGGGCAGCGCGCGCGGGTGGTCTCGCTGACCACGATCTTCACGCCGTAGTGTCGGGTGAGCCCCTCGAGGCGGGAGGCGACGTTCACCGAGTCGCCCACCACCGTGTACTTCAGGCGGGAGAGGGAGCCCATCTTTCCCGCCACGGCCTCGCCGGTGTTGATCCCGATCCCGATCTGGAGCGGCGCGCCGCCGAGAGCGCGCACGCCCGCGTCGACCTCGGGCATCGAGGCCTGCAGGGCGAGCGCGGCGCGGACCGCCCGGGGCGCGTCCTCGGGGTGGGTGATGGGCGCCCCGAAGATGGCCTTGGCGCCGTCGCCCATGTACTCCTCGACGACGCCGCCCTGGGCCTCGATCGCCGCCGAGAGGGCCGTGAGGAAGGTGTTCAGGATCCGGACCAGGCGCTGGGGATCCTCCCGCTCGGCGAGGGCCGTGAAGCCGCGCACGTCGGCGAAGAGCACGGTCACCTCGCGCTCTTCGCCGCCCAGCTCGATCTCCTTGGCGAGGAGCTCTTCGGCGATCTCCGGGGCGACGACCCGACCGAGCAGGTCGCGGACCTGGTCGCGCTCCGCCAGGCCCTTCATCATGGCGTTGAAGGCGTCCGCCAGGTCGCCCAGCTCGTCGCGACGCGACACGCGCACCGGATCGCTGTAGTCGCCGAGCCCGATGCGCCGGGCGCCGCGGGCCAACGCGGCGACGGGCCGGGTCACGCTGCTCGCCAGCAGGCCGCTGCTCGCCAGCGAGAGCACGATGCCCACCCCGAAGATCGCGAGCAGCATCGCCCGCAGGCGCAGGAAGGGCTGCAGGGCCTCGGCCAGGGAGCGCTGGAGCACCGCCAGCAGCGGGAAGCCACCCTCGAGGGGGAGGACGGAGGAGATGTAGGCCTCACCGTCGAGGTCGAGGTTCAGCATGCGCTGGGCGCCCACCGGCTCCTGCGAGAGGCCGCGCTCGAGCGAGCGCCGCGAGGCCGGACCGAGGGTGGTGGCGAAGGCCGTCCAGGCTCCGGGCGCGCCGCCGGCGCGGCGGAGCAGCGAGACCTCGGTGCCCGTCTGCTCCTTCAGCGCCCCGGCCAGCGCGTCGCCGACACCGAAGCCGATCACGATCCAGGCGCTGGGCTCGGGGGTCAGCAGCGGCACGACCGCGAGCTGGTAGGGGTCGCCGGCGAGGCGCTGGATGGAGGAGGTCTCGCCGAAGTCGTCCGCCAGCGCCGCCTCCACCAGCATGCGCAGGACGCGGACGTCGTCGGGCTGGGGGGACGCCAGCGTGGAGGCCATCACCTCCGCCGACGGGTCCAGCAGCAGCATCACGTCCGCCCCCACCCGGCCGCTGTGATTGCGGAGCGCCGAGCGGATGGTGGCCCGGTCGCCCGTGGCGATCACCCGCTTGAAGGCGAAGTCCGAGGACAGCAGGCGCGCCTTCTCCTCCAGGATCTGCTCGCGCACGTCGAGGGAGCGCCGGAAGGCCCCGGCAGTGAGCTGGAGGGCCTCGCCGGCGTGGCGGCGCGCGCCGGCGAGGTTCGCCGCGTTGACGGCGAGAAGCGTGGCGCCCTGGACCAGGAGCAGCAGGCCGACGACGAAGCCGAGGATGCGGGCGCGGAACGAACGGAATCCGAAGGGTACGGCGACCTCCCCTGGGCTCAGCGGTAGCTGGGATCGTCCCGCGAGGGCGCCCGGCGCACCCGCCAGAGCCGCCGCTGGGCGATCGAGAATCCGAGCTCGGCGTCCGCCCCGTCCAGGGCGACCTCCTGCCGGGTGGCCTCGGGCTCGCCCTGCAGCGCCGGATGCCAGACCTCGACGGCATAGCGTCCCGACGGAAGCGCGAGCCGGGCAGACCCGCTGGCGTCGGTCACCGCGAAGTGGGGCGTCTCGGCGACGAAGACGTAGGCCCGCATCCAGTCGTGGATGTTGCACCCGAGCGCCACGACCCCGGGCTTGTCGAACAGCACGGGGGCGGCCGGCACGCCCTTGTAGAGCGGGATCTCGAAGGTCTTGGCGTCGGAGAACGAGTAGACGTGGTGGCGGATCTGGTCCCGGTTCGGAAAGGCGATCCGGGTGCCCACGCGCACGGCGCTGACGTAGGGCACGAACTCCTTGTCCACCTGGTCGATCTCGGTGGGCGCCGGAGGCGGCGCGGGCCGCCCCCGGGCGTCGAGGGCGACGGCGTACACCACCGCGTGCGCGACCGGCTCGCCGCGACTCGCGACGCGGGCCCGCAGGGTCTCGGCGCGGGCCGCGTCCGCCGCGCCCAGCGCGAGCCCCCCGAGCACAGCCGCGATCGCGAGTCTCCACCCGAGCCTTCCCTGGCTGTCCGCGCGCCGAGCCACGGTCCTCAGTAGCGGAACAGCAGCGCCGCGCGCACGGCGTGGTTGCGGTAGTCGAGGCCCGCGCCCTCGCCCCGCTCGAAGCGATAGCGGAGATCGAGGGACCAGCGGTCCGCGAGGGCGTAGTTCAGGCCCGCGTAGGGGGCGTAGCCGTTGCCGTCGATCCGGTAGACCCAGCCCCCGAACACCCGATCCAGGGCGCCGGCCTCGACGTCGTTCTCGACGAGGATGTCGAAGCGGTTGCCGCGCGCGTTGGAGTCGAAGTCGCCCCGGCGGTACTGGAATCCCGCCGTGGCCTGGAGCCGCTCGGTCACCAGGAAGCGCCCCTCCAGCCAGACCTCGTGGAACTGCTGGTCGAAGACGTCGTTGGGGAAGCCCGGAGCGGCGGCGATCGTCCCTCCGTTCTCGCCGAAGTGCCGGTTGAAGCGGTAGCCGAGCGCGGCGTCGAGACGCTCGGTGAGGCGTTTGCCGACGAGCAGGCCGAGCGCGAAGCGCGGCCCGCTGCGCTGGTCCGCCTGCACGTGGCGGTAGGCCCCGCGCGCCGAGAGACGGACCCAGGGCGCCGGGCCGAGGCCCAGCTTGTGCACCAGGCTCAGCCGGAGGCCGGCCTCGACCCCGTGGAGCCCGTCGAAGCGGCTGTGGATCGCCCCTTCCACCTCGGCCCGCGCCGAGAGCCGCGTGCGCTCGTCGAGCTGGAGGGCCCGACCCAGCCCCACGGCCGGATGGTAGGAGACGTCCCAGTCCTCCTCGGCGCGGCGGCCGGCCCGGTTCAGGTTGTGGTCGAAGCGGGTCTCGGCGCCGGCGTCGAGCTGCCAATCGCTCCACTGCAGGGACGGCGCCGCGGCCGCCGGCAGCGCCGTGAGGAGTGGGAACGTCGCGAGCGGGAACGCCAGGAGCGCTGCCGGGATCGCAGCCCGCGGGATCGCTCGTGCACGCGCTCTGGTTCGACGGCCTCGCACGCCCCCCCCCGTGACGACCCGGCGGATCCTACCCGATCCGCCCCGCCGACGCGGCGGCGGCTGGAGCGAGGCCGATCGGGATCGCCGCGGGGCTGCGTGGGAAAGGTCTGCGGGCGCCTCGGCCCCTAGCGGCCGAAGCGGGCGAGGGTCTCGGCGGCCGAGCCGGCGCGATCCTGCGCCACCTCGAAGGTCATGCCGGCGAGCCGGCTGGCGATCTGGTCGCAGACCGCGTCGCCTTCCGCCACGCCCCGGCTTGCGAGCTCGGCGGGCAGGACCTTCCGCAGCAGCACCTGCATCTGCGGCACGTCGATGCTGGCCACGTCCAGGCCCGCGCTCCGCAAGGCGATGCGCATCGTCCCGCGGGCGGAGAGGCGGTCGAACGCGGTGCGCGCCTCGAGCTCCTGGCATGCGTGTTCGAAGACGGGCGAGTCCGCCATCACGCCCCCTCGTAGGCCCGCGCGACCCGTTGCAGGTAGGCCGCCGGCGGGAAGAAGCCGAGCCAGATGGCCAGCGCCGCCACCAGGCCGAGGCTGGCGTTGAAGGCGCTGAGCGCGGCGGGAAACAGGGGGCCGTACGCGAGGCGACCCAGGAGCGAGAGGCTGACCATGATCGTGACGCACCCGCCGCCGATGCCCCAGTTGACGATCCGGTTCACCACCGCGGGATCCGCGAGTCCCAGCCGGGCCCGCTTGTGCAGCGTCCGGCCCAGGAGAAACGCCTCGACAACCCCCCAGCCGTAGATCGGCAGGGTCGCGCCGATGGGCAGCCAGAACCACTTCGAGACCCCCGGCGTGCCGGCCAGGTGGCCGACCCAGCCGACCGACATCACCACGGCCACGGCGCCGATCAGCATCCAGGGCCAGGCGGCGCCGGGGCGGTAGATCTGCCGCTGGCCCACGCCGAGACACAACGTACCGCTGCAGGTCATGGTCAGACCGAAGATGGAGACGCCGTGGAGCTGCTGGAGACCTGCGCCCTGGAGCGTGGCGATGGCCAGCACGAACCAGGAGAGGAAACCGAGGCCGCCCCCCAGCAGGAAGGAGAGCCCGATGGCCAGCTCGGGCATCTCGCCCGTCCGGCGCCACAGGCCCACGAGCTTCAGGCCCAGGAGGAAGCTCGCCAGGATGAATCCGCCCTGACCCGCGAGTTGGAGAACGACCATGTCCACTCCGCAAAGGTGTCGGAGGGGCTGTCGGCGTATCGACCGCCGCGGTTGAGTCGAATCGGCCCGCGGGCACGGATGCGTCCGGGGACACCGGTCCGGGGACGCCGGTCCGGGGACGCCGGGTCGGAACTGGAGCCGGCCCCGGTTCCCGTGCGCGGCGCGACATGCTAGCCAGGGGCCTCATCCGGGGGCTCTCGCGAGGGGGCCTCGCCGGGAGGTCCCGTGAGCGCCCGCTCGGCCCGTCGTCTGCTGTTCGTCGTGCTCGCCCTCGCACTCCCGGTGCCGATGCTCGGCCCCTTCGACGCCCTGGTGCCGCCCGCCCGCTACGCGATCCTCCTGGCGGCTGCGTCCGCCGTGGCCGCGGTGGAGGGCGCGTCGGGGCCCGTTCCCATGATCCTGGCGCTCTTCGCGGTCCAGACCACGGGCGCTCTCGGGCTGGCGGCGATCCTCGCCTGGGCCGTCGGCCGCCTGCTCTCCCCCCTGGGCCCCGGCAGCCGCCGGGCGCTGGTCCTGGCCGCCTGCGCCGGCCTGCTGCTGGCGGCCCTGGCGATCGACCTCTACCGCACGCCCTTCGGGCGGGCGCCCCGGGCCAACCTGCTGCGGGTGCTCTCGTGACGCCCGCGCGGACCGCCTTGCTGCTCGCCCTCGCGCTCGCGTCCACCACCGCCCCGGCCCGGGGCGCACCGCCCTGGCAGCGCACCGAGGCGCGCGCCCCCTGCGACCACCACGATCCCCTGCGCCGGCCCTTCTTCGGCGACAGCCACGTGCACACGGCGCTCTCCTTCGACGCCTGGGGCCAGGGCACCCTCGCGCGCCCGCGCGACGCCTATCGCTACGCCCGGGGGGAGGCCATCGGGATCCAGCCCTACGACGAGGCGGGGCGTCCCGGCGACACGATCCAGCTCCGGCGCCCCCTCGACTACGCCGTAGTCACGGACCACAGCGACCTGCTGGGCGAGACCCAGATCTGCCAGGACCCGGCGCTCGCCGGCTACGACTCGGTCGTGTGTCGGGTGGTGCGCCGCTTCCCGTACCTCGGCTACATGCTCGTGAACGGCCAGACCTACGCCGCCGACCCGCCGCGGCGCTACAGCTTCTGCGGGCCCGACGGAGGCTGGTGCCGACACGCGGCGCGCGGGCCCTGGCGCGAGATCCAGGACGCCGCCGAGGCCTTCTACGACCGCACCGCCGCCTGCGCCTTCACGACGTTCGTGGGCTACGAGTGGACCGGGATGCCCGGTGGCAACAACGTCCACCGCAACGTGATCTTCCGCAACGAGCGGGTCCAGCGCCGGCCGACCACCTACCTGGAGACGCCCACCCAGGAGGGCCTGTGGCGCGCCCTGGAGGCGGAGTGCCTGGACGGGGTCCCGGGCTGCGACGTGCTCGCCATCCCCCACAACGCGAACGTGAGCGGCGGCTTGATGTTCCCCACCAGCGGGCCGGACGGCGCACCGCTGACCGCCGACGCGGCGCGCACCCGCGCCCGCCTCGAGACCCTGGTGGAGGTCACCCAGCACAAGGGCGACAGCGAGTGTCGGCCGGGAGCCGAGGACGAGCTGTGCGCGTACGAGAAGCTCCGCTACACGCGCATGCAGGACATGATGACCGAGGACGTGGACCCGGCGACGCTGCCCGCCGGGATCTACGCCCGCGAGGTGCTCCGCGAGGGGCTGGTGCAGGAGCGGCGCCTCGGCGTGAACCCCTTCCGCTTCGGCCTGATCGGCGCCACCGACACCCACTTCGGCGCGCCCGGCATGGTGGACGAGGACGAGTACCGCGGCCACGCGGCCGCGAACTTCTCGCGCTTCGGGGTGCCCGCCTTTCCCGACCGCGCCGAGTTCAATCCCGGCGGTCTCGGCGTGGTCTGGGCGGAGGAGAACTCCCGGGACGCCCTGTTCGCCGCCCTGCGACGACGCGAGGTCTACGGCACCAGTGGCCCGCGCATGACGGTGCGCTTCTTCGGCGGCTGGACCTACGCCGACGACCTCTGCGACGACACCGCCTTCGTGGCCCGGGGCTACGCCCGCGGCGTGCCCATGGGCGGCGCCCTGCCCTCCCCGCCGATGGCCGACGCCCCCCGGCTCCTGGTCTGGGCGGCGGCCGACCCCGGCGGGAACGGCGCGCCGAGCACGCCCCTCCAGCGCATCCAGGTCGTGAAGGGCTGGCTCGACGCAGCCGGCGAGACCCACGAGCGGGTCTACGACGTGGCGGGCGACCCGGACAACGGCGCCGACGTCGACCTCGCCACCTGCGCGGTCCGCGGCCCCGGCGCGCGCCAGCTCTGCCGAGTGTGGACCGACCCCGACTTCGATGCGGCCGAGCCGGCCTTCTACTACGCCCGCGTCCTGGAGAACCCGAGCTGTCGCTGGAACACCTGGGTCTGCAACGCGCGGGGAGTGGACTGCGCGGACCCGGGCCGCGTGCCGCGGGAGCTCGCGGCCTGCTGCGATCCGTCCGTGCCGAAGACGATCCAGGAGCGGGCCTGGACCTCGCCGATCTGGTACACGCGGTCACCCTGAGACGGCGTCGGCGAGCCTCCCCGTCCGCGCGGCGAAGCGGCGCCGCGTCTCCTCGTAGGCCTCCAGGTTCTCGCGCAGCCAGCGCTCGCGCCCGAAGCAGGTCTGGAGGCGGTCCTGGCCCGCGCGCGCCAGCGCGGCGCGGAGGTCGGCATCCGCGAGCAGCCGCCGGAGCGCGTCGACGAGGGCCGGAACGTGGGGCGCCACGAGGGCCGCCTCGCCCGCCACCTCGACCAGGGCGGGGATGTCCGCCACCACCACCGCGAGCCCGGCGGCCCAGGCTTCCAGCACCCCCAGGCCGAAGCTCTCCGTGCGCGACGGGACGACCTGGAGGCTGCAGCGCGCGCGAACCGCTTCGAGCGCTGCGTCCTCGAGGCGTCCGTGCAGGACGACCCCCGCCGCGCCCCGGCGCGCCACGGCCTGCCGCCCGAAGCCGCCCGGGTCCGGCCCGACGAGGTGGAGCTCGGCGTCCCCGCGCGACGGCCCGAGGCCGGCCCAGGCCTCCACCAGCCGGTCGACGCCCTTGCGGTGCTCGAGGCGACCCACGTAGAGCACGCCGCGCGCCTCCGGCCGCGGCCGGCACACCGGGGCCTCGATGGCGTGGTGGACGACGCGGTCCGCGGACCTGCCGTAGAGGCGGAGGAGCGGCTCCGACGAGGCGC
Source organism: uncultured Spirochaetales bacterium (assembly GCA_964442285.1). GTDB lineage: Bacteria > Myxococcota_A > UBA9160 > UBA9160 > JAFDET01 > CAYTZH01. The sequence goes on along the minus strand of CAYTZH010000041.1, from coordinate 18,988 downwards.
GGCTGTTGGCGATCACCAGGTCCGCCCGGGACACGCTGAGGCGTTCCCAGCGGCGATGCAGGGGGCGCACCCAGCCGGTGGCGAGCGACGGCGCGGGGAGCTGGACCCGACCGGTGGAGATCCGCACCGCCGACGGATGGCGCGCGGGAAGCAGGGCCAGCAGCCCACCCCAGTTGGGCGCCTCAACCACGTCGGGCACGAAGGCGGCCAGCTGCTCCGCGAGCCAGGCGCGCGCGCGCAGGGGCCACAGCACGGCGAAGGGCCCGAAGCCCCGGGGCGCCCCGGGCCGGTCCATCGCGCGGCCGCCCGCCTCGTTCACCACCAGGGCCAGGGTGTCGTGACCCGCCTCCGCATAGAGGGCGTGCAGGTCCCGCACGTAGCGACCGACGCCGAAGGCGACGCCGTGGCCCGGGTACTCGGTGGAGAGCAGCGCGATCCGCATGCCTACGGAAAGACGCCCGACTCCACGTAGGCGTTGCCGATGCTCTCGAGCGCCACCAGGTAGGCGGCGGTCCGCAGGTCGTCCAGGTCGCGCTGTCGCCACACCTCCCGGATCTTGCGGTAGGCGATCACCATGGTGTTCTCGAGGGCGGTGCGCACGAAGTCGATCTCGTCGGGCGGGCGGCAGAGGGCGGCCAGCACATCCTCCGGCGGGGCCGACCCGAGGCGCGTGGCCAGCAGGTCCACGAGGCGCTGGCTCGAGAGCTCCTGGTAGCGGCGGGTCATCCGCTCGAAGCTGATGTGGGAGAGGTTCTTCACCCACTCGAAGTACGACACCACCACCCCGCCGGCGTTGGCGTACACGTCGGGGACGACGATCCGTCCCGCCGCGCGCAGCAGAGCGTCGGCCTCGGCGTCCACCGGGCCGTTGGCGGCCTCGGCGATCACCCGGGCGCGGATGCGCGGCGCGTTGGCGGCGGTGATGTCGTGCTCCAGGGCGGCGGGGACGAGGACGTCGCAGTCCTCTTCCAGGAGCGCGGCCGGCTCGGTGAGGTCCCGGGCCCCGGAGAAGCCGAGCACCGAGCCTCGCTCGGCGCGATGCGCCAGGACGGCGTCCGGATCGAGCCCGTCCTTCGCGTAGACCGCGCCGTCGCTCACGGAGACGCCCACCACCACGGCTCCCCGCTCCGCGGCGGCCCGGGCCGCGTGCAGGCCCACCTTGCCGAGTCCGTGCACGATCACCCGCTTCCCGGCGAGCCCGGGCGCGAGGCCGGCCGCCCGCAGGTCGTCGGCCTGGGAGAGCACCTGCTCCAGGGCGATCACCGTACCGAGCCCGGTGGCCTCGGTGCGGCCCGGGATCCCGTGCAGCGCGATCGACTTCCCGGTCACCGAGGCCAGGGCGTTCAGGGTGTCGGGGCCCTGGCTCTTGTAGGTGTCGGCGATCCAGCCCATCTCCCGCTCGCCGGTGCCCACGTCGGGCGCGGGGACGTCCACGTCGGGGCCGATGAAGCGCTTGCGGACGAGCTCGCTGGTGTAGCGCCGCGTGACCCGCTCGAGGTGGCCCGGAGAGCAGCGGCGCGGGTCGATGCGGACGCCCCCCTTGGCGCCCCCGAAGGGGACGTCGACGAGGGCGCACTTGTAGGTCATGAGCGCGGCGAGGGCCATGACCTCGTCCTGGGAGACGCGGGGGCTGAAGCGGATCCCGCCCTTGGTCGGCAGGCGGTGGTGGCTGTGCTCGGCCCGGAAGGCCTCCACCACCTGCACCTCGCCCGCGTCGTCGCGCACGGGAAACTGGATCCGGTAGACCGCGTTGCAGGCCTTGACCTGGCGGATGATGCCGGGCGCCAGGCTCGCGTGCTCGGCGGCCACGTCCAGGTAGCGGTTGACGTCGTCGAAGAAGCTGCGGTGGGGGTCGGGCGGGCTCATGCCCGGGAGACTACCCGATGCGGGCCGGTCTCCGGGGGGGCTCGCTCCGGGACGCCTCGCTCGGCATCGGCTCGGGGCGGGTGCGGCCCCGGAAACGGTCCCAGGCCGCCGCGAGCCGCTGCTGGCCCACGATGAGGCTCGTGTAGGAGAGGGGCACGGCGAACAGCGTTCCCACCATCGCCACGATCAGGCCGAAGGCGATCGACGCCGCGAAGGGCCCGTAGGTCTTCGACGAGCCCTGGAGCCCCAGGGCCATGGGCAGCAGGGCCACGACGGTGGTGAGCGTGGTCAGCAGGATCGGCCGGAAGCGCCGCGCGCCGGACTGGCGGACCGCCTCCAACAGGTCCATCCCGTCCCGCCGCGCCCGGTTGATGAAGTCCACCATCACCAGGGAGTCGTTCACCACCACGCCGGTGAGCCCGATGGCCGCGTAGAGCAGGACGAAGCTCACGTTGTAGTCGAGGGCCGCCACGCCCACGATGATGCCCAGGAACGCGAAGGGCACCGCCGTCACCACCACGAAGGGCTGGAAGTAGCTCCGGAACAGCGCGGCCAGGATCATGTAGATGGAGACCAGGGCCACGGGAAAGGCCCGGAACAGGTCGGCGAAGGCCTCGCCGGTGGTCTCGAACTCGCCGCCGTAGCGCACGTCGAGCTCGGGGAAGCGCTGCTCGAGGTCGGCGAAGGCGGCCCGCAGCTTCTGGTTGGCGGTGATCGAGGTCTCCTGCTTCTCGTCCACCTGGGCGAGCACGCTCACGGTGCGCTTGCCGTCGTAGCGGCGAAAGGCCCGGTAGCCCCGGGTCACCTCCACCTCGGCGACGTCGCGCAGGCGCACCAGGTAGTCCCCGGGCGTCCGCAGCTCCACGTCGAGGACGTCCTGGAGGTTGCGCCGGTAGCGGTCGGCCAGGCGGACGCGGATGTCCACGTCCTCGTTGCGGCCGGGCTCCCGGAAGCTCGAGGCGACGATGCCGTCGTTGGCACCGCGCAGGGCCCGGGCGATCGCCTCGAAGCCCAGGCCGTGGCGCGCGGCGCGCTCCTCATCCACCCGCAGACGCACCTCCGGCGGACCGACCTTGAGGTTGTCCTCGATGTTGTAGACGCCGGGCAGGGTCTCCAGGAAGGCCTTCATCTCGCCGGCCACCGCCTTGCCCACGGCGTAGTCGTCGCCCTGGAGGCGCGCCTCCACCGGCGGTCCCACCGGCGGCCCATCCTGCTCCGCCTGCACCCGCAGGTCCACGAGGCCCGGGGCGTTGGCCTCCCGCCAGGCCTGCATCCGCTCCTGCATGGCGAAGAGCACCGCCTCGGGCTCCGCCGCAGTCTCCTCGTCCTCGCGGATGGTGAGGACGGTCATGGCGTAGTTGTTGCCGGTCAGCCGGTCGTAGTTGGTGTCGACGGACATGCCGATGTTGGACGTGAAGTCGCGGAACTCGCCCGGTACCCGCGGCACCAGCAGCTCTTCGTAGCTGCGCACCACGGCGTCGGTGCGGTCGAGGCTCGCGTCCGAGGGCATCTCGAGCAGCACGTTGAACGTGTCGAACTCGCCCGGGAAGAGCTCCACCCGCAGATGCTGGGCGCCGGCACAGGCCACCGCGATGCAGGACACGAAGAGCGCGGCGAACGAAGCCCGATGGGCCAGCACCCGGTCCAGGGCCGCGACGTAGAGCTCCCGGATCCGCGCGATCCCGCGGTCGACGCCGGCGCGCAGCCGCGCCAGCCGCCCGGCCTCGGCCGCCGCGCCGGACGCCCGGCGGCTGCCGAAGTCGAGATAGTGGGCCGGCAGGATGACCAGACACTCGAGCAGCGAGGCCACCAGGCACACGATCACCGCCTTGGGCAGGATCGCCACGAACTTGCCCGCGGTCCCCCCGACCAGCAGCAGCGGCAGGAAGGCGGCGCAGGTGGTGCTCACCGCCGCGACCACGGGCCAGAGCACCTCCTCGGCGCCGTTCACCACGGCCTCGCGCAGGGGCTCGCCCCGCTCGATGCGGGCGTAGATGTTCTCGAGCACGATGATCGCGTCGTCCACCAGCATGCCCGACACCAGCAGCATGCCGATGATGGTGGTGGCGTTGATCGTGATCCCCAGCAGGGGGAAGAGCACCATGGCCGTGAGGAAGCTGAAGGGGATCGCGATCACCGTGAGGGCCGCGTTGCGGAAGCCGATGGTGAACCACAGGATCCCCAGCACGCAGACCACGCCCGCGACCAGGTTGTCCACCAGGACCCCCATCCGCGCCGTGACGAAGGCACTGGTGTCGAAGGTCTTGCGGATCGATACCCCAGCCGGGAGCCGCTCGCGGTAGGACTCGATCCAGGCGTCGACGGCGTCGACCAGCTTCACCACGTCGGCTTCGGAACGCTTGGTGATCGTGACCAGCAGGGCCGGCATGCCGTCGTAGCGCGTACGGAAGCGGGCCTTCTCCAGGCCGTCCTCCACGCGGGCGATCTCCCGCAGCCGCACCAGGGTGCCGTCGGGGTTCTCGACCACCACCGTCGACAGCAGCTCCTCGGCGCTCTCGTAGTCGCCCTGGGCCCGCAGGGTCTGCTCGCCGGTGTCGGTCTCGAAGGTGCCGGCGGGCAGGTTCAGGTTCTGGCGGCGGATGCGGTCTGCCACCTCCACCACGCTCAGCCCGAACCGCGACGCCGCGTCGCGATCCACGAGCACTCGCAGCTCCCGATCCTGGTCGCCGCGGATCTCCACCCGGTTGGCCCCGGGCAGGTCCTTCACGCGGGTCTTCACGTCGCGCGCCACCTCGCGCAGAGCCAGGGGGCCGACACCCCCCTCGTCCACGAGCGAGATCATCACCGCCGGGGCGAACTCGCTGAACTTGCCCTCGGAGATCGCGGGCTCCTCCGCATCGGCCGGCAGGTCGGTCACCCGGTCGATGGCGGCCCGGACGTCGTTCAGGGCGGCCTCGTACTCGACGTCGTCGAGGTACTCGTCGAACTCGATGGTGATCTCGGAGAGCCCCGCCGACGAGACGGATCGCAGCTCGTCGATGTCGGCCACCGTGAGCAGCTCGTCCTCGAGCTTCTGGGTGACGAGCCGCTCCACCTCCTCCGCCGACGACCCGGCCCAGACCGTGGTGATCCCGGCCTCGTTGAGGTTGATGTCCTGGAAGAACTCGAGTGGAATCCGGGTGTAGGCGCCGATCCCGCCGAGCAGGCACACGAAGAACAGGACGTTCACGAGGACCGTCTGGCGGACGCTGAAGCGCGGCAGGCTCAAGGCGCCGCTCCGTCGGCCGCGGTCAGGGCGGGCGCTCGCCCGACCGTCTCGCGCACCCGCACGCGCAGGTCGTCGCGCAGCTCCCGCAGGCCGGAGACCGCGACGCGCTCGCCCCCGGCGAGTCCCTCGCGCACCTCCAGCAGCTCGGGCCGGAAGGGCACGGTGCGGGTCGACACCCGTCGCCGCGAGACCCGCGCCTCGTCCGCGTCGCCGCCCTCCAGCACGAAGAGGTACTCCAGATCGAACTCGCGCTGGACCGCGCGGCGCGGGATGCGCAGCACGGGCCGGGCGTCGCCGAGCTCGAAGCGCACGGTGGCGATCATCCCGGGCAGGAGCACGCCCTCGGGATTGGGCAGGCGCACCGTCACCGGGTAGCGACGGGTGACGGGATCGGCGGTGCGCGCCGGTCGCACCACCCGGCCGTCGAACCAGCGGCCGTGGATGGCCTCCACCGCGACCCGCGCCGCGTCGCCGTCGCGCAGGGCGAGGATGTCGCCCTCGGAGACGCCCACCTCGAGCTCCACCTCGGAGAGGTCGGCCAGGTCGGCGACGGACTGGCCGCTCTGGAGATAGGCGCCGGGCTCCAGGTCGAGCCGGCTCACCACCGCGGCGAAGGGCGCCCGGATCTCCGTCTTCGCCAGGCGCGTCTGGGCGTCGAGGAGGGCGGCGCGGGCCTCCTCCACGGCGGCCTCGCCGGTGCGCGCCTCGCTCTCCGCCCGCTCGAGCTCGGCGGTGCTGGCCACGCCCCGGCCCGCCAGGCGCTGCTGGCGGGCGAGCTCGGCGGACGCCAGCTCCCGCCGGGCCTCGGCGCTGCGCAGGGCCGCGCGGGCGCGGGCCACGGCCGCCCGGGGCAGCTCGGGGTCGAGACGGACCAGCACGTCGCCCGTCGCCACCGGCAGGTGTTCCAGGGCCGGCACCTCCACCACGCGGCCGGCGACCTCGGCCCCGACCGTCACCCGGCGCACCGCCTGCAGCTCGCCAGCCACGTCCACCAGGCTGCGGGCCGTTGACGCGCGGACCGTGACGGCGTCGACGGTCACCGTGGGCGGGGGCTCGGGGCGCTCGCCCCCGGCCACCGCCGCCCGCCTGCGCTCCACCTCCCGCTCGGCCTCCGCGCTCGGCGAGGTGCGCTGGAGCCAGACGGCGAGCAGCAGCAGCACGACCGCTGCGGCCAGCACGACCACGGGGGTGCGGAGGCGCATCCCGGGAATGTAGCCGGACCCCCCTGGAGGGCGCGCAGCGGCGACACTGCGGCCGGTCCCGGCATCGAGGCCGGAACGGCCCGCGGACCCGCGTCGAGGCCCGAACGGCCCGCGGACCCGCGTCGAGGTCGGAACGGCCCGCGGACCCGCGACTGGAACGGGACTCAGGCCTGGGCGTCCAGGGCGGCCAGGAACCGCCGCAGCGCCTCCTGGATCGTCCGGGCGTTGGCCGGTCCCATGCGCAGGAGCAGCTTCTGGGGCTCACTGCAGTCCGCGAGCGCCGGGGACGCGTACTCGAAGCGCTTCACGTGGCGCACGAGCTCCGGCGGCGACTCCGGGATCGGGGCGGCCAGCAGCTCGTCCGCAGCCGCGCGCAGCCGCTGCTCGAAGCGCTCGTCCGGACGCCCGAGCTGCCCGAAGCTCTCCTCGAGGAGCGGCTCGAGGGTGCGGTAGGCGCGCACCGCCTCCGCGGCATCGAGGCCAGCGGCGAGTTCGGCGAAGGCGTCGTAGCGGGCGTAGCCGGCCGGGTCGACGTGCCAGGTGGGGTCCCCGCCGCGGGCCGCGAACGGCGTCGCCGGCCGCAGGAACCCGAGGGCGCGCGTGGGCAGCTGGCCGTCGGCCACGTTGTCGACGGCCACCACGAAGCGGTCGACGAGGTGACTGGGCGCCAGCCAGGCCGCGGCCACGGGCCGCCGCGCGACCTCGCGAACCAGCGCCCGCACCAAGGCGTCGCTGGCATCGAGGGACGGGAGCGGACGCGCTGCAGCCACCAGGTCAGCGCCCGCGGGCGCCTCCCCGCCGACACCGACGGGAGACGGCGCCAGCGGCTGCCGCGCGGCCTCGGGCTCGGGATCGCCCCAGGCGGCGGCGATGTCGTCGGGCCGCCCCGCCGCGAGGGTCGCGGGCGCTCCCGACCCGCCGAGACCGGGGATCCAGTCCGCGGGGAGCAGGCCCGCCCACACCGCTCCCCACACCGCAGCGACGGCGAGGAGCAGCAGGAGGGCCGCCCGCGGCCACGGCGAGCGACGCCGCGGCCCGCGCCGGGCCCCGTTCATCGGCTCCCGTGGGGAAGGGTCATGCCCGGAGGGTACCGCCGTGTCGGGCAGCGTCGACGCATGCGATGGGTTACCCATCGGACATGGCGAAAGTGTCCGTACCCCCTGCCTCCCTGCGCACCGGTCTCGCCCTGCTCGGCGCCGCGGCGCTCCTGCTCGCCCTCTGGCGTGGCAGCGCGCCGGAGGAGGTCCCGACCGTGGATGTCGCCGCGCCGGCGGCGACCGCGGCGGGTCCGGCCGCAACCTCCGGCGAAGCGGCGCCTGCGCGCGCTCCGCGTCCGACGCCGCCGGCGCAGGCTCCCGTCCGCGAAGAGATCCGGCTCGGCGACGAACGCGCCGTGCGCCAGGACGTCCCCCTCGAGAAGCTCCTCACCTGGGAGGGATCCCTGGCGGAGGAGCGGAGCGTCCGGCCGGGTGCCCCGGAGGCCGGGGCCGCGGCGCAGCGGGGCGGAGGCCGGATCGAGGTCCAGCATCGCGACGAGATCTTCGGGAGCGGCTCCCAGCACCGGGTCGAGCGGGAGCTCGGGGTCGCGGTGGGGGTCGACGAGGAGCGGTCCCTGCTGCTCCGGGGCGGCGTCCAGCTCGATCAGGAGCACTCGGGCACCGGCACCGATCGGCTCGATGCCAGGCCGACGGTCGGCATCGAGAAGCGCTTCTAGCCGACCGCCAGCACCTCGTCGAAGCCCTCCTCGAGGCACGCCACCAGCAGGTCCGGCGCGGCCACCGCCGCGGTGTCGCTGTTGATCCCGATGCGGACCTCTCCGTCGTAGCTGAAGAGCGTCAGGTTGACGGCCGACCCGCTCGGCGGTCCGAAGGGGATCATCTCCTCCACCCGCGCCCCCGCCAGATACACCGGGAAGCGTGGACCGGGGACGTTGCTGCAGATGAAGTCGACCGCCTTCAGCATGCCCCCGAACGCGGCAACCTGGGCAGCGCCGGGCAGCCGGTTGAGGGCACCCGCGATGACGTCTAGGGCCGGAAGGGAGGGCTCGTTGCGCTCCGCCTCGACCAGGCGGTGGATCTCGCGCATGCGCACCCGGGGATCCTCGATGCCCACGGGCACCGCGAAGCGGGCGGGTGCGAACTGGTTGCCGGCCCGGCGGCCCTTCTCGCCGTGGCGGAGGTTGATCGGCAGGGTCATGCGCAGCGCGCCCACCTCGTGACCGTGGGCGCGGTGGTAGCGCTGGAGGCCGCCGGCCACCGCGGCGACGAAGGCGTCGTTGACGGTGCCGTCCACGGCGCGGCCGGCCCGCTTCAGGTCCGCGAACGGACGGGCCAGGGCATCGAGCCGCAGGCCCATGGAGCGACCGCGCATGAGCGGGGAGAGCGGCTCCGAGATCGGAGCGAGGAGCCGGGCCGCGGAGGTGGCCACCTCCGCCGCGCCCGTCACGGCGTCCCGCGGCGAGCGGACGAGCCGCCCCAGGCCCTGGAGCACGGCGCCGGCGGCGCTCCGACCCTGCTGGATGCGCTGGGTGGCGCGGTAGCGCAGGGCGTCGAGAGTCTCGTCGACGGGGTTCCAGGGCTCCGGCACCGGATCGGGGCTGATCGCCTCGGGCTCCTCCCCGGGCTCGGGCTCCCGCGAGGTCTCGATGAGCCCCGCCGTCATGCGCACGAGCCCGACGCCGTCGCTCATGGCGTGGTGGATCTTCAGCAGGACCGCGGCGCGTCCGCCCTCGAGGCCCTCCACCAGCACCATTTCCCAGAGCGGCCGGTCGCGGTCGAAGGCCTGCATCACCACCGGCGCGCCGACGTCCAGGACGTCGCGCAGCGTGCCCTTCCCGGGCGCGCCGCTCACGCGCACGTGGTACTCGGGATTGAAGTCGGGCGCGGTCTGCCAGCGGGGCGGGGCCACGCCCAGCGGATCGGCGACGACGCGCTGGCGCAGCCGCGGGATCACCTGCAGGGTGCTCCGCAGCTTGGCCGCCAGGCGGTCCCGGTCGGGCGGGCGGTCCAGGATCCAGATCGAGAGGATGGTCGAACGCAGGATCGGGTCGCGCTCGATGTTCCACATGAGGGCATCGCTGTCGCTCATGCGGTCGTCGAACCGGGACGCGTCCACGGGCGCCTCCTTTCCCCCAGGGAGCGAGTCTATCCGCTATTCATGGGGACGCGACGACCATCTGCGAAGTCCGGCGCGGTTCGCGCCCAGACCCGAGGAGCCCCCCGTGAGCACCCCCCAGCCCTTCCGCATCGAGGCCAGCGACGAGCAGCTCGACGACCTGAAGCGACGCCTCCGCGCCACCCGCTGGCCCGAGAAGGAGCCCGTCTCGGACTGGTCCCAGGGCATCCCCCTCGCCTACCTCCAGGAGGTCTGCGCCTACTGGGCGGAGAAGTACGACTGGCGCGCGCGGGAGGCGCGGCTCAACGCCTTCCCCCAGTTCCACATGCCGGCGGGCGGGCTCGACATCCACTTCGTGCACGTGCGCTCCCCCGAGGCGAACGCGATGCCCCTGGTGATCAGCCACGGCTGGCCGGGCTCGATCGTCGAGTTCCACAAGGTGATCGGGCCCCTCAGCGATCCGGCGGCCCACGGCGGCGACCCGGCCGACGCTTTCCACGTGGTCTGCCCCTCGCTGCCCGGCTACGGCTTCTCGCAGAAGCCTGCGGAGACGGGCTGGGGCGTCGAACGCATCGCCGACGCCTGGAGCGAGCTGATGCGCGGCCTGGGCTACGACCGCTACGCGGCCCAGGGCGGCGACTGGGGCTCCATGGTCACCACCCGCATCGGCATCCAGGACCCGGAGCACTGCCTCGGCATCCACCTGAACATGCCCATCGTGGGGCCCGACCCGGAGACCCTGGGCAGCCTCACCCCCGCGGAGCAGGGCGCGCTCCAGGCCATGGACGAGTACGGCAAGAGCGGCTCGGGCTACTCCAAGCAGCAGAGCACCCGGCCGCAGACCCTGGGCTACGGCCTGGTGGACTCGCCCGCAGGCCAGGCCGGCTGGATCCTCGAGAAGTTCCACGCCTGGACCGACTGCAACGGCCACCCGGAGAACGTCCTCGGCCGCGACGAGATGCTCGACAACGTGATGCTCTACTGGCTGCCGGGGACGGCCGCCTCCTCGGCGCGACTCTACTGGGAGAGCTTCAACAACCCGTCCATGGAGCCGGTCACGCTGCCCACGGGCTGCAGCATCTTCCCCAAGGAGATCTTCCGCTGCTCGCGGCGCTGGGCGGAGAAGCGCTTCGCGAACCTGGTGCACTGGAACGAGCTCGACCGCGGCGGCCACTTCGCCGCCTTCGAGCAGCCGGAGCTCTTCGTGGACGAGATCCGCACCTGCTTCCGGAGCCTGCGCTAGCCGGCGCTCCCCATCATTTCCGCGAAGTTCGTGGCGTAGAAGCGCTCGCGGGCCGAGTCGGGGAGGTCGCCCAGGCTCGCCTCGAAGCGGGCCAGCGGGTCGCGCCCGCCCTCGGGGTGCGGGTAGTCCGACGAGAACAGGAAGAGCTCCTCCCCGGCCTGCTCGATCAGCCAGCCCACGGGCTCCGTCGGGAAGGGCGTGAACCTGACCTGGCGTCGGATGTATTCGGACGCCTTGAGCGGCAGCTCCAGCGCCGGCTCGGTGCGCTGGAAGGTCTGCTGGGCGATGTCCATGCGCAGGAGCCAGGGGACGACCCAGAGGGCGCCCTGCTCGATGCAGCCGCCGCGCAGGCCCGGGAAGCGCTCGAAGACCCCGTCGAGGGCCATGCAGGCCAGGAAGGTCTCGGGCGGGTGGTGGAGCACCATGAAGTCCTTGGAGCGGATGTTCTCGCCGCCGCCCAGGAAGTCCGTGGTCCGGGGCTTGCCGTTCTCGTGGAACGACCGCCGCAGGGGGCGACCCCCGCCGCCGATGTGGAGCATGAACGGGATGCCCTCGTCCTGGAGCGTCCCCCACAGCGGGTCGTAATCGGGATGGGTGGGAGACTTCTCCTTCGGCGGCGCCGAGGGCACCAGGATGGCGCCGCAGCCGAGGCGGATGGCCTCGCGGGTCTCCTCGAGGGCGCGGACCGGGTCGGCGAGGGGCACGAAGCCCACGCCGATCATGCGCGGGTCGTCGCCGCAGAACGCCGCCATGGCCCGGTTGTGGGCCCGGGTGCCGCCGTAGAGGAGCTCCGGGTCGTCGCTCGCGAACTGGGTGGGCGCGAAGGTGCTGAACACGAGCTGGCGCGCGAAGCCCAGGAGGTCGAGGGCGCGGCTGCGCTCCGCGGGATCGAAGGCGCCGAGGGCGTGCCAGCCCTTGGCCTTCATCAGGGCTGACTCCAGGGCGCGGGCCTTCTCGGCGTCGCCGCGGCGGGCCTCCGCCTCGGCGACCGCCTGCTCGGCCAGGGCGCCGGCCCCGCCGAGGTAGAGGGGTCGGATCTTCTCGCGCACGCCCGGGTCGGCGTACTCGGCGAGCCAGCCCGACAGCTCCATGAGGTGGCTGTCGGCGTCGTGGTAGGTACGTCCTTCCGCGTAGGGCATCGGGGCCTCCTCCCGCCAGGGCCCCATGCTACGCGACCGCGAGTCGCGGAGACCACCTCCGCAGTCCCGGGTGGGCCGCCCGCAGACCCGGCCCCGCCCCGGCGGGCGCGGCTTCGAAGGCAGGGGCTGGACATGGCGCGCCTCCGGATCTGAGGCAGCCTCCGGGCTGGGACCGCCGGTCCGCCCGGTCCGGGTCACCCCGGTCGAGGCGGTGCGAAACGCCCCCGCGCCCGGCGCATCCAAGCCGCTGCGACGTCGCTTGCTGGGGGTCGCGAGGAGGAAGCGCTTGTCCGAGCCCGTCGGAACCGAGACGACCGACCCGCAGCTCCGCACCTGGCTGCGCAGCTACTACGGCGACGTGCTGAAGCAGAGCGAGGACCTGGCCACCAACGCCTGCTGCGCCGTGGGCGCGCCCACCGGCCTCGTGGCCTCGGCGCTCGCGCGGGTCCATCCCGAGGTGACGGCCCGCTTCTACGGCTGCGGCTACCCCTTCCCCGAGGCCCTGGAGGGCACCACGGTCCTCGACCTGGGCTGCGGTGCCGGGCGCGACTGCTACGTGCTCGCCCAGCTCGTGGGCCCCAAGGGACGGGTGATCGGCGTCGACATGACCGATGCCCAGCTCGAGGTGGCGCGGAGCACCGTCGACTGGCACACGGAGCGCTTCGGCTACGAGGCCGCGAACGTGCGCTTCCACGAGGGCTTCATCGAGGACCTGGCGGCCCTCGGCATCGCCGACGAGAGCGTCGACGTGGTGGTCTCCAACTGTGTCGTGAACCTGAGCCCGGCCAAGGAGCGGGTGCTGGCCGAGGCGTTCCGGGTGCTGCGGCCGGGCGGCGAGTTCTTCCTCTCCGACGTGGTCGCCGACCGGCGCCTGCCGGAGTCGGTGGTGCGCGACCCGGTGCTCTACGCCGAGTGCCTGGGCGGCGCGCTCTACGCCGAGGACTTCCTGAGCCTGGCGCGGCGCACGGGCTTCGACGACCCCCGCGTGGTGACGTCGGCGCCGATCACCGTGCAGAGCCCCGAGGTGGCCGCCCGGGTGGGCAACGCCCGCTTCACCTCCGCCACCTACCGCCTGTTCAAGCTCGGAGACCTGGAGGAGCGCTGCGAGGACTACGGCCAGGTGGCCACCTACCGGGGCGGGCTGCCGGGGGCCGAGCATCGCTTCGTGCTCGACGACCACCACGCCTTCGAGGCCGGCCGCCCGGAGCGCGTCTGCGGCAACACGGCCTCCATGCTCTCCGACACCCGGCTGGGCCCGCACTTCCGCGTCGACGGCGACCGGGCGGTGCACCACGGGCGCTTCCCCTGCAACGGAACCCTCGCGGCCGTCGGCGACGGTCCGAGCGAGGCCGGCGACGGTCCGAGCGAGGCCGGCGACTGCTGCCCGTGAGCGCGGACGGCCTGCATGCGACGACCCCCGGCCTGCCGGCGTTCGAGGCCAGCCTCGACCGCCACGGGCTTCCGCCCCTGCGCCGGGGCCCCGTCGAGACGGTGCAGGTGAACGTCGGCCGGCGCTGCGATCTGGCCTGCCACCACTGCCACGTGGAGGCCGGACCGAAGCGCACCGAGATGCTCGACGCCGTCACCGCCGACCGGGTGCTGGCGCTCCTCGAGGCCAACCCGGGCGTCCGCACCCTGGACCTCACCGGCGGCGCGCCGGAGCTCAACCCGGAGTTCCGCCGCCTGGTGCGGGGCGCGCGTCGCCTCGGCCGGCGGGTGATCGATCGCTGCAACCTGACGGTGCTGTTCGTGCCTGGCCAGGAGGACACCGCCGCGTTCCTGGCCGACGAAGGCGTCGACGTGGTGGCGTCGCTGCCCTGCTACACCGCCGAGAACGTGGACCAGCAGCGCGGTCGCGACGTCTTCGAGCGCAGCGTGGCGGCCCTGCGCTGGCTGAACCGCCTGGGCTACGGACGGGATCCGCGCTGCCGACTCGACCTGGTGTACAACCCGCTGGGGGCCGACCTGCCGCCGCCCCAGGCGGAGCTCGAGGCCCGCTACCGCGCGGAGCTCCGCGCGCAGTTCGGGATCGTCTTCGACGGTCTCATCGCCATCACGAACATGCCCATCAAGCGCTTCGCCCACCAGCTGGTGCGCGAGGGCCGCCTGGAGGCCTACCTGGGCCTGCTCGCCAACCACTTCAACCCGGAGACCGTGCCGGGGCTGATGTGTCGCTCCCTGCTCTCGGTGGGCTGGGAGGGCGGACTCTACGACTGCGACTTCAACCAGATGCTCGCGCTGCCCCTGGGCGCCCGCCCGCGGACGGTGTGGGACGTGGAGGACCTGGGCGCGCTGGTGGGGGAGCCCATCACCACGGCCGCCCACTGCCACGGCTGCACCGCGGGCGCCGGCTCGAGCTGCGGCGGCGCGCTCACCTGACTTCCTTCCGCTCCAGGTAGCCGCTGACGAGGGCGACGACCTCGTCGCGGAAGGCGGCCTCGTCCAGGGACGCGGGCGGGTGCAGCACGAAGCCGTGCACGAGCCCTTCCACGGTGCGTACCGCCACGTGGGCCGCCGCCCGGAACAGGGCCGGGTCTCCGCCCTCCCGCGCGGCCAGCAGCGCGGCCACCCGCTCGGCGAAGGCGTCCTCCCGCGCCTGCACGCGACGCCGGACGGCGGCGGGCAGCGGCGCCTCCTCGAAGAGCACCCGGTGGAGCCGCGGCTCGTCGCGGTGGAGCGCGAGCATGGCGTCCACGAAGCGGGCCACCAGCTCGGGCAGCTCGAGCGCGGCGGGCGCCGGGTCGAGCAGCGCCTCCAGGCGCGCGAAGCCCTCGTCCACGTGGCGCTCGGCCAGCGCCGCCAGCAGGGCGTCCTTGTTCGGGAAGTACTGGTAGAGGGAGCCGACGGAGACCCCCGCCCGTGCGGCGATGGCGTCGGTGGTGGCGGCCGCGTAGCCCCGGCGCTCGAGAACCTGAGCCGTCGCCGTGAGGAGCGCGGCGACGGTGCGTCGCGAGCGCTCCTGACGCGGGCGTTTCCGGGGGGTTAGGGCGCGTCGTGCGGGCACGGGGGCGTCTCCCGAATGCGAGGTGAAAAAGCGAGATATCCCTCACATACTAGGGCACATGGAACGACCCTTCGACCTCGTCCTGCTCGCGGCCCTCGGCGCCTTTCTGCTGCTGTTCGCGGGTCGCGGGGTCCAGCTCCGCCTGACCACGGGCGTGAACCCGCTCCAGATCATCCGGGGCAAGCCCGCGGGCGAGGCCCTGGGCGAGCTGCTGCTGGTGCTGGCCCTGCCCCTGTGGCTCTACGAGGCGGTCGCCGCGGCCTGGCCGCTGCCCGGGCGCGTCTTCCCGGCGGCGCTGTACACGGTCGTGATCGATCACACCGCGGCCCGGGTGCTGGGAAGCCTGCTGGTCGTCGGCGGCGTGCTGCTGTTCGCGGCGGCCCTGGTGTCGTTCGGGGCGTCCTGGCGGGTGGGCATCGACCGGGACACGCCCGGCGCGCTGGTGACCGGCGGCGTGTTCGCCCTCTCCCGCAACCCGATCTTCGTCTTTCTGGACGGCATCGCCGTCGGCACCTTCCTGCTGACCGGGGAGCTCTTCTTCGCGCTCTTCGCGGGGGTGACCCTGCTGGCGATCCACCAGCAGATCCTGCGCGAGGAGGCCTTCCTGGAG
Organism: uncultured Spirochaetales bacterium; assembly: GCA_964442285.1. Taxonomy (GTDB): domain Bacteria; phylum Myxococcota_A; class UBA9160; order UBA9160; family JAFDET01; genus CAYTZH01. Next base: position 3,581 of record CAYTZH010000041.1, on the reverse strand, counting down.
GAGCGCTACGGCGCGGCCTATGCGGCCTACCGGAAGCGGACGCCCCGCTACCTGCTGGCGTAGGCTGCAGGTCGGGAGACCCCGTGCGGCTCAACCGCGTCGAGAAGGCGATGATGAACAACCCGGTGCGGGCGGCCGCCCAGCGCTACCTGGAGGTGCCCCGACTCCTCGCGCTGGGCGGGCGGGTGGACGACGGCCCGGTGCTGGAGGTGGGCTGCGGTCGCGGCGTCGGCACGGCGCTGATCCTCGAGCACTTCGGCGTCTCGCGGGTGGACGCCTTCGATCTCGATCCCGACATGGCGGCCCGCGCCCGGCGGCGGCTGGCGCGCTTCGGCAACCGCGTCCGCGTCTTCACCGGGGACGCCTCCCGCATCGCCGCGCCCGACGCCCGCTACGCCGCGGTCTTCGACTTCGGAATCATCCACCACCTGCCCGACTGGCGGCGGGCCGTGGCGGAGGTCCACCGGGTGCTGCGACCGGGCGGACGCCTCTACGCCGAGGAGATCTTCGCCCGCTTCATCCTCCACCCCGTGGTGCGGCGGCTCCTGGAGCACCCGCTGGAGGACCGCTTCGACCACGACGGCTTCCGCGACGCCCTCGAGCAGCAGGGCTTCCGGGTGGACGGCTCCCGGGACGTGCTCGGCCTGGGCGGGTTCTTCGTCGCCACCCGGGCCTGAGTTGTGGCATCCTCGCTGCCGGTTTCGGGTCCCGCCGGGCCGGACCCCAGGAGCGCCATGCCCCCCGCCGATTCCGCCGCCTATCGCATCTACGGAGCCGAGATCTCGCCCTACTCGGTGAAGGTCCGCTCCTACTTCCGCTACAAGGGGATCCCCCACACCTGGCTGATCCGCAACGCGGCCACCATGGCCGACTACCAGAAGCACGCGCGGCTGCCGCTGATCCCGCTGGTGGTGACCCCCGAGGACGAGGGGATCCAGGACTCCACGCCGATTCTCGAGCGGCTGGAGGAGGCCTACCCGAAGCCGTCGATCCACCCGGCGGAGCCGGTGGCGTCCTTCGTCTCGGCCCTGCTCGAGGAGTTCGGCGACGAGTGGGGCAACAAGTGGATGTTCCACCTGCGCTGGGCGCGGGACGTGGACCGGGACTGCACCGCCGGCCGCATCGCCCGCAGCATGCTGCCCGACCACGACGAGGCCCAGCACCGGGAGATGGCGACCGGGATCCGCGAGCGCATGGTGGGCCGGGTCGGGTTCGTCGGCTCGAGCGAGCAGACGGGACCGCAGATCGAGGCGTCCTTCGAGCAGGGGCTGGCGCAGCTCGAGACCCACCTGGCGGATCGTCCCTATCTCTTCGGAGCTCGCCCGGCCTTCGGCGACTTCGGTCTCTGGGGCCAGGTCTACAACGCCTGGACCGACCCCACCGCCGGGGCCCTCATCGAAGGGCGCGCACCGCGCGTGCTCGACTGGGTCCAGCGCATGCTCTGGCCGCGGGCCGAGGGGGAATTCGAGCCCTGGAGCGCCCTGGAGGCGACGCTGATGCCGCTGCTCGAGCGGCAGGTGGGCGCCCTGTTCCTGCCCTGGAGCGTGGCCAACGCCGCGGCCCTGGAAGCGGGCCAGGACTCGTTCACGGTGGAGCTGGCCAGCGGCACCTGGACCCAGAAGCCGCAGAAGTACCACGCGCGCTCGCTCGCGGCGCTGCGGGCGCGCTACGCGGCGGTGTCGGACAAGTCGCAGCTGGACGAGGTGCTGGAACGCGCGGGCTGCCTGGCGCCGCTCCGCGGCTGAGGCGTCGCGACGCACCGGGAAGGAGCGCCGCGCCTAGCGGATCTCGGCGATCTGCCAGCTCCCGTTGGCGCCGCGCGCCACCTGGGCCCGGAGCGCGCGCACCTGCTCCTTTCCGGTCGCCTCGCAGGCCACCCGCTGCTCGAAGGCAATCGTGCCGGAATCGGCGCCGATCTGGATGTCGTCCACGCGCACGGCCACGTCGAGGCCGCCGCACTTCTGGCACATGAGGCGCATCACGAGCCGGTCGTCGCCGCTCATGGCCCAGACCTCGCCGAGGCGGTCCGCGTCGCAGGCCGAGTAGGCGCTCTGGTAGGTGGTGAAGATGGCGCGGACGGCCTGGCTCTCGGAGTCGGAGGCCGCGGCCTGGGCGGCGGCCTCGCGCGCGGCCTGCTCCCGGGCTGCCGCCTCGCGCGCAGCCTGCTCCCGGGCGGCCGCCTCGCGCGCGGCCTGCTCCCGGGCGGCCCGCTCGCGCGCCTCCCGCTCCCGGGCCGCCTGCGCGGCGTCCGGCTCCGGGGCCAGGGCGGCCACCTCCACCGGGGTCGCTGCGTCGGCCTCGGGCGCCGGGGGCGCGACCTCCGTCACGGCCGGCTCGGACGCTCCGGTCCGGGGAGCGGACACGACCTCCTCGGCGACCGGGCGCTCTGCGGCGTCGCCCCCGAAGGCCCGCTCCCACAGCGGGGGTACGGCCAGGGCCACGAGCCCGGCCAGCAGCGCGACGGCGAGGGCGCCCCCGAGCCAGGGCAGCCGCACGGCGGGCAGCGGCAGGGCGACCCGCTGGGGCGAACGATCGAGGTCTTGCAGGGCGCGCAGCATCGACCCGGCATCGGGATAGCGCTGCTCGGGGTCGTAGCGGCAGGCGGTGCGGACGACCTCCTGGAGCGACCGGGGCACGCTCTTCGGGAAGCGGAGCGTGAGCTCGCGTCCCTCGCGCCCGAGCCAGCCGAGATACATCAAGATCTCCTGGCCGCTGTTGGCGTCCACCTGCTCCACGTCGTCGTAGACCGAGCGTCCGGTGAGCGCCTGGAACAGGGCCAGGCCGGTGCTGAACACGTCGGTGGCCGGGGAGACCGGCTTTCCGCGCGCCTGCTCGGGCGACATGTAGAGCGCGGTGCCCATGGCCATGCCGGTCTTGGTGACGCCGCTCGAGCCGGTGTCGCGCGCGATGCCCAGGTCGCTCAGCAGGGCGCGGCCGTCGCCGGTCAGCAGGATGTTCGCCGGCTTGATGTCCCGGTGGACGATGCCGCTCGCGTGGAGCTTCGAGAGGCCGGCCAGGACGTCCTTGAAGTAGCCGACGCGCTCCTCGAGATCGACGGGCCCCTCCTGGATCCGGGCCTGGAGGGTGGGCCCATCGATCAGGGCCATCGTGTAGTAGTAGCAGGAGGTCGCCTCGTCGACGCCGAAGTCGTAGACGGGAATCAGATTCGGATCGTTGAGGCGCGCGAGGGCGGCCGCCTCCAGCTCGAAGCGCTGGAACTCGGCGCCGACGGCCGCCTGGGGCTTGAGCAGCTTCAGCGCGCGCGGCGCATCGAAGCGCGTGTCGACCACCTCGTACACCCACGCCATGCCGCCCTCGGCGATCAGACGCCGGACCGGGTACGGACCGATCTGCCGCGGCTGGGGCTCGGCCTGGTGGAGGCGGGTCGCCTCGGCGTCGGAGGTGGAGGCGGGTGCAGGGGCGGAGGCGGCGGCGCTCTGCCGGAGCTGCTTCCACGCGGTCACGGCGGAGGCGCAGTCGGCGCACTGGGCGTAGTGGGCGCGGAACTCACTCCACTTCGTGGCGCGGGGATCCATCAGGAACCCCTCCACCTCGATCTGTTCGAACTCCCGACAGCCCAC